>NZ_JBFREL010000002.1:0-597950 GCF_052114265.1 Paenibacillus sp. MCAF9
CTTATAGGCAGGTTACCCACGTGTTACTCACCCGTCCGCCGCTAACCGGCGTTTTCCGAAGAAAACGCTAGTCCGCTCGACTTGCATGTATTAGGCACGCCGCCAGCGTTCGTCCTGAGCCAGGATCAAACTCTCCAAATTGGTGTTTGAAATGCTCATTACTTTTTTATCGCTTTTCTCATGATTCGTTAGAATCGTAAGGGCAGTTATTACTCGTTGTTCAGTTTTCAAAGAGCAATCTTTTCTTTCGTTTGTCATGCTTGTTTTGCTTGCTGTCCGCGTGTGTCTCTCGGCCAGAAATAGAATATACCATGTACTCGTCTAGTAATGCAAGTTTTTTTTTGAAAATAGTTTATAAACTTTAAATATTGCTAGATTTATGTTCTATAGTCTTGCTCTTCTTCTATTAGAATGTGCCTTTATTCATACCATACAAGCACATCCCTTCATTAGAAGAATGTGCTTGCGTACAGC
This sequence comes from Paenibacillus sp. MCAF9, assembly GCF_052114265.1. NCBI lineage: Bacteria > Bacillati > Bacillota > Bacilli > Caryophanales > Paenibacillaceae > Paenibacillus > Paenibacillus sp. MCAF9. The sequence goes on from NZ_JBFREL010000002.1 coordinate 475, forward strand.
TGTTGCAGCCTAGCACTTAATAGATAAGAACTAATTGAACATGTGCTCATAACCACTCAAATTAAATATCAAACAACCTGCCTCCAGCAGCTTCATATAAACGAGAATACATTTTTAATGCATAGGTATCTGTCATTCCAGCAATGTAATCGCAAACCAATCTAGCATTCATCCGATCATCAGCTGCATGCCAGCTTAGCTTTTTATCTTCTGGAAGCAGGTTTGGATCATTGAACATCGCATCGAAGAGCTTTTCAATTATTTTGCCGCCGCGCCATTCAAAGGTTTGAACCTTCTGTGAGAAGATCACATGCGTTTCGACCAGCTTCTTCAAATCCTCCAGCAGCTCCATAGCATCCTCAGTAATTACTGCCTTATAGCGCAACCGGTTGGAGGAGAATGCAGGCTGGGTCTCAATAACCGTAATCTCATGTATAAATCCAGAAACCAAATCAGCAAAAAAACGCTTCGTCTGTTTATGCCGCTCCCCGCTGTTCTCCATAAAAACCCGTAAAGACTCTGCAATTCTAGCGGATGAAATATGCTTATGCTTATTTGCTACCTCACATAGATCATCTATTTTGATCATATTAAGCTTGAAGGCATCCTCTAAATCATAGGTTGCGTAAGCAATATCGTCTGCGAGCTCAATTATGGAGCATTCAAACGTTTTATTTAAAGTCTTCTTATGCTTGCCAGCCTGCAAGTCGGAAACTTGCATGAAGTAAGCCTTCTCTTCAGGCGAAAAGCTCTCAATCACCCACCGAAATACATGCTCGTCCTCTTCAAAAACACTGCATTTAGGCGGTTTGCCCGTGATCTCGGGATTATTAACTTGCTTCATGCTGGCTGGATATTTCAAAATGGACAATAAAACAGCTCTTGTTAAATCAAGGCCCGTTTCCATGTCCCCATGGCTAGTCGTATTCGTCAAAAGCCTGAACGTATGCGCATTCCCCTCAAAGTTAAGCTCGAATGCGCTCATGCATTTATTCAATGCACGTTCGCCTTGGTGCCCGAATGGCGGGTGCCCCAAATCATGAGCTAAAGCAGCTGCCTCAATAAGAGAAATATCTATTTTACTCTCCGTTTCTTTGAAAATATTGTTTTTTTCATTTAGGGTTGTGGCAATTCCTCTTGCAATTTGAGATACTTCAAGGGAATGCGTAAGCCTTGTTCGATGAAAATCTCCTTCGCTGATTCCAATGACTTGCGTCTTGGACTGTAAGCGACGGAACGCTGCTGAATGAATGATTCTGCCAAAATCACGTTCAAAGTCATCCCGAACTGAAATTCTTTGCTTCGCATTTTCTATATTAATATGCCTCTGAATATCCGTATCATTATAAAATGAATTTGAAGAATGTTTATAGAGAATCATAGGCTCGCTCCCAGCTCATTGTCATTTAGAAACATTTTAACAATATATGGTCTTTATTAGAAGAGATCGATGAACAATTCATAAAGGAGAGCTTCGTTTGGGGAAAATATTCGCATTTTATGGCCCTTCCGCTTCAGGTAAATCCGAAATCCAGAAAGAGCTGACCCTTAGCGGCTTTCAAAAGATTATTACTTCAACAACCAGACTCCCGAGGCCGAATGAGTCAGACGGGATTCATTATATTTTTATGGAAACGAGCCAGTTTGAAAATCGCATTCGTGCAGATGCCTTTATTGAATGGACACGATACAACGAGCATTATTACGGTACACTAAAATCCAGCATTGAAGAAGTATTCGATCAAAATAGGAATGCTCATATTGTAATGGACCTTGCTGGCGTACTCGCTTTAAAGAAGCGGTATGATCATGTGATCGCGATCTATGTAGGTGCGGATGTTGAATCCATTAAGAGAAGATTGGCAATAAGAGGCGGAATGCCTGAGGAAATCGCCAAAAGGGTGCAACGCGCGGAGGAGATTGAACTAAAGAGCGAGTATATGCAGCATGCTGATGTGGTCATATGGAACCATGATGACACCCGCTTTAATGATACAATGACGCAGGTCAGAGAGATCATAGCTGCTCATGGTTCATTTTGAGATTATCCCAAAAAAACAATCAAAAGCTCAACTGCGCTTAGTATGCGTGGATGAGCTTTTTTGATAACTTTATTTAAGTAAGTGCAAAAGCAAAGCTTTTTGAACATGCATCCTGTTCTCGGCTTGCTGATAGATGATGGAACGCTCCGACTCCACTAAATCCTCCTCTATCTCGAAGCCCGGATGGATAGGCATGTCATGCATTAAGTAGGGGGAGTGACCAGCAAGATTGCTTCTATTCAATTGAAAAGGAAGCATCATTTCCATTCTTTGATTTTTCTCATCTTGGTAATGGCTCTCCGCATAAAACTCCATATCGATCCATGTGTCCGTATATATAAAATCAGATCTAGCTGCCGCACTAGGCAAATCAATAACCTTTTCAACAAATCCACTTTGAAAAGCCTTTTGCATAAGCTCCTCATCCCACGAGGGCTCGTTAATGATCGGAGTAACCAGCAGCAGCTTGATTCCCACCGCCATACAGCCTGCGACCAAAGAATTGGCAACATTGTTATGAATGCCAACGTACGTAAGCGTTATTCCCGTAAACGTACCTGCGACCTCATAGATGGTCATCAAGTCCGCTAGCGCTTGGCAAGGATGGTATTTGTCGCAGCAGCCATTAATGACAGGAACCTTGGAGTACTTGGCTAATTCGAGCAAATCGGAATGTTTCTTTAATCTCGCCATAATCACATCACAATTTCTTGATGCATACTGCGCTTCATACTGGATAGGGGAAATGCTGAAGTTGCTGGAATCCCAATCCATAACGACTGAGTATCCGCCCATTTGGTTAATCCCGGATTGAAACGATAGATTCGTACGAGTAGAAGTTTTCTGAAAAAGCATAAGAAGACCTTTACGCTCTGCTGCGTGGTAATAGCGTTCTGGGCTGTTCTTTATCTCGATTCCTTGCCTGATAATGGAGTGAATGGTGTCCGCGTCGTATTCTCTTAGTGATAATAAATGAGTCATGATTTCACCTCTCGTGAATATTTATACCATATAATGTATTAATATTCAATTTAAGGTGAAGGATAGATTTTGTCAACTAAAGGAAAAATAGACTATTCTTCGAGTAGAATTAATTACGTTAGCGGCGAAACTAAACCATAAGAAAAAACACCCTATCTAGCCATATAAAAAATGGCTTTGACAGGGTGCTTTAGCAATAGCGAAATTCTGCTTCAATGGTTAAATAAATTATTTCATCACTCTTGATACGATCTTGTAAACCAGATTTCCCAGCCTGTAGTAATCCTTGAATTCCGTAAGTACCTTCGTACAAGTCTGACCGATCATCGTCTTAAGAATAGCAACACCAATTTCAAAGCGATAAACATCCCATACCGCATCAAGAGCATCGAGGACATTGTATCCAGAAAGAGCTGTCATAATGACGGAGTCCTTATAGTCTACTCTCTCTGTGTTTCGCATTAGCTTAGTCGCCTCACCTATCCTTACTCTATCGCCTCGAAGAGTCGTCAAAGTAACGATAATGGCAATTTCATTATTGCTGAGCAGCATGCGTTCCGCACTGGACAGATCATCGTAAAAAGCTTGCTGCTCACGTGTCGATATCTCCTTAATAATCAGATACGTCTCGTCCAAGTTGTTGTTGTTAGCCATCCGTATGGCATCGCTAAGCTCTACGAGAGTGATCAGCCCAGAGTCAAGCATCCCCTTGGCTATCTCCTTAAGCGACCAGTGACCGAGCTCAAGCAGGTTGTAAGGAACCCATTGTACGTGGGCGTTTACCGCCAGCAGCGCTCTAGTAAGCTCAGCAATTTCCTTGAATCCTCCGTCGTACAAGAACTTGGAAATAGAATAAAGACTGTAGCCATTGCTATGCAAAGCCTTCGAGAGATCGGCGGAAGGTATGCCGAGCTGCTTCAAAATAGAAATCGTGTCGTTATCCCAATTGAAGGTGTATCTTAAGTATTCACCGACAGCGTATCCGTTTTTATGCAGCCAATATAGTTTATTTTCGAGCGTCCGCTCTTTCATGTACCGCAGCGCCTCTTCTGCGTTATAACCATACTCCTTCAGAAGCGTAAAGATCGAATCTTCTCGCGCGTCATACCGATTCAGCGTGTTCAAAATTTCTCTACCGTCATAACCGCGACTTTTCATTTCCTTCGCAATATCGACCATAGAAACGTTCGGAAAAGTCATCTTGACGGTTGTGAATACGCGGTAAGCATAGCTGGTACTGTTTACGTACCCGTTCTGTCTCAGCACGTCAATGATGTCTCCCGCTTTCAAATACCCCAGCTTGACGAACAGCGCCGATTGCTCCTCGATTGTTGTTGCCGTCCCTCTGCCAGCTGTGAAGAACATATAGAAAGCACGGATAATGCTGGCTCGATCAAAACCAAGCGTCAATAACGTGTCGATCAAATATCCGGAACGATCAGGACCAAGCAGGTTTTGCCGTTCAAGCTCGGTAGCAATCCCGGCGGCGTCCGTACCTCCTGACTTCATACGGGCGAGGTAAGCAATTAGCGGATTGCCGCCGAATACTTCACCTGCGGCCATCCGTACCTGATCCTGCGGAATCAAAGTTTCCGGAATAGTTTCCATTATCGTTGCTGCATCCATTTGAAATAACAGCTTCATAGCGAGTACGATATCGGCGACAGTGAATTTGGCTTTCATAAACCGCACAACATTGAGTGGTACAAATGCGGTGGTTGCCGGGAAAATGTCTTCCAATACCCTTAGGTTTGTGTTGGTGTAATAAACACCCACTATAGCAAGTCCAATTACCTCCCCCGGATAATAGGGAGAGAGCAACTCTGTAACTGCACCTGAGTCGAGTTTATAGTCAAACCTAAGATATTGGACAATTTCCTTAATCTCATAGCCGGCATCCCGCAAGAACACAATCGCTCCTTGTGGCGTCGTAACACCTTTCAACTTAAGGACATCCTTAATAATGCTCACCGGAGTAAAAGCTTCTCCGTACACTTTATTAAGCGTTGATTGAATGGCTGCTTCTTGATAAACAGCAAGTCCCTGAAGAATCGCAAGCGCCTCTTCTCTCGTCTTGCCGTATTGCTCCTTGCTCGCCTTAACGATGTCCTCCATGCGGTAACCTGCATGCAAGAGCTGATCCGCCATAGCTTCAGCTGATGTTGCTCCACCTGCTTTAATTACTTCGATTAAAGCGCCGTTCACCGCTTGTCCGTATACTGCATTTACGCTGCTCAGAATGACGTTCAGCTCGAACAGCTCACTGCCAATTAGCAATGCTGCGGTTTCGCCGGCTGTCTTGCCGTAAAAGCCTTTAACTACGCGTACGATATCTATCATCGGAACGCCTGAATTCCACAAGTAAGAAATGGCCGCTGCTGCGTCCGTGATTCCCCCTTCTTCTAGATACTGCAGCGCCGTAGACTCTGATGACTGCCCATAAACGGCAGCTACTGTCACTTCAATAACCTTCTCGTTGTCTACTTGGAGAGCGGTTAGGACCGTTATCGTTTTGTCTGCTGCAAATCCAAAATAATCCTTGGCAGCACCCACAATATCATGGAGCGTATAGCCCATGCCCCGAAGGAGTGGAACAGCTTCCTCCAGCGTATAGATTTTGCTCTTCTTAAGCAGGCTGGATAAGCTTTCCTCAATCGGTTTACCGTAAACTTCAAATACAGTTGCAACTAGCTCATTAAATGAATATCCGTTTGTTTCGGAAAGAATGGCTAGTGTCTCGCCAGCAGTCATATGGTAATAATCCTTGGAAATGCGGATAATATCCCGCAAGCTGTAGCTGAGCTTAAGCTGTGGAATCGCATCCGCCAACTTTCCGATGCCCAGATCGATCATGGCCTGAATCGTAACCTGCTCTAACGCTAAACCGTAAACAGCAGAAACTTCCGCCAAAATCCGACTCTCCTCATCGACTGCACCATCCATTAAGGCTTGTACCGCTTTAGAGGAATCGAGCTTGTAATAATCTTTTCCTACCTGAATCATATCCCGGAGGCTGAATCTCATCTTTGTCAGATAAGGTATTGCATCCTTTAATGTCACCAGGTGCTGAGCCTCTAAAGAATCAACAATGCTTGCGTTTTGTGAGCTGCCGTAAACATTCGATATAGCAGAAAGCACGTCGCTCTGGCGATACCGACCAGTATCCAGCAGTGCTTGAAGAGCTGCACCCGATGAAATACCATAACCATCCTTTGCCATCTTCACGATCGAAACTAAGCTGAATTGCGCCTTATATGCAAGTTCAATTCCACTGGCAAAGGATTCTGATCCTTCTGCTGCCTGCCGCTGATACATCGTTAACTCAACGGATTGATTAAAAGCTGAAGCTACTGCCTGGATGAGCACATTGCTTGACGACAAGTATACCGTTGACAAGCGAAGCGCGATCACCCCAGCCGATTGGCCAAAATGGTTTTTGCCAACGCTCACGATATCTTTCATCGGGAAACCCGTGACGTACAGGTAATTAACCGCTTCACCAAAGGTCGTGATGCCTTGCTGCTCCAACGCGCCTGCAACTGTTTCATCAAGTCCTTGACCGTATAAGGAAGCGAGACCAAGCAGAATATCGTCGATGTCGTTAGGATATTCTTTTGCCAGCAAGAATGAAGCTTCGCTGGAGGTAAGCTGATAATAATCTTTCAAGCTGCGAGCAACAACGGATAAGGTATAACCGCTCATTCTAAGAAATGCAATACCGTCCTTAGGCTCCTTGCTGGACGAAGCGTCAAGCAGACCAGCAATCGTCACTTGCTCTTGTCCGTACAAAGACTGCAGAATCGCTATGGTCGATTTCATATTACCCATTCTTCGGGTGTGGATGAGAAGTCCTTCCATCACTTCTTCTTTCGAATATCCACCCTTAATCAGTGCCGGTCCAACCTTGCCTGAGTCAAAATATGACGGATACAGCGCACCCAGCGTATTAATGACAGAAATGGCCGTTGCGCCTTGCTCCTTCAGCACTTTGATCCAAATCGTCATAGGGTCTCCGCCATATGCGGAAGCGATGGCAGTACCTACTTCTTCCGACGAATAGCTGGCAAGCAGAAGCGCAGACGCCTCTGACGATGGCAAGCCGTATTCCGTTCTAAGCACTAAAGCAATATCCCTTACCGAGTATGGAGCAAGGCGTGTGATGACTTGCCCTATCGTCAGCGGTTCGGTCCGTTGGTTCAGATAGGCAGCAACCTCACTAGCGGCTATGCCTTGTTTGCTGAAAGCACCAATCCATTCCGTCCAGCCACGCGTTTCAAATGCCTGTGCAATTTCCGCAAATTTATAACCTGAGTTTTTCAGCGCTGCGGTCAAATACGGCAACCCTTTCGCACGAACTCCGCCAGTAGGGTAGAGATTAATTGTTCCTTCAATAATGTCATCCAGCGTATAGAAACTAGAGAGGCTCATCGCCACTGTCGCTTCCTGTATTGACGTTCCCGGGAACAAATATTGAGAGTCCTTTACAACCGTTGATACACTGCAAGGACATTTAAAATAATCGAATGCGTTAGTCCTTTCAAGCTCTACCCACTGCTGCAGCGTCAAGCCTAACTGAGCTTTTAGAGCTTGACCGATGGCTAACTTCTCCCAGCCTTTGATGCTTGTGAGCGAACGGGCCAGAGTAGTGGCATCCGTACTCACCGTTTCATCACTTGCAAAAGTCGTTCGAAGCGCATGTAATACATCTCCAGCTTCGAAGCGGTCATAGCTGCGGAAGATAACTTCCACCGCATCCTCCATCGTGAAGGACGCGCCTCCGCGAATGACGGCATTTCGAATTGTGCTTAATCCCTGCGCGGTTGACATACCCGACTGCCTCAGCAGCGTCAGAGCTTCCGAACGGCTGCTGGCCATTCGATTATTCAGAATATAAACCGTAAGCTCCGCAGGCTCATAACCAGCGCGGATTAATGACAACAGCATCGTCTTTCTTTGGTCGCCCTTCACTCCCGGATACAGCACGCTGATGGTCGTTGCGATATCAGCCCCGAAGCTTTCTCGAAGCAATTGCGCCTTGCTTTCCATGTCATAACCATGATCCGTAAACCCTCTCATAGCCTCACTTAGGCCAGCCGCTTCGGAACCCCATGCGCCGAGTACAGCGCTGGCGATATCACCGATCTCATATGATCCCCTCTTCATTGCGCCAACGATGACGGTTGCACCATCCCCGGAGGCTTGAATACCTTTGGCGACCTGGGCAGCAGTAACACCTGCCGCCAGCATAGCTGAAGCTGTTTGTTGCTTATCGAAGGTGCTTTTTAAGATAACGTAAGCTTGTCCAGTCTCAATGCCTGCTCCCAAGTAAGTCAGAACAGCCTCGTTGACGTCGCTGAACGAATACAGATCACGCAGCGCAATTCCTATATTGGCAGCAGGATAACCAGCACGGCCAAGCAGTTTCGCATTATCTACACTAGAAGCGGCATAAGCTTCTTTAATGACAACTGCTGATTCTGCTGCCGTGAATTTCGCAGCAGCCAAAGCTTCGATGGTGCTCTCGTTCGTTAAGCCGTAAACGGATTGAACAGCATCTCTAATCTCGCTAATACTGTACTTGCCTAGCTTCAATGCCACAGCGGCGTTTCCGCCAGTTTCCGCATAGGTATAGCGCAGAACAAAGGCGGATGAAGCAGTTGTTACTCCGGCTAGCTTAAACGACGCCATTATATCTCGAGGCTGATAGCCAAGATTACGAAGCGGCAGTGCAATGTCTTCAGCTTCATAACCAGCTGTCACAAAATCCGGTATCAGATTGACATAGTTGGAAATATAGCCCGACGCGCTTAAAGCCTGAAACAACGTAGGCGCATCTGTATCTATTTCGTATAATAGGCGGATGAACGCACTCCAATCCAAACCATATTCTTTCTTGACCGCTTTTGCGTAGTTCGCTGGGGTAAATCCAGCTTGCCGGAGCAGTCTTAATGACTCTAACGCAGTCTTGCCATAATCAACCCGCAGTACATGCACAGGGTAAACAGCATCGTACTGGGTGGAATGGCTTTGCAGGAAACCATCCAGCGTAGCGACATTAGCTACCTGAAATTCTCCAAAAGTGGCCAAATACGTCTGATTAACTGCTTTGACCCGGTTGATGCCGCTATAAGCGACGGCTATCGTAGATGTCGAACTGATAACCGCTCCGCTGCTGCTCCAAGTCAACTCGATTTTCGTTGCATCGGAGGTCAGTCTTGTCATAACCCCGCTTTGCCATTGGTTGTTAATTTTCACAGAAAACGTTGACCCCGAATTAACAGCAGCAAGCGGCTTATCAAAGGTCAGGGTAATGGCTTTTCCGTTTTCACTCGACACTGCATCGATCAGCTCGGGAGGTGTGCTCACGTTGCTGATGATCGTATCCCCTCCAAAGTCATGCCCGTCCTTGCTCAGACGAAGCTTAAACTCCTTATTGTATCCGATATATTCACTAATAAAGTAGGTTTGCCCAAAGTCCGGCGTTGAAACAGAGGTTGGACGATACCAGACTGCGCTGCCATTGTGCATTTCGATATTCAAATTTTCTATCGGAGCACTAAGGAGCAGATTAAATCCATTTTCATTCACTCTTACAAGCGATACAGAGATAACAATCGGCACATAAGCGGCATTTAATTTTTCCTGCCCAGCAAAGATATAGCCTTGCTTGCTAAAAGCTACGGTGTACGTTTGCCCTTCGACCACATTCGCTTTAATTAAGAACGACCCTGTCTCTGCACCCGCTGTCACTCCGGTGACTGTGACCTCTGTCCCGTCTTTTGACAAGAGCTTCACATCTTCCGGCTGCAAATCTTTTGGACCCGCTCCAACGAAAGTGACCGTCAAGCCGTTTCTAGCAGCAGCTAAACTTTTCGGATATTCCGTCATCGGAACATAAACATCCAGCGGTCCTTCCACCACACGATCCGGTATTTGAGCAATCAGCTTGTAATTCACACCTGCTGACAACGGAGTAATGATGTTGTAGATTCGTCCTGCATCTGGCGCATCTGGACTGTTCCCGTTCGGATTTACAAGCTGGAATCCAATTCCTCGTCCCTGGTCATCAAGCAGTGTAAGCCATGTGCGATCCATATTACGGACTGCTTTGCTTACTTCCAATGTGAAACCGTTAGTTGTAATATGGCTTGCTGTCAAACGAATCGGCACCTGCGCTTCCGGTATAGGCGCAGCTGGAACAAGAACCGGAAGACCGCTGCTGAATGCGTAGCCGCTCTTCGTTAAAGTCAGACTGTAAGCCGCTCCCTCTTCGAGTGAGACATGTACCGCATATTCGATACCAGCGTTCTCGGCTGTAATAGAGGCGATGGCAATCGCAGCACCTTGACTATTACGCAAGCTAAAGTCACTTGCACGCAAGCCCGGAACAGCCGAATCAAGCAGCACGTTAAACCCATCCTTACTGACACTTGATAGAGTTGGATTTACTGGTACGGGCACAAAAGCGTTCAATGCCGCTCCAAAATCATATCCTGCTGCTGTTATGATCAGTTTGTATGTTTTCCCGCCTTCAAGCGCTGCGGATAATGTGTACGTTCTTCCACCGTTATTTGTTGCTGCTGCTTTAATAACTACCAATTTTCCCTCGGCATCCTTTAGCGTGAAGCTGCTCGCAGATAGCCCGCTTAGTCCCGGTGCAACAGAGACGACAAGACCCGACTCAGTTGCACCTTCCACCGTCCCAGAAATTGCACTTGGAAGCAAAGCCGACAACGCTTGTCCAAAATCATACCCGCTCTTGCTTAGCGCAAAAGAGTAAGTTTTGCCTCCTTTATAAGAAGCTTTAATTCGATAGGTTAGTCCGCCATCATCCGTAATGACCGAAGCTGCAGTAAGCCGGATGCCCTCCTCGTCCGTGATAGCCACATGACTTATATTCAAACCTGGTACAGCAGGGCTAAGGCCAATGACAATTTCCGATGCGCCTGAACTTAGCACTGCGGCATTTGCTATGATTGGAACGTCAACCACAATCGGGCTTCCAAAATCATACCCGGCTTTGGCAGCGGTGATTGTATACTGCTCCGCTCCCCAAAACTCAGCTTCAATAAGGTAACTATTTCCCCCATCACTCGTGGTTGCGGAGGTAATTGCCTTTGTACCGCCCTCCACACGTTTTAGTTGGAAGTCACTTATTCGCAAATGAGGAACTGGCTGATCTAAATGCAATATAAAAGCTTGATTGTTCCCGCTAATCATCCCGCCAAAACGAACGCCTACAGAGCGAATGGAGAAAGCTAGCGGATCACCATAGTCGTATCCCATTTTTGAGATAAACACCGAATAGGCCTTATCAGGAACGATTGCGACGCCTAGCTCATACGAATAGCCTCCATCGTTTGACACGTTTGTGCGAATCGCAACGTTTACCCCGTTCTCATCCACTATATGAATATCCGAAGTATTTATCATCGTTTGTTCCTTAAAGTGCAGTGTGACTCTCGAAGCCGTTGCTTGCACGGCCGAAATGGATCTCGAGTTCAGTGTAATCTTGTCGAGCGTAGGGAACATGTAGCCCTCTTTCTCTACAATAGCGGTATAGGTGATTCCTCCTTTTAAAGGAACCGTAATAGTATAGCTTGCTCCGTCATCACTCGTCTGGATGGATTCGATAGCGACTGTATTTCCGTTATTATCTTTAACCTTCACGTCTGCGGCTTGAAGATTCGGAATCGAAGGGAAGAAATAAATGGTGAATCCCTGCTGCGATTGGCGTAACAGTATCGCATCGGCACGAACCTTCAGCCCAACGATCAACGGGTTTCCAAAGTCATATCCCGGATAAGTGATGACCAGGCTATATGTCTCGGATACATTAAAATTGCCAATGAGAGAATAGGATGCGCCTCCTTCGTAATGAAGCGTAAATCCGATCGGCCGGCCTTTGCTGTCTGTCAGCTTAAAGCTGTCCCCTGTCAAATCTGAAATAATCGGGTAAACATCGACATAAATCTTCGTTGCCGTCGTACCTCTTAATTGAAGTGAGCCTATTACGGGAATATCCACCGTGATCGGCGACGCTAGCGTAAATTCACTTCGGATTAGCTCAAGCGAATATTTTTCACCAGTCACGGCCTTAATCGCCACCATATAAGTTAAACCCTGATCTTTTGTTGATAAAGAGTATTCCGTGTACGGAATTTGCTGACCGTCTGGTTTTCGCAAAATAATGTCGGCTGGCTTCAAATCAGCAACCTTTTCGCTAAAGCTTAGTTTGAAGCTATCCTTCTTCATCTCGGATACAGAAGCGGTAATGAGCTTGGTAAACACAAAGGATACCGGCTCGTAACGTTGATAAGCCAAATCCGGCTTTACCAGAACGGTATACGATTTACTAGGAATCAGCGCTGCTTCCAATACATAGCTGCTTCCGAAATCCGTTGTGTTCGCAGAAGCTAAGTTTATCGTTTCCCCTTGAGCTCCCCGAATGACGAAATTTTTCTTCCCAAGTCCGATAACCGGAATGTCAAAATGCACGGTAACACCCGAAGCAGAAAATCCGGCAACGTTGGCTTCGGAAGGCACGGTAAAGGCCAGGTGGCTGAACGAATAACCCTCCACCTCAATATCAAAGGCGTATGTTTGTCCGCGTGTCAAAGCAAACGTACCGCCAAAAGACATCTCAAAGCTCATTCCATCGGCAGACATGACGAGCGTTTTTGGGTGATAGCGTTTGCCCTGTTCATCTTTCACCGCAAGACCCTGCCCGTACTCTATTTGCCTTAGAGGAGTAGAGAAAGTAACAGCTACTGCCCCGTCTTTGGAGACATCAGTAATAACCCCGGTGACCAATTGATTGACGTAGAACGTTGCCGGCCCGTCAAACTTCACGTAATCCTTGCGGAAGGAAACCGTATAGTCACGACCACTGATCAGATTTGCACTGACGCGATAGGATAATCCTCCATTGGCGGTTGTCAGCGCCAGTCCGCTAACCCCATTGCCCTGATTATCTGTCAGTTGAATATGAGCCGGCAGTAATCCAGGAACCGCTTGTTCAAATGTCAGATCAAAGCCATTTATGGCTATTTTGCTAATGGTCGCTTTCCCCGCGTTGATTGTTTCTCCCGCTTCAAAGTCGATCCCTTGCGATGGAAGATGACCGGGAAGACTCAGGTTATAGCTGCCGCCAAGCAATTCAGCCTTCAGCCTGTAGGTAAGACCGCCATCCAATGTCACAGCGTCTTGTACCGTTACCCGCTCTCCTGTACTCTTGCGAGTTAGAAGAAACTGACCGGGCAATAACCCCGCAATGGCATAGCTAAGCTTAACCCGAAGTCCCGAATCGACAATCTGATCCGCCGAAATGGTAGTAACGACCGGAACATGAATGTTATAAATCGTCTGATCCATTGTCGCACTGACCTTCAGTACGTAATCACCAGGAGTCAGATCAGCAGCAATCCGATAACTCCAACCGCCGTCGCTTGTCACTGCAGAGCGGAGTTTTATGCTGCTTCCGTCGGCCCGCTTGAGAACAAAGCCGTTGACCGCATCAATAGAAGCAGGAGGATTAAGAACAAAGGTGAATCCAGTATAGGAAATGTCAGTTATCGTGTTCTTCTCCGCAAGCGTAACCGATTTTGGCAAACCAAAGTCGAAGCCCTCACGTACAACGCTAATAAAATATGGTTTTCCTCTCAATCCGTTATAAGAGACAACATAAAATCTTTGCTGAGGGTCCCACACGACATTCGTTATGGCCACCGCATTCCCGAGCGCATCCATGACCTTGAAATCATTGGCGGTCAAACCCGCTATATTCGGGTTAAGCCCAACCATGACATTATTCGGACCAACGCCTATATACCATGGGTTAATTGTTGTTCGAACAACGTTTACAGTGTTTCCGAAGTCATAACCCTCACTGCTTATTTTTAGTGTTAAGGGTTGATACTGCATGGCCGCCGATTTAACGAAATAACTTCTGCCATTATCCAGAGTAGATACACTGTCTATTGCAATTTGATCACCGTTTGTATTCGCTAGAGAAAACGCTGCTGCGGTTAATCCTGGAACAGGTACGCTGAAGTGCACGATAATTCCTGCATTGGACGTATCAAACGCCGTTTGTTTTGACACGGCTATCTTCTCTGGAACGATAAGCGTACCGACCGTATAGCGGTCATCATCCACATCAATTCTATACCGATAGCTCCCAGCAGCCATTAAATCGGTTGATAGGATAGCCGAATGACCATCCACGTTCATTTGGACAGAAGAGACAGCAAGCGATTTGCCGTTTCCATCCTCTATTGTGATCAAGGCCTTAGCCAAATCAACCGTGTCGTTTGGGAAATTCAGCTGAAAGCCTAGACGATTGACCCAGCCTACACTTGATGGAATTAGGGAAGGTTCTACCTTTAAGACAACTTCGCTGCCAAAAACATAACCTTCTTTATTTAGCAATAAGGTATACGTCTCGCCTTTCGTTAGGGAGGAATACACTTCATACTCTTTGCCGATAGATACCGCGCTTAGCATATTAATGCCTATGTCCGCTCCAGCAGCATTCTTTAAAATAAAGCTTAGAGCATCGATAGCTGGAACGGTACGATCGAGCTCCAGCATGAAGCCGGATGTCGAGATGCGGCTAACCGCCGCATGGACAGGGATGTTGCTGGAAGGAGCAACCGCAACGATAAGCGCCGCGCCAAAGCTGTATCCAGCTTTCCGTATCGTTAGTGAGTATGTCTCGCCTTCGGCCATTTCCGCTTTGACAGCATAAGTTCTACCGTCATCATCAGTAGTGACCTCCGACACTCCAATCTCAGTGCCCAGATCATTTAAGGCTAATGACAAATGATCCTCTGTCAGCCCCGCGACAGGAGTATCCAGCTTCATTGTAAAGCCAGCTGTACTTGCGCCAGATATTGAGGCGACTACTGATATAACCTCTGGATCAGTAATCGGCACGAATATCGATACCCCGTTGCCGAAATGATACCCTTCCTTGGCAACCGTAAGCGAATACGTTTCGCCCTCGGCAAGTGACGCTGAGAAATCATAAGCGCTGCCTCCCGTCCGCTCGGTTACGGAACCTATTGCGACACTTTCGCTGCCGTGCTTGAGTGTAAATTCAGCTTGCGTCAATCCAACAACCGACGGACTCAGCAGCAACGAGAACCCCGTTTTGCTGGACCCATATACGGATGCTGCAACCGAAATGGCAGGCTGCTCAGTTTTCGGAACTTGAAATAAAATCTCAGATCCAAACTGAAACCCAGCCTTAGCTATCGTCAGCTTATAAGACTCGCCCTCCGTGAGAGCTGCTGTAATAAAGTAAGAACTTCCTCCGTTAAGCGTAGCCACTGATGCAATGGTAATGTTTCCATTCACAGCGTTTTTCAACGTCAGATGTGTTGCGGCGAGCCCCGGTACTAGCGAGCTGAACGCGAGTCTGAATCCCGTCACTCCTGCTTGACCCGCAGTCGCGGTTACTGTTACATCAACCGGATCCGTTGGTCTTGGCGTTTCTGTTGGTTTGGGTGTATCGGTTGGTTTAGGTGTATTAGTTGGGCTCGTTGGCCCGCCCGGCGAACCAGTTCCTCCGGATGCTCCACCTCCAATTAGGCCACCTTTCTCGGTTACTTCTTTTTGAGCAGGCTCCTTCTCAAAAACAACTCCCAGAGCGTCGACAATTGCTTTCTCAATCATTCCTTTGCCTTTCACATTCGCTGGCCCATGCAGTTCCATGCTGCTAACGTTGACGCCTTCCGAAAGTGAAATGGTTGATGTCTTAACCTGCTCACTAACGGTTAATTTCTCTACAGATCCAGAAGCAATGGTTAACTGCACATCGCTCTTAACCTCGACTTGCTTAAACTTGCCGGACAAAATAACTTCGCCGGAAGAAGAGATCGTAATTCCCTCTATCCCGCTGCCTTCCGATACCGGAGATTCAATATTTGCCTCCGATTGTACATCCAACTGTCTTATAATCGTTGTTCCACCGACAACAACCCTAACTCGTCCATCTGCTTTGTCGACGATGACAGTTGCTAGCTGCGAATCATCAATATGTATGCTGTGCTGCCCGCCGCCTTTTACAAACGTGCTGCCAAGCACTTTCACACCTTTGAGAAACACATCTCCTTCGCCGACTTCTTTCCCAATAATGAGATTTCCCTTAATCGTTACATTGCGAAGAGTTGTGCCTGGAGCCTGAATGGTCAAGTCGCCGGCGACTTCAAAGTTCCCTTGCGCCTTGCCCCATGTGCCGCCTGTTTCAAGAACCTTTGCGCTAACGGTTAATCCGTCTGCCGATCTAGTTGATTGCTTCAGCACTCTATCGAGCATCATGACGGCTTCCGCCCTTGTCATCGGCTGAACCGGCCGAAGCGTGCCGTCCGCAAGCCCGCTAATGTAGCCCGCTTCAACAATGGCTTCCAATGCATCGCGTCCGTAACCCGGAATGCTGGCCTGATCCTTAAACTCGCTGAGCAGGCTAGCCCCGTCTTTGCCTATTACAGGCACAAGGCGCGAAAGCACAACAGCTGCTTCTACCCGGCTTAGCTTCTGCTCTGGCCGAAATGTTCCATTGCCATAGCCTTCGATGTACCCTGCTTCCGCGGCTGCTTGCACTTGCACTGCATACCAAGCGGTCGGAGCGACGTCCGTGAACTGCTTAGTCCCCGCCCCTTTGAAAGCGAATAGCCGGTTGACCAGCGTTACGTATTCAATCCGGCTTAAGGCTTGATTCGGCCTGAAGGTTCCGTCCTGAAAACCCTCAATTAAACCTTGACCTGCCCACTCCTTGACGGTCTTCTCCGCCCAGTGGCCCGCTAGATCTGAGAATGCGGCAGGCACTTTAGCCGGAATTGCAGATGCCGCAAAGGCTTGTCCGCTCGCATTGCCTATGCCGGGAGCCACAAGACCGACAACTAAGCTAGTGATCATCATCCACTTGAGCAGCAGGCTCCTTAACATTCTAACTTTTTGTTTCCTCACAATGATTTCCCCTTCCATCTCTGCCAATTGGCTTGAGAGCTTACTCTGTATTTGATAGAGCCCAAGTTCGGCAACGTTAACAGCACTTAAGCTTAAGTCTAATAGGCTGCGATGAAAGAATAATAAAAGATTTTCGCGTAAAACGACAAAAACCGCGCAGCATCAAGGCTTCGCGGTTTTTGCAACCTGTTCAAAATATTTATTTTCCTACTTCGGAAAGTCCGCTGACAAGAGAATCATACAGCATAAGCAGCTCTTGGGATGGACGAATGCCCAGTTCCCGCTTTAGAAGCCTCACATAGTCGGTGTATTGTGCGGTTAACCCTTTCTTATCCCCGTCCAGTCCATGCTTCTTCATCAGCAGCTCGACCACCGATTCTTCAAGCGGATTACGGGCATGCAGCTTCAGAAGAAGCTTCGACGCCGCAGCCGTGTTCGACAGGGTGAGCAGCGTCTCTGCTGCATTTTTGACAAAAGAAGCATACCGCTCTGACAGCCGATCTGTCTCATGAATTGCCCATACGTAAGCTTTGCTGCCGAACAAATCACCCGTATAGAGCCTTTCAACGATAAGTGCTTCTTCCACGTTGCCCGCGTCGATACTTCCCAGATTTTCCGTTTGACGCTCAAATTCAACGTAGTCAATAACTGCATCGTCCAGTTCCAGCGCATAACCGTCATTCTCAGAACGAATAGCTTCCCGGAGCCCTATTGGCTCCAATGATTTACGCAGCTGGTACACGGTTGTATTTAAATATTTTTCGGCATTCATGCTCGCCATACCGGCGAATATATCTGCAACCAGACGGGAGCGGGAAATTCGTCTGCCCCGATTCAGCAGCAAGTAGGCAAAGAGCTCAGCACTCTTGCTGGAAATCCACTTTACACGTCCTGATTCATTGCGTACAAAAAAGTCGCCCAGCGTGGCAACGCTAACACGGCTCATACCCCGAATCGCAGTATCTGCTTGCTGCAGCGGTTGAACGATTTTTCTGCTCTCCAGTGCCCGGTTAATCGTCCGCTCCAGCCGCTCCTGAGTCACCGGCTTCACCAAATAATCGAGCACGGACAACTCATAAGCTTCTAGCGCATAATCCTTATGCGAGGTGACGAACACGATTTGTGTCTTACAGCCTGCTTCGTCCAGCCTTGCGGCGAATGTAAGTCCGCTATCACCCGGCATAGAGATATCCACGAACGCCAGCTCGACGTCGGGATTTTCGCTCAGAAAGGCAGCCGCAGCATCCGTATTCAAAAACGTTCCCGTCACCTGAAGCTCAGCATATTTCACAAGCATCTTCCGCATGATTAAGTGCATGACGGGCTCATCGTCAATCAATATAACTTTCATCAGCTATCACCGCCGTTCCTTCCCTTTCCATCGTACCGCCGCGACTCGATGAGCCGGACAACGTAAAAAAGAATGTTGTACCTACGCCAGGCAAGCTATCGAACCTAAGACTGCCGCCATGCATGCGAAGAAATTCTCGAGTTAATACGAGACCAAACCTCATCTCTCCACCATCTTCTCCACTGGCAAATCCAGGCTCCTTGAAAAACAGTTCATCATGATGCAGCAGTTGTGCTGTATCCTCGTCTATCCCGCTCCCATTATCGCGTACAGTCACCGTCACCTGGTCCCGATCGATAGATGCATTTATCGCAATTTCCCCGCCAATGTCCGTGTACTTTATCGCATTTGAAAGCAAATTTCGGAAAATGAGATCGAGCATTTCTTTATCCGCGTTCACGGTTAGCCTCTCGTCGATATGCTCTGAGATACTGATGTTCTTCATGCCAGCCCTTGCTCCGGCTAACGAGATGGCTTGGCGAACGACCTGCTGCAAATTCCACGTGAGCGGTCGAAACGCCACTTCCCCATTCTGACTGCGATACCAGTCGAGCAAATTATCAACGAGATAATAGGTACCGCGTACTTGCCTTCTGATCTCTTGAAACACTTCAGCATTCGCGATGTCAGTGTCGCCCGGCTCATCGCCCAGCAGCTCGGTCAAGCTGACAAGCAGCGCGATCGGATCACGGATATCGTGAGCCATTACGGTGAACAGCTTGTCCTTGAAGGCGTTCAGCCGAGACAATCGTTCAGACTTCTCGCGCAGTCTCTCCTCGTTCTCCTTCAGCTCCGTAATATCGCTGAGCATCAACATTTTCCCGATAGGCGTCACACCTGTATCATAAATATAAGACAAGCTGCAAATATAATACCTTTGCCGATCGCTTTGCAAGCGCTGAAGCGAAAACCGATCATCTCGGAATTCCGTTGCGGCAATTCGCTCGAGCAGCTCTGGGCAGTCTGGCAGCAAGTCCTTGATGAACGCAGGAAAACTTTTTGCCGAGCCAAGCTCAGGGAATACCTCTTCTGCCGCGCGATTGTGGTTCACAATTTGATCCTCATAATCGAGCAGGACAACACCGTCGCGGATCGTATCGAACATTTTGGCATATGCAAGCGGTGTTAGACGAAGCAGCCTAAACCGGAAAATGCCCCAAGCATAAACAACGCCCGATACAGCGAAACCAAGCGGCGTGAAATCAATAACTTTGCTGAACATGTAGGCGATATTAAACAGCATAGGAGCGGCCGCGCCCAAAATAAGGACGACGATCTGTGTCCGCACGATTGGCAATGCCCGCAAATACATGGGAATAAACAACAAAATGCCGAGAAGCAGAATCGTATAATTGTAGATCGCATGTACGGAATACCACGGTCCCTTCACCGTATTGTACAAAGGAACCGTCTTGATTGTGTTCAAGACGTATTCTTTGTAAATAAGATGATGCCAATCGTTAGTGAGATGGAGGAGGAAAGTCGCAGTCGGGACGAGAAACAGCAAGACCGCAAGCTGCTTCCGGTAGCGAGGCGCAAGTCCTGTGAACTGGATAACGAGCAGCAGCCAAAATGCAGAGACAAAGGGGATGCCGATGTACTCGACCTGAAGAGAAAACTTCACACCGCTTAAGCTGTCGCTAAAAATTTCAAAGGTGTAGCCTAGAGCGTAAAAGGACGCCGCTGTCATCATGTAAATCATGGTCCTCGCCATCTGCAAATGACGTTTCCGGTAGGAGAGGAACGCCACGAACAGCATTACAGCGGTCGCAAAGCACAGCAATATTGACATCCATTGTCTTGTGTCCATGACGATGCCTCCCTTTTTTTCGATTCGTCTATCATTCGACAAAGTTCCTCAAATTCCTTGTGAAGCCTAAAGCCAACCCTCTTCAAGCTTACGACAGCAAAAATAATACCTAACATGCAGCCGTTTATTCCGATAACCTCCAGCAGCCCATCCGCAAAGAGCTCGTTGACTACGTCCAAGTTTTCAACAGCATATTACGCAAAATAGGCTGCCCGATACATTCTCGGACAACCTTTTTTTAACTGGAATCAGCCTTTCGCTTCATCCCATCTTCTTTATAGCATGCTCCTGCTTAAGCCGCTGCTGCTGCACTTCGTCCAAATAAAGCGTAAACTTGGATTCCCCGCTGTAGGAGATGTGCAGCCAGTCCAATGCGCGTGTCATAGCAATATAAAACAGCGATACTTCCCGCTCCTCCACATCTTCCAATGAGAAAGGCATGTTCTCGGCATTTACGATGAAGACCGCTCGGAAATCGAGCCCCTTCACACTGTCAATGTCCGATACGTTAATCGCATCGCCAGTTATGTCTGATTCCTGGTTCAAATCGGCATTTTCTGTGATCCAATAAACGGGAAAGCCTTGTCCCTTAAGCGCTCTCTTGATCATATCCGTGAAGGAGGAGTAGTAATTGTCCTTTACTCGGTATAAGATGACCATCTCTGAATAAGCAATCTTATGATGGTCATGCAAGGATCGCATTTGTTCAATGACAGCCTTCATCTCTTCCTGAAAGCTCCCGCGACGCTCCAATATTGGCTCATGCCCGCTTCTCCGTGTACTCTGAGGAGGTATGATCTCTACCCCTTTCGACACTCCGTACTGAACCTTGTTCTGAAACAGAGAATGCCGTTGATAGAAATCCCAAGCAAACTGCGCGATTTGAGCCGTGTTGCGATAATTAACGGAGAGAATGCGCGAACGTCCGCGAAAATCAAGCCCCGTGTCCTGCAGCAAGCTCGATTTCCGTTTAAAGAACGATTGTGCCCGGTCCTCAACCAGCAGCAAATTTTGTGTCGCTGGATTAAGCAAATAACTTAGAAGCTTAAGCCATTCTGGCTGAAAATCCTGACCCTCATCAATAAGGATTGCTTCATAGGTAGGTAAAATAGCTTCCTTCTTCTCCAGCTTGCTAATAAGCTTAGCGACATCCGTATCTCTCACGTTCAGCACTGCTCGCAGCCACTCATGAAAATTATAGACCTCGACGTTTTGGTCGCGAGGCTTGCCTTCCTTTTGCTCTGCTAGTCTAATCCAATCAAGCAAATCCTCCGGCTCCTCCATCTTCCGGTCAATCATTTGCCGAAGACTTCGAGACAAGGCGATACTGCTGCAGAGGACTAGAATCTTCCAGTCTGGGTAATGATTGGCCAAATGTTTGGCTCGGCTGGCGAGGACAAGCGTCTTCCCGCTCCCCGCCACGCCGCGGATAAGCCGATGGCGATCACCAAGCTGCTCTGCCATATTTTCCTGATGCAGATCCATACCCTTAATATTGTGATGCGACAGTACGAACTGCTCCTGCTGCTTCTGATTTGCAGGCTGGAGAAATTCCGCGCTGATCCGCGCCTCAGGTATGAGGTGATTACGAATCTGCCTGATCTCCTCTTGCGATAAAATGTAGCTGCTGCGCTTGCGTGCCGTAAACATGCCATGGATCTTCTCAATGAGGGAATCGGCTGTAAATCCAGCATCCTCAGGGTCGATCTCGTCGCGGCAAAGCACAAATTGCTCTGCAATGACATCGTACAAACCATTTTCTATAAAATCCTTCTGCTTCAGCCGTGTAAAAGCCGTTCCGAAGCCGTTCGGAAATTTGAGCTGTCCTTGAAATTTGCCTTTCTGTTCAATGAGGTTGTCATCATTTCTTAGCTCGCCCGCCACCTGCCGCAAGCTCTCCCTTGCTTCTTGATAAGGGTTCATCACAGCTTCGATCTGACCTCCAGATGCATGCAAACGCCACTCGTCACGATCAACCTCGAATAGAGCAGACCTCGTATAGTCCTTCACTTCAAGAACGACCAATCCCAGATCTGGGCCTATGATTACGAAGCCAGGGCGATTCCCCCCAATTTCCGGTTCAAAATAAACCGCATAATCGCTCGGCAGATAATCCTTCAGCGTACGAAACAATAACCGCTCCCCAGCAGTCGCACTCGTCCGGATAACCTCTGGGACCATATAAGCCATTCTCTTTCACCTCGAATTCGATTTTTTCTGTTGTTTTTAGTATAAACCATCTTTAAGCGTTTGGCAGGAGAAAATGGAGAGAAGATTGTTATGACAAATGGAAGATTTTCATGGTACGATATTCCTATTAAGTAAACGAATGATCAAATCCAACCATTTGCGTTCGTTTTTGATAGGGGAGAAACGATGTATAGAAATCCATCTGTATTTTTTTTGGCAGTATTTTTGCTTGTCGGTATTATTGGTTTGTTTGCGCGTCATGAAACCATCATGCTAATTGGATTTTCAGGTTTTATATTATTCACGCTTACTGCCGCTAATCGGAAAAGTAAAAATTATTATCAATTATCGATAAATCTTGAAAAACAAATTAAAGATATGGTGCCAGGCATAAAAGATTTTAAACTTTCACAAGAATTTATGTCGGATGATAAAGAAAGCTATATTGCATTGGATGAAACAAATAAAAAAATATGTATCATTTATAATCAGGAGACTAATACGGAGCCTTTATTAAGCAAGAATGAATACAATTACAAATGCGAGATTTTTCTCTATAAAGATATTTTACAATCAACCATTCTTCATGACAGTGTTACAGTAACCTCTTCCTCACGAACGGACATCATTGGCAGAGCTTTGCTTGGCAGATCTATGGCTGGAGATACTGGAGCTATTATTGGTGGCCTAAGCGCTTCAAGAACCACTCTTGATCTAATCAAGAAAGTTCAACTTCTTATCGTTGTTAATAATATGTCAAAACCATTCCATCGCATTACGTTTGAGATTTTCCCAAAGGGCATTACTAAAGACAATATAATGTTCAGATCCGTTGATAATGAAATTACGCATTGGCATACTATGTTGAGTTTTTTAATTAAGCAAGTGGATGAAAATGAAAAGCCGACTAACGCTAATCAACTTTCAGTTGCAGATGAATTATTAAAACTTTCCTCATTGTTGCGAGATAATCTTATAACAGAAGATGAATTTAAGCAGCAGAAAATAAGGCTATTAGGATAGCAGCATGTTTAATCGTTGCTGCTATTAGCACAGAAAATCCCCCTGAATTGTTCAGAATACGGGGGATTTTCTTTTTAGCTAGCTCTCCTCGACCGATTCCGTTTTAGAATCTGCTTCAAGGCATTCATTGGCTATTAAGCTTCCTAGAATAATTATACAAGAAAAAACGGCGACCATAATCGGTCGCCGTTCTTCTTTTTGAGCGAACAACATCATTTAAAAGCTTTCCGTTTAAACAAAAGGTACATAAAGAACGGAGCGCCTATACCTGCGGTAAAGACGCCGGCTGGTATATCAAGCGGTTGGAAAAGCGTTCTCCCCGCCAGATCAGCCAATAGCAATATCATCGCGCCCAGAAGAGCGGATACTGGAATTACTAGCTTATAAGAATGGCCGATAAGCTTTCTAGCCATATGTGGCGCCAATAATCCTAAAAAGGAAATAGTTCCAGCAATTCCGACCGCTGCTCCTGCAAGCGCTACGCTATAGAACAGCAGGATCATGCGGCTTAATTGAAGTCGGCTGCCTAATCCGATTGCCGTTTCTTCACCTAAGGATTGTACGTTCAGCTCTTTTGCATAGAGAATGGATAATGGAATGAAGATAGCGACCCAAGGCCACAACACCTCAATATACTTCCAACTCGTCCCGTAGATGCTTCCGGTCATCCAGTTCAGCACTTGCGCAGCCAAATAGACTGGTCCGCTAATAAGCAGAAATATCGTAAGCGCACCCATAGCAGTCGATATGCCAATACCAATAAGTACGAGCCTGAACGGTGAAACCCCATTTTTCCAAGCTAGCGCATAGTTTAGAGCAGCAATAACGAAAGCCCCTGCGACAGCTATGAAAGGAATCCAGTGAACACTGTATCTTGTGAATAGCGTCATAAAAGCTACAACCGCAACTGACGCCCCGCCGGTCACACCCAGCAAATCTGGTGATGCAAGCGGATTCCGTATCACGCCTTGAAGCACAGCACCTGCAACCGCCAAGGCTGCGCCGACTAAAACAGCTGCCACAATTCGCGGCATACGAAACTGCATAATAATTAAGTCGCTGCCCTCTTTATTTTTACCCAGCAGTGAAAGGAAGATTTCCTTAACAGGAATGCTTACACCGCCTATGGATAAACAAAGAATAGACAACGCAATCAGTGCGATGCTTAATATTGCGAGTATTAAGATAGATTTGCCTATTCCTCTATGCATGTTTACTCCTTCTCGCCACATAAATCAAGAAAGGAACACCAATAAGCGCAGTAGCTACACCTACAGGTACCTCCTTGGGCATAAGGATAAACCGCGAAGCGATATCAGCGAATACGAGGAGGATTGCTCCTACCAACGCACAATAAGGAAATAACCAGCGATAGTCATTTCCAACTATATATCTGCAGAGATGGGGCACAATTAATCCAATGAACGCAATTGGCCCAGCCACCGCTACCGAGCTTCCTGCTAGAAGTACAACAGCAAGGACAGATACAACCCGGATAAGCATCATTCGCTGACCAAGGCCTTTGGCACTATCATCACCCAAAGCCATCACGTTTAAAGAGCCTGCCAATAGCAGCGCTAGGACCCATCCTAGAAGCATATAAGGAAATACGATAGTTAGATGAGTTAATTGTCTCCCAGATACAGAGCCGACCATCCAAAACAATGCAGAATCAAGAGATTCTTTATTTATCAGCATAATGCCTGAGGATAGAGAGGAAGCAAATGCAGCTACAGAAGCTCCGGCCAACGTAAGCTTAATTGGCTCAAAACCGCTTCTCCCCTGCATTCCCAGTGTAAAAACAAGCAAAGAAGTAGTGGCTGCTCCTGCTAAAGCAATCCAAACCATTCCGTTCATGGTTAGTGAGGAGCCTAGCATAGCCAAGCTGACAACAATAAATAGAACAGCGCCTGAATTGATGCCGAATATAGATGGAGAAGCTAACGGATTTTTGGTTAACACTTGCATGATTGCACCCGCAATAGCAAGACTCGCCCCTACTGCTGCCGCAATTAATGCTCGAGGAACTCGCGTATTTCTAATAATGAGATGTGCATCCGAACCATCAAATTGCGTATAGGCACGCCATAAATCTTTTAATTCGAATAGATGGATGCCATATAGAATACTAACGAGCATACCGATGAGCAGCAGCACGGCGCCTGCCACCAGGCTCACCAGCTTTCTTTTACGGCTATGGAGCCTTAATGCCATGTTAACTTCACCCCTTTCATCAAAAATAAGCTGACGTCTGATAGTCACGACGTCAGCTTGCTGACTAACAATGCTAGGCTACTTTACATCAAAATAGGCAACAATCTCATCCAGCAATAAATTTGCAGCCTTGTAGCCTCCAGCAGAATTCCAAATCGCTTCATCTACTTTTATTACCTTGTTGTTTTGCACGACATTTAGTTTTTTGAATAACGGATCGTTCATCCACTCCTCTACCACCTTGGATGCATCGGTCTTCCCAGCTGCCTCCGTGACGAAGTAGAATAATACGTCTCCATCCATGCTTGGAATCGTTTCTTTGGACATCACTTCAATAAATGAATCCTTATCCTGCGACTCAGGCCGTGCAAATCCTAAATCATTTAAGAGTACGCCCGAGAAGGTTTGCTTCTGATAGATTCGTACCTGGGAAGCGGAGAAGCGTGCAACCGAAATTTTCGTATCCGCTTTGCTGCCTAGCTTCGCTTTCACTTCAGCAACACGCTTGTCGAAGTCAGCCATCGCCTTTTCGCCTTCTTCCGTCTTACCCACGGCTTCCATATAAAGCTTAAAGTTGATTTTCCAATCTCCGACCAAGTCCTCTGCGAATACGGTCGGCGCGATTTGGCTTAGCTGATCATATATTTTTTCCTGTCTGACCTTGTTCCCGATTATTAGATCTGGCTTCAGGCTCGCGATCATTTCAATATTCGGCTGCAGTTCATCGCCTACAACAGTAACGTCCTGCATCTCATCTTTGATATGGTCGTACCAAGGGTCGCCAATCCAAGATTGCACCGCGCCGATCGGTTTAATGCCAACGGCAAGAAGCGCTTCCGTTCCTTCGTTCGTAAGTATGACAACACGCTCAGGCGCGCCGGTTATTGTTGCTTCCCCCATCGCATGTTTTACTACGCGGGTAACATTTGCTGGTGTGGAGTCGGTTGCAGCTGCTTCAGACACATTAGCGGTTGGTGCAGACGACCCTCCGTTTGTTGAACTCGTATTTGACGTACCCGCAGAGCAGGCGCTGAGAAATAAAACAAAGCAAAGCAATAATGATGCAGCCATTGGTGTTCTTGATCCTCTATACATTTTGAATATTCCCACTTTCTTGTATTGATAATGATTTTCATAACCATTACCACTATAACGCCTGATTCTGCGTGGGACAATTGTATATCTTGAACGATCCACAGGATTATTTTGAACCTTTGCTTTAAATTGACCAAGCGACATGCCTACATGTTTTTTGAACATGCGATTGAAATAGCTGTCATCGGAGAAACCTACGCTCTCGGCTATTTCTTGCAGCGTTGCATCTGTATTTTGCAAAAGCTCCTTCGCTCTGTCGATTCGAACAGCAATCAAATACTCAATGGGACTTTTGCCTGTCGCATGCTTGAATTTTCTTGATAAGTAACTGACGCTGCAATCCAGCAGCTCTGCAAGCTCGTCCAATGTTACTCGGTCTGAAGAGTGCTCATGAATATAACGAACCACTTGTGATACGAGGTCCACCTTTTGGGTCTTTACGTTTTGACTGCTCATTTGACTTAAAAGCTCATAGGCAAATTGATAGAATAGCATTTTTATATGTAATTTCTCCAACAGTTCCGGCTCACGCCATTCCTTGCTCATTAGCTCAACACTATGATATAAGGGGATCGGATAATGAGGTACAAAGCTATATTGCAGTTGGAATGGGTTCTCCGTCTCCATTAGCTTCATTAAAGGTTGGCGAGAAGGCAAAGCGAGAATAGCTTTATAAAAAATCAGATAATATTCAAAAGCATCATGAGCGGTAATATCCAGGCACATTCCTTTGCCGCCATGCAAAATATGAAATCGATTTACCATGTGCATCGTTCCATCCGACCACATCTGCGCACTGCCGCGAATCGCATAAAAAAAAGCGCTGGTGGGCAAGCGATACGATTGCAGCTCCTCGCCTGGTTCCATGACCGTATGCCGTATATCCATCACTTTGATCGAAGCATGATTCCATAGCATTAGGTGATCACTCATTTTCATCGTGTCGGATCACTCCCTTCTCCCTCTGAAAGCATTACATATAAACATTCATTACCATTATAAATGATAACGATTATCATTTGCAATGTCTGGCCGAGTAAATAATGATATTATTTTTAGCGCTGAATCTACTGTTTGCTCCAATTAGCGCTTATTTTACTTTTCTCTGTATATGATGCATCAGTGGCATAACATTTCTACATATCCAGCAGACCATACGTATTGCGCAGTATTCTAGCAAATTTTGTTCCAATATGTATTTTCTTCATATATACTATTCTTCTTAAGCTATTGCGGGCAGGAAGAGAAACGGAGAGGAAAAAGTATCATGTCTAAGAAAAATATCGTTAATCCATTCACTCTGCTCTCACGTCAATTTCAATCCGATCGAACAGAATATAGCAAAATATTTTATTTATTCGGTTATCTGTTTTTCATCGTCGCTGCCTCTACTATCAGTCGAACAGCTGCAGATACTTTGTTTCTCAGCAGATACGACGCATCCGTCTTATCTTATATGTATTTGCCCCAAGCAGCCACCCTTCTCTTAACCGGATTTATATACCAAAAGCTATGCGGACGCTTCCGCACCGATCAACTCGTTGTTAGAGTTATAATCATTGCTTCTATGCTCGCACTTCTTTCGCGACTTGCTGTCGGGATCGGCTTTAGCTGGATTTTCCCCGTCATCTACGTCGGATATGATGTACTAAACTTTTTGATGATCGTCTGCTTCTGGCAGTTTGCGACCTCCATTATGGATCAGCGCAAAGCGAAACGCATGATTGGTTTTGTAGGAAGCGGTGGACTTGTTGGCGGTATTTTGAGCGGCTTTGGTCTAAAGCTGCTGGTACAGCCGTTAGGAACCGAAAATTTAATCTTCATCTATGCTGCTGCACAGCTGCTTTGCCTGTTATTTGTCCTTAAGCTGCTGCGAGGAGTGCCAAATCCTGCCGAGTTTTTCGCGGTTAAATCTACTGTTAAAAAGTTATCCAAAGCACAAACGCGAGCCGTTGAAGAGAAACAAGGCTTATTCCAAAGCGTGCCTCATCTTAAATATGTGGCGATCATGGCCGGAACACTTACAATCTCGCTTACGCTTATTGATTATCAATTCAAAGTTATTCTTCGCGGCACCTTGCAAAATGAAGAGCTCGCCAGCTTTATGGGCAGCTTTTATGGATTTGCGGGATTGCTCGCGCTATTTGTTCAATTATTCATTTCCGGCAAAATGATAACCCGCTACGGTGTCATGACTGCGATTCTTGTTTTTCCGATCGTCTTGTTTACAGGAAGCTTCGCACTCCTCATCATGCCTGTGCTTGCCATTGCAACTGCAGTTAAAGCAAGCGATAAGGTGCTTGGTGATACGATATACTCCTCCGTAAGTCAGCTCATTATGTTTCCCGTTGCTCCCGAATGGCGCGGAAGAGCCAAAGGTTTCCTCGATGGCATTGTACGAAATGGTGCCAAAGGAATCGCGGCAATCAGTCTCATTGTGCTTTCGCAATGGTTCGCGATTGAGCAATTCAGTTATTTTATTCTTGCGTTGATTGGCTGCTGTATAGTTGCGGCGATAAAAATTAAGAAAAACTATTTAAGCATGCTTTTATCAACTCTGCAATCGAAAAGCATGGACCTGCAAGATGAGCCGGATTTCGTAGATCCAGCGAGCATTCAAATTTTAGCGTCAGCGCTGCATAAGCACGACAAGCAGCAAGCTTTATATGCTTTTGCGATTCTTAGCGGCATACAAGAATTTGATATGAATGAGCAGATCACGCCTCTGCTTCAGCATCCCGTTCAGGAGCTGCAGATCGAAGCGTTAAAATACCTTCAATTGAGCACGCCTGCCCTTGGTGAAAGGAAGCTTGAAGCCCATCTTTCTTCATCATCAGTTACCATTCGCGCCCATGCCATCCTTGCCTTATCTGCCTATGCGCTGGAAGAGCAATTAGATCGCATTACTGCCTATCTGCATGATGAGGATGTTCATATACGAGCAGCAGCCATCGTCGGATTAATTAAATATTACGGCATAGAAGGCATGTTCCAAGCCGTCGGCGTATTAAAGGAGCTGCTCAAAAATGGACAGGAAGAAGAGCGTATTGCCATGGCAGGCCTGTTCGGACAAATTGGCATTGCCAGCTTTTACAAACCGTTGATCCCGATGTTCGAGGACTCCTCCCATCTCGTTCGTATACGGGCATTGGAGTCTGCTTCCACATTGCGAGTACCCGAGCTGGTTCGGTTCATTATTCCACTTCTTGATGATAGCAAGGTCAGGCTTCAAGCTACTGCTGCATTAACAAGCTATGATGAGGCCATCATCATTCCTATACTTGAAAGCCGCATGACTGCGAAAGAGCTTAACCTTCATTTGCCACGCGTATTAGAGGAAATCGGAACACAAGCTGCACTTGATGCCTTATTGAGGCATTATTTGCTCTTTTCCAGCGAGCTTAGGGAGAAAGCACTTGAGTCTGCAACTCGGATTCATGCTGGAGCCAATCAGGTTGACAAAAAACATGCTGAGCATTTGATTGATCAGGAGATTTCCTATTATTTTAAATGGGTGGAGCAACTTGCACTTTTCGGTAATACAAATCGAATGAGTGATCTAGCTGAGGCGATTGAACAGATGCGGGTTCGTCATGTAAAAAGAATTTTTCAGCTGCTGGCCTTTCTTTATGACTCAAGGTCCATTCACGCTGTGTATGCCAATTGGCAGGATGGCAATGCTAGGCAGCAGGCTAATGCCATTGAAGTAATTGACCAGCTGCTTAAAGGGAAATTGCGGACTGACATAACAAAAATCATTTCATCGTCACCCACTCCCGGAGAAGAAGCTCCCTCAGAATTGCATGTTAAAGAAGCAATACAGTGGTTTTATGATCAAGGCGATCCTTGGATTAATTTAAATATTGATTATTTATCACAATCAGACGATAAGCTTGAGCAGGATTCACTTATGAAACAAATTCATTTGCTCAAACGTGTAGCGTTGTTTGCTGGTTTAACAGGTCGTGATTTCTACAACATCGCGATGCGCCTGCAAAAGGTATGGATAAATAAAGGAGTCGAAATCGTTCGCGAAGGAGATGCTGGTGACTCTCTCTATCTTATTGAACAAGGCCGTACAGGCATTTATATCCATGGCCATAAAATTAATGAGCTCAGCGCTTACGATTATTTTGGCGAGATAAGCGTCATCACGCAAAGAGTTCGCTCTGCAACCGTTATAGCGGAAGAGAATGTCGTCCTATACGAGCTGACTTCGAGTGCATTTTACGAAATGATTTTTGATCGAACCGAAATTGCTATGGAGCTGATGAAGCAGTTGTCGCTCCGATTGCGCAACACTAATGAGAAGGTGTCCAGAGCCATTGTGGAAGCTGCAATAGAAGATGCCGCTGTCGAGGATCATGCTCTTGCGTCAATTGAAGCTGAAGACCGAAACGAGACAATTATTAGGCGTATTCTTGTGCTGCAGAAGATTAGCCTTTTTGCCCACTGCTCACAAGAAGACTTTATAAAGCTGGCTCGAATGGTGGAAGAATCCGTGTATGAGCCCGGTGAGAGAATTTGTGGCATTGGTGAGGATGGTGACACCATGTACGGAATTATTGAAGGGAAAGTGCAAGTGCATAAAGGGTCTGAGCAGCTTGCAACACTCGAGGTCGGACAATGCTTTGGTGAGATGGCCATCATCGACGGACAGCCGCGGTCAGCCGATTGTACAGCCATTAGCCGCACCATTTTGCTGGAACTGACTAGAGAGCAAGTCTTTTCTTTTTGCTTCCAAAAAATTCATGTTTTAAAAGGCTTAATGCGCGTGTTGGTTGAGAGAACGCAGGATACAGAGCGGTTGGTCTGAGTTTATTTTCCAAAAAAAAGATAAGAATACTAGACCAAAGTCGAGCACGCTATCCAGTCTTTGGATCAATGCTTAAGTAGAGTGATCCCTCTATACTGAAGAAAGTGTTGGTATGAGAGGGGTTTAAACATGCAAAAACAAAGTGCCGTAAAAGCTTGGGCCATGCTTCTAATGTCGCTTCCGAAGGGAATCATAGCATTTGTAATAGCTGTTGCAGGTTTATCAGTAAGCTTGCCGCTGATCATCTTATGGATTGGATTGCCCATGTTGTGGGCGACACTTGCAGCGTGTCGCTGGATGATGGTCAAGGAACAACAATCAACTCTGGCTTGGTATCGAGGTAATTCCCAATCGCTTGATCGGGTAGACGATCAACTATCCCTTCGCTGGGAAGGCTCGCGGTCATTGTTTCGTCTTCTTGGAAAAGGTCAAACCTACCAAGGTATTCTGTACAGCCTATTGCAGCTTCCGATTGGTATTACCGGATTTACACTAGGGATTGTCCTGCCGGTTACCGCCTATGCAGTCATGCTTTCCCCATTTGCCTATAAGGTGAGTGCAGACTTCTTCAACTTTGATCTATTTCAGTCCACCTGGACCTTCTTTCCTTTTTACGCAGAGATTACTTCTGCACAGCGCTCTTGGATAGCTGGCGGGATCGGCTTAGTGCTCGTATTTGTGCAGCCGATGTTATTACGAGCGCTAGGACGCATGTATGCCGCATATATTCAGATGATTTCGAAGTCCATTTAGCCACTACGATACACCATACAAACTAACCCAGCACCTTTATTAGCACATTAACACGATGGCAATTGCGGTGCTGGAACAGCTATTTTTTACGAATGCTGCATACTCGAAATGTCGGACATCCAATAATCACAAGCTTTAAACGGTGTTGGCATCCTTTAGCTTACATCTAACGGACATAGGTTCCGTTATTTCCAACAAGCACAACCTCAAAAACATTGCTGGGCATCATTTGGCTTACATCTAACGGACATAGGTTCCGTTATTTCCAATAATTACGTCTAATCTGGATTTTAACGGACATAGGATCCGTTATTCTATTAAAAAAGCGCTAAATTCAAGCACTTTAGCCCAAATAACGGAACATATGTCCGTTAACTCTACAAAAACAGTCGATTCTACACAAATAAGCGCTCTGATGTCCGTTACGCTCAAGCAGGTCTGCTTCATCCATTCCACATTGTAGCGTTTTACACCGAATCATTTGCTACACACACAACATCCTCACCGTTCCGAACTCAAACGTCCGCTACAAGCAAGCCACCATTACTGTTCCACATAATGTTGCTCGCACACAATACTTCCACATCTCTAGTAGCACGATTTCCCTCCACACCCTCTCCCACACCACAATCACCGTTCCCATACAATAATCTACTCAACCATACTTTTTGCTTCGTTCCGCGCTCGTTTGTCGTCACCATCACTCTTCCATGCACAATTGTTTACCACGCCACCTGTCGTTTTCCAAGCAAAATCGTCATCCACGTCACTCCCACTCCCACTTCACAATCACCGCTCCACACATAATTGTTTACCAAGCCCATACTACCCGCATCTTTCGTAGCATGATCATCTTTCATGCATATACCCTTCAGACCTTTTTCTCACATTCATCCATATATTCTGCGTTCGAAATCTTTGACACCAGATCACCTCAAAAACATTGCTTGGCATTTATGGGCTAGCACCTAGCGGACATAGGTTCCGCTATTTCCAATAATTATGTCTAATCTAGAATTTAACGGACATAGGTTCCGTTATTCTAGTAAAAAGGTACTAATTTCAAGCACTTTTGCCCAAATAACGGAACCTATGTCCGTTAGTTCTGCAAAAACAGCAGATTCTACTCAAATAAGCGCTCTGATGTCCGTTACGCTCAAGCAAGTCTGCTTCATCCATTCCACATTGCAGCGTTCTACTCCGAATCCTTCGCCAAACACACAACATCCGCGCTGCTCCATGCCCAAACACACCACCATTACCGTTCCACACCCAATAGTCCACTACAGAATACCCGCTATCACAGTTCCACACATGAGCGTCCGACATTCATTCATTTAATCATTCACTTACTGAATTACTGAATTACTGAATTACTGACTTACTAACTATCTTACTCACCACCAACACCGCTCCATAAACAACCATCCACCTCCCACGCACCAGCCGCTCTATCCCCCTTTTTATCTTGTTGCTGCCACCCACCTCCTCCCCCATACGCACCACACAACCCAGCACACAAAAAAAAGCCCGCAGAAGACTCTGCGGGCCAAGATCTTTATTTCTTAGAAACGGATTGGAACCACTCATTAACTTCTTTTGTGATTTGGTCTCCGCCATTTGCTTTCCAGCTGGATACAAACTCATCGAAAGCATCAACCGGCAATTTGCCGTAGATGATTTTGTTGAACGTTTCCATCTCGGATTGACGCAGCAAGTTCCATTTCGAAACCATTGTTTCTGTTGCTGCACCTGTAAAGTAGTTTTGCTTGCGAATATCCTTTTGATCCATAACGACTTTTGCTGCATACCAGTTTTCAGGTTTGCGGAATTCAGCCGTTTGTTTCTCGTAAGGTGTTTCCGGAGCAGCTCCATCAGCAAGCTTAACCAAAGTTGTCATAAATAGATCAGGAATACGAGCCGGACCTGTTAGGAACGGGAATTCGTTCGTGAATCCAGGGATTTTATCCTTGTTACTCGTTGGTTGACCGTCTACGATATCCCAGTCATAGCCTTGTGCAAAGCCATGCTCATATTTGCTGCCAACCGTAGGATTCGCTAGGTTTTCAAGCAAGTAGTTGTAGTACAAGAAAATAGCTTCCGGATGCTTCGCATCCTTGTTGATCATAATACTAGCGTTTACGCCAGAGTTCTGCCATTTTGTACCCATGTAACCGTCCGGACCTGCAGGTACCGGGTAAGCTTTATATTTGGAGCCTGGGACGTTTTTCAACAAATCTGGAGCCGGCCAATCTGGTACCCAGTTCGCACCTGGCAAGATTCCTGCTGCGCCTTTTGTCCAGCTTTCTGCTGACTTGCCTTCATCCCACAAAGCGGAGTCTGCATGGATATAACCTTTGTTCATCCATTCTTGAAGCTTCGCAAGTGCTGCTTTTGCTCCTGGATTTACGGAACCGTATTCAAGATTTCCGTCTTTATCTTTGTTCCATTGCTCTTGAACAGAACCATAAGCACCGAATAACCAATCGAGTCCGCCCATCCAAGTGTTCGTAGCGCCTTTCAAAGAAATCGCTAGTGGATAAACATCTTTTGGCGCTAGGCCGTCAGGGTTCTCGTTTTTGAATTTGTCCATAATGACTTCAAGATCTGCAATTGTTTTTGGAGCCTCTAGTTTCAGCTTCTCCATCCAATCTTCACGAAGCCAAAGCAGCGTGTTGTCATTGTTCGTGTACTCCATCAATGGCACATTGTATTTCTTGCCATCTCTTGTAAAGGGATACCAAAGCTCAGGGTTTTTCTCAGCATGGTCCTTCCAAACTTTTGTTGCGTACTTGTCGAACAGCTCATCGATTGCAATAAACTGACCTGAATCGATGAGTTGGTTAGTCAATACAGCGTTTGTTGGTACCTTTACAAAATCCGGAAGCTTCTCGCCTGAAGAAATCGCAAGTTGAAGCTTTTGTCTGTATTGATCATCACTTGCTGGATACCAAGTATCCTTATGTTTAATACCAAGTGTTTCAAGCATCCAACGATCATGGACGTTGTTTTCCTTCGTATCGCCTTTACCGCCATAGTTCTTAATCGGCATCAATACGGTGCTGATTTCAATCGGTGGATCGTATTTGCCAGCGGCGAATGCGCTATCAGCTGTACTAGTACTAGTATTCGTTGAACCTGACTCTTCTTTGTTTGCGTTCTTGCCGGTATTACCGCTGCAAGCTGTAACGAAAACGAGTCCCAAAGCTGCAAGTAGAAGCCCTGCTTTTTTGAATTTAGCCATTTTTCTTTTCCCCCTACGGTGTAAGATCCTTACATGAGTAACTTTAACAATTTGTACGGGGGGGTATCTATAGGACATTGTTAGTTTCCATAGGACTCTGTTAGGCTATTGATTGCCGTCCCTATATTCCTGCGGTGTTACACCATACTGGCGTTTGAACACTTTGATAAAATAAGCCGGGTCCAAATAGCCGATTTCCATGCTAATTTCATAAATCTTTTTGCTTGTTGTTTTTAGCTTATGGCAGGCTCGTTCCATGCGCAGACGTGATATATAATCACTTATGCCTTCACCCGTCTCAATCTTATATATTTTGGACAAATGGGTAGGATGCAAATTCACATGGTCAGCGAGTGCTCGCAAAGAAACGTCTTCGTGAAGATGCTCCTCCGCAAAATTTTGAATCTTCTTCACATAAGAAGAACGTATATCTTTAATTTCACTTGAGGTACCGTCCTTCAGCTTCGAAAGCACGTTAAGCGACCACTTGCGCAGCTTGCTGATCGATGTAAAAGCTTCTCCGCTTTGCAAAGGCTCCATATCTGCCCCTAGCAGCTTGACCAGCGTATGCCCATTCCGATGTGCCAGCTGTGTGAACGAGGAGGCGATCAAAAATCCAGCCTCCATGCAATGCTCCCATGAGTCGGACCATCTGTCGTCGAGCTCCGCGCAAACGCCCACCAGCTTATCCTCCGCAGCCTCCCAGCGCCCAGCCTCTAATAAGCTGATCAAAGACGGCGGCATATAAAGAGCGTCCAACGGACCATGCGATACGCTTGGCTCCATATCGCCAACCCGCATAACAAATTCTCGCTCGTCCCCTACGATTTGCCTAAAGTAAGCAAACGATTTGCGATAATTATCCTGAAGCTGTTCAGGAAACTTGAAAGATTCTGATAGTACGATGGATAAGGAGCCCTTCAAAAATTGTTTTACTTTATGCTGAAGCTGAATGGCAAGCTTCTCCAAAATCTTCTCTTTTCCAGGGATTGAACCCTTATCCTTCAGTTGAAGCAAGAACACCAAATAACCATGCTCCTCCTTAACTCCCCAGACTTCAGAAAATTCACTGAAGATCTCTTCCGCCATATTGATAATGGCATATTCCATCAGCTGTTGACCGTTACTTGTATATTGCCCAAATTCCTCTTCCATACGTACAAGCAGCAATGTGCAGTCTCCATAGCTGAACGGCAAGCCGTAGCTTTCAAGCTTTCGAGTCCATTCATCAGCAGACATCCGGTAGCCTTTTAGCGCATCAATCAGCAACTGACCGCGCAGCAGCGGCAGGTTCTCCCGCAGCGTATACTCCGTCCGCTCCTGCGAGCTGACCGCTTCCCATTCCGCTTGCAATTGATCAATCGCAGTCTTAACCGCGCTGAACAGCTCGTTATCCGACGGCGGCTTTAGCAAATAATCTACCGTTTGATTTTGGACCGCTTTTTTGGCAAATTCAAAGTCCGAATGTCCTGATAAAATAATACATTTCATTCTTTTATCGCGTTCCCGGATTTTCTCTATGAGTTCAAGCCCCGTCATTTCGGGCATTAAAATATCGGATATGACAATATCAATGGGATTCGTTTCTATAATTTGAAGCGCCTCATGTGCAGAGTAAGCTTTATGAACCTGCTCAATACCGAGTGTTTGCCAAGGCTTGTGCATCGATAAATTTTCTACCCAGTGTGCTTCATCATCTACGATTATCATCTGCATGTTGTGTATCTCCTTGTAAAGTAGGATAAGGTCTCTGTTCTTCTCCAGATGCTGTTTCCCATACGATTTCTGTCCGAAATCCTCCTAATGGCGATTTTTTGAAGCATAAATAAGATTTATCGCCAAATTGATGAATGATACGCTGATTCGTATTCCAAAGACCGCAGCCCATTTCCTCTTTCAATGGCTCGCTCATCTTTGTGTTCAACGCTTCAAGCACACTTGACTCAAGCTCCGGGCCATCGTCATCGATATATATTTTGCATAACCCGTCTGACATCTCGCCGGTAATTCGAATTTCACCAGATGTATAGGATTTTCCTATGCCATGAATGACCGCATTTTCTACGATAGGCTGAAGCATAAGCGGCGGTATGCGCTGCTTCAGCATTTCTGCTGGGATATCTATTGTATAATCTATTCTGCCGTTGCGCAGCTTCTGAATGTCCAAATAATTAATAAGTAATTTAATTTCTTCGTCCAGCGCGGCAGTTTGTCTCTCCGTTCGAGTCGTATAGCGATAATAGGCGCTTAAGTTGTATGCCATCGACACAACCGCTTCCTGTTCTTTCATCTGTGCCATATTAATTATATAGCCCAGGCAGTTATATAGAAAATGCGGATTAATTTGAGCCTGCAATTGCTTTAATGTCGCTTCCCTTGACCGAATTTTTTCATTCAGCACATTTTCAATTAAGTCCTGAATTTGTCGTGACATATCGTTAAAGCGGTAAAATAAAAATGAAAATTCATTATTTACGCTTGAGCTGATCCGAAACGAGAAATCCCCCCGCTGTACGCTTTGCAAACCTTTGATCAATTGCCTGATCGGCCGCTGCACATTACGATAAAGCAGGATGGAAGCAGATATGCCCACAACAAATAACAAAATCATCGAAACATAAAACAAATTGCGAGTGATCGATATCGGCTTCAATATTTGGTCGAGCGGAACAACGTCAACCAAATGCCAGCCCAAATAAGTGGATTTAACCGAGCTCACCAAATAGTTCTCACCATGCAGCTTCACTACCTGCTGCGTTGTGTCTTCAAGCGACTGCTCGTCCAAGTAGGAAACCAACTCTCCTGAAAGCTGTTGATCCGCACTGCGGTTCGTAATCGGAGCGTCACCTTTATGATAAAAAATCGGGTCGCCCTGTCCGCCTGATTTATAGGTGTCCAGCATGTTTTGAATATTTTCATAACTGAAGCTCGCTTCAATGACTAGATTGCTTCCATTCAGTTTTCCTTGCTGCCCATATGATTCGGTATAAAACCAATGAAAGTAACTGGCCTCATTATCAGCCTTGGCTTCACCATTGCCATAAGTCCATTTCCCGCTCATGTTTCGCTTTAAAAATTCCTCATCGTACTCAGCAGGATTGTTGTAATTTGATATCAACTCTTTGTTTTGCTGCGAGTATACAGTGTATCTGACTGGCCATATGTTAATGACGCCTGATTGCAGTGCCATCTTCTCTTGAACGATAAAGCGGGTCTGCATGCGGTCATAACGATCTTCCCATATTTTAAGCCCATTAAATCTCTGCACATTCGGATCTTTCGAGAATGTATTGGAGAAATCGACCATCTGATTAATCCGCGAGTCAATTTGACTGGACAAAAAGGACAACTGTCTCGTGTTCGATAGCTTAAGCTCCTTGCTGACAACGTTAAAGGCTACGTCATTTGAATACGTATACATGATCACAATGGGGATGAACAAAATTAAGATCAACCCATTCATTTTAGAAAACAGGCTAAACCGAGCACCCATCTTTCTTTTGACAAAAGCAAGACCGTTACTAATCTCCATCATTCATTCCTCCAGACGATATCCCCTAACAAAACCATATCAATCCTAACATTGTCCTATAGTCCAGTAAGAGAAATGCTTGTTACTATATATAGCAGGGTTTCTTATTATACACAAACCAATTTTATGGAACGGGGGATAGCTATGGAAGCAAACACAGAAAAGCAAGTGACTTTGGAGACCACACCACGAGCAAAAACAAAACACAAATATAAACAACCTTGGATGCTGCATTTCATGGTGCTGCCGGCGGTACTTTCGGTTTTCATCTTCTCCTATATACCGATGACAGGTATTATGATGGCGTTTCAAGATTATAAAGCTTCGCTTGGAATGATGGGCTCTCCATGGGTAGGCTTGAAGCATTTTGAATACATGTTTCAAAATGATTATTTCTTGCAAATTACGTGGAACACCCTATTTTTTGCTTGCTCCAAAATCGTGCTGAACTTAATCATTCCGTTCATTTTTGCTTTGCTTCTGAATGAAGTCAGGAACATGGGGCTCAAAAGATCAATCCAAACGCTCGTCTATCTGCCGCATTTCCTTTCCTGGGTCACGCTATCCGGAATTTTGATCGATATGCTCGCACAGACAGGAATCATTAATCAATTTATTAGCAATGTATTCGGCATTAAGCCGATTTTCTTTTTGGGCGATGGCGCCTGGTTCCGCTTCACCATTATTTTTAGTGATGTATGGAAGGAATTTGGATTCAATACGATTATCTTCCTTGCAGCGCTTGCCGGTATTAATCCAGCACTTTATGAAGCTGCTGAAGTTGACGGTGCAGGCCGTATCAAGCAAACGACGCATATTACGATTCCATCACTCATTCCAATTGCAATTGTAGTTGCAACCTTGGCGCTTGGTAACGTACTAAATGCAAACTTCGACCAAGTGTTCAACTTGTACAGTCCTTTGATTTATCAGCAGGGTGATATTATTGACACCTTTGTCTATCGTGAAGGTCTACTCAGCGGTCAATTCAGCTTTGCAACAGCCGTTAGCCTGTTTAAATCAGGGATCAGCTTGATTCTAATCGTAATCTCTTATCGTCTTGCTTATAAATTTGCCGGTTACCGAATCTTCTAGAAAGGGTGACAACGTATGCACCATAAAACACTGCCATACCGTATTTTCAGCATATTTAACAACGTGTTTTTGATTCTTCTTTCCATATTATGCTTGCTGCCGCTATATCACCTTCTCATGGTTTCCATGAGTGCGTCCGCTCCCGCCAATGCGGGATTGGTCACTTTTTGGCCGATCGGTTTCACATTAGAAGCCTATGCCAAGACGTTCGACAACAGCAATTTCCTAACTTCCTTGTGGGTGTCGACACAGCGGACCATCCTTGGTACGGCGCTTGCTATGCTAGTTAGTACACTTGCTGCTTATGCGCTGTCCAAAGATTCTCATATCTTCCGTGCTCGCAACGTTTATCTTTGGTATTTTGTCGTTACGATGCTATTTGCAGGCGGACTTATTCCAAGCTACCTCCTCATCCTTAAGCTCGGACTAATGAATACTTTATGGGCGCTTATTCTGCCAGGTACAGTCGGCGTTTATAACGTTATTCTTTTGCTAAACTTCTTCCGTACTGTTCCTAAGGATCTGGAAGAAGCTGCTTTTATTGATGGAGCCGGCCAGCTGCGCACTTTCTTCATGATTTATTTGCCGATCTCCTTGCCTGCGATTGCAACGGTTTCCTTGTTTATTATGGTCGGACATTGGAATTCCTATTTCGACGGTATCATCTATATGAAAGATGCTGAGAAGCTGCCTCTTGCAAGCTTCATGCAAACGATTATCGTTCAAAAGGATATGACTAAGCTTGATCCGCAAATGGTTGCCAATATGTCCCAAAGAACCATTAGCGCATCGCAGATCTTTATCGGCGCATTACCGATTCTATTGGTTTATCCTTTCTTGCAGCGTTACTTTGTAAAAGGGATTGTCATTGGTGCGGTTAAGGAATAGCTCATGCTACTTCCCAGCTACGATTAATAAAGTAAAAAGCAGCCCGATTGGGCTGTTTTTTTGTTTTATTCGGCAGAGCATCGCTTATATCTCTCATTGTTGTTATGATTCGCATTTGGTTTCTCCGGAGTGTAACTTGTGATATTATAATATTATCCAAATTTTCCAGGAGATGATACCGTTGTTCGATGAAGATATTGATGTTCAAGCGGCGAGCGAGAAAAAGAAAATTTTAAAAAAGCTGCTCATCATATTTATTTCTATCTGCACATTCTTCGCCTTAACTATTGGTTATGGCGTCTATTGGCTCTTCTATGACATGGGCAGACTTCCGAAAGGGAAATTTCTTATTGAGGCAGCTTCTCCTGAAGGGACTTACAGTTTAAAAGCGTACCTCATAAATGGAGGAGCGACTACTCCTTTTATGATTCGCGGTGAATTGGTATTCAATAAACGCAATCATAAAACCAAAAATATTTATTGGAGCTCTCACGAGGATCAAGCGGTCATCACTTGGAGCGATAACGATACCGTCATCATTAATGGTCACAGTCTTGATGTTCCTCACGATAAATTCGACTTTAGACATCCATAATGACGAGCTGCCTTGCCTGCACAGCATACATTATCATTTCGAGAATGTGCGTATAGACTTAGTCTCTTCTGCCAAATGACCCCATACTCGACTCAAACAAATTTAGATCTACAATCTAGCCCTATTTTCATCAAAACAGCCCTCTTCGCAAAAATAGGACTAAAAAATAGGCTTATTACCGCTCAAAACCTGCCAATTTCCCCATAGTATCCATTTCAGACAAAAATAGAGCTACAATCTAGTCTTATTTTCGCCCAATCAGCCCTATACGCATAAATAGAGCTAAAAAATTGCCTTATTACCGTTCACAACCTGCCCACTAAGCACACTATGTCTCATTATGCATACGTGAACGCATTAAAAACAGGGCTGTCCCAAGAGGTCTAAATGACCTCAGGACAGCCCCGTTTCGTTACTATGTTATTTACCGCCGGTAAACGTAATTCCTTTAATAAAAAATCGATTGAAGAACGCATAAATCAGCAGCGCTGGAAGCGTAAATACCATCGATGCAGCCATAATGTAGTTCCAGTGGCTAATGTACTGCCCTTTGAACGTATTCAGACCGAGCGTCAGCGTAAACATTGACTTGTCGGACATGAACATGAGCGGCTTCAGGAACTCGTTCCATGCACCCATGAAAACGAAGATTGTTTGAGCTGCTAACGCAGGTATCGCAAGCGGCAGTGCAATGCGGAAAAACACGCCGAACCGATTAAGCCCGTCCATCTCGGCTGCCTCCTCAAGCTCTTTCGGGAAGCTGAGGAAAAATTGCCGCATCATAAAGATAAACGTCGCATTCGCCATCATCGGCAAAGTCAGTGCAGCATACGTGTTTAACAAATCGAGCTGCTTCATAATTAAGTAAGCGGGTACGATCGTCAATTGGCCTGGAATCATTTGCACCGCTAAGATAAGGATGAACATAATTTTGTTGCCGGCAAATTCAATACGTGCAAGTGCATAACCCGCCATTGAGTTGAACAGCGTATTGCAAACCGTCGCAACAACTGCAATCAAGGCACTGTTGTACATCCATCTGAGGAAAAGCGGCTCTTTCACGAAAATATCATAATAGTTCTGCAAGGTGAATTCTTTCGGAATAAAGTTGATGCCCCCGGAAACAATCTCACTGAGCGGCTTAAACGAAGAGGAAAGCGCCCATAGAAAGGGAGCAACAGTGATGCAGCCGTATGAGAATAACAGGAAATAAAGAATCGCCTTTCCCCATTTGGATTGTTGAAATACCATCTAGTCGCCCTCCTAGTTCAGCTTTTCTTCGGCAAATAGCTTACGCTGTATCAGCGTCACGATCATAATGACAGCAGCCAGCATGACAGCGAGCGCAGAGGCATAGCCGAAGTCGAGATTTTTGAAAGCATATTGATAAATAAGCAGAGCTACGGTCAAGGTCGAGTTATTCGGTCCGCCTGAACCTGCTGAGAAAATATAAGATTGGTCGAAGAGTTGGAAGGTACCGATAATACCCATAACGACCGTAAAGAAGGTCGCAGGCTTAATTAGCGGCAGCGTGATGGAAATAAATCTCCTCCAGCCTCCTGCTCCGTCAAGCATAGCTGACTCGTACAGCGCATCAGGAATGTCTTGCAATGCAGCCAAGAAAACAACCATAAAGAATGG
Organism: Paenibacillus sp. MCAF9; assembly: GCF_052114265.1. NCBI lineage: Bacteria > Bacillati > Bacillota > Bacilli > Caryophanales > Paenibacillaceae > Paenibacillus > Paenibacillus sp. MCAF9. The sequence continues at coordinate 43,716 of NZ_JBFREL010000002.1, forward strand.
AGCGGTAGACCATATATTCATAAGCATGATCGCCTTCATGGCGACCGCAGGATCTCCAAGCCAGTTGTATCCATGCAAACCGATAAATTCAAGCACTCGGTTCAAAAGACCGTTTGAATTGTATATCCACATAAATATAAGTGATAGTACCGCCGACGAAGTAATGGTCGGCATAAAAAATACGATACGGAAGAAGTTTTTGAATTTGAGCTTAGCATTCAAAATAACAGCTAGTAAAATAGCAAACACCGTTTGCAGCGGCACAACAAACAAAGCAAAGGATGCCGTGTTCTTAAGCGCTATCCAGGCTCTTTCATCGCCTGCCATACGCGTGAAGTTTTTAAATCCTACCCATTTGTAACTTACTTCGCCAAGCAGATTGACCTTATGTCCCGATAAATAAAGGGAATAGAATACAGGCAAGAACAAAAAAGTACCAAGAACTAGAATGGTTGGAAGCAGGAACAGATAGCCGGTTACGTTATTTTTCAGCTTTTTTCTCCATGAAGAGACATGGGTCATGCTGCACCTTCTCCTTTCATATCAAAATCAGAGTTTGAAGGAGGGAGCGTCTTGCGCTCTCCCTCCTTCACCTCGCTTACTTCGCTGCTGCGATTTCCTTATTCGCAACAGCTTCTGCTTTTTTCATTGCATCTTCAAGCTTCGAATTACCCATAAATGTATCAACGAATTGGTTGTTGAAGTTGCTCATGATTGTAGGAAGTGTGGAGCCTGCTTGCCAAGGCGTTGCATAAGAAGCGCCCGCTACAATTGCGCTGCGAAGCTCATCTTTGTCGTAGCCAAGCTCTTGTGATACCGATTTACGAGTTGGAAGCGCGAAACCTTTGCTCGTCCACGTTTTCATTCCTTCTTTACCAGTCAAGAAGGAGATCAATTGCCAAGCTGCTTCTTTTTTCTTCGATTCCTTGTTCATTACATAAGCAACAGTGAATGCCATAGTGCCTTGTTTGCCATTTACAGTTGGAAGCTCAGCTGTCCCGTAATCTAGATCCTTGTAGTTGGACTCCAAGAATGGAATTGCCCAGTTTCCTTCGAATACGATGGAAGCTTTGCCTTGACCGAACATTTCTCCGCCCCAGCCAGCACCTACTTCTTTTGGCTCGCCGGATGATTTGTCTACATTGTGCATATCCGTTACAAGCTGCAAACCTTTAAGAGCATCTGGAGCCGCGAATGCAGCATTGCCATTCTCATCTGCAACTTTGCCGCCGAATGCTTGAATCATGAACATTTGACGTGCAAGCTCAGGCGCAACACCAAAGCCGAAGCGAACCGTTTTGTCGCCTTCTTTTTTAGTAAGCTTAACTGCCGCTTCTTTCAGCTCATCCCAAGTTGTTGGCGGAGCAGTAATTCCTGCTTCTGCAAAGTCTTTTTTGTTGTAGAACATTGCAAGCGTAGAGAAATCTTTAGGGAAACCGTAGGAAACGCCATCTTGTTTGAAAGCATCAACCATCGGCTGTTCAAAGTCTGCAACATCAAATTCTGGTGTCACATAGCTATCAAGCGGCTCTAGAACATTACGCTCAATGAGTGCAGGCGCTTCGAATGCATCCAGGTAGAAGACATCTGGGCCTTCACCGCCAATAAGTCTTGTTTTGATAACATCCATGTATTGATCGGCAATTACTTCATAATTAACCTTTACATTTGGATATTTTGCTTCAAATTCCTTCAACGTTTGGTTTAGCAAATCCTGCTCTTCTGGACTTGCTCCCCAACCTGCAAGTGTAACGGTTACCTTCTCAGCGGCTGGCTCTTTTGTCGCCTCTTGTTCTGTACCGCCATTCGTTGCTGTATTACCTGTGTTTTTGTTGCCTTCATTGCCCTTGCCACAAGCTGTTAACATAAGAACAACTACCAGCATTAAAGATAAAATCGAAACCCCTGTTTTCTTCATCTTACATACAACCTCCTTAGTAATATGAACTTTGTATATAAAGCATAAAGCGTGAAACCTATGAAATGAGAAGCTCATATCCTGTCAGATTAGACAGTATTTCCACCTCTGGGCCATTGATACCGCGAGTGACGCGCAGGCTTAGAGCGCCGCTGCCAATCTGCATTTGCTCTACTAGAAGCTCGTTCATTCCTTGAAGCAAAGATGGCTTAATTGTAATTTGCTTCGTTAGAGCGTTAGGCTGAAGCCCAAGCAAAGCTTGCACAAATGTGAGCGGTGTTCCTGCTGCCCATGCCTGCGGAGAGCAAGCAACGGGGTAAGGAACTGGCGCGCCAAGCGAATCATCATACCCGCAGAACAGCTCAGGCAATCTGTAATACTCAAACTTTGCTGCTGCATTCAATAAACCTTGCATGACGGTAATCGCTTCTTCTTGGAAGCCTAAATAGCTAAGGCCAAGCAAACAAACGGAGTTGTCATGCGGCCATACGCTTCCGTCATGGTAGCTCATCGGGTTGTAGCCGGCTGCTTCCGTACTCATCGTACGAATGCCGTAACCACCGAACATGTCAGGAGCAACCAGTCTTTTCGCAACAGCGCTTGCACGCTCAGGAGAAGCAATGCCCGACATTAGAATATGTCCTGAATTCGAAGTGACGGAATCTACGCGCTTCTTATCCTTATCAAGCGCAATCGCATAAAACTGCTCATCCTCCATCCAGAAGTCGCGCTCAAAGCGAACTCTAAGCTGTTCTGCATCTTGCTCCATGCCAGCGGCTTGTTCCTCGTGGCCTAAGCTCTTGAATATAGGGGCAAGCCTTGTAAGCGCTTGGTAAACATAACCTTGAACCTCGACGAGCGCGATTGGAGCCTCTGCATAATCGCCGTTGCGGTGAACAACGGAATCCGCAGAATCTTTCCAGCCCTGATTGGCGATTCCTTTGGACGATTTCTGATAATACTCAACAAAGGAATCATCGTCGCAATCGCCATATTCCTTCACCCAAGCCAGTGCTGCATTAAGATGCGGCATTAGCTCTTTAACAAACTGAGCATCTCCGGTCCAGTGATAATACTCGGCAGCTAATAGCAGAAATAGCGGCGTCGCATCAATCGTGCCGTAATACGGCGTAAATGGAACCTGATTTGTGCTTGCTAGTTCGCCATACCGAATTTCATGCATCACTTTACCTGGCTGCTCATCGCGCCACTCATCTTCATTCTGGCCTTGATAAGCGGCCATCGTGAGAAGCGTTCCCTTAGCAATTTGGGGATTTAAGGATAACATCTGCAGCGCAGTAATTAAACTATCACGGCCAAATGGAACCGAGAACCAAGGCAAGCCTGCAACTGGGAATGCTCCATACCCGATATCCGTAAGCAGAACTCTTAAGTCTTGCACTCCGCGATGATGCAGCTTGTTAAATAGCGGTACATCCGTTTGGATGGATGTGGATGATCCATTCCAATCCGCGTAAGATTGTCTAAGCTTTACCATCGCTTCCGCCGGTTCGTGCTGCTGCGGCTCATTGCCGTCAATGATTGGCGCAATATAGAAAGCGATTGCATGGCTTTCCCGATGATTCAGTGCCACATCGAAATGAAGCTCGCCTGCCTCGCCTATGCGACTTTCATTTGTATCCCATTTAATCTTCGTTTCACGGCGTACATCGTCAGCTCCAAGATAGCCAATTACTCTTTCCCGTTGGCCGCTTTTCTCTGCCGTCTTTCTTCCCAAATCGCCATGCTGAAAGCCGCGAACGACAAACATATCTGCAAAATCCGCATCCAATAACACGGAGAAATCAAATGTAATGGCTTTAGGATAATAGCTGGTGAGCTTGAACGTCTCATACAATGCTCCATCATAAATGAAACGTGTACGTTCAATTTCTACGGACTCACGCCACAAGATAAGCTCGCCCTTCTCTTCCATATGTGGATTGGTAAGGCGAATCGTAGAGATATAATTCTCATCCGCTGCTGAAGACAGCAGTATCGGCTTCTGACCGTTGATTCGGATCTCCATCCTGCTTATGAACCGGGTATCTTTTGTGTAAAGACCCTGACCTGAAACATCACCTTCCGGAATATCTCCATTCCGGTCCGTCATGAGGAATAGATCGTTTTCTTTGATGACTCGATAATCCAAGTGTTTCCCTCATTTCTTCTTGTAATAGCTTTTTTATTCCCTTAAATCAAACAAACATTCGTTTATCCGAAACGTTTCGGAAAAGAGGCAAAAAAATATGCTTACTCATTTTCGACGAAGCAATCTAACTTTCCAAAACGTTTCGGATAAGTTATAATCGAATTATAGATCATGATGAAAGCATTTACAAGAGTCAATTTATTTTTTAATTTTTATCATAATACATTACATGTTTTCAACATTTCGGAGGTATTGTATGGTTACGATTAAAGATATAGCTAAAGCTGCTAGTGTATCTGTTACTACAGTATCGCGTGCCTTGAACGGCTATGACGACGTTAACGAGGGCACTCGGCTAAAAATTAAGACTATAGCAGACCAGCTCGGTTATAGCCCTAATATGGCTGCAAGGTCGCTCATATCGAAAAAAACAAAGACGCTTGGCCTCCTTCTCTCCAATGTTACAAGAGACAGCTCCAAAGACAATATCGCTTTCGAAGTCCTTTGCGGAATAAATGATCGTTCAGGCGAACTCGATTATGACCTTGTCCTATTCAGTACAACACCTCAGAAACAAAAGGTAAAATCATATAAAACATTATGCCAGGAACGAGGCGTAGACGGGGTTATCATCATGGGTATTCGATTAGACGATCCTTATTTGGAGGAAATCGTATCGTCTGATATTCCATGCGTCCTTATTGATATCACTCTCCAAGGTCCTAACGTTGGATACGTTACTTCGGATAATACAACGGGTGCTCTTGCTGCAACCAACCATCTGCTTGAATCGGGACATCGCCATATCGCCATGATAAACGGCCATGAGCAAGCAGCTGTAAGCCTGCTTAGGCTAGAGGGCTACCGTCAAGCACTGCAAAGCAGCAGTGTTCCCTTTGATGAAACACTTGTGCTGAATGGTTCATTTTCCGAGCATGGCGGAAGAGAGGCCGCACGCCAAATATTGTCCAGCCGTCCTGAAGTGACTGCTATATTTTGCTCAAGCGACTTAATGGCACTCGGGGCTTTGCAGGGCGTTAAGGATATGGGGAAAAAGGTGCCTGATGATATATCGATCATTGGCTTCGACAACATTGATTTGACGGCTTATTGCACGCCCGCGCTCACTACCGTTCACCAGCATAAATACGAGTTAGGCTCCCAAGCGGCGCAAATTCTTATTGAAATGCTCGAAGGTAAAGAAATCATACACCATGTCATGCTTGGTACAGAACTCATGATTAGAGACAGCGTACGCAGTATTTAATATGTGCTTTGACTCGAGAGTGGCAAACAAAGTACATATTCAAGCAGCAATAACCCAAGTCTACTTACCTTGGGTTACTGTTGTCTTTGAGCAGACTATATTCAGTTCTCCGCCGTTACCGCAAAATAAACCGGAAACACCCCCATTTTCATCCATTCTTTATGGGTGTGCACCTTCATGTCTCGAAATCCTGCAGCAGCCAGCTTCTCTTTCAAATCCTTTGCGGTCAAAAAATTCGCTTGCGCGCGGTTAAACTCCTTAGCCTTACTGCTTAAATGAAAAAGCTTGTGTATTGCAAATTTCAAGCTTTTTTTATTCAATATTGCTCTGCGCGCAAATAAATAATCCAAAATATATCCCGAACCATGTACGAGAAAAAAGACCCTTCCTCGCGGGGACAAAACACGAAAAACCTCCTGCAGCACCTGCTCCACCTGAAGATATTGCAGCGCTACTCTACAAACGACAAAATCAACGGAATGGCTCGCAAGCGGAATATGGTGCGCATCTGCTACCTTTGTGACTACTTTGCTAGAAGCTTCACTTCTGTGGAGCAGTGCTTCTAGAAGACCAATCTGGTGCGCATCCGAGTCGATTCCATATATAATACCCGGCTCATTCTGAAGTAAAGAGAACACGGTAGCCCCTCCCCCGCAGCACAAGTCCAGCATTTTCTTTCGATTTTTGGCCTCTGCGATAAGAAGGCGGTCAAAGGAATCGGGATCATAAAGCTGCCTGTAATATTCATAACAAGCGTAACCAAATGATTTTTCCACAAGCTTTAGATCTTCGGATACAATGCCGTTCATAAGGAGCATATTCACTTCTTCTGCCGATGGTTTCTGTATCTTTACCCTTCTAATCCCCATCTCTCTGCAAAATAAATAAGCGACACCATCCAACAAACGCCGGTTACACATAATCTCCGTTTTCGTGGTCACGCTAGTGTATCCCCCCGATTTGAGGATCATATTTACTTATGGACATACAGTTGAAATCCGACAATAACTGTTTTATTTTTGCGTATGTATCCCTTAATCCGTAGTATCTTCGAATGCCATTTGACCAAGAGGTATTAAAAATTTGCTGTTGATCGCAGTCTAAATCATAGGGATGGATATAATAAACGAAATAATCTTTATCGCCTATAATTTTTCGTGCTCCGCTATAAAAAAAACGATAAGGATAAATTCGAAAATACCCTCCTCCGCCCCATGGAATATTAACGCCGCCTAAGCGAAAAGCAGGCAAAGGCACTTCCCATAGATGATCTTTTATTTTAAAAGAATGCGCAACCTTCGAGGACAAATTAAACTTGGAATATAGGTTATTTGGTGTATTCGGACTAATACTAGAATCGTAAGCGAATCCTTCTTCTATTAAAATATCAAGTCCCCAATCTGTCATAGAAAAACAGGGGGCACGATACCCACTCACCTTTGAACCGATCAAATGCTCTAAAATATCTTTTGACAGCCTAATATCCGCTTTAAATTCTAGTGTTGATTGATCATAAACGAGACGATGGGAATAGCCGTGTGATGCAATTTCATGACCTCTTCGATATATTTCTTTCACCAAATCAGGCCTTTTCTCAGCGATCCAGCCCAGCACAAAAAAAGTGCCCGTCGCCTCATATTCGTCCAGAAGGTCCAATATTTGATGAACGGGCTGTTCAAGCCTTAATTCGCAGTCAGCCCATTCGGAAAGAGACAGGTTCGGACTGCAAAACCAATCCTCTACATCGACAGTAAAAGCCATTTTCATGACCATCCCACCCTTCTCCCCCTATTATTCATCAAACCTCACATTATGGCAACATTTGTATTTGATTGAATAATTTTGTATAGAAGGGAGTAGAGTTTCTCATATATTCCTTACCCCGGAAAATCGGTAATAACCCCATCCACTCCGAGCTTTTTCATCCGTATCATATCTTGCTCAGACTGTATCGTCCACGCCATGACCTTCCGGTTGCGATGATGAATTTGCTCTACGATCTTCTCGTCAAGCAATTCATGATTGTAATGAATGTAATCCGCGAAAGCAACAAGTTCATCCAGCGTCTTCTCTGTCAGTGGGTGCTGATCCTCCTGAATAAGCGCAGCAATTGGAATGTCCGGCAGCAGGGAGTGAATTAGACGGGTCGATTGAAAGTTATAGGATTGAATAATGATACCAACGCTATTTTTCACATGTTCAACCGCTGTAAAATTTCGGCCCTCCTCTAAGCCATTAACTTGGAGCAAAAGCTCATAACGACGTACGACCTCAGCCACCTTCTCTTCCACGCCAGGATAAAGCTTTGATTCTTTAATCTCGATGAGCATGCCTAGCTTTCCAGCAAAACGGTGCATAACTTCTTCGAATGAAACGATCTTCTCATCCGTATCGTCTGTTTTTTTATCATTTTTGGCATCCATATTTTCAAGTTCATTTAATGTATAATCGTCCACAGCTCCTGTATACTGCGTCGTTCTATCCACCGTATCATCATGAATGACAACTAGTTCACCATCTTTGCTTAGCTGTACATCAAATTCGATAAAATCAGTACCTAGACGCTCCGCTTGCTCGAAGGCGGCCATCGTATTCTCAGGAGCATCACCAGAAGCCCCGCGATGTGCGATAATTAAAAAACCTTCAGGGGTATTCGGATTAGAAGCAGATACGATTAACGTCATGCAGCACAGCATGAGCAATAGCAAACCAATACTGCGCAAAACCCGTGATGTTTTCCATTTGCCCATCATCTCATCTCCTTCTCTCTGAACTGTCACCCTGACTAAGTGCATAACCAATATTAGCTACAGCAGGGTCTTACTTTATTAAACATGCAGTGTATGAACCGAAACGCATTTTCCCAAAACAGTTGCTGCCAATGAACTCACACTCCGTCTTCCTCATGGGGAATTTCAGAAAAAAAGGATGTCCCTAAAGGTCATAGACCTTCAGAAACATCCGCTCTAAGCTTGAATCAATACGTGCAAGAAACACTGTTTAATCAACCTTCATTCACCTATGTGCGACTGCATCTGGCCTATTGCTCGCAGCAGCATGATCGTTTTGCTCAAAAAGCATACCGTCCTTAATCGTTACGATCCGGTCACATAAATCCAATACACGCTCGTCATGGGTGACCATAACAGCCGCCTTGCCCCGTTGCTTAACCTCTGAAGCCATGAGCTCCACTACCGCTCTACCCCGTTTAGAATCGAGGCTGGCTGTCGGCTCGTCGGCTAGAATAACACCGGGATCATTCATGAATGCCCTAGCAATGGCAACCCGTTGGCGTTCTCCGCCGGACAGCTTCTCAGGATAATAATTCATCCGATGCAGCAGTCCTACTTTCTCAAGAAGTGCTTTAGCTTTCACAAGCGCTTCTTTTCCATCTGTACCTGCTAGCTTCGATACGAGCAGCAGTTGATCTATAACTCTTAAATAAGGAACAAGATTGGATGCTTGAAAAATAAAACCAAGATTTTTGACTCTAACCTCACTTAACTCGCTTGAGGATAAATTCGTAACATCCTTCTCATTAATTAAGATCCGTCCACTTGACGGTGAGAGCAGCGCCCCCGCTATGGAAAGAAAAGTACTTTTGCCCGAACCCGATGGTCCAACAACAGCGACAAACTCTCCTGCTTTTACGCTTAAAGAAACCTTTTGCAGCGCCGTAACAGCCGTTTCACCTTCGCCATACACTTTATTTACATGCTCAAGAATAAGTTTTTCCTTCATTATTCAACCCTCCCAATCGCTTCAATCGCATCAACTTTTGCAATCCGATTTAAAGACAGCAACGCACCGATAATCGAGACTAGAATAAGTAAACCGGAATATTGAGACAATATATTTACACCTAACTCAAAAGGCATGCTCTCTGGCAAAATCGCACTTACGCCAAAAGTAAGTCCGATACTTATTGCAACAGCCACAATAGCCAAAAGCAATACTTGACCCACTAAATTTGCTGCCAGATAGGACGTCTTTGCTCCGATTGCCTTCAACACTCCAAATTGGCTAATTTTCTGCAGTGTAATGACATAGAAGAAAACAGCTTGTATGAAAGCGGCAATAACAATTAAGAAAGCGATCATCATCGTCAGGGAGCCTTGCTCTTCTTTAAAGCCCGGAATGCCCTGTACCGCTTCTTTTTTTGTAATAACCTCCGTATCTGCTACACTCTTTTGCAATGATTCTTTGTTTAAATTATCTGTATGAATGACAATAGCGTTGTAGGAAGCTGTTTGCTTACCGAAGGATGCTTGCATCAGCTTATTAAAATTTTGGATATCCATGAATGCAACCGGCGTATGACTGAACTTCTGATTTGTGACAAAGCCGACGACCTTCCATTCAATGCCGAGCTCTTGATCCCCTAGCGTATCGCCAATTTGCACGCCTTGTTCTTTTAACGAGGAGTCAACGACCACTTCATTGCTTGACCCCATGCTTTTCCCTTCAGTAATACTTGGCATTACCTTTCCACTTGGCTCGATACCAAACAAAGCAATATCTATCTTCTTCTTGGAATCATTCCGATATACCGAAAGCATAGTTTGCCCAAGCGGTTCAGATTGCGAGAGTCCTTCAAATTGCCTGACCTCCTCCAGCTTCTCGGTACCTAGTGCGGACCGCGTCAGCTTATGCTCGGAATCCGTCTGAAGCACGAAATAATCGGCGTCCATATTTTTTAGAATGGATGCATTATCTGATGAAAGCCCATTGGCTAATCCTGAAACCATAAAGGTTAACCATGCGACCAGAACCATTATTAATCCAATTAGAAAATATCTGCCTTTCGCATATTTCAATTCGCGCAGCGCTAGAAACATGTTCAACCATCTCCATTCCTTCTCTTGATAGCTGAAGTTTACGTTTGGAATATGAACAGAGCGTGAATGGCTCATTACAATGTGAAATTAACCTCAAAATAAACAAAAAAAAGCTCAAGCCGCGATGGGCTCAAGCTTCTACTTGCCTATATTTGATGCAATGCTGGCACTTCTATTGTTCTACTTGCCGCTGTATTCCGAAGTTGCTGTATCGAGCATAGACTGCCAATTGGCAAAATCCGTTTCTCTTGCAACGTGACGATCAAACAGCTCATCCGGAATGTTCTGAACATCTTCTCTTGTTTCTACTTGAAAGTTGCCCTTCTCAAGAAACGCGCTAAAGCTTGTAAAGCTGGAATGCTTGCTCATAAACGATTCTTTAAACAAATCATCAAATGAAACATGATTTGGATCTTCCTGAATCGACTTCTGTCCTTGCAATTCCTTCAACAAATCTTCGAATGACATTGGCTTTTGCTTTCTCAGACGATCACCCCTAGGTCAATTTATTATATTTCGGCTTTCTTCGTTGCTTAACTGATCAGAACCCCATCAGGACGTTCGGTTACTACAGGTATAGTTTTGCGAATCATTTTCTCAATATCCTTCAAATAAGGAATTTCATCCACTTCGCAAAAAGAGATGGCGATTCCACTTAATCCAGCTCTGCCTGTACGGCCAATGCGATGAACATACGTTTCTGAAATATTAGGAAGGTTGAAATTAATGACATGCGAAAGCTCGTCAATATCGATACCTCTCGCCGCAATATCTGTGGCAACCAGTACTCGAGTTGCACCGCTTCTAAAATTAGTTAACGCATTTTGGCGGGCATTTTGAGACTTGTTTCCATGAATAGCCTGTGCAGAAATATTCACTTTAGTCAGTCCGCGCACTACGCGATCTGCACCATGCTTCGTCCGAGTAAATACAAGCGCCGAAGCGATGGATTTATCCTGCAGCAGGTCATTCAATAAATCTTGTTTATTACCTTTATCTACAAAATAGACAGATTGCTCTATTCGATCCACTGTTGAGGAAGCTGGAGTTATTTCCACTTTCGCCGGATTAACAAGCAGCGTTTTGACAAGCTTCGAAATTTCTGGAGGCATCGTAGCCGAGAAAAAGAGTGTCTGCTTTTTTCTTGGCATTTTGGCGATGATTCTCTTCACGTCGTGAATAAAGCCCATATCGAGCATTCGATCTGCTTCATCAAGCACTAATATTTGTACATATTGCAAATCAACAAACTTTTGATTAATAAGATCGATAAGTCTGCCTGGAGTGGCAATAATAACATCAGCGCCTTGTCGAAGTGCACGCTCCTGAATCTTCTGTGAAACGCCGCCCACGATAGCTACACTGCGCAAGTCGGTAAATTGTCCGTACGCACGCATGTTTTCTTCAATCTGGAGGGCAAGCTCTCTAGTAGGTGTCAAAATCAATGAGCGAATACGTCGCTGTGCCCCCGGTTTAGTGGGTTGGCCGCTTAATAACTGAATGATGGGTAATGCGAATGCAGCCGTTTTCCCTGTCCCTGTCTGAGCGCAGCCAAACAAATCTTTGCCCGCTAGTACTACGGGAATGGCCTGCTCTTGAATAGGCGTAGGCTTCGTGTAGTTTTCCTTGGTTAGCGCCTTCAGTATTGCAGGGCTAAAATTTAGATCATTAAAAGTCATCTTTTCTCCTTCATTTGAAGCCTTATATTCTCAATCATGCTGCTTTTATAATCGCATATCATTTCCAAAAACCGTTCCTTTAAGACATAACAAGTAAGTATAGCATAATAAAACGATATAATCGACATAAACCTCTATCCTTGAGACAGCAGCCTAGGCCCATTTTTCAATCTTTAATTAAAAGTCATCCAAACGGTATTTCCCAAAGGCTCAAAACCTTGCTTATACCAAAAGTTCCTTGTTTTATCCAACGTATATACATACATCTTTTTATTCGGATATTTTGCTTTAACCCATTGAATAAAGGCAGCAGCGTAACCCTTGCCTTCAAATTCCTTTAAAACATCAAGTGCTTCTATAAATACAAAGTTCTTTTTGTTTTTAATCTCAATATAAAAGTCCCGCTCCAAATACTTCTCATCATCGCTAAAATAATCTTGTTCTGCTTTCTGAATCAGCTGCTTGGCGTTATCGTACTCCCAAACGACTCCGTATCCAACCATCTCGTCCTCAGCCTCGATGACGTAAATGTTTTCCGGAAGCTCTGATTTGTCCTTTTGGCTAAGCTCCCCTGCGTGATAGGCGGAATGTATATCGCTTAACAGGTTTTGCATTTCTTGATCAAATGGTTTCGCAATAATAGTAGGCATTTTCAATCCCCTTTTTGCTACTCAAAGCATATAACGTTTCCAAACAAAAAGAAGCAGGGTATCATCTTGTACCCTGCTTCTCCTATTGATTGATTTTTTATCGTTTATTAGTCTTAGACATCTTACCATAAATGATCGAAGCCAACTAGTCGTTCTCTTTTCCAATTGTCATCTAAGCTGATTTGCCAAGCCCAATATCGATCATTCCATTAACGATTCTTTTTCCTGAAATTTTGCAGCGTATGGACGAGCTTATCTCGCGCATCCTTGTTTTTCATTAAATAAGTGACGCCAGCTCCAATTGCAGTTATCAATAGTTTTTTCTTGCTCATGGATACTACCTCCCTGAATTCGTCTTTGTATGAATGTACCCTGTTTATTGAGTTTTTAAGCACGTTGAATACGAAAATTACCTGCGGAGCCAGCAAGGCTAGAACGGAAATAAAGCACGCTGCATCTAAAGTTCACGATTTCCCTCGATTAGTGATAAAAATCATTAGTATGTATAAGAAGTAAACATAACCATTTGAAAAATAGACGATATAATAGAGATACAGCAAAAAACCTCCTTTTGACGGGAGGCCAGTTATCATGATTACAGTGTCATAGCTTGACCATGCCTTGCTAGAAACTCTTCCTTCTCTTTGTAATCCGGCATAATGCTGCCCACTCGTCTCCAGAAGGAACGATCATGATTCATATGCGTCAGATGGCAAAGCTCATGGATGACGACATAATCGATTACCTCAAGCGGAGCCATCGCCAATCGGTAATTAAAGGTTAATTTTTTACTTGAGCTGCAGCTTCCCCACTTCGTTCTTGACTCTTCGATTTCGAAGCTTTTATGTTTTACTTTCAGCTGCTCTTGATATCGTTTGATTCGTTCTCCAATGATTTTCTTACAGCTTGCAAAATAAAACTTTTTAAGATTGATTTTTAACTCCTCTTCACTCAGATCAGCTGTGTCGATCAATTCATGAAGAAAGTACTCTTTTCCAAGGTGAAGGAATTTTCCTTGCTCTTGATATTCTTTTGTCTTAGGGGTATCTCGGACCTTCGCGATCTGCTGCAATCTCTGAGTGAGCTGTTTACCATGCTGCTCCACGGCCCGCATGACATTCTCTTCCGTTGTTCCATTGGGAGCCTTCACGGTTATGAATCCCAATGAGTCCATTTGGATATATATCTTTTTTCTATTGGCATATTCAACATTAAACTCAATGATATGATTTTCAAATTCGATTTTCATAGCGACCATCATTTCTATTAGGTTATTTCTGAATCCCTTTCATTTTATCACAACTACAACAATGACCGTTCAAAATGCTTTTTTCAAGCATGCTATGGGTTTAACTCGGTGTTGTTTTTAAAGATCGAGTTAAACCTCTATTTCCTGTGCGGAATATCCCATTTTTATTATATTTTTGTAAAATATCCCCCTTTTATCATCGTAATTTACCCCTTCCTTTCATGAAATCAACGTCTCATGCTAGGAATAGTTATACAAATTAAATGCAAGCTTTGCAGGAGGTGATACCCAATTATCCCCTTTTAATTCCGTAAAACAACCACACCCAGACTTGCACATGAATGCTAATGCTGCGATGTTCGACTATGAAAATTAGAGGTGATATGGTGAATATTTTTGCAAGAAATAAAGGAATGAAGTTTGTCATTATGTTTATGTGTCTTGCACTTCTCGTTTCTCCTTTCCTTGACACAACAGCCTATGGGAATGAAGCAGCGTTGCCCGCAGTGAACGAAGCTGCTCGAGCCGTAACGGATGCTGTCTATGAGGCAGCCCCTCCCGTCCCTCAAAACCTAACTGTTGTAACCGATTCCATCACTGCGACGAGTGCACAGCTTAATTGGGATGTTCATCCAGAGCAAGCTGACGTTGATGTATGGTACTACGTAGCTCCAGATCCTGCTAATCCAGCAAAAGAAGATATAAACAACTATTTAGCTACAGGGAAAGGCGGCAGTGTGGAGCTGCAAAATTTGCAGCCTAATACGACGTACAAGCTGTATACCACTTGGTACAAGAGACCTTACACTCGGGTGTTGCGAAGCAACTACGTTGAATTTACGACACTTGCCGGCGAGCCTTCCAATGAGCCGACTGGTAATCCAGGGCCTAGCAACCTGAGTATTGTGAATGTTACACATAATACGGTAACCGTTACCTTTGATCCTGCCCATAAGCTAGATGATTACTGGGTTTGGAATCCGGAGAATCCTCCTCTTAACAAAGATCCTTATTCCGGCTTCACGCAAGTAGGAGGCAGCACGATTGGCGGATTAAAGGAAGAAACCAAATATACCTTCTTCTTAGGTCCGAACGGTACTCAATATGCTAATCTAACGGATAAACAGAAGAGCAATTCGATTACTTTCACTACGCCAAAGGATACAAGTGAATATAAAGAACCGCCATTAACGCCTCCTCAATATTTAAAGGTAAGCGATATTACATCATCCAATATTACGTTCAAATGGGCAGGCAGTCCTGATGCCAACGGCTATGACTTCTATGTTAACGGTGGATGGAAAGGCGGAATATGGAATGGCTCCGACACATTCATCTATACGTTCCCAGAAGGAGGACTTACAGCAGGCAGCATCTACAAATTTATGGTTGGCGCGCAAAATGGCGCTTCCGGCAAAGATCCGGTTAACGGCCCGCCTTTAGAAATCAAATGGGGCGAGCTTGCGGCGCCGCTCGATCTTCAAGTCATTACAGCCAACCGCACAACTGCTTCTCTAGGCTGGGCACCGACCCCTGGCGCAACGAGCTATGATATTTATGAATCAGGCAAGCTTATCGGCTCCAGCGATTCCAATCGGTATGTTGCTGAGGGTTTAACAGAAGGCAAATCCTACAGCTTTACAGTTGCAGCCAAAAATGCGCTATGGAAATCAGCTGCCAGCAGCACAGCAACGACGATTCCAGGTGCGGACTACACTAATTTCACCTATTACGGCAGCTGGTTTTCCTATGACAATAATCGTCAATACTTTCCAGAAGACATCGATGTTTCACAGCTTACACATCTCAACTACGCCTTCTCCGATATATGCTGGCGTAAAGTTGGTTCAAACGGTGTAGCTTGCCAAAATAAAGACATTCCGCTGCAAGCGAATTATGTTTTCGACGGAGAGCTTGTGCTTGGAGACCAGAAGGTCGATATTGAGCAGCTTGCTGCTTTTAACAAAATTAAAAATAATAACCCTGAGCTGAAGCTGATGGCTTCCGTAGGCGGCTGGACATTCTCCAATCATTTCTCGGACATGGCTGCATCTGAGGTCACACGTCGTACGTTTGCGAATTCCGTCGTTAAATATTTGCGTACGTATAAAATGGATGGACTCGATATCGACTGGGAATATCCGGTTGAGGGCGGAGAATCGGATAATATCAATCGTCCAGAGGATAAACAAAACTTCACTCTTCTCATGCAAACCGTTCGTGCAGCGCTTGACTCAGCCGGCTCCATCGATGGCAAATATTATTTGCTCACCATCGCATCCGGTCAAGGAGATGATTTCGTAGTCAATGCTGACTTCGCAAATTCTGTTCAATACCTGGATATGATCAACATAATGAGCTATGACTATAGCGGAAGCTGGGAACTGCGGGCTTTCCATAATTCACCTCTCTATCAAGACCCTAATAATGTAAGAGCCTCTGCGAAGCGCAACAATGTTAGAGGCGCCCTGCTTGGTCATTTGAACGGCGGCGTTCCGGCTTTTAAACTAAACATGGGTGTTCCTTATTATGGAATAGGCTGGAAGGGTTGTTCCGCAAACGGTGAATATCAAAACTGCACATCCATTCCTTATGGATCATGGGAGAGCGGCAAGTTCGATTTTGCCGAGGTTGAGAACAATATGATAGACCAAAACGGATATACCCGTTACTGGAACGAGCATTCAAAGGTCGCTTATGTTTACAATAGTGAAACCGGAATGTTTATTACTTATAATGACCAAACAACAATGATGTATAGCACTTCGCTTGTCAAAACCTTGGATTTGGCTGGCGTTATGACTTGGGATATTAGCGGTGACCGCAACAAAACTCTTACAACGCAGTTGATCAGTGATCTTCCGATTGACGGCAAGGTGAATGAAAACGCACTAGCTGCTCCTCAACATGTAACAAAGCTCAGCGCGGACAAACAATCTTTTGAAATCAAATGGGATGCTGTCCAAGGGGCTGCTGGCTATGAAGTATTCGTGAACGCCATATTTACAGGGTATACAGCGAATACGCAGTTTAAAGCAGACAAGCTGACCCTTGGCTCAGACTACACCGTTACCGTGCTCAGTATCAGAAAAGACGGTAATAAAATTACAGAGGTTTCTCCTGCAAGCAGTGCACTGGTTGTAAGTACAGCAGGCATAATATCTCCAGCTCATCTCACGGTTACGAGTTCAACCTATGACGCGATTAGTGTTCAATGGACAGCTTCTCCGAAAGCAGATGGGTATGACGTTTATCTGGGTGATAAATTGGTGGAATCTACAACAGCTACAAACTACACGTTTACGCAACTGGCGCACAGTACGACCTATTCCATTGGTGTAGTAGCCATTATTAAAAATGAGGATGAGATAATCGAAAAGTCCGAAATGACAAAACTAGAGGCAAAAACATTAGATTACACGGCTCCGCCAGAGTCGTCATCTGGTAACCCGCAAGCGGTCAAAGATAAAAATGAGCTTGATTCCAACGTTACGAAATCCGGCGGCAAGTGGACCGTTACGATTTTGAAAGATGCGGCTATTCAAACGATTGGAGCGGCTAGCTCCGCCGAGCTAAAAGTGACTGTCGGCAACGATGCAGCCCAAGTGGATGTCATCCTTCCTAAGGAAGTTATTGCAGCGCTTGCCAGCAAAAACGATAAGGCGAATTTGTCCATCATCTGGAACGGAGTTACCTATGTCATTCCAGCCCATGCGATTCACCTGAAATCAGATATCAAAATTTCGATTACTCCACCGACTGCGAGCGAAGCTGCTGCAATAGAACAATTGGCGAAAAAGAATGGCTATACGCTAAAAGTTTCGTCGCTTGACTTTAAGATTTACAAGCTGACAGCTGACAACAAATATGAGGAAGTCACTGATTTTGGCCAGTCTGTTTTCACCCGTATTTATCAATTGAATGCTAAAGATATAGATACAAACCGTGCAAACGGTGTTGTTTACTTGCCTGGCACAAATGAATTCCGTCCACTCCATACGGTGTTCAAAAAAGACGATAAAGGCGGAGTTGCCGCTCATCTGGTCAGCAACGGCAACAGCATCTATACCATTGTCGAATCCAGCTTCCTCTTCAAAGACGTGACGGCTGAATGGAACAAAAACCATATCGAGCGTGCAGCAGCCAAATTAATCGTTTTTGGACAATCGAATGAACAATTCGGAGGAAATACGATCATTACTAGGGCTGAATTTATTTCCATGATCAGCAGAGGCCTCGGCATCGTTCCAAAAGTAGAAGGCGCTCCATTTGATGATGTAGCGGCAGATTCCAAATATGCTGGAGATATTGCACTAGCTAAGGAATTAGGTATCATTACCGGCAAGAGCGAGCAGCTTTTTGATCCGAACGGTACGATTACTCGTCAGGACATGGCAGTCATTTTGGCAAAAGTGATGAAGCTGATTGATCGTACGGCAGACGGTGACGCAGCGTTGCTAGAGTCTTTCCGTGATCAAGCTTCTATATCATCCTATGCTAAAGCTTCCGTTGCACTGTTAGTTAAAGAGCAAATTTTGCAAGGCGTATCCGAGACGAAATTTGATCCTCAGGCGAAAGTGACAAAAGCACAGGCAGTCGTAGCCGTGATGAGATTGCTTGATGATTTGGGACTAGCGAGCAAATAACCTATTTTTAAAATGCAAAAGAGGGACGGAGCAGTTTGAACTGCTCCGTCCCTCTTCTATTACTGTACTGTCTGCATTTTCTCGTATAAATTAAATTCACCCATCGCATTGGAGGATAAACCTTTATGTTCATAACCGCAGCTTAGGTAGAATGCATTGAGCTTCGGATTATTCGCAATACAGTCCAGCCGAATACGGTCTTTTCCCTCAAAATGAATACCTGATCCTGCCCAATCCACAATGGCCTCACCTAAGTTTTTGCCTGCAACTTCACGGTTAATATTAAGTCGATGCAGATAGATGGACTGTTCATGCCCCTCTTCACCCCATAACTCGCGATCCCAAGCGCTTGATTGCTGCATAAGCATGACCATTCCTGCCAATCGGTTGCCTTGCCTAAATAGGTATACTTCACCACGTTTAATTGCCTCAGGCGTTTGATGAGAATCCTCACCCTTCAGCAAGCCGCTCCACTGCGTAGAGCCTTTGCTTTTTAGCCATTCAGCTGTTTGAATGAGAAGCTGCAATACAGCTTCCGTATCCTCTGGTTTTGCTTGATATACTTTGATATCCGGTTGAATGACGCCAATATGATCCGTGCGTGTAAATATAGACATGTTGATTAACCTCCATATAATAGGTCCTTCTATTATAACCCTTCTCGTCTTATTTCAGCTATGTCAGCCCTCTTCCATGCGTCCTTCGCATTACATACTGAATCACATGTAGATAAATTTCCTTTTTGTTCCATAAATCGACAGACTCTGCATCTATTATTATTTAAAATTACTCATTGAAGGCATAAACGCAGAATTTTGCTTTTTCTTGTGATTTCATGAAATGAAGGAGGCCTACATAAGAAAGAATTGCAGAATTAAGCTGAGGCATCTCTAAATTAGATTGTTTAAGACGAGAGGATGAATAAAATGAACCAGAAGAAAAAATCTATTTGGCTTAGATGTACCGTATTTTTGTTATTGTTAACTCTTTTCGTTCAGTTGCCAGTAAACGCATTGGCGGCAGATGCGAATAGTGATACTGAAGCACCAGCAATCCTAAATGTAAATCCTTCAAATCAAGCGATCGTATATACATCTATGCCCATGATTACAGCTGTACTGAAGGACGCAGATTCCGGGATTGATTCGGCAACCATATCCGTGAAGGTTAACACCATCAAAGTTCCCCATATATATGATCCAGGTTCTAAAATCGTGGCAGCAGCTACTGCTAATTTGCCAAATGGCACGTATTCGCTAACGATCGATGCTAACGATCAAGCAGGCAATAAAGCGCTGCAATGGAGCTCTACTTTTAGTGTTTCCGTTGATCAAACGAACGGAAAAATCTATTACCTCGCATTAGGTGACTCTTTGGCAGCTGGATTAGCCCCAGATACATCTATTGGTATCGGCTATACCGATATGCTTGCACAATATTTACGCAGCTCCGGGTTTCTTGGGGAATTCAATAAAAATCATACCTCGCCAGGCTACACCACACAAAACATACTCGATAATATCAAAAATAATGTACCTACTCCAGATCGCGTGACTATCAAACAGGCTATTGCTAAATCCAATGTCATTACAATTGATGCCGGAGCAAATGATTTTATCCAAAAGCTAGACAGTCAATTTAATATGGACCCCGTGCTTGCAAAAAGCTTGTTAGAGCAGGTCGGTGCCAATATGGCCGCTATCCTAACGGAGATCCGCCAGTTAAATCCAAAGGCCAGCATTTATATCATGGGGTATTATGATGCATTCCATAACTTCGCTTTACCTCCTCTGCAGAAGCTATTGCTAACATCCGTTTTAGATGAACTAAATGCGGTAATTGCAGCCGTATCCCAAAAAGCTGGAGCCGTTTTTGTACCAACCAAAGAGGCCATTGCTATAGACTATACGAAAAACTTGCCGGTCCCTACCAATATTCATCCGAGCCAACAAGGATATAAGGCGATAGCTGATGCCATCTGGAATGTGATGCAAACGCCATACGCTTGGTCGCCTAGCAGCACATTAACTGCAAAAGATATTGCTTCATCAAGTCTGACCTTGAACTGGACACCTGCGAATGGTGCGATTTCAGAATATAAAGTTTTTGCAGGTGCAAAAGAAATAGGCACGGTATCAGGAAGCGTATATAACTACAACGTAACCTCTTTATCACCAGATACTTCGTATGCTTTTAAAGTAGAGTCTAAGCTCTCGAACGGTTTATGGAGCATAAATGGACCCGAGCTCACGCAAAAGACAGCCACAGCCCCGCCTACTTCCGGATCTGGTGGAGCTCCGTCGTCAACAGTCAACCAGCTTACCGCAGCTCAGTTGAACGATCTTATTAAATCATCTGGTACAGCTTCTAATGTTGCGATTGAACTAACAAAAGATTCTTACACTTTATTGCCTAATAATGCGGGTGAATTATTACAGTCAAGCAAAAAAGGCTTAGAAATAAAATCAAACGGACAATCCGTTGTCATCCCATCTGCTGTGCTAACAGCACTAGCGAAAAAGCTGACAGCTGGTGCATTGAAGGACGCTCAAATTAAAGTTTCCTTTAAAGCCATCGAAGCTGCCTCCGTCAGTTCTTCCGTATATGCTGCCAATGCGGCAAGTGGTGCTGTAATTAAACAATATGGTTCTTTGTATGAGTTTGATTTGGCGATAGAATCGAAGGACGGCAAATCAACAAGACTGGATCATTTTATCGAAACCGTCACTTTAAATTTCAAACTAGCTTCAAGCACTGCTAATCCAGAACTGCTTGGCATTTACTACCTCAATGAATCCTCGAAGAAATGGGAATACGTAGGGGGAAAAAGAAGTAAAGACAATGGCGCAATTGAAGCTGCTTTAACCCATAATTCAAAATATGCTGTGCTGGAATACACGAAGACGTATAAGGATGTGCCATCGACCCACTGGGCATTTACTACAATTCAAGCATTAAGTGCTAAGCAAGTGATCGAGGGCGTATCAGAAGAAGAGTTCGCACCTTCAAAAACTACAACAAGAGCACAATTTGTGACCATGCTAGTACGCTCCCTTGGCATTCAAGCTGCGGGTACACCATCTGCCTTTGCTGATGTTGCTCAAGGAGCATGGTATTCTGAGGCTGTATCAACAGCTGTTCAAGCAGGCATTGTCAAAGGAATCGATGATTCACACTTCGCTCCTAATGCCAGCATTACCCGTGAGCAAATGGCTGTGCTCCTCGTTAGAGCATATGAATACAAATCAGGAATTTCGCTGCAAGCAAGCGATAAGCTGTCTCTCTATGCAGACGCCAATAAAGTCTCATCATGGGCGATCGCAGATTTAAACAAAGCCATAGCTGCCGGACTCATGACTGGACGAGACGAAGACAGCTTTGCACCAGAGGCTGTTACTGTGCGTGCCGAAACCGCTAAAGCGATCTACAACTTGCTTACTAAATAAAGCTGGCATACAACAAAAACCACGTCCGAGGACGTGGTTTTTGATCATTAATGCGCTATATTAAAGGTAATTTTGTTGTTATGCACGAATTTAAGTTGAAATAACGATTAAAATTTTAGGAGTGAAGTGCTATGATACAGCTGTTTCGCTATAACTGGATTGTTCGAGACGATTGGTTTGAATTATGCAATCAACTTTCCATAGAGCAATTGACGCTTAAGCGTATTGGTGGACCGGGCAGTATTCTTTATACACTGTTTCACATCGTTGATGTGGAATATAGTTGGATACGCGGAATACAAGGCAAACCAGACATTCAAGTTCAGTTTGAAGACTATCTGTCGCTTCAACAAGTGAAGGCACTTTCCGATAGCTGGAACAAAGAAATGCGCGAATACCTAGATACATGGAAAATCGAATTTGACCATGAACAGGTAACCATTCCTTGGAACGATGGACATTATACAAAAGGTGAAATTATGCGTCATGTGATCGCTCACGAAATACACCATATGGGGCAGCTCTCCGTCTGGATAAGAGAGCTTGGGCTAAAGCCAGTGTCAGCAAACGTGATTGGAAAAAATTTATCATAAAATAAAGTTAGGAACCATAACTAAGATACTGAGCATGATGCAGCTCAACTATCGGAGGTTTTAGAAAAAGCCGGAGAGTATAGAGAGGACGAAGAAAAATAAATAAAAACAACGGTTGTTTTTAATAGATCGTTGCTTTTAGAATTAAATTTCTAAAAATCATCTATTATGATAAGATACCTCTATAATTGTTTATAGGTGTTGGATTTAACATTAATTAGGGGGTGTTGGAAATAGAAAACGGTGCTTTCATTGCCATTTTTTCGAGTTTTATGGCAAACACTCCATAGCTTCATGCTCATCTACAACAATGTGAAAGGATGCTTGCCTTTTGTTTGAGAGCTTCGTCAGATTCCCCCTTTCATTTCTTAATGTACTATCGTTTGACCGATCAAGCTAGTATCATCGACCCATTGTCCCCCTGCTGTACTCACCAGGAGTTATTCCTACTATCTTCTTGAATGCTTTAGAAAAATGATGAATATCTGAAAACCCACAATAACTTGCGATCTGCTCTTGTGTCAGCTTGGATGCAAGCAGCAGATCACAAGCATGATCTATGCGTGTTTTTAACAAATATTGATGCGGTGTTACACCGTACTGCATTTTAAATACATCGTTAAATCTTGAAGTAGATAGATTAGCTCTTCGCGCCATATCAACTACCGATAAAGGTTCGCTCAAGTTAAACGAAAAATAAGAAGTAATCCAATTTAATGCCTGCGGTGACATTTGCTTGACATGATTGGCAGGTATGTAATCCTCTAGTATGGAGGTGATCAATTCCATCATTCGCGTTTGTGCCTTCAATTGCATAATGGAGTCTTTATACTGCCAAAATTCCACCACTTGCAAAAATGTATCCCGAAATTTAGATGGATGACTTAGCTTGAGCTTCACCGGAATATGAGTTTGGAACTGCTCGTCCAATCTCGGCTGCATAAGATGCTGATAGGGGGTCAAATCCAATTGGCCCGCTCGTGTTGGGAAGCTTTGGTCGCTAGTCGTGCTATAAAATATATCAAAGTGTGCAAACGGCGTTACCGTATTCGTTGTCCCTTCCAAACGATTCACACTATTTGGCTGAATGAAACAAAACTCACCTTTTTCGAATGGATAGGCCACCCCATCAACTGTGAACATGCATTCCCCTTCCTGTACATAGACAAGCAAGTAATCAAGCAAGCGGCGTTCCGGCAGTACCCACGGTTTTCGCAGCGCAAAATCGCACTCCCGTATATAGGGCACGATCCGGTGGTTCATCGTTGCATCCATGCCAGGTTTCATGAACATCCTCATCCTCTACTCGTAATTACTCACAGAATATCATATCTATCCCACAATTACAGTTGTTTTTGACAAACTTATTTGAAGCTTTGACAAAGCCAGATCATAGAAGAATCCTTTACACTGTATGTATTGCGAAGCTGAAACAAACACATACAATTAGGAGGAAATATGATGAATGAAAACAATAGGTTAAGCACGCTGCCCCTGCTTGAAGAAAGCTATTCTCTCACGCAAGAACAAATCGCTTCTTATCAAAAGGATGGCCATCTCTTTTTAAAAAATGTCGCATCCGCAGAAATGATAGAAACGTATGAACCAATCATTAGTGACTTAGTATTTAAACACAATTACCATGATAAGCCTGTCTCTGAACGGGATACTTACGGCAAAGCTTTTATACAAGTAGGCAACCTTTGGGAGATGAGTGAGGCTGCCGCTGCATTTACACTGGCAAAACGTTTTGCAAAAATAGCTGCAGAATTGATGGGTGTTGAGGGTGTCCGGATTTATCATGATCAAGCATTATTCAAAGAACCTGGCGGCGGTCATACGCCATGGCATCAAGACCAAATTTATTGGCCTTTCGATACCAATAATACCATTACGCTGTGGATGCCGCTGGTCCCTATTCCTGAAGAAGTGGGTACAATGAACTTTGCTTCCGGCACCAATCATTTGGGTTATGTCAGCAGGCAAGAAATTTCGGATGAATCACATAAAACCCTTGGCCAATTCATTGAAGGCCGCAGCATTCCCCAAGTGAATTACGGTGCCATGGCAGCTGGAGACGCTACCTTCCATGCAGGCTGGACCATCCACTCTGCTCCGGGTAATCCAACTGACCATATGCGCAAGGTGATGACCATTATCTACTATGCAGACGGTACACTCGTTGGTGAGCCAGACAGCAAGGCAAGACGCTCTGATCTTGAAAACTGGCTGCCAGGCTGCAAGCCGGGCGGAATCGCAGCGAGTATTAAAAATCCGTTGGTTTATAAGAGGGAAAACGAATAATAAATAGTTCTAATACAACAAAAAGAAGAGGGGCTGCGTGCACCCCTCTTCTTGATTTGTTCAAATATACAGCTATTCGATTCCCCTTACATTCTATCAATTCCAGTCCGTATATAAGGAATTGCTAATTTGATGAATTCTTCCGGCGGTGTCTTGTGACTATTTCTTCGCCATTCTACAGAAACTCCATAAATTCCCCAGCTTAATAGGACAGCTGTAAGTTTTAGAGCTTCATCCTTCTCCGCTTTATGCTGCTTTAACAACATTTTATAAAAAATAATTTCGAGCTGTTCCCTAATAATACGGGCAATGGTATCTTCGTAGCCTCTATGGCAACGACTGGATAATGACTTTTGAAAATTTGTTACAGCTTCAAAGATGCTAACAAATACTTCTTCATTTAGTTCGTCATTTTGATAAAATTCATAATTCAAATTGACTAACAATACTTCTGACAGTACTTTTTCCAATAAGTTGTGTATATCTTCAAAATGATAATAAAAAGTTGCACGATTAATCATCGCTTCTGTAGTTATATCTTTTATCGTAATATCTTTAAATTCCTTTTTCCCTGAAAGTTCAATGAAAGAATCCATAATTAATTTGCGGGTACGTAGAACTCGGGGGTCCGACTTTGATTCGGTCATTTTGTTAACCTCCTACTTTTTAAACAACTTCTTAAATGTGTTGTATAAACGACACATCCACAGATCTATTGGTGTTGATGATTTTAATTATGATTTAAAATTTAATTGCAAGCAAATAAATATGTATTTCGCTAGCGAGGTATAAGTGTTTGCTTTTCCTCGCTTATCTTTACTTATTAAAAGAGAAATGAGGAATTAAAATGGGGAACAATAATAATATGGTTTGTGATCTACAAACAGGCGTATGCGGAGTAGCTGAAGAGGAGGATGTGGAGATTATTGATTTTAATCAGCCCACAAAAGCAGTTAATCTTTACTATGTAACCGATCCTATTTGTTCGCATTGCTGGGCGCTTGAACCTGTGCTTCGTCGTTTTGTAGAGCAATACGGGAACTTTTTTAACTTCCATACGGTTATGGGCGGTTTGCTGGAAAAATGGCATGATGGACCAATCGATCCGGCAAACGGCATTCATAAACCAGCCGATGTGGCCCCTCACTGGAGAGAAGTTGGAGAGCATTCAAGAATGCCAATTGATGGGACTTTAATGATAGATAATCCAGTTCAATCATCCTACCCGCCTTCTCGTGTATTTAAGGTAATTCAAAAAAATCATACTGATGCAAAAGCAACAGAATATTTGCGTCGTTCAAGAGAAGCACTGTTTGCATTTAATCAAAATATATCAGATAAATCGGTTATGATTGAAATCGCAAATCATATCGGCCTTGATGGAAAAGCAATTGTAAACGAAGCTGAACAACAGGTCGGTCTTCAATTGTTACATGAGGATTTTGATCTAGTTAGAAGGTTGGGTGTCCGAGGCTTCCCTACCATTATTATGACTAATGAGGAGAATAAGGGCGTAAAAATTGTTGGCAGCCGTCCGTTGGATAACTATGTTGACGGTTTGAAAAAAGTTCTGAATCTAGAAGATTTACAACCCAAGCCAGTCCCTTCCCTTTCTGACTTGCTTGAAAAAGAAAAGCTTCTTTTCTCAAAAGAAATTGAAGTCATGTATGATGTTGAACAAGCAGACGTAAAATTTCTTATTGAACAAGAGCTTCCAACAAATCATTATCAGGTGAACGAAATTTTAGGAGAATTGTATTTTACCGCTACTAAATAAACAAAGGGAAGTGACTATAATGTCGTACGTATTACAAGTGGATTTTAAAATGAATGGACCGTTCGGAGATGAGATGGCAGAGGCGTTTTCTGATTTAGCAAAAAGTATCAACGAAGAAGATGGATTCATGTGGAAAATATGGACAGAAAATTCCAAAAAAAATGAAGCCGGTGGAATTTATTTGTTTGAAACAAAAGAAACGGCTGAAAAATATAACATTATGCACACTAGCAGATTAGCTGACTTTGGTATAACAGATATCAATGCAAAAATCTTTTCCGTCAATCCCAAACTTACTGAAATCAATAAGGGACCTGCTTATTGCAATGAGAGTTCTAATACGGGAAATCCTACTTCATAGTTATGCCTAGCGTAGAATACGTTCGGGTTTTAAATGGCTCTTAAAATGCTAATTACTAACGAGCGGCACAAAGCACTCCACATGTGAGGAGTGCTTAACATAGCGATATAAACTATTAAAAAGCTATTACCTTCTTCAGCTCGACTTCCATCGAAATAACCTTGTATTACTTGCTCGCTGGCGCCACAACAATCCACGAAGAAACTTTTAGCATCTTACATGCTTGCGTTTGAAACCAAGCCGCTGTTTATCAACTGCTTTTTGAATCTGTTCAGATGCGACCAAAAAACTGCTTTTTTTCTTGTCCCGATTAACTTCTACCGGACCAACTTCCAATGCAATCTCCATTGCCTTATCATAGAGCCGCATGTAGGATACCCCTACTGTGTAAATAAAATTATTCATTGCATATTTTGTTCGTTCGGGAGCATCATGAATCGTATGTTTCACAGTTTCAAGCAGATTGGCCATTTTGCTTTCAGAAAATTCATCATCCGGCCGACTCCCCAAAAGCCAGCAGTAACAGCTCCAGCCTGCAGACATTTTCAGTTCTTCCCCGCTTTCGATCCACTTGTCAGCCACTTCTTGTGCAATATCGGCTTCTGCCAAGGTTACTGCAACAACATAGTCGGACAGCATATAAAAATAAGCTCCATCCATCCAACGGTCATAATCCGCTTCTGTCATCGCATTGGGATCTGCAATAATTCCGGCAAAATACATGGCGTCGTAGTTTCCTGTAGCATACAGCTGCTCAGCCAACGGTTGATTTATTTTTGTTTTTTTGAAAATGGGCTTCATTTGTCCTGTAGCAACACCAAAAAGCGGTTCCTGTGCGCCATTGGATTGGTATATTTTTTTAGTTCGATCCTTGCCAAGAGCTTCAAGCTCCTGCATAACCATTTCTAAATTCATTGTTTTACACTCCCTTTTGAGATTCTATCGTCTTCTCCTACACCAGCCATTTATTTCAGTTGCATTAGTAACTTTTCATTCTATTTCAATGACCGTCTATGAAAAAACCACAGACCAGTAAGATTTCATTTATCCATAAAAATCATTTTTCGCGTCCGTTTCACTTCAAAATCTCAATGAAGACAAGTATATGTTACCACTATTTGAGCATAGAGAATATGAAATGAAGTTTAAAAAATCATTCCTTGCTAGAGCTCAACCACTTGAACCATACATGGGATTATATCTAGCTTCGGCACTTCAAGCTTGCCCCTGCTCCCTTTGCCGTTACTTCATTTTTCCAGTATGTCGTTCAAACGAAAAAAATGCCCCAGAGAAAATTCTCTGAGGCATTATACAATGGAGCATCTCTGCTACAACAACAGACTAACGATATGTTCTGGATTGCTTCGCCCTCAAATAATCGAGCAGCTGCCCGAAGTCGACGGAATAAACATTTTCAATACCATAGTAACCCTCTCGCTGTCTAATTACACTGGAAAACTTGGAATAAAGGCGATTTAGATATGCGTTATCGATCTGAGCATGAAATTGAACAAACTTTACGCTAGAGTTTTCTGCAGCTATTTGATTCAACATATAGCGGAATCCTTGAGAAAAGAGGCTGCTGCTGCGATAGGAAGGCAGTACAATTACGGAATTGATAAAGACGATATCCCCTTCGGGATCGTATTCATATTTTGCATTGACATAGCGATAATGCCCCCAGCCTATGAGCTGCTCATTCTTATCGAAAATTAGTAGAATTTGAGAGTCATGAATCGATTCCAATACGTGAAAAAGCGCGTCGCTCAATGAGAATTGGCGGCTGAATTCCTTGCGGTTGCGTATAAAATATAGCGTAAACTGTGCATAATCCTCATCACTTTGACACTTCCTATAATGGGCAAACATGAGTTACTGTACCTCCTAACCGTTCATATGAGTAGAGTCGTCACATAAATCGCAAGAGAGCATGCCTTAGGAAGGAAAATAAACCTCCTGTCGGAACTTCAACACGTATGTCTGCCATTCACTGAAGCTAGCATGGTATTCATCAATCACGCCTTGTACCGTCTCCCAGGTATTCTTTCTCTCCGCAATCTTGGACAGCAGCTTATGCAGCCTGAGATCGACCGGTACCCAGAATCGGAAATCAATGATCGGCTCAGACAACTGTGCGATATACTGTGTTAGAAATTGTAGGCTTTCCAGAAAGAGTCGACTTCGACGATACTCATCAACAATGAAGACAATCTGAATTTGCGCTACATGCGTATCCTCATATTGATTCTCCGCGGTTCCGCAAATATAGCCGAACGCCCCAATGATTTCATCTTCTTCGTTAAAACATAAAAAAGCTTCTTTTTTCATCAGAACCGAGCTTGCCAGAAAACTCAACGAGATCGGATAAGAATATGGAAGCTTCAATTCCTTGTAGTGCTCCAGCAAAAACACAAGATATTTATCCTGATAGCTCTCTGTACTACAGACCTGGAAGTAATAGCACATATGACTTATTCCAACTCCTTATATGCTTTTAATCGGTTCTTCCCTTACAATATCTATGAGAATAGCGTCCACTAGAAAAAGCTGCCCCCGAAAGTCCAAAGACCCGGGTGCAGCTTTTGACCTAAACTGATACTTACTTCGCGGGAGCTGTTCTCAATTGCTCGTTGCTGGTTAGCAGATTAATAACAATTTTCATAGGCTCTCTTCCGCCTTTGTTATTGAGGCCAGTTCTTACTGGAAACATATGCAAGTCACCCCCTTTCCTTCGACATGAGATGCTCAAGAGAATTGTCTTTGCAATCCCATATTTCGTCATAATACTACAATTTATTTTGCTCATCTATACCTATAAAGAGGTATCTTCCTTCCTCTAATTTCAAGGCATTGTTGCTCATTTGTATCGCCATCATTGGTACATCCCCCCGCACCTTTCTCCCATATTGGAATGTCCTGATCTCCGCCTTTAGCAGCATCCAATAAAGGAGCACTGCGGTTTCGTTCTTAGCTTTTATGCTCTAAAATTTTATAACTCCCACGTACGTACATCCCCCCACAATCAACGCCGCTATGAAAAAAATACCGAAAAACCACTTTGTAAATTTAAAGCTCGTACCTTCGCCGTCCCACCATATCTTAACGAAAATAACAACACCAAGAAGAATAATGCTAATAAAAGCAATGAAGGCATCAAACATCTCTTATCCACCTCAACCTCTCTAAATTGGTTCTATACAGTTCAATTCGTTGTGTTTATAAAATAGAATAAGTTTTTTAAATTCTCTATACCTATAAAGGAATATCTTTATTAAAAGCATTATACGCACGACAGTACATACTACCTCTTTAGAGGTATGGCGTTTTCTGCTATGGGGTTTTATGATATCGATAGATTTTCCTTGGGAATGAGTAAACCAGTATGAAAGGGGATTAAAATGTTAGCAATGTCAACAACAGCCCGACCGGGCGGTAAACGGACGGCCCTCATTGTAAACTTGGTCATCCATATTCTCTATATCCTTTTACTGCCTGTATGGTATTTTTTGTCCATGTTCTCCGTCATGCTGTTTGATGCGCCAGGCTCTGAGCAGCAATGGTTTGTATTGGTGTTCTACTATGCTTTAAATAGCTACCCCTACACCGTCCTGGGTGCAATTGTTTTGTCCTGGATCTTCTATAAAAAAGGAATCTACAAATGGACTTATCTGATTACATTCATTCCAGCCTTAATCCTTATTGTGGGTACCGGACTTATGCTTGTCTTCGGCGAATAGCAGGAAATGTCCATCTGCAATTTTTATCGTTTTTTATCGTTTCCTGTCTGTAATAAGATCAGCTCTTCCATTACAATAGGGTATAATCGCTAGTAGTTAATGTTAGAGGTGTTGGAAAATGACAGTGAAAAATTTTATGGAGAATGACCCCGTCAAATCAGAGCTTGGCATGCTTTCCTCTGATTTGACGTTAAACCATGAAACAGATGTGACGCTTAGGGAATTTATGAAAAGTCAAACGTGCATGAAGCCGGATGTGTTTCTCATCCTTGCCAGGGCAATTGCGGCCTCTGTCGGAAGACTTCATCAGCAACAGATTATTCATCTTGATTTACGACCAGAACGTATTGGTATTCTTTCGAATGTAAACGAGGCATATTTAACCGATTCAGGTTGTGCGGTACATCGTTCGAAGGATGGCTATGTCCGTCCCCTCTACGGCATTATTGAATCAGGCCTGCCCTATTGCTCGCCCGAGCATACCGGCAGAATGCTGCGAACCGTAGATGAGCGTAGCGATCTCTATTCATTAGGCATTATTTTCTACGAAATGCTGGTTGACCATCTGCCATTTCTAGCCGACGATCCACTCGAATGGGTATATATGCATTTGGCGCAAAGCCCCCCGCCGCAATTGAATCAAAGAATAGATTTACCCGACGGTCTAGCCGCTATTGTTATGAAGCTTTTGGAAAAAAATCCGGATAATCGTTACCAAAATACCGGTTTTCTAATTGCTGATTTGGATAAAATAGGACGTTCTAACGATACGTTCCTCATGGAACCAGGTTTTCACGGCAGAGAAAATGAAATTTCGATGCTTACACAAGCCTTTCATTCCGCTTGCTTCGGATCAACAGAAATGGTTTACATCTCTGGTGAAGCAGGAATCGGCAAAACAAGCTTGATGGAAGAGATGTTCCGTAAACAGCACCATTCAAGAGATTTTTTCTATATTACAGGAAAATTCGAGCAAATATCGAAAGAAAGCCCCTATCATCCCATTATTCAGGCATTTCGCGGATTAATGCGTCATTTGCTAGGGGGACGAAAGGAGCAGTCCCAGCTTTGGAGACGAAAGCTGCGAGAAGCTTTGGGCTCAAATGCCCATGTTATTACAGCAATAATTCCTGAAGCTGGGCTGATACTAGGCGACTCGCCTGCTTCGGAGGAGCTTCCGGCCAACGAGTCGAAGAAACGGTTCATTTATGTTTTTCGCAAATTTGTACAATCACTAGCTTCTAAAGAACATCCTCTCGTCCTGTTTATCGATGATTTGCAATGGGCGAATTCTTCATCTCTACAGTTAATTCACGCACTCTTAAACGATCCGGAAAGCCAATATTTGCTGTTTGTATGCGCTTATCGCCATACCGAAACAGACCGAAGCAAGCTGCCAGGGTATGAAGCGGACGGCAGCGTTTCCAATCACGCGCTTGTCCGTCATATTCATTTATCTCCAATGAGCCTTACGCAAATGAACTGTATCGTTATGGAGACGCTGAATAGCGAAGCCGGCACTGCCTTGTCTTTGACGGAATTGCTGTACCATCAATCAGGCGGCAATCCGTTTCACTTCAAACAAATATTGCTTCGCTTGCAGGACGACAGCATTCTGCTTTACAACCATGAGAAACGATGCTGGCAATGGAATTTGGGACAGATTATCGAGCAGGAACCCAGCTATGCGATTCATGATTTGATGGCGCACAAATGGCATCGTCTTTCGAGTAATGCGCAGGAGATGCTCAAGGTTGCAGCCTGTGTAGGAAGCATATTTCATCCCGATTTGATCGCTAGCGTTACAAATTGGAACATTGGAGAAATCGTTGCAGAATGGTCCGCGATTGAAGCTGAAGGGATGATTTTTCCATATGAATCAGATAAGTATCGTTTTGCCCATGATAACATTCAGAAGCTAATATACAGTCAGATGGATAATGAGACGAAACAGGCTTTTCATATCCAAATAGGCAGATGCATGTACGGTAAGAACGCCGAGTATGGAGAGAATTCGTTTGCTATTGTCAACCATTTGAATAGAGGCTCGAAACGAATAACGGACAGGCAGCAGCTGCTGCAGCTCGTAAAGCTGAATCTGGATGCGGGACACCGCGCCAAAGCCTCTTCTGCCTTCGATATTGCCTTAGGATATTTCGGAAAAGGGGTGGGACTGCTGCCAGCGGAAGATTGGGACCATGAATTCGAGCTCATCTTCGAATTGCATGCCCAAAAAGCAGAATGTGAATATTTATGCGGCAATCATATGAAGTCAGATCAGGAAATCGATTTCTTGCTTGGTCGTGCACGTAATCCGGTTGAGCGGAGCAGGGTACAAATGATCAGAATTATGCAGTACATTAATCAAGGTAAATATTTAGAAGGCACTGCTCTCGGTCTTGAAAGTCTGAAGGAGCTTCAAATACTTATTTCACCCAATCCGGGAAGCTTCATGCTGCTAATGGAAGGACTGCGAATCGAGGCGCTGCTGCGCAATCAGTATGACAGACTCGCTCATTTGGAGGAAATGTCGGATAAAGATCGAATTGCCGCAATGAATTTGATTTTTGCGATTACCCCCTCTTCCTTCTTCACCAACAAAAAGGTCTATTTTCTGCTGATGTGCAGAGCCATTCAATTATCGCTTAAATATGGAAATACCCCTGCTTCGGCAGCAGTCTATTCTGCATATGGCATGATTTTGGGGAATGCATTAGGCAAGTGTGATAAGGGCTACGCCATTTGCAAGGTAGGCGTGGAGCTCTCCGAGCGTTACAATATCACTTCAATAAAAAGCAACACCTATACCATATTCGGCGGGGTACTCTGCCAATTTGCCGGAAATGCCCGCGAAGGAGACGCTTACTTGGCAAAGGCGCTTCGTTTCGGCATGGACTCGGGGGACTATGTGTTTGCTAGCTATGCTATTGGCGCACATATCAACTCCTTGTACACTAGAGCCCCATTAAGTGAATTAGCCAGAGCAATAGCGGACTATATGGCGGTGCTTGATACAACGAATGATGAATTCGTGAGGCAAAATTTCTATCTGTATCAGCAAGTTATTCTCGCTCTCCAGGGTGGGACGGATGCACCTGACTCGTTCAGCGGTGCTGGCTTTGAAGAAGAAGAATTTTTAAATCGGATCCGCAAAGAGGAGACTTCGGCCACAACCTTATTTCAATATAGCACTTATAAAACTCAGCTATGCTATATGCTGGGCAGCCATGAGGAAGCTATCCGCTGGGCTCAGCAAGCGAAGTCTTATGAGGCATATGCCACTCATTTGCCTCATTTGCCAGAATGCCTATTTTATGAATCACTCGCCACATTGGCCAAATATACACAGTCGCGTAATGGGTCATATAAGAGTAAAAACATCATTCGCAATCTGAGTCGTTTCAGAAAATGGGCCGCATGGAGCCCGACTAATTATCAGTCTAGGCAGTATCTCCTTCAAGCTGAATTTGCTCATGCCTCCAGCGATTTCACGATGGCTGAGGAGCTGTATGACAAGGCTATCCGCGAGGCTAGGGAGCAAGACGATTTACAGGTGACAAGTCTTGCAAGCGAACTTGCGGCTAACTACTATTTAAGACATGATAAGAGAAAAACGGCTTTATTTTATTTGCAATTGGCTATTGAAGGCTACAAGCGATGGGAAGTGTCCGTGAAAGTAATGCAACTGGAGGAGCTCATGCTGCACTGGCAGCGGCATGAGGATACGGATCAAACGTATGTAATCGCACCTACAGCAGGACGAAGTGATACAGAGCAGGCAGCAGGAACTTCAGGTTTTCGGAACGAGCTTCATTCCGTGGACAGCATTGATCTCGCGGCAATCCTTAAAACAACTCAGGCGATTACGAATCAGATGGACATCGATACTGTACTTGCTGAAATCATGAATACCATTATGAAGTATGCAGGTGCAAGTAAAGGCGCTTTGCTAACGGGCAGCAATGATGCTTTATATGTGCAAGTATATGCGGATTCAGAGGCAAAAGCTTTTACGCCTCCTTTAGAATTAAATGATAGTTCCACCTTGCCGGAAGGGATCATCCGATATGTTTTTCGTACACAAGAGAAGGTCCATTATAACGGAGGAGAAGAGAGTTGGCTAATTCATAACCCGTATATGGCAAAGCACCAACCTGAATCAGCACTGTGTATCCCCGTAACTGTTCATGGCACTATGCTGGGTGTTCTTTACCTTGAAAACAAGCTTGCAAGCGGTGTATTCCCCTACGAGCGCATTGCTATTCTTCTCGCTATGGCGTCACATGGAATCTTCATGTGCGTGCTGCAAAGCTCGTCAGACCAATCCTATATAGAATCAGATTTTGAGGAGGAAGATCAGCCACTGCCGGGTGGTATGGAGGAACCTCTGACGGATCGTGAGCTGGAGGTTCTAGCCTTATTAGCCGCAGGATTATCCAATAAGGAAATTGGCGATCACCTCATTATTGCCACAGGTACGGTGAAGGTGCATGTAAAAAATATATTTGCTAAATTAAAGGTCAACCGGCGTATAAACGCAGTAACCCAAGCTAAGGAACTTAAATTAATTGGTTAGAACACACGTCATCCTATTTCATGATTATTGTGGATTTGATTGATGGTGGTGTGAAGAAGCTTGCCTTGAAGGAAAGCTCACTTCAAGGCACGGCATTCCGGTTGCTTCTACCCAAAGCTTAAGAAGAACGGAATAGGGAGTTTAGATGCGGCAGAGGAACCGCAGCATCTAAACTCCCTATTTCTTTTTTTTCACTTTCTTGTTCGCTGCTTTTTCAATATTCTCAGCTACTCTATATTTTACGATTTCACCAATTAATTCGTAAGGTATAGGCTCGTCTAAAGGGAAGCGAATCGACCCTTTTGCCCCTTTATACGGGGATAATTGCTGTTTAAAGGCCTTAATTCCACTTGGGGCCGGATATAAGCCAATATGATTTTTGTAAGCTGCAAAATGAACAAGGTTCCCATGGAGCACGAAGGTCGGCATTTGATAGCTGATTTTTTCTGTCGCTTCTGGTGCAGCCACTTTAATCACGCCTCTTATCTTCTCCAAAATGTCCTGAATCTCAGGAGGGTAATTGGAGATATACTGATCAACTGTCTCCAATGTGATTTTATTGCCTTCCATGGCTGCTCCTTTCGGGCCTTCGTTATTTGCGGCGCTTCTGGGCCATTCTCGAATAAATGATGAATGCTGCCACAAGCATGCTAATGAAACCAACATTTTCTGCCGGTCCCTGTTCCATCCCAAACACCATACAAAGATTCGTAATAAGGCTTTTTACAAGCAGTGCTATGACAATCAGCATTAACGGACGAATAAAATTATATTTCTTCATCTTTAGTACCACTCCTGACGACGCCCATAGTAGATCAGCTCCCGCTAAAACTAGCAATTGTAATCGCTTTAATAGGAGCAATCCCGGCAAGTATACCAGTTTCCAGCCTGATCGTCCAACCTTTCCGCGCAGCTGGCTTCTACAAGGTCATCGCCTGTCCGTACCTGGCCAGAAACTCCTCTTTTTCTTTGTAATCCGTCATGATGCTTCCTACTCGCCCCCAAAAGGAACGGTCATGATTCATATGGGTAAGATGGCAAAGCTCAAGGATGATTATATAGTCGATCACCTCAGTAGGAGCCATCGCACCTAACTCCCACCATTAAATCCCCATCTTCAGCAGCCAAGCAGAAAGCTTTTCCTCCCGCCCTTTAACATCATCTCTATCAACATGATATTTCCCTAAATACTGCTCGCCAACAATCTCTCCGTCCTCCATCAACAGGACGCGCTCGGTTTTGGCAGCGACCTTGACGTCGTGCGTGACCAGCAGTATGGTGGTTCCGGATTGGTTGATGCTGCCAAGCAGCTCCATGATGTCAGATGTCGCTTTCGAGTTTAGTGCTCCCGTCGGCTCATCTCCGAGAATGATCTTCGGCTGGTTCATGAGCGCCCGGCAAATACTCACCCGTTGGAGCTGTCCGCCGGAAGCCTGCGTTATATCGCGATCTGCGAGCGCAGCGATTCCCGTTTTCTTCATCAGCTCCTCCGCTCGCAGGCGGATGGAGTCCCGGCTCTCTTTGGCTGCAAAATATTCGGAGAGAATGATATTGTCGAGCATGCTGAGATTTTTGAGGAGATGGATCTGCTGAAAAATAAACCCCATTTTGTTCTGGCGCAGCTGATCCAATTCCTTCTCTGAAAGGGAGGTAATATTTTGCCCATCAAACAAGACTTGTCCGGAAGTCATCCGATCCATGCCGCTAATTGTGTAGAGCAAGGTCGACTTTCCCGAGCCTGACGCCCCCATGACGGAAACGAACTCGCCCTCGTGTATCTGCAAATTAATATTTTTCAGTACGGCTTGTTCTTGCCCTTTGCTTATTGAATAGGTTTTATTCAGGTCTGTAATCTCCAATATGTGCTTCATGCTTTATCCCCTCATTCGGTTATCATTCTCGTCATGCTGTATTTTCTCATCGATAGCGTGCCTACCAGCGTTGCAATGGTGACAACTAAACCAAGAGCTAATGGATACAAGAAATAAGATACCCATGGGTTCGTCACAAACTGGATATTGGAGGCTCCCATCGAAGACATCAGCATACCTACCAGACTTTGCCCAAACGTATGGGCCATAAGCGTACCCATGAGAATACCGCCTGCAAGCACAACCAGTATCCGTATCACGTACTGCTTTCGAATATATGCGGCGGCAATACCGAGGCTTCTCATAATGGCGATGCCGGAATAATCTTTTGCGGTCAGCAGCTTTAAAAAAAGCGAAGTAATCAGAATGGAGATAAACACAGCAATGATAACGGCAAGTACCGTAACCATCTTGATCTGCTTAATCGTCGAGCCGAGTGTCTGATGCATATAATCTTCGAGATGCGTCACTTTCACCCCTGGAAAAAGACCCGTATATTCGGTTATTTTGGCCCCTATATCGCTGCCATGTCTAATGTCCGCATTAAGGGTATACCAGAGTACATCCTCCGGTTGATAGGGCAGCAGCGCTTTGGCTGTTTTGCCGCCATTGGTCACATCCTGATAAATGCCGCTAACGGTCATCTCATGCTGCTTACCGTTAATGACTAATGTCAGCGCGTCTCCCACTTTTTTCGACAGAGCGTCAGCGTTCAGACTGGAGAGAGCCAAATCGTTTTGGTTGATAGGAGCGTTGCCGCTGCTGTATTTCAAAGGAAAAATCGAGAAATCCCCTGTTTCCACCTGTATGCTCTCTAATGCTCCTTCACTTCCTACGACGCTGTATTTACTGGTCACGAGCGGAGAAAATTTCACTATATCCGTATCTTGAGCAAGGTAATGCTGAACTTCGTCAAATCTATCCTGCATGTGATCGGATTGCTGCAAATCCATTCGCATATCGCTTTGTCCGACCCCCATATACGCAACGAAGCTAGGTGACTGCATCGTATGCAGGAAATTGACCGGAACAATGATGATGAAGAAGCAAATGACAAAAATAATAAACAATAAAAGATACATTTTAAACCGTCCGACGACATCTTTCAGCGCCAAAAATACGTTAACACTAGGAATTCTGCTTTTATAAAGCGGCAACCGCTTCGTATTCACCTTAAGCTCGCCCATCGCACCGGCTCGCAGCGCTTCAACCGCCGAGATTTTATGAAATCGTCTCAGCACAAGGATGCAGAAGAGCAGAACGAAAGCAAACACCAATCCAGCTACCAAAATAGGAATTAAGCTTTGCAGTATGCTTTGCGGAGCAATCCCGATATACAACGCCATATTGGATAGGAATAGCGGACGAATGCAAAGGGAAACCACATATCCGAAAAGACTGGCGCCCCCCGCCAGAACAATATATTTGGTCAGATAAATGTTGCGAATATGCTGTTGACGGATGCCGAAGGCTTTCATAACGCCAATCTCTTTATAATCCTCTTCCAGCGTGGTCAGTATGGTGAACCGCAGACACAGCACCGCAATAAGAATTAATAAGCTGCTGACCAGAAAAATGATGACGGCGACCACCCCGTCCGTTAATGCATGAAGCATCTGGAACAAGGAATAGTCAATAGCAGGGCCTTTTGCCGGTAATCCGGCTGACTGGTATGCTGTCTTGAATTCATTGAGCTTGCTTAGATCCTTAAGCTGAAATGCAATCATATACTCGATTTCTCCGGTCATACTCTTCAACGTTTCATGATCCGCTGCGCTTACAACGAATCGCTTGGAGCTGATAATCGAAGGATTCATTTGAACATCCCGCACAAAGTCTGTAATGGTGAACGTCATGTCTGATGATCCAGCAGAAACTCGAATCGTATCGCCCAGGTTCAAATGATGCTGCTGCCTATAATAAATAGGAACCGCAATCTCCCCGTCCAAAACCTCAATCCGCTTATTATCCAACGTAAGTAAATAATCAAAGCTTTTGTTCTGCACGACAAAGCCGTTATCCATAACGCTGCTGCTATCGGCTTCCTGATTGTTGCCAAAGAAGAGATTAGCATTGTCGATCACCAGCATTTCAGAGATTTGTTCACTCTTGACAAGAGAGTTCTCTGCGGCAAAGCTCTGAATGGCAGCTCTATCCACGGGTCCGGCGTGCATCTGCACGTAGTGCGGCGCACTAGATACAGTAAACAAATGGTTGATGGAGTTAAATAGCTGCGTCATCATCGTTGTCCCGCTGGAAGCAAGCAGCACAGACAGCATAATGAATACAAAGAGGACCACCGTAATCGTCTTATTTCGTTTAAAATCTTTTTTTAATATTTTCGCTAGCATGTCAGCCCCTCCTTTCCTTACTTTGTCTCCAGCGCCCGAATCAACTTCATCCTTGCCATAATAAGTGCTAAAACGATGACCAAAATGCCAGAAATAATAAATAACAAGCCAATTCCGCGTCCTTGGCCGCTGCCGATCCATTTTCCAACCGTGGTAGCTAACAGCCCTTTCTCCTCCATCAGAGGATTAAATACATAGTCGGATAGCAGGCCTGCCGATGCATACGCAGCGATATAGCCAAACTGGGAGATCACCCCGATCATTCCCCAAGCTCTGCCTTGCGCTTCGTTTGGTATGTGCGTTCGAATCAATACATCTGCGCTTGTATTAATGAAGGGCAAGGTCGCAAAAAACAGAAAGCCCGCGGCTGCGATTACGAAAATGTTCGTTGATATTCCGATGAGCGAGAAGAAAATACCAGCTGTAAAAAGTCCGGCTGACAGCACTCGTGCATACTGTTGATTAACACTGAAGATACCAATAAACAAGCTGCCAAGCAGCAGCCCTGTCGCACTGACCGATTGGACGATTCCTAATGTCTTAGCATCAGATAGCGGAAGCACCATAGGCGTAAATAGGGTTTGCAAAATACCCATATAAAAGGTGACCACGGTCATTAGCAGCGTGAGCGCAAAGACTCCTTTTCTAGAAACAAGAACTTGCCAGCCCTCTTTCAAATCCTTTGCTAAGCTGAACTGCTTCTTGCTGACTGGCTTAGCAACTAAGCATCGGCGAACGGAGGAAATCGTAATAATCGTGATAAATACCGTGCTAATATCGATAAACAGAAGTGCCTCGATATCCACCACAGCAAGCAGCATGCCCGCGAGGATCGGGGAAAATAAATACTTAGAGGAGCCGGCAAGCTGCACCAGTCCGCTCGCTTTCGCAAACTGTTCTTCGGGCAGCAAATCGGTAATCGTCGCTTTATAAGCCGGGTCGGTCAACGATGCGAATATAGAACTGATCGTCACCCCCACACAGAGCTGCCAAAGCTGTGCCTCGCCTGAGAACATGACGATTAGAATGTAAATAAGCCCCAGCGCCGAGCCGCCGTCACCGAGCAGCATCATCAGCCGTCGATCAAATCGGTCCGCTAATACACCGCCAATAGGACTTAACAGGATCATCGGCAAAAAGGTGCAAAGCGTCACGAGTGACACTGCCGTGGCAGAGTGGGTCGTCTGGAAAACGTAAACCCCTAAGCCGAACGCGGTTAAGCCGCTGCCGATACTGGAGACCAGTTCCCCGAACCATAATATAATAAATTTTCGAAAAGCATTATTCGCCATTCGGCTTACCGTCTGCCGGGTCTGCTTGCTCAAATAGCCTTGCCACGTAAGCGAAGCTGCCTTTCTCTGCTCCAAGCAGTGTTTCCATGGCATAAATGAAGCCTTGAATTTTTTGAGATATCTCCTGCGGCTGCCAGTTGAATATGCCCTCATCAAATAGGGTTACAGCAGACACAAGCAGTAGCTCTATTGCTTCCTTCGGATATGGCGTGGCAAACAGCTTTTCTCTTATTCCTTGCTCTGTAACCTCCTGCAAAATAGGAGTCAGCTTGCGAACCGTCTCTGACAAGCTTTTTTGATGCATTTGGGCGTTATTGACGTCATGCAACGTTTCAATAAGCTGGCTTTTTGAGCTGTTTGAGGTCGGCTTTTGCGCGAGCATGATGTACAGAAACTTTTCGTGGACGGTAAGACTAGCATTTGCGGAGATTTCTTTGGCTGCCAGCACCCCGCTATCCACAATTCTGATGACGATTGCATCCATCACTTCTTCTTTCGATT
Organism: Paenibacillus sp. MCAF9; assembly: GCF_052114265.1. Taxonomy (NCBI): domain Bacteria; kingdom Bacillati; phylum Bacillota; class Bacilli; order Caryophanales; family Paenibacillaceae; genus Paenibacillus; species Paenibacillus sp. MCAF9. The sequence continues at coordinate 84,924 of NZ_JBFREL010000002.1, forward strand.
TGAAGTAATAGTAGAAGGTTCCTTTTGCAATTCCGATTTCTTTCAAAATATCGTTGATCGTCGTCTTGTCGTAACCCTTGGTATGGAATAAAGCTTCCGCTGTATCCAATATTTCATTTTTCCGTTCTTCCGGCTCTTTGAGCGTTCTCATGAAAACTCCTCCGTTCTCTAGACCGACCGTCAGTCTATGAAAGGATTATAATATATGATCCTTATTTTGTAAATATGGAGAACGAACCAGGGTAACACAGCCGAATGAACAATACGCAAAAAAAAGACGCATAAGAGCTCTGCTCCCTGCGCCTTATTGGTGATGGTACCTGCAATCATTTGGAAGCCGTTGAAGGCTGTACAAAAACAACTATAATAGCTAGCTAAATCTGTATATGAGTCTAGTTTATACTTATCTACTCGCTATTTCACTAGCGTAATACCGAAAGCAGATCCCGCATTTCCAGCAAATACGATATATCCGTTCGCAGGCAATACAACTTCATTTTTACCGCTAATGACCGTATTATTCACCAGTGCTCCCGCTTCATCGTATACCATAAAACCACCTTTAGCTGGCATCTCGACTACCATTTTCTTGCCAGCAGCTGTTTTGGGAACGCTGAACCATCTAGCATAACCATCAGCTTGAATCGTAGTTATCGACGATTTCCCTTTATACAGCGGCTTCACTCCATCCTCGCTCATATACACGGTTGCAGCCGCATTAAGGTACTCTACGCCCTCTTTAGTATAAAAAAGAATACTCAGTGTATCTCGGCCTGCTGTTCCAGGAATCTGATGCTGGCTCTTAGCCGTATTGGCACCTGTTATTTTTAAATCATTGAAATAGCCCTCGCTTGTTTTTATTGTTGGCCTAATAATGCTCATATTGGCGATGGAACTGAATTTCTCGTTGACTGGATAGTAGGATTTGCCTTCTCTTTTTGCCCACGCATCTGCCGTTTCTTTATCCAGCACTGCACCTTCCAATTTCTCCGCCTTGTATTCAGAAAATGCAAGCTGGCCTAATTCAGGTACTGTAACATACTGGCTCATCCACAAATAAGTCCGTCCGTTGCTTTCTTTTACAAAACTAACCTTTGTGCTTCCATCTTCGTCGACAAAAGCTCCATCCTTGGTGTATATAAATTTCTGATCTGGAGCAACCATTCCTGACAACGACAGTTCCCCGTCTTTTATAGCTACATTCCACTGATCGCCTTGAGTACTGTAATAACCTGCGTACTTCGCAAGATCTTTTGGCATGTCAGCCTTAACTGGCTTGCCAAATGATTTATCTGGCTTGATCTCTTTAATTGCGCCCTTCTCTTTCATCGCCTGAAGGAGCAATTCACTCGCTAGCAGTTGATTTATTGAGGAGCTACCGCCTGAGGTAATGACTGCTGCAGCCATGTTCTGCTCGGGAAGCACGACTAAGGAGGAATGATACATCTGTGTGTCTCCTCCTTTGACGAGGGCTTTTATCCCATAATCATTGAAAGGGAATAAGCGTACGCTATCCCAACCAAGTCCGTAGTCCATCGAGTTATCCGCTTCTTTGGGCCATAATCCCTTCCTATACTCTTCTTGCTCCATGGCCTGTGCTGATTTGATGGATAGTACGTCCGCTCTCTTCCCAGTAAAGATTTGCGAGAATCGAACCAAATCCTCCGCAGTAGAGTAGACTCCGCCTGTACCAATCGCATTGGTCGTCTCCGTTGGAAGCTGGCCCTCATAGGCAGGAGAGTAAAGGCCGGCGAATTTGCTCGTCTCTACCATGTCTTGTGGCGTCATAGTATGTTTCATACCCAAAGGTACAGCAAAATTGTCATGAATGAATGCAGTAAATGTCTTTTTACTAACTCTTTCTACAAGAATTTCTGCGAGCGTGAATCCATCATTACAATACACTGAAAAAGCTCCCGGTTCTGCCTTTAATTTCTGTGTAGACAAGTTCTTTAGCAGCGAATCGTGTACGTATGTATCTGGATCATTAAATAAAAATGCACTGTTTAAACTCGAACCCTGCAAACCAGATGAATGATTCAACAACATGCGCGGAGTAATCTTTTTATAACGTTCATCTTCCATCTTAAAATCCGTAATATAGTGTACGACGGGGGTATCGAGATTGATCTTACCTTCATCCACTAATTTCATGACTGCTGACGCGGTAAACATTTTGCTCGTAGAGCCAATACCATAGATGGTTTCCTTCGTTAAAGGGATTTTTCCTTCTATGTCGTTAACTCCTGATTGTCCCGATACTTTGATCACTCCATTATCGATCAGGGCATACTGCACGCTAGGTATTCCATATTGTTGAGTTAGAAGTGCCGCTTTCTCAGAAGCAATCTTCTCTAGCGTCTTAGAATAAACCGATGCTACGGTGCTGGAAGCCATTGCGTTTGTAGGAATAAGCGGGGTCAGAACTAAGGCCGCTGCAAGCGTCCATATAAATCTTTTTTTCATATCATCCACATCCCTTTGTCTCTCATTTTGAACGATTACGAATTATTTTTAATTCAATTCTAGCCTGTACTGAGTCTCCTTTCTTACCGTCATTCTAGCATTCCAGTCTTACGCGCCATTAAACTTAATCTTAATTCCATCTACGATATTTCGAAGACAGTTAAGTTTCTGTTAAGGCTCTCCATAATTGAGCGGTATTCTGAAAATAAAAAAACCGCGTTAATCGCGGTTGGGATAAAACTATGCTTTCGTCATATCAAAATAATCGTATTATCCTTCTCCATATACCAGGCCGTTGATTTTCTTTTATGATAGACAGTGAGAAAAAGTTCAATATCAGAGTTAGATGGTCTGGCGCCTCTTATCTCTTAACTCTTATAAACCAAAAAATTCCTCAGACGTTTTTCTCGTAGCCTTAGCTACCTCTTCCACTGGTTTTCCTATACACCGTGATACAGTTTGCAAAATGTGTGGTAAGAAAGCCGGCTCATTCCGTCCATCCTGCGGCTTCCCTTTCAAATCCCGTGGCGTTAAAAATGGCCCATCCGTCTCAATCATAAGCCGGTCTAGCGGAATCATCCTTACAAGCTCTTTCAGGTGTTTGCCTCTTCGCTCATCACAAATCCAGCCTGTGATCCCAATATGGAACCCCATTTCAAGATAAGCCTTAATCTCTGGCAAAGTCCCCGTAAAGCAATGGACGACCGCTTTCTGAACCGATTGTTCCTTAAGCATGGCTATAAAATCCGAAAATGCTTCCCGCTCATGCAGAAACAGCGGCATATCCTGCTCAAGCGCTAAATCAATTTGCTCGGCAAACCATTTGCGTTGTACATCCCGCGGTGAGAAATCTCGGTTATAGTCTAATCCGCATTCTCCGATGGCCACCACCTGCGGCTGTGCCGCCAGTTGTTTGAGCTTCTTCATCGTCTCATCTGTGCAGCTCTTCGCATCGTGAGGATGAACACCCGCAGTAGAGTACAGTTTTCCGGGTAAACGACCTGCATAGCGGGCAGCTTCCATGCTGTTCCTCAAGCTTGTTCCCGTGATAACAAGTGGAGAAACCCCATTCGCTGCCGCCCTTTCAACCACCTGTTCACGATCTTGATTATACGATCGATGCATCAAGTTGACGCCAATATCTATAATTTTATTTTCCATCGTTTATTCGCTCCGTTCGATTTCATTTCTTGTTGCTTCTAATGTACACACATACTCTTTACGTCCAAAATCTTCTAATTGCATTATAAGCATTTCAAATCAATGGAGGGTAGGGAATGTTTGATTAAAAGCATTTTTTACAATGAAATGATATCGATTCAATGGGTAATTACATTTTTTCCCCTTAGATTTATTCCTCTGCATCCAACACATGCATTTCACGTTGAAGCCACAGAAAAAAACTAATATAAGCGTGGAATCATCTCCTGCATGAACTGTTGCTCCACTACCCAATAATCACAATATATTAAAATATTGACGCGAAAGATAATAGTGTATATATTATATATATACGGTAGATACTCTATCAACGAGAACGAGGTAATGAAACATGAAAATTATTATATCCAACGCATCAAGCGATCCGATTTACATCCAAATAATGAACCAGATTAGGCAGAGCATCTTGAGCAATGAAATACGAGCAGGTGAACTCCTTCCCTCCATTAGGCAGCTTGCCAAGGATTTGCAAGTTAGTGTAATTACAACTAAGCGTGTTTATGAAGAGTTAGAGAAAGAGAAGTTAATCGACTCCGTTGTAGGTAAGGGCTGTTTCGTATCGGGAGCAAATAAAGAATTTATTCGGGAGCAGCGTATGAAGCTATTAGAAGAGAAAATGATAGAAATCATTCGAGAAAGCAAGGAACTAAACATGAGTCAACAAGATCTAATCAATCATTTCACTCTCTTTTTCGAGGAGGAACAGACCCCATGAATGCAATAGAATTACGTAATCTTACGAAAACATACAATCATTTTACAGTCGATAATGTATCTTTAGATGTAAAAAAGGGCTACATAACCGGACTGATTGGTCCGAATGGTGTTGGTAAAAGCACTTTGATCAAAATGATGCTCGGCATGATCCGTCCAGACTCCGGTAGTGTAAAAATATTAGGCCGCGCTATGCCTGAACATGAAGTTGATATTAAGCAGCGAATCGGTATCGTGTCGGATGACTGCTTCTATTATGAACATCTTACGATTCGTGATATGAAGGAGATGATCGCGCCTTTCTACAAAAAGTGGAGCAATACTAAGTTTAACGGCTTACTTGAACAATTCGAGTTGTCTCCTAAGAAGAAGATCGATGAGTTATCAAAGGGGATGAAAATCAAGTTTTCACTTGCAGTTGCCTTATCGCATGAGGCAGAACTCTTAATTATGGATGAGCCAACCTCTGGACTTGACCCTGTGTTTAGAAGAGAATTGCTTGATCTACTTGGGGATATGATGCAGGACGAGAGAAATACCATTATATTTTCGACCCATATTACAACAGATTTAGATCGCATTGCTGACTACATTACTTTCATCAATCGTGGAAAGCTCGTATTTAATGAATCAAAAGATGAAGTATTTGAGAGGTATGCAATCGTCAAAGGTGACTTGCAACTGCTTGATTCGGATATACGAAGCCATTTTATCGGGATTCGTGAGACTGATGTTGGGTTTGAGGGCTTAGTAAACAATAGGCAAGATGCCTTACAGTTGTTTGGCAATTATGTTGTTTTCGATAAACCATCCTTAGAAGACATCATCTATTACACCGCTAAGGGAGGACGAATTCATGCTTAACTTGCTTCGTAAAGACTTCATCGCTTTAAAAAGCTCACTAGGGCTTATTATACTTTTTCTCGCTGTATACAGTATTGCATTTATACCAAAACATGAATCATCTATTCACCTTGTGGCTATCTATACAGCCTGTGCGTCACTTAGTTTAGGTATGATGATCGATATCAAAAAAAATCACCATAATTTTCTGGTCACACTGCCGATTAGCCGTAAACATATTGTAAAAGCGAAATACATAACAGCCATCATTTACGCACTTTTTGGAGTCCTTGCTTCTTATGGGATACATTCTCTCGTTAAAATAGCATTCCCTCAGCTAAACAAGCCGGATTATTCGGTCATAGACATGCTAGTTCCATTAGGAATAGTGCTTGTTCTAACTTCCATTTATATGCCGCTCTTTTACACACTTAGTAAAAAAGGAACCGGTATTATAAATTTCGTATTTATGATTATCCTAATTGCTCTGGCGCAGCCTACAGCTATGTTTATGAATATGATAAACAACCAAGGCTTTAGCAATGACCAAACGCTATTTCTTATCCCGATTGCTGTCTTACTGTTATTCATTGCTTCCTATTACTTAACTGTACATCTGTTTACTAGAAAGGACTTATAGGAGGCCGAACAAGTATATAATAGTGATTAAATGATAAGGAGCACTGGTCAAATGAAAGTTACACCAAACAAAGGCCGATCTAATATAAAAAGAAGTTGGATGTTTCCGCTGGGGCTATTTCTTGTTTTACAATTATTCTTTATCATCTGTGATCGTTTTTCATGGGCGCCAAACTTGCAAGATGGGGCATTATTTAACCGGATATATAACTCCATATCTCATTCGAAGCTGTTTATGGAATGGTTCGTCCCTTATAAAACCACACAATTCAACATATTCACAGCCATCTTTTCTATTACATTACTTCCCGTTGCATTAATAAGGGCAGTAAGAAGCAACTATTCCAGAAAATGAATGGTTTAGTACTTATATTGACAGTAGCTCCTCTAAATAAAAAAACAGCTCATGCCATTTCCGCATGAGCTAGTTTAATGTCTATTGTAAAAATGGATCAGACTTTTCCGTATTGTTTATACGATGTAGTAAAACTACCGCTTCTACATGCACCGTCCAAGGGAACATAGGTCTCTTGGTTGGCATTTGTAAGAGTGGGCTAAAGCGTTGATCTATAAGGGTTTTACCTAACCTTGTATTGTTCTGTATGGTTGCCTTTGGCCCGTAAATGATGGCTTTCGTCCCCAATTCGTCCCCAGTTTAATTCAGCCACTTGGGTTTTAATAAATCATGCCGCCCATGAGATGTTTCACAAAAAGGATTATGAGAAAAAGATTATAGTGAAAATAATTTCTTCTTGAGGAGAAAGTGTTTAAAAAAAGTATAAATGATGTTATTACCACTTTCTTAGCGTTATTGTTTAAGCTTCATCATTTTCACCTTTTCATTTAAGAAATCTACTAATTGAATTAATTCATCTTCATTACTTAGTTTATCTATCTCATCTTGAATATTTATCGATCTCTTACTTCTTTTACTGTCTAGTGATATATTTAAAAGATTACACATTTTTTTGTAATTACTCATATTACCYTCCTCGGAAAAGTAACCATTTTTCTCTAAATCACTATACTTAATATTAAGGGGTTCATATAAATTATTATCATCTTGTTTATACAACCAACCACTGTTTTGAAGCAGATAAATAAATTCATTCTCTAAGATAATTCGCTGTTCCTGTTGTCCGTAATAATTCAAAATATACGCTTCCGTGCTAAAATTAATACTCTTAAATAGTTCACATATTAAGTCCCATAAACGCTTGGAATTTTCATATGATATATTATGTATGATTTGTTCAACATACAATAGGCTAGGGACATATAAATCAACTGAATTATAATGATTATTAGGTTGAATTCTATTTTTAAAGCTATTAATATTATATTCACTCTTAAATTTATAGCCGTTATAAAATCTAAATTTCTCATTTATAAAAATACCCTTTTTTAGCCCTAAATCATATACAAAATTGCTCCAAAACTCATAATTATCTTTGCTTAGCTTTTCTTTGTACTTATTACTATCAACTAGATAATGCTGAGTATGCACTGAGTTATTATTGATTGTTAAAGCTTTTAGCTCATCTTTATTACTTTCCTTTCCTAAAAAAAGATTAAATATATTTCGATCATCCCAGTGAACACAACTATCTTCACTTAAATATATGTAGTAACTACTTTTATTTTTTTCCGTCAAGTAACTAGTCAATTCCCTACAACCAGATATAGGTAATTTCCTTAATAATAGGTTAACGACGTCCTTGTTATTCGAACTTTTAATTAGTAACATATAATCTATAATTTTTGTTAAAGTGTTGAAATAAGCTTCTTCATTTAAATATTTCTTACCATCTTCTTTTTCAGTAAACAATTTATTTTCAGCTAAATCAATTATATTTTCAATTATATCTTTGAGGTCAAAACTAATAAGTGTCTTACTATTTTTGATAATTTCATGAAGATCTCCTTCTCTTAATAATTCTTTATTAAAAATGTTAATATCAGTTAAATCTATATTACTTTCCTCAATAGAATTACTTATGTCTAAATATAAGTTATAATCTCTATCATTTGATTTAATAGATACGAATTCACCAGTATTAGTTTTAAATAAATTGAATGTCTTGCAAATTTCAATCAGTTTTTTATCATAAAATAAATATCTATAAAAATCCAGTAACCATTCCTGATCTTTTTCATTATTCACTATCCTGAAATCTTTCATAACATGTAGTATATCAGCAATTTTAATCTCTCTAATTTCGATTTTATCAATAATATCTTTATCATTTTCAACGAAATTATCTAACAGCTGCTCCAATTCACTATTAATCCATACCGTTTCCTCTCTAGAAAACAGACTAGTTTTAAACAATTGTTTTGTACTTTTGAAATTTTCTTTGAGTCTTGTCTTTTCCCCTGGAGAATTATTGGATACATGATTTGAGTTTACCTTAAGTATTTCTTTAGAGAAATGATATTTAGAATCCTCACCCAGTATAACTGGTTTAGTCCTGAATACTTCAACAATTTGATCAATTACCTTATTATAAATATACTCAGTCGTCGGATTATTCACATCGGATTTTTTCGTTAATGGATAAAGTGCATAATTTATTTCATAACCTAAATTGATTATTTCAACAATACTTTCCCCAATCATTCCTAATAGTTTGTTAAATAACTCTATATTGTTCCCAGAAAGTTTTAAATGAGTTCTATTTAATTCAGGTGTAAAATTTGCATGAACTAAAAAGTTTAGCCCTGTATTTACTGATTCTAAAGGAAAGAAAGCATATAATACCGAAGTTCTATCATTACCATATTGTTTTAATACCCGATTATTGTCATCGATTCTGTATGCTATTTTTAAATATTCCTTGTTAGTCTTATCTTTATCTGATTGGGACTTAAATATTAAGTATTTTTCATTTCCACTAAAGAAAACTTTATCAACAAATTTAATAACTTCCCCTTCGATCTTTAAGTCAGTTATTTCTTTTTCTTTATGAAATTTGAATACTACTTTATTATTGTATAATATCTTTATTTTCTCTATGAAATTCAAAAAAACAAAGTTAGTATTTTCAAACTCTTTAGCCTCTTCTATGATACTTGATAGTTCTTTGCGATCTTGGGTATTTTGGCCAGTCTTTAATTTATACTCTTCGTCTCCTTTATATAGATGTAAAACAAACGTAGTATTGTCGTTACAAAATTCCGTATATCCTTTTCTAAGAATATTAACGTTAATAAAATCCTCAATTTTTAAATAGTAACCATTAGAATAGAGATCAACCCTATTTGCTATAGTATGAACAATCTTAAAGCCTACACCAAACCTTCCGATTAAACCTTTATCTTTTTTTTGGTGGCTTACACCACACAATTTTGTAATATCTTCAAGTCCGAATTTTTTTCCGTTATTTGTAACAACTATTTTGTCATTGGAGATTAAAAACTCAATTTCTGTCGCCTCTGCATCATCGGCATTTTGTATTAATTCATAAAAAAAGTTACTACTCGTTTGAGCTATAGATTTAAATATATCTTCTGATTTGCATTTTCTAAGCGCTTCATCTAATGATTTTAAGTCACTTATCATATTCACTACTTCATTTTGCTTATTTTCTTCCATCATCAAGATATTTTCTTGAGCATTCATTAATTTGTCCCCATCCCTATAAAATCTATATCATCATTCGAGTTAATTATAAATACAAGCAACTTAATGGGTTTTATGTGTTTTCTAATACTAAATAAATTCAAGCCTATTCTCCAAACAAAAATAGTCCTTTATGTACAGGCAAAAATAATACTTCTAATGTATTAATGGTCATTATCTGGTCAAATTATTATCAAGTGCTCACCTAGTACATTATCGTCCAAGGGAGTCTAGGTCACTTGCTAAGTATTTGTTAGGGTAGGTTAAAGCCTTGCTTTATACGGGTTTTCCCATCCCTGTATTGTGCTGTAGTTGCCTCGGGCCTGTAAATGACGGCATTCGTCGCCAATCCTTCCCCCTTTGAACTCAATTGTTACAACAACATTAGTGAAAATTCAAAAAATCTTTCTTAATATTAAATTAATTTTTCAAACAAAGGTTTATAACTTATTAGCTCCTGAGAAGGGATCATTTCAATAATCGCTTTAACTTTAAACACTCTCTTTAAGAACTTAACTAAATTTTTTTCCTTTGGATTTACATTAACGATTGTTAGTTCCCGGATGGCATCAGTGATTTGAACCACTTTAGTTGGTGATATTTGAACAATACTATTTTTAACAGAAGAATATCTATTGATTTTTGAGATTAGACTCATCACTTGAATAATCTTTATTACTTCATCGATCACATCTTTAAAAAAGTCAACATCTTGTCTAAGTTGATCAATATTAAAACCAAGACGATTGCTAACTAATAAATTAATATGTTGGTTTAGAGGTGGGTCGGCCAATAATAAAGTAATCAATAATTTAACCCTTAATTTCTGGTTAACATGGTTACTTTGTTGAATTGTTAAAATTATATTATCCAATTCTTTTCTAATAAGTTTGTCTGAAATTATCTGCATCAATGCCTCAAAGGTTTGCCGAGTATTAATAAATAAAATAAATAAATCCAAATTAATTTCTTCAATGGAAATAAGCATCTCATAAAGCTCATTCCGCTCTTCAATTTTATCCAACGTTATTCGAACTTGCTCCGTTTCGTTTACCAATGTTATAAATTTTCGAATGTGTGCAATCTCATCCACACGATTTAATATATTATCGATTTGTTCAACGATTTGCGTCTTTTCAGTAGGATCGAATGTAGCACGTAATCTTTGGGCTAATCCAGTATGCTCTGAACAGGTTTGCAAATGAGTATCTTGAGCCTTTTGTTCGGCTAAGATACTTCTATAAAGTTTGCAAACATGAATTGTCTTGCGTCCTTTAGAAGTGAGACCTACATGTAAAATATCATCTTCAATTTCAATATGTTGCTCATATGTATCGTAGTAGGCATGTACAATAGAATAGTCCGTCGAACTATTAGGGAATGCTTGAAACGTTGCGCCTCTTGGTTGTCGAAGTACGTGTTTTACCCCTTTCATTGTATTGCAAATAGGGCAAGCTATGGTTAGATTATATTTCTCGAAAGTAAATTCTGGATAGTGACTTTTGTCAATTATATGTTCAATCTGCAAAGTGTGAGTCCCAGGATATAATTTAGTTTTACAGTAATAACATGTAGTATCATTTATTCTTTTAAGATGTCCCCTAATTGATTTCTGTAATTCTGTAAAAACATTATTTTCCCAAGCTTTTGAATCTTTAGGATCAAATTTATCACTAATTAAATCTAATTCCATTTGGCTGTAGTTATATGGGTTATTCATTTTCATCAAACCTATCTAAGATTTTTTGAATTACTAACTTTAAAGGATCAGTATCCTTTAGATTGGAATTTATGTATTCCAATTTTGGAATCTCTTGTTTAAGGACTTCCTCGGGTACAAGTGATAAGCTATACTTCTCTAGAAAGCTATCTACTTCTTTAGCGACATATAAATTTCTTGTTGTAATTACTCCAAAGATATTGTAAAGAATGTCTTCTACAGACCATCCAAATGTATTTTCATCATGCAACTTCACAATAATCTCATCACTTTCGACTGCCTGATGTAATGAAACTATGGAAGATGACTCTGGTTTTAAGTCAGATATCATAAAATGTGAATGAGTAGCTAAGAGAAAATGACATGAGCTATATTTTGAGACTATATCTCTTAGATAATTAATATATTTAATTTGCCAGTTTGGATGTAAACTAATCTCTGGTTCGTCTATTAATATTAGAGATTGGTGTTCAATTTTCGATAAAATCTGAATCATTGAAAACAGAAAGTGTTTTTCCCCTGAACTTGCTTCTTCAAAATCAAACATTCCATTTCTAGATATCTCCAACTTGGGTATACGTAAATAATTTAATGAAATTAGTTTTGAAAGAACTTCAAAATCTTGTTTTAATAAATTATTGCCCTGTATATTTTTAAAATCAATTTCATAACAAAGAAATGAACCCCTTTTTGTTTCCCTTACATTCCTAAACTGCGTCTCAATATTAATGAAATTAACTATTTGATTAATATCTTCTTCTTCCCACTTCTTGATTTTATCTGCGCGATAATCAGATGATCGTTTTATTTTGTTTAATAAATCTTCAATTTCATTATAGGGAAATGGTTCTTTAAAAAAAGTATGTACTCGCTTTTTGGGCTCGAAGTAAACTGTTATCTTTGGATTCAGACCTAAAAAATTTAGAACAGACTCGAAACGTTCCATAAAATTTTTATCAACTGCTAATTCTGCTAAAATATCAACTATTTTTCTGATAGCTGAATTTACGAATGTAACATTTGAAGCGTCTCTAAGACCTAAATATTCATAAATATCATTTTGTTGAGACATATCAGACTTTTGGAAAATAAATTTGTCATTTACCATATATGATATGGCTAAAACTTTATTCGGAAGTTTCAGTTTCTTTACATCTAATGTCTCCCCATTAAGCGTAACTTTCCCACTTTCATTTCTAATTTCAAAAACTTTGTGACCCAGAGAATATATCAAGGTGAAATTATCATTGTCCTTTAAAAAATTTTTATCCTTTTTGTTGTTTATTCCATTTTTGAACCCATTTAGCCATCTAAATATCTCTGATACTTTTGATAGAATATAGCTTTTACCTGTACCATTTGAACCAATTAATAACGTAGTTATTACTTCTTCACTATATGTTTGGTCCTGATGTATAAATTGTACATCTATATTATTTCTTAACTTACTATTAGTCTGAAATCTAATTAATCTGAAAAGTGAGACTCCCATAATTTCACCCATTCTAATCATTAAGTGTATTAACCTATTTTTAACTCTCCATACTTCATCTCAAAGATATACATATTCATAAAAGAAAGTCCACAATCTTCATGTTAGATAGAGGAGTATCGGTACTTATTACAAATAAGAAGACTCGTTAATGACGGAGTAGTAATCCTATTTGTAATTCAAGATAATTTGATTTAGAGGACTCCAACTAACCATTATATCCAATTTATAATTGAAATATTTTGGATAGTCATGAGTTTCAATATACTCACATAATGCTTTAAAAGTATTAATTTCATCCTCATTAATTAAGAATTGGTGCAGTTCTTCTACAGTTGTATCTAATACTTTTTTTAATAATTACTATATTAACTCAAGTTTTTTCTCTATTTGTCTCTAATAATTTGATTATTCTATCAATTCAAAGATATACTCATACTGGTTGATTACCTACCTCATATTGAAATAATTTGCAGAAAAATTTGTCATATCCATATAGTAGTTCAGCTCGCAACTTTTTACAACTAGATCTAAACTTATCACAGTTAAACTCATTTAATTATAATTAATAGCTAATTAGTCATATTGTTTCTGAAAAAAAAGAGACAAACTATTTATTAGTTTATCTCCTCTTTTTGCGTAACAATATTCAATTCTTCAAAAAAGTACTTATATCTAATATGTAATTTTAAATTTTAAATTCATTATTAGTAAGTATTCATAAGATCCATTCGTAAGACACGATCTAAAAAGTTTTTATCTGTCTTCGGATCATATTCAACAACATGCCATTCTCTTTTTTCTTGCCAGAAAATCATCATTACTTTTCCGTATTCTGGATGAACTGCCTGTGCCTTAACCAATGCATTACGCTCCTGATCGTTAATCACTCTTTTTGTCTCCATTAGCAATATTCCTTCACCACGATTACGACCATTTATCCCCACAACAAAATCAGGGTAAAAATCCGGTTGTCCAGGCAAAGGCATGGTAACTGAATAGGGCTTACGTGGGGGGTTCCTATGCCACCAAAGTACAGTATCTGAAACATCATCATCAAGATATTCTGCAAATGGTCTTTCCCACGAATTAAGATCATCGGGAAATACTCCATAGAGATTTAACCTTGAAGGAGCAAGAGGTTCATCTGAAAAAATATAATCAGGTATTGGCTCTGAATCCTTCCTTACTGTATATTTCGCGACTGTTTCAGAGATTGCTAACTTCAATTGTTGAGGACGGAGAGCTAATATCTTATGTAGCCCAGAACGTAGCTTTTCATCTGTATTGAAAAAATCATCTATTCCTTTTTTTTCGACTTCCACTCTTAGCTGATTCGCCAGCGCGGTATATAACTCCCTCATATCAATAACATCAAAGTCGTCTGCAGTAAAAAGAGTTAATTGAGCACGAGCATCAATTTCTTTCTGAGCTAGATCTGCACGAATTTCTTCAGGACGCTCTTTGAGATTTCCAAATATCTCAATCTCTTCCTTTATAATTCTAGTGGCATTTTGTTGTGCAACAAGAAGTGAATCATTATCAAACCGAAATTGTGAAACTATATGATTTACGATATCAATATTGTTTAAAGAAAGCATCGCCCGACTAAATATTCTTGGAGAACTCAAGCTAGTATTGATATCATATCGAAATCCATTTGGCTTTATTTTTTTTATATTGTCAGCTGTGTTTAAATCAATAAAACCCCACTCTTGGAATAATACCTCTTGAAAATGATCTTCTATCGTTAATAAACTATTTGATTGACTTAGATCATTAGGAAAAACGAGTATTGATTCCAACTCTCTCTCACTGTCATTAATATTATTAGAATATGTCTCTGTATTTTCTTTGACCCCGGTATTTTGAGGTTCTTCAAAAATATATTCTTCTTTAGATACATTGAATGTTAAGAACGTACTATCTCCTTTTTGAGTGAGCTCCATCTCGGGAATATCTATTGGAATAACTGTAACATTTGTTGTGACAGATGCTAATTCATCCTTCACTTGGTTAATTCGCTGTGCAGCACTTGTTAACCCAGTTTGACTTGTATTATCTGATAGAAACACATATCCAAAATTAAGTTCATTTGGAAGTTTATCTACAACTTGCAACCGTCGATCCACTCGAAGAATACGACCAACAATCTGAACACCGAAATCATCATCCCTATTCGGTCTGAATGAGACTAGCGTAAAAGCACGTGGAGCGTCAAAGCCTGTTGCCACAGCCATTTTAAAGATAAGCACTTCTACATTTTCATCTGCTGCAATCGTTGAAAGATATGGGTCTGGCTCAGCTGCTGTGTGGGATCTAATTAATCCCTCTTCTCCCTCTGTACGAAAGCCCATTTCTTTAAGCCAATTAACAGTTTGTTCTACGGAGCCCTCTTCAGAATCTACCTGAACTAACAATAAAGGCACTACTGTCTGTCCAGCCTCAATGAGAGCCCTCTTGAGCCTATTATGTGTTGCAACACCTTGTTTCAACGCAGTCCGTTTAAAGTCAATTAAACTTTGAACATTTGAAGGAGCTTTAAATACAGCTACTTTAACTCCTTGTTTAATAAGTCTATCTTCAATTGCTTGTTGTCTTGATACTGTAATTCGCCTAAGATTTGAAACACCCGTTGCTTTAGTAAAAGATAATATATCCTTGTCCCTCGGAGTTGCTGTTACAAGCATAGTTAGCTCTGGTGATAATACAGAATTATAAAAGGAAAATGCTTGTGTTTGACCTCTGAATGTGTGATGTGCTTCATCAATAATAACTCCTATTATGAATCCTTGAGAACGAGCAAATACTACTAAGTCATCAATGGAAAGCAGACTTTCTGTACTAGTCCTTGTTTTACGGCTTAATTCATTTGATACAGCAACACTAGACCAAGTAGTAACAAACACGTCACCAGATTTCAAATCATAAACATCACGATCCACAACTGGATCTTTAGGGCGCAACGAGCTGAATTCTGTTCTTATAGTTCGAACTGCTTGATCAATTAACCCCGCAAAGGGTGCAAACCAAAACCAAATAATACGGGGTAACCCTTTTGTATTATGAAGTTGACTAAGATTTTCAGCAACATGACCTGCCATTAATGTTTTCCCACTGCCAGTTGGGGCTTCAAATAATAAAGCACCAACATCACCAATAATCAAATTCCTATTTTCCCTAAAGTTCTTAGATTCCTTATCAAGTTTCGACAATTCAATTAAGCATCTAGTTAAAACGGCTGTTCCATTATTCACAGCATCTTGTTGGAACCGTTTCAGTACCGTACCAAAAGTTTTTGCTGTTTTCATGTATGTATCCTCCCAAACCGTTCTATCAAATAATCAGGAATCTTTTCAATGCGAATGTGGCTTGAATTGATGTTTTGTCGAATAATTCCTGGTTGCCAAGAGTAGATAATAATAGGTTTTAGTGATATAGATAGTAATTCGTCTAAATCTTGAAGCACTTGTTGATTTAATTTCGGAATATATATTATATCAATACCAATCTCATCACCCTGTAATACTTGAAGAATAACATCATTATTAAATGGTGCAATTTCATTAGAATGAAGTTGTTGAAGAGCATACCAAATTTGATCATGACCCATATCAATCATTAGGGTTTCACGCTTCAGTCTTTTTGTACGCATATATGCAAAGCTCCCACCTAATCCTTCAACAGATGCAATACCTTTAGGTGTTCGATATGAATAACCCTCAATTGCTGTTCGAATACGTTTAGAAGTGACGTCTCGACAAACATTTTTTTCTGGCTCTTGTTTCGTAGCTTCTTTCGAACTCACTAATATATATCTCCGATTTCCATTGTCTTCTTCATTAAGCGCCATTACAGCATGTCCAGTTGTTCCTGAACCAGCAAAAAAATCCATAACTATATGTCCTTTTTCACCGTCTGTAGATTGACCAACCAATACTTTAATAAGACTCAATGGTTTTGGATAAGGAAAATCTTTATTACCAATCATTTGTGATAATAAGGTTGTCCCTTCACTTGTGTAACTCACTTCAAACGCTTCAACTTCATTAAGATCTATTGCTCGTAAATCAGTTTTGTTTATCGAAGACGGTAAAATCCACGTTGATATAGGCTTCTCAGTGCGTTTTAAATCACATAAAAATCGTTTATAGCGAGGTTTGCCATAACCGATTTTTCTTCCCACCCAGTTTTCTAATGGTTCAATGTATTCTAATAGTCTTTCTGGAGCCTGGCCCTTGGATACCTGATCTTTTAACTCCTCTATTGATAGATAAACTTGCAAGTTTTTTGGTGCAGTTCCTTCTACTATAGCCTTTTTTAAGTCCGAGATATTATTATATATTGCTATATTTTCCTCTGTTGGCCAAATAATTCTTTTTTCCTCAATCAATTGTTCCATAGGTTTAGTCCTAATTTTCTTACCGTTCAATCTAGTTTTAGTTGAGAATCGCCATACGTTCCCAAAATCACAAGGATACCATATATCTGTTAAAGGGTTTTGAATCGAGAAATATGCATCAGGACGTTGTTTATAGTTTTTGGCTTGCACAAGATTGTCGTTAATCCAATCACCGCGAGAATCATTATCTGAATTTGAATATGTTGATAGGTCTTTATCTTGACCTGCAAATGAAAAGCCTTTTTTTGCATAACATAGTACATATTCATGATCTGCACTGACAAACCTATCCTTTGAATCATTTGCACCACTACGACGGCGCCATACAAATGTAGCTACTCTCATACTTGGAAACACTTGATCCATAAGCAATGTAAGATGAGCATATTCTGTATCTCCTATTGATACGAATATAACACCATCATCTGATAAAAAATCCTTCGCCAACAATAGACGCCTATACATAAACTCTAACCATTTTGAATGACGATATGAATCTTCCTCATCAACATAATTGTCATTGTAAATAAAATCTCCACGACCAAGGTTAAACGGTGGATCAATATATATACACTTAACGCGACCTTTATAAGCAATATTCAGATAGCGTAATGCATCGAAATTGTCACCTTCAATTATTAAGTTCTCATACGGAGATTGACCTACTGATAAACTTTCATCCATCTCCAAGCCTACAAAATCATCATTAAGAACCCGTTCGTGTTCTATTTCATCACGTTCCCAGACTAATCCGAGTTTTCTAGTTGCATCACGCTTATGTAGCAATCCAATTAATTCTTCTTTGGTTAAGTGATTGTAGCGACCTTCTGTCATCTGAAACACTCCATTTTCGATTTCATCTATAGATAAGTTTACGTTAAAAAAGTTGTTTATGTCTACAATACTCGACAAAGCATTTAATGGTTACAGCGTTCTCTTCTATAAATTTTTAAAAAATAATATTCGTTTTTAAAGTGAAAATAAAAAAACCCAAAAACGGTTCTTCCGCTTCAGGGTTTTGTCGATGCTTCCGATCATAATGACGATACTATAATTTCCATAATCGGTAAAAATGGTTCTTGCTTAGAATTTGGGAGTTAAACAGCACTCTGGGTTCCAAACCATGTTCCGAAACTTCTCTACGGATCTAAACGTACAGTTATTCTATTCCAATGATTCTTCACTTGATGTTCCATCAAATTATTCGTTATTGAATTTGAGTCAAAGGCTTTTTGAGCACGTGATATGTAACTTAAGAAATTCCCATGTCCCTTTCTCCGTTTGCCTAAATGTGTGTAGTTTTCATAAAGTCCACGTCTATAAGTTTTACGTCCATATTCTTTGGATTTCTTATTACATATCCTTACTTTTCGGTAGGCTCTATTATAGAATTTGAATAAACTTTTATCTCGGACACGTACGTTATGCCCATCAAAAGTAAATCCTAAATAGTCAAGCCTCGAACTATTCGAGGTATTATCTACTTTTAATATCTCATTATTAGAGAAAAGATATTGCCCAGTTTTCTCCTCTTGAATCGAAAGGTTTGGGATCTCATTTATAACATAATTTAAAAAATCTTTATGTGGAACATGATTATATTCACCGTTTTCTTCATCAATCGGAATAACAATTATTAAATCGTCACAATACCTTCTATACATTCCTTCATGGTTTTTAACATACTCATTTATCTTCCGGTCAAAATCCAATAGGTATATGTTTGAACACACAGAACTAATACCTGCTCCTTGAGGTATACCAAAGCTTTTAGTGTTCTTTTTGATTTTATCTTTTTTAAAAATTCTAAATTGTTCATCGTCAAAAAATCTCAGAAGTTTTTTTATTTCTTCTTGACTGTGTTTAGTTTTCAACTCTGTATCTATGTCTTCTTTCTCTAGATAACTATACTTCGTAATGTTGTTAAATACAGCATAATAGTCATCTGAAAGTGTTTCTTGATTAAGAACATATTTCAATTTATCTTTAAGATAATTATGATCTAAAGTATCGCAAAACTCTGTAAATTCTGAAACAAAAATATAAGCCTTCTGCTTATTTTTTTAAAATCGATTACCTCTTTTGCAATATGAATATTGCTCTTTCCGCTAAATTGTTTCTATATGCTGTTGCAACATCATTTATACCTAAATCCTCAACAACTCCGTTATAGCAATCATTTAATAGGTCACCATAATATTTATATATATAACAATCTATATGAGATGCATGGAAAATTTCACGTTCTTTTGGTTTAGACTTTTTACTTTTCTTATCGTACTTCAATGTATTTATTTAAAATATATAAACAGGTAGAACCCATGCCGAGTTACCCAGCATGGGTTTTTTAGATCATCAATAATTTTCTCTATTGAAACTCTATAATCGAAATGTGTATATCTCTTTGTTTTATAATTTTTAGTATTCATTATTTTTGGCAAAGCTAGCAAAGATATGTAATCATAGCCTATTACTCTGAATAACATCAGAAAACCCTTGCAAGCATACTCTCCTTTCCACCATAAACCGTAAAGCCTATGGCAGGGCTATTAAATACACTGATATGCTATACTATAATTAGCATGGGATGGATGAATATGAATGGAGTGCTAGAGATTATGCTTGACAGTAATTCACCGATCTCCCTCATAACTCATTTTATGAGGCCCTTCATGTTGCCATAATAGATGATATTTTCCAACAAAAAGATGTTAATTGCCTTTAATTTCGACTCTTATCACCAAATATCTCTTTCAGTATTACTTTTGATTTAGATAAATCCGATTCATCTTGCTTGATTAGCATATCCAAAATTCCACTAACTAGTTTACCCTTGTTTGTGAGCTTACTGTATTCATACTCATAATCAAATAGTCGGTGAACTGGTACATCTAAAATCCTTGCTATTCTATCCAAATTCTGCAACGATATATTTTTTTGACCTCTCTCAATTCGGCCTATATAAGAGTATGTGAAATCCGCCATTTCTCCGAGCTGTTCCTGTGTTAATCCTTTTTCTTTTCTAACTTCTCTTATCTTCTCGCCAACTAGTTTTAATATATCATTATTCATAGCCACACCTCATAAAAAGTGTAGACATTTAGCCTGTCAATAAGAACGAACCATAAGGTCTTAACTTTGAATTTTAGTACCATACAGGAACAATACGGTGTATAATAGAGTATGTAGGCTTTCAATGATTATTGACTGAAATCGGAAATAATAATTTTCTATGAACGGCACTACTTAATACAAGATACAAGGGAACGTAGATTATGATTTATTATTATCTTTCGATCCTATTCTTTGTCCTAGCCGTTATTTTGATAAGCACAACATTCATACTAAAATAAGAACGCCACATTCAGAATATAATCGAGTAGGTCAGAACTGAGCTGGGGAACGAGGAGAAATTACTGATAAGTTCAAAATATATCTACTTGCTCTAAGCTTAGCTTAGTTTACTCTTTGCTTTAATATTCTTAAACTATTATATACCAATCTATCAATACAAATTATATGATGAAAAACATTAAGATATTAAAAATGGGGGGGAATTAATATGAAAAGTACTTCACGAACAAAAAATATTGGAGTTGGCAAATCATCTAATCGACCAATTTATATCGAACAGATTGACCACAATCTTGTCCTAATGAATGGCTACACTAAGGATGGAATAGACGTTTTAAGAAATCTAGAGAGCAATATAACTACCTTAATTAAAGAATATGGGGCTAGGGAGTGCTCTTATTGTGGAGGAATTAAAATTGATTGTTTTCCCTTTTTCAGTCAAAGCCAAATAGACAAGTGTTCTGACTGCGAAGAGATAATGACATTTAAATCTGAGGTGCTACAATGAGTGATAAATCATCCAAACATTTAGATACACAAAAAGAATACAATGAAGATGTACAATGCATAAATTGTCGCGGTTTTGGTGTAACTCGAAAACAAGATGAATTGTACTGGACTTGCAGTAATTGCGGGGAAATTGGCGGTATTTTCATTGAGCCCATAAAATTTAATATTAGAGTTGGAAAAAAGCAAATTAAGTGGACCAGATGACTGGATTCGCATTATTTGAAACCTAATAAATTTAAACAAATTCAAGAATATTTGTTTGGTATAACATTACCTTTTTATGTACTAGCCACTTATGATAAATATATCCATGTTAAACTAAGCTTTGAGACGTAACGAATATTAGCCATAAATTCAATCTATTATCAAAGGAGTGATTCGAGTGAGCCGAGTAAATGTGAGTGATTATATTAAAAAAAATGGTCTTAATTTTTATAAAAATCTGTTAGAGGAAGAAGAAAAGCAGATAGCAAAGGCATTAGTTGTTCGAGCTGAACATGAAAGACTAATTAATGAGAAGAAGTAATATTAGACTTGATTTTAAAATTCAAGTGAAAGTTCTTTTGGTAATTTTAATCAAATATAAGATTCAACTTTATTTCAATCTTACATAATTCAGGGAATGATGTACTCTGAAAGTTGGTCCAATTTCAATGAACCAAGAACATGGACCGTTGAATTATTTTGAATACAAAACATACATAAAGTATATGAGATATATTTTAAATATACTTCTTATACCTCGTGTATGTATTGCATACTATAAATATGTAACATATATAGAAAATATGTAATGAATATTCAAAACAAGAATTTAATACTTTTAGTGTGTTTCTAATATCAAAAATTCGTGCTCAATTTTTCAAATAATTGAAAACTATTTTCAAATTTAATATTCTCAATATATAAAACATATTTCAAATATGTATTTCATACTTTAGTTATGTTTTATATATTTTTCGTAAACGATATTCTTTTGATGCTCATTATTTGTAATCTAAAACGATAAATATACAGCCATGAGACCCCAGCGATTTTCTCCGTGACCCAATTCTGAGTGTATTTGATTTATCATCTTTTGTACCACTTCTAGATCAGGATGAATTATTTTCTGATCTATCTTTAAATGTTTCTCTCGATTATTTAACATTTCACGTATTATATCCTTTCCTATTTCCTTTTTATCCCCTAATAACAATTCCAAGCGATTTCTTGCATACGTATGACGAAATCCATGCCATCCCCTTGATTTAATCCCTAATTTGTCACAAGCTCTTTTTAAGGCACTTCTCAAGGTACCTTGTTTTACATTTAATATTTTGTCTTTTGAGTTCCGATTAATAATTAATTCACGTAATTTTGATTGATATTGGGCTGGTACGGGCAGTGACCGAAATCTTCCTCCTTTTGTAATCCCCTTTCCTTCTCCTGGTGGTATATGTATGTGCATTTCACCATTTTTCTCAACAACGAACTCAATACGTAAGTTACATACCTCCCGTATTCTAAGACCTAGTTGTATGCTCATTTGCATAGCATCACGAACTGAATGAGAGAATATACTATCAAATTTAGATATTTCGTCTTGTGTATAACTTCTATTTTTAGGTGGTTCGCGATCAGATGGATTATACATTCTTTTCTCAACAAAAGGCTTAAAGACCACATTCATTTTTTTTGATTCAACCATTTTACTTATACCTATTTGTAATTTCAATAAATGACTTTCAAGGTTAATTAAATGTCCTACAGTACACCCCTTATTTTCATTAAACTTCATAAAAGACTCATAATGTGTGTTTGAAATATCCGCTACTTTTTTCACTCCGAAACTTTCCTTGCAAAAACCCCCGAATTTAACAGCTGTATCTAGAGTATCTTTATAGTATTTGATTGAATGGATATTATCGAAATCATTGCTTTCTCTAGCATTAATTTTTGACTCGTTAATTTGATTGATCTCTTGCAATGCACATTTCATTTGATACGTTATACTAGCCACGACAATCCCTCCATCAAAAATCACGATTACCACATTAAAAACACCAAGAATACCAAAAAAAACATCAAACTCTTTACACCTTACAACTTCGTCGTAAGGTGTTGCAGTACTAAATTCAACTCGTTTGAAAATAAAATGTTATCCTGAAAAATGAAAATGATTTAAACCGCCAGGCACGCTTTTAGTACTGTAATTGAACCAGTAACATGGTAGCAAGAAAACCAAAGTAGATGATAATTACCTCTAAATAACTCCTATTCTGATAAAACTGATTAAATGAATCAATGGTTTTGGTTTTCATTGATCAAATTACAATAAATATTCGGCTGTAAAATCAATATAATTCCGTCAATTTGTATACACGAGCTCCTTTTGTTATACCCTCCACATATTCTCATTTAATAAATTCTCCCTTCATTAGTTTTTATTATCTCTCGGAATTAATATATTACTTTTATTGAATTAAACAAGAAAAACACTGTCAGTATAAGATCCAAATGGATTCATAAAAACAGTGTTATCTCTTAAAGTTTTAATTTGAAATAGTAGCAATTAGAGTACATCATTAATTTCCACTTGAAAAAACCAGTATTATATTGAATGCTAAGGATTTGAAATATTGTCTCCCTGATTTTCCGGTTTATCTATTTTCATTCCATTTGCTCAGGAAATGTATGCTGAATTGCCTCATAACAGCTATCACAAACAATAATATTCCTATCGCTCATTCCAATATATTTCGCCTTAATTCTATATGTAATACCTTCTAGGACTTCGTGTGGTATAAAACTATCTCCACAAGTTGAACATGTTGCTTGGATTTTCATATAGCATTTCAAGCACAGTGAGCCGATGTCATATTTCAGATGTTTAAAAAGCATTTCTGCTTGAATTTAGCATAAATTACAACAATCCATATTTTCATCCTCCAATTTGTCTCGGAAATACAAAAAAACCGCAGACCTAACCCGTTGATAGGGTATTAATCTGCGGTGCTTCCGCATAATCGATCAATATTTAGTTAATTTCAATAATACTCCATGACTAGTTAAAGAACAAGTATTTACACAGTTCCAGATGTGGTCTAAACACATCGTTTGAAAACTAAAGGATAATATCATAACCAAAACATCCTTTTCATTTTCATAGGCCTGCCCACCATTTATTGTTACATATGAAATGTTTGAAGGGTACAATGTTTCCGCTGTACTGCGTAGCTTAGTTGTAACGTCCTCTAGAATTTTTCCGTAGTCGTTGTGATAGTCAAGCATTAATTTATTTAACGATTCAAAATTCAGAATGTTAGACGCAATCAATCGATACCTCATCGCAGATCTAATAGCAAAGTAACTCAGGATTCAGAATGAACAGTGGATATGCAACTACCATTTCCTCTAAACAACTATTTTGGAATATAGAACATATTTATTCTTAATAACCAATGCTTGAAATTTAGAGTATCTTTGACATATTTTGTTTTTCGTGATAGTTTAAGTCTAGGTATTGGCCAATACTATAAAATATTATGGAGGTTAAATAATGAAAAAACTTTTCCAGATATCGCTAATATCAATAATGATATTCTCATTCGGGAATGCTGCTTATGCATCAAATGTTAATTCCCCAAATGAAACAAATGAAGATGCTGTTTATGTTGAAGCTGTAAGAGATCCCGAACCCCCTGCTCAAATTAGCCCGCTTTCAGCTACTTCAGTTTACGAATTTAATATATTGGGACCTAGATACCAGAATTCAAAGGCATTTATTAGATATCTAACCGGAAGTTGGGCTAAATCAGACAAATATACTTGGACAGAAACTCAAAGTGTTGCTCTTACTTTTTCAACTAATATTACAGCTGATGCTGCATCTAAAGTAAAAGCTCAATTCGGGCTTGCTGCTAGCTATACTACAACGTATTCAGTTGGTGTAAGTATTCCAGCGGACCCAACTAAATTCAGTAAGCTAAGCTACAATATGGACCTTATGCAACAATATATTCAATATAAACGTACTGTAATAGCCTGCGAAGCTGGAGTATGTGTACAATTCCCTGATGATTGGGTAAATACTACATATATAGAACCTACATCCAATTCCTATCTTATTGTTAAGTACCAATAATCTTTATAAATGCACCGTCCCTTATAATTAGGACGGTGCATTTAAAGAAAAATTGATTGGAGTTGTTGTTATTGTATAAATTAAGTTTGTTTAAAAATAGCATCACTTTACTAGTGACATTATTAATTACCATATCTTCAGCATCATGCTCCCCTAATAAAATATATGAAGAAGCTCATTTTATACACTATAATACTTCTTTTTATGCTGAAAAAGGATCTGAATACACACTTGTAATAACGTATTTATTAAAGAAGAATTCTAATGATTACTTAGATCCTACAGTGGTTGAATCTATAAATTTTAAAAATTCTAAAAATGTACAGATAAAAAACTTTTCTTTTTTTAATAGTGAATCTACAGGTAAATACGATGTTAAAAATATTGAAATGGTATTAAGCTTTAATAACTTAGGAATTGAAAGACTTTCTGAAATAGAAATAAATTTTAAAAACAGATCAAGTAAAAATTATACGATTGGTAATTGGTACTTTAATGTTGAAAATAAAGATTCAATAGATAAATCGCCGATTGAAATGGGAGAGGATTATGCTATTATTTCTTCTTTTTTCGATGGTTATCTTGTTAATTTAGTCAATAAATCCAGTGAAAAAGTCTTATTAAATGAGGTGCACATTAATTTAGACGATGTATTAATGGAATCAACAAAACTCGAATTTGATTTATCTGGTAAATTGAAATCAAAAATTGAAGCTAATATTGATAATCCTTCATATAAGTTTTATGTTATTCGACCTAAGGTGTCCTACACTTATGAAGGAAAAAAACATAGTTATTATCCTCATGCTTCTTTATATGGTGTTATCAATCTTACAGAAAATGACTTTGATAAAGAGTATTTGAAAACAACTCAACATGAAACACAATAATCGTGAAGAAATGTATTCTTATCCAAAAAAAATGATTTAGATAAAACTCATTAACATTACTTTATAATTATCTATAAGAAAAAGGACAGGAACACATACATCACTTGAAAGAAATGAATTTTGCAATGAAAGATCTATTGTATATTATTCATTGCAATCCCCCCTCGAACCATATTGAATTGTATTAAGCACAGGAGATCATTATTCTTTTCTATAAATAGTTGATCTTAAGTATCGAACGAAATACCGCCCTCTATATGGAAGGCGGTATTTACGTTTATTGTATTTTATATTTCAAAACTTAAATACCAAAGAGATAACAACAAGAAATTTCAAGAACGCCAAAGCTAATAATTTATCCTCCCATTTGTGTTCCTCGGAAAATCAATAAAAATCACATAAGCCTTAGCCTCTTATATTATATATCCGATTAATCAGCCAAGATCATTTCTCATTTGACATATAAATCAAACATACGCACCGAAAATGAATAGTTACTCTAAAAAACAACCACTCCTTATCAATATCTTTTCATTTAGATAAATCGTTTGTCTTTATATATCTCAATAGTTCTATTTCCCTCTCTTCAAAATTGCGCCATTCCGAACAGTTGTTGTGGACGCGGGTATTGCACTAAGCTGTGGCTGAGGGCTAGTATCATCATGTTTCATTCTTAATTCTAAATAAGTCTCTCAAGCCTCTAAGACAACATCTACAAGTAATTAAACGCTAGCAACGACTGATTGCGCTTAATTAAATCAACCTCCCCCTCATGAGACCTACATTATTGGTTACCTTTTTTGCACTTATAGTAATTAGCTACCAAATGCTTGAAGCACGCGAATACCGGAACCACAATCGGTTGTGTCATGTGGAAAAACTTCACCTTACTCGATAGACGATTTAATAAAAATAGCAACAGACAAGGGCATGATAAACATCATGGTTCGCCCGTCACGTATTAGGGGACAGCTTCCAAGAACTGATTTTCACGTCATATTTCTACGGCACATTCATTAATAGAGATAGATCGAATCTCTAGGTTGATTAAGGTTTGTAAGTAACAACCCGCTACCATATTTTTCAATGATTTCTTGAATCACGACCTACTCTTCCTTGATGGTCTCCATTTATACATGGTTGTTTTTTTCTGTCGTATTCCAAATTTGTCAATATAATTTATAGCAATAATGGCATAGATAGTACTCATTTCTTTGTACTATCAAATTGTTTTGCCGGTGCAATATTCTTCATTATTATCCAATAATAAAATGATGATGGATTATCTTAATACATGAAAATAGCTTCCACTAATAGAGAAGTTCAATCATCTAAGAAGAAGAATAAATAACTCCACATTGCAATTGAACAAATATTCGCTGTCTGAATTTTTCGGTTTCTGCTGTTGGTTGAAGTTCTATTGTTTAACTTTAAAGAACAAGTTCCTAAAGATCTAGACCTTAAAGAACCATTAGCATTAGATATATAGGTATACGCGTTGGCACTGTGAAATATATAGCTTTCAATATTATTTTCGACTATTAGTTCTTCAACATTTTCTTCGATTACTTCATTAGTATCTTGTATTTCTATCATACATCCAGAAGCAGATAAAAGATCACATAAAATATATATAGAAATATAAGACTTACCGCGCCGAATCGTTTTTATTTCCAACATCTCTTCTTTTTTCATTTGTGCAATAACTTTTTTTAATGAATCGACAGAAATTAAAAACCCAGTAAAATCTGATAATTCTGTTGCTAACTTTCCTTGAGACATTTCTAAATGCTCATTGTATTTACGATAATGCTCATTAAGATATTTAATCAAATCATCTCTTATTTCAGAGAAGTGATTTTGTCGTTTACCGCGAGCTTTAGGAATTGTATAAGGAATAAAAGACATTCCAGTCAATGCTTCAACATAGAACTTTCCTGGCCCCTCATATTTCCCAGAATAGGCATTACTAATTATTCTGAGAACTTCTTCTTCTGGAAAATCATCATTATTTATTGCCTCTTCCCTCCATTTCAGCAATACCCTTCTTGTTTCGGACTGAGAAATATTATCAGCGAACATGCCTAATGCCACTGATAAACAAGCATTGTTTCTTCCACATTTTCTAGTTTTACCATAGCCATCAGTGGCATAACATTCTACATTAAAATTCCCCTTTAATAACTCACGCATAGCCTTTTGATTCATATTTTTCCCGAAAAGAACAGGTGTGATTAATCGATCTGTCTTTTTCGCTTCCTGATTCCTTACACTAATATCTTTTAGTTTGTTTTCATAAAAATCTAATTTAGGTTTTTCAATATTAAAGAAATTAACTACATTTTTGGAGTTAGGTACACGAAAAAAGTGTTCAGCCGAAGCACTATTGGGATCTGAACCTAGAAGTTTTACTATTTTTTTCAGAATCAAATCATAATGCTTCGCACCCATTTCCATTACTTTTAAAGGCTCTATAGGCAAATGTGCATGGTATCCTGTATCTGTTTTTATAATCAAAAAAACTTCAAAGCCAAATTTATTAATATGCGTCTTCAATTCAATCGCAGTAGAAATATTTAACTCCTCCAGCTGAACATCATCAAAATCAAGAGGAACAGTAACAATGTATCTCAAATCACTTTTTCTATGAGTTTGTGATGTGTAAGACATGTTATAGCGCATATACAAGTGATTATTTTGAATTATTTTATTTAGAAGTGACGGAATACTTCTAGCTTTTAAATGTGTATATTGTAATGGGTTTCTTAAAGCTTCTAAATGCTCAGGTGTTGTAACCCAACCAAACTCATTTTGAATAGAATAGACACCTGTTTTATTAGGCTGTGTTTCATTTGATAGTTTCCCATCATACATATATCGAATTGCGCTTTTAAAGGTTTCAAATGCACCTTGTGTTTCAATTAAAAGTGACTCATTTGATTGCGTTGTTTCTTCATATTCTTCAAATGTTTCTTTAGTTGCTAACAAACCCATCCCTGTCACCTCCAACAAATAGCTCGCACGAGCAATTCAAATTGTAGGTATGATATATGGGTTTATCTGAGGAACCAAATTTTATTATAAATTTTTGATTATATTTAAAATTTAAAAATGGGACATTCTCCTTTTCAGAATATGACCCATTTAGATTTGAGAATATTTATAGTTTTTTGATTTTCTCTTGTTTTAAAAAAATTTACGGATATGTTAACACCATCATTAAATAAGTTCAGGAGGGAAAAGCAAGTTTTTCATTAATGATGCTCACAGTATTAATTTCCATTTATGCATGGACAAATTCAAAATGTATAACAGAGAATACTCTTCAGCATGTTACCTAGCATCTTATCCAGATATATTCAAATGCTTTTCACTCGAACATCAAGAGGATGGACCTTTTGAGTGGTATTTTAAATTAATAAATAATACAAACGAAAATGAGGATCTCTTTCCTCAAAAAGGTTGTCTCGCTCCTCTAACGAATTCTACTACTGTCCTTGTTCATTTGGGTCTTAATTCTATGGAATGGGTATCCATTTGTTCTAGCGAATGGTCGCAGTGTTTGGGATAACGAGTTATATAATGTAGCTTTACATGCAATCCATCTGAGAAGAAATGATCGAAAAATTCTTACTCATTAACATTAAAAACATACACATTGAGAGGATGGTTTCGATTGAACAATACTAATCACCAATTCTTAAACACTTCTTTTTATAATCAAGAAAATCAACCACAAACACACAATACACTTACATTTTCAGAAGCTTGGGAAAACATTTTTCATTGTAAAGTTTCTAAAGATAAACTGTATAGCGAGGTACGAGCTGGAAGAATTCCACATTTGCGAGTGGGGACAAAGATACTTTTCAGAAGAGATTCCTTAAATGCTTGGATGCAACAACAAGAAATAAACAGCTTAAGGTAAATTGCTTATTGGAAGTATTAAAAAGGCTTGTATCAGCTACAGGCCTTTCTTTAACCTACAATATTATTAAAACAGAATCACTTTTTTTGGAGGTAAGCATATGGCAAGTATTGAGAAACGTGGTCCGAATTCATGGAGACTTGTTGTCGAAGTAGGATATGACGCGAAAGGTAAACGAGTAAAACGATATAAACCAATTAAAATCGAAGATCAAACACTATTAAAAACAAAGAAGCGATTGAGTGATTATCTGAACGAGGAATTGGTAAAGTTTAAGATTGAAGTCGAAGCCGGAGAATTTATTACACCAGAAAAAATGACTTTTATAGCATTTGTAAAGGAATGGGAAGTCAAATATGCTTTAAAACATTTAGCTGAAAGGACCCTATACACTTATAAGTCCAACTTAAAAAATAAAATAGTTCCAATTTTTGGACACTTGAGAATTGACCAAATCAAAACTCTCCATATTGTAAGCTTCATCGACTCTTTAGCAATTGACGGTGCACGCCAAGGTTTTCGAAAAGGGAACTTATCATCTGGCACAATTGAAATAAATCATCGAATACTAAAAAATATTTTCACCCGAGCTGTTGAATGGAGAGTCATTAAACACAGCCCGGTTGATGGTGTGAAAAAACCTTTAGTCAAACATAAAGTAATAATACCTTACGATGAAATCGAAGTTAAGAAATTACTTCATGTCTTACAGAAAGAGCCAATTCATTGGAGAGTAATGGTGACCTTAGCCTTAACCACTGGACTAAGAAGAGGGAAATTATTAGGATTAGAATGGAAACACATCGACTGGAATACTGGTGTTATTGATGTAGTTCAAAGCGTCTCGATGTCCCCAGCAGGCATCGCCCACGTGAAAGAACCCAAAACCAAGAACTCGAAACGTAAAGTATCAATACCCGCATCCATGCTGGAAGACATGAGAGAATACTATATATACAAAATTAAAGAGCGTGATAAAATCGGGGATCGCTGGCAAGGTGGAAATTACTTTTTTATGTTCTGTCATCCGGATGGCAAAGCATTTCATCAAGAACGATCATATTTATGGTTTCGTAACTTCATCAAGAACAATAAATTAAGATATATCCGTTTTCATGACCTCCGCCACACATCGGCTACACTACTTATCAATCAAGGCGTTCACGCCAAAATTATCTCTGAACGTCTTGGACACGGCAATATCACTACTACAATGAACGTTTACGGACACGCTCTCCGCTCTGCGGATCAATCAGCTGCTGATAAGTTTGAAGCGTTCTTAATAGGTAAACGGGGACAGA
The DNA here is from genome assembly GCF_052114265.1 of Paenibacillus sp. MCAF9. Classification (NCBI taxonomy): domain Bacteria; kingdom Bacillati; phylum Bacillota; class Bacilli; order Caryophanales; family Paenibacillaceae; genus Paenibacillus; species Paenibacillus sp. MCAF9. The sequence continues at coordinate 116,152 of NZ_JBFREL010000002.1, forward strand.
AATAACTTCCGTCCCCGTTTCGTCCCCATCTACTCATTTCACAACTCAGAACCCCTTATAGATCAAGGAAGCAACACTCTCCACATGAACCGTCCACGGAAACATATCCACCGGCACAACCTCAGTCGTCCTATACCCGCCGTCCTCCAACACGCGCAAATCCCTTGCCAGCGTAGAAGGGTTGCAGCTCACATACACTACTCGCTCCGGCTTCATCGCCAGAATCGTCTCAAGCAGTGCAGGGTCGCAGCCTTTGCGCGGTGGATCAACGACAATAACATCGGCCGTTATGCCTTCCTTGCGCCAGCGAGGAATAACAACCTCCGCAGGGCCCGCCTCGAACGAGGCGTTCGTAATGCCGTTGAGCGCCGCGTTCCGCGCCGCATCCTCGATTGCCTCGGGTACGATTTCAACGCCATAAACGCGTCCAGCCTGCCTTGCAAGGAACAACGATATCGTACCAATGCCGCAATAAGCGTCAATCACCGTTTCCGAGCCTGTTAGGCCTGCATACTCGACAGCTTTACGATATAACTCCACCGTTTGCATCGGGTTCACTTGATAGAACGATCTCGCCGATATTGCGAAGCGAATGCCGTCGAGCTCATCATAGATAACCTCGCTGCCCCAGAGGACACGAGTCTCATCACCGAATATAACGTTCGTATTCCGCTCGTTCACATTTTGAACGATGCTCTTCACGCCAGGGAGCTCCTCGCGGATGCGCCTCACCCATTCATCCGACGAAGGCAGCTTCCTGCTGTTCGTGACCAACACGACCATGATCTCGCCGGTGACAACGCCTGTCCGTGCCATTACATGGCGCAGCACGCCGCGGCCTGTTTCCTCATCATAAGGTGTGACGCCAAGCTCACGTCCAATTCGTTTTACAACACGAATAACCTCATCATTATGCTCATGCTCAATCAGACAATCGTCCATATCGATAATCCGATGGCTGCCGCGGGCGTAGAAGCCAGCAATTAATTGACCATCTTTAGAACTGGTGCCGATTGGTACCGATGCTTTATTGCGATAACGCCAAGGCTCGTCCATTCCAATAGTAGGGTGAACAACAATCCCAGTAGACGCATTCTCTCCATCTGACAGATTGCCTTCACCATCCACATTCAGTTTGCCGATTCGCATCAAGTTATCCACAACATGCTGGCGTTTCCACTCCAGCTGCGCCGGATAATCAAAATGCTGCAGCTGGCAGCCGCCACATTCCTTATAAATATCACAAGGCGGTTCTATACGCGATGGGCTCTTAAGCATCAGCTCTTCAAGCTTCGCATAGCCATATTGCTTCTTTACCTTCATCACCTTCGCGCGCACACGCTCACCAGGAAGTGCTCCCTGTATAAAAAGGGTAAAGCCGTCAGTGCGGCCTACCCCTTCTCCATCATGTGTCAGGCCGATAATATCGACGGTGACTTCTTCATTTTTCTGAAAAGGCGCATCTGCTGGAATCGCCGCTGCACGAGTACCCGTACCCGCAGCACCCCGCGATCTGCCTTTGCCGCCTCTGCTTCTACCTTTGTTCATAAACTCTCTCCGCTCTATCTTCAATGCTGTTGCATGCTAGTTCCTATTTATCATTCCCAGATTTACGAATACATAAGGGCTTAACGGTAAGTCGATTCCCCAGTCTCATCAGCAAAAATACGCAAATGCGACGGCAGCACCGAAAAGGTGCATGGCAGCACGCCGCCATATTCTCCATCGAGGTTAATTTGCACATAATCCGGTGTAGTCACCTTTAGTTCATCCGTCCGAAAATGAATCACATGTGGATCGTTCAAATGCTCACCGCGCAGCGCAAGCGTCACAAGCTTAATAAATTCGGGCAGATTGCATTTGCGGATAAGCAGGACGTCCAGAAGCCCGTCATCAAGCTTGGAGTCCGGCGCGAGTCGCTCGAAACCGCCGACCGAATTGCTGTTGCATATAAGGAACATCATGAACTCATCATGGAATTCCCCTACACCCGCTGCATGAAAAGTCAGCTCAGTTGGCCGAAGTCGGGTCATTTTCTCCATGCCCTTCATATAATATGCCAGCTGCCCAATCATCGTCTTAAGCTTGCTCGGCACATCATAGGTCAGTTCCGTTAAGGAGCCGCCTCCAGCAATATTGATAAAATAGCGATCATTCGCCTTACCGACATCAATCGGCCGGCTATATTGCTGAATAATTAGGTCGACTGCGTACTCCCAATGCTTCGGAATACCCATCGCCCGTGCGAAATCATTCGTTGTGCCAACTGGCAATATGCCAAGCGGAGGTCGATTCGCCTTGTTCGTCAAGCCGTTGATAACCTCATAAAGCGTACCGTCACCGCCTGCAGCAATGATCATATCATAACCGCGGTCCGCGGCTTCAGCCGCTGCAAGCGTAGCATCTCCCTCGCCTATCGTGGCGTGGCAGCTCGTTTCAATACCGCCCTGTTCAAGACGCTGAAGAATATCTGGCAATCTTTTTTTCATTTCTTCTCTTCCCGATGTCGGGTTATATATAAGTCTTGCTCGTTTGATTGCCATCTCGGTTCACCCCTAACAATCATTCAACCTAACATTTATTCTGTAAACGTGACATGCTTCTCTTCGCGCAACCGTTGTAAACCGTCGATCATCTGATGCTCCAGCCAAAGCTCAATCGCTGCATTAGGAAGCATCGCCTTGCCGTTATAGCGATAAACAAAACCATTAAGCCGATTTGGAATGACATGATTGGTAAAATAGCCTTGGCTCAGAAATAGCGGCACAACAATGACCGCTTCCTGTGGATTCGCTGCCTGCATCGCTGCCAGCTTTCCTGCCGCTTGGTCTGGCAATAGCATGGCATACTCTGCGCGCTTATATCCACCGAGCGCTCTAACCCGCTCGCCAAGCTTCTTCAGCCCTTCCTGCCAGCGCTCATGAAATACCTTTTCTTTGCTTCCGTGGCCAATAAGCAGTAACGCTTCTGACTCTGGTTTTGTGGATAAGGGTGCAATGTTTGAAGCGAGCAGCTCTGCAATTTGGGGATCATCGTCAATGGGGAGACCATAATGAATCGTAGCTTTGACTCGAAATGTACCTAAGTCACCCTCCAGATCGGAAACCCATGGAAAACCAAATGCTTGCCCAATTTCATCCACATGTGTACTGCCCGAAGAAACGAACAGCGGCACTACGAACATATCCGTAACACCTTGTCGCTCTAATTCATCAATGCCATCCTGAATAAGCCGTCCCTCCACGATCTCGAGAAAGGACGACATAATTGGAACGCCTGATAAACGGGGCGAAGCCGCTGCTGCTGCAACCGCCTCATCAACTAACTGTACCCATGCAGCTTCTCTGGAGCCGTGGCTAATGACAAGAATGCCTGGCTTCATCGCATGATTCCTACCTTCCAAGCCGTTCTAAAGCCATTTTATAACCGTCATTGCCATAGTTCAAGCAACGCTTCACTCTCGATATTGTTGCTGTACTTGCGCCTGTCTCGGCTTCAATCGCGTTATAAGTGCTGCCTTTTCCGAGCATCCGTGCTACTTCAAGTCTTTGCGATAACGATTGGATCTCATTCACCGTACACAGATCATCGAAGAAAACATAACATTCCTCAACTGACTTCAATGTAAGCACCGCTTCGAATAATTGATCTATTGCTTTATCGTTCAGCTTTTTAAGCTGCATGCGAATTCACTCCTATTAAAACTAATGCTACTATTGTAACTTTTTTAACCGTTTTTTTCAAACATTACCGAATTAACGCAAGGAAATGCCCCACCTATTTGACGCGAACTCACATACAAGCAGCAGGCATTTATCTAGAAAAAAATCTGCACCCGAGACATTCGTCCAATCCTTATGTTCGCCTACTCCATAAACTGTTATAAAAGAAGGGTTGTGATCCGTGTGAACTATCGCAATAACCCCGGTACCGGCAACCAGCAAAACGATTGGCACGGCGGCCAGCGTCTGGCACAAGAGCCGTTCAGCAAATCGTCTGGCGCAAAGTCGAGCGGTTTCAGCTTTGGCGGAAACCTGCCAACAATGCCGCCGGCTTCGCAGCAGGCGCAGGATATCCTGCCCGTCGTTGTACCGGATACAGCTGCTGAGCTTATAGAATCGACCACTAGCACCAAAGCAAGCGGCTTCTCACTTGCCAATCTAGGCGAAATTAAAGGTTATATCGATCGTTTGGGCGGCATCGACGGTATCTTAACGACCGTGACAAAGGTCCAGAAGGTCATGTCGAGCGTTTCTCAAATGGCTCCGCTTGTCAAAGTGCTTATGGGCTCCTTTGGCAAAAAATCAAAAGAATCTGATGACGATGATTCTGACGAATGGAAACCTAAGCGCCGCAAACGCCGCAAGCCAAGAGCTGGTTCCGGCTCAGGCAAAAAAACAGTTCGTCGTCGCCGTACTACGCCTAAGAAACGTTAAACACGGATTCGAAGGTTTATTATAAACATATTTAACCTACATCTATTAAAGTGAAGCACCCTGGTTGCCGCGAATAACGCAGCGATCGGGGTGTATTTTATTTCATCCATTTATGCACATGATCACACTATAAATAAAATAGTTATCCAGCTGTGGATAACCCATTTCCCTTGTCTGTCCACATAAAAACCGTTTGAATTCGTACAACATTGTTATGAACTGTGTACAAGTGCAACCTTCGACAGTTTTCGTCAGCTTCCATCTTACAATCCATACACAGCTGTTCGTACAATGTGCATATGTTTTCTGCTTATGCTGAAAATATATAAATTCTCAAAAGAAAACGAATCAATTCTGCCGCATATTATGGTAGCAACGAAGCTGAAGCGGCTGTACAACCATCAAATGTGGAACTCATACACAGCTGTTATTAATTATGTGAATAGATGCAATTTTCGCGAATTTTCGATAAACATTGTCCACAGAGGATATACGTTAGAAGAGAACACAAAAAATAGTGAGGAGCATCTCATTCCCCATGAGCCTAGGCTCATGGCGAGTGAGGTTTTCCTCACTATCTCATTTAAAGAGTCAGATCACTATATTACCGAAGAGTAATCGTTTTTTCAAGCTTTTCTTATAGGAAGAAGAAATGAATGATCCAGTAGAAAAACATCGCCATGATAATTGTAATGGGAATTGTAATAACCCACGCAACGATGATACGACCTGCAACTCCCCATTTAACAGCGGAGAACCGTTTCGCGCTGCCGACACCAAGGATTGAAGACGTAATAACATGTGTTGTGCTTACTGGAAGATGAAGCATCGTTGCCGTCAAAATAACGGCTGCTGAACCAATGTCAGCTGCAAAGCCGTTGATTGGCTCGATTTTGAAAATTTTTGTCCCCATCGTTTTGATGATTTTCCAGCCGCCGACTGAGGTACCGAGCGCCATCGCTGTCGCTGCGGAAATTTTAACCCATAGCGGAACGTCCATCGTAGTTTGAATACCGGAAGCAACTAGAGCAAATACGATAATACCCATTGCTTTTTGAGCGTCATTCGTACCGTGAGAGAACGATTGGAAAGCAGCTGTCAGGATTTGACCGAAGCGAAATCCTTTATTCACCTGATGCGGGCTTGATTTGGCAAAGATTTTCTTGAGAATCCACATAATGATAAAACCTGCGGAGAAAGCAATGAGCGGTGAAAAAATCAACGCTTGTACAATCTTGATCAATCCACCGCTGTTAATTGCGCTCATGCCTGCTCCGCCGATTACTGCGCCTGCGAGGGAGCCAATCAAAGCATGAGAGGATGAGGAAGGAATACCGAACCACCAAGTAATCAGGTTCCATGCGATTGCTGACAATAGAGCCGCAATAACTATGGGAACGCCGTGCTCCAGCTCTGCTGGATTGGCTACACCTTTACCAATTGTGGCCGCAACGCCTGTAAACGTAATCGCACCGACAAAGTTCATTACGGCGGCCATTACGATTGCAACTCTAGGTTTTAACGCCCGAGTCGATACGGCAGTTGCAATCGCATTTGCCGTATCATGAAATCCATTTATAAAATCAAACGAAAGCGCTAGAAATACGACAATCCATAGAACCATTAAATCCATTGTAAAAGACTCCCACTCTCTAGATTAGCTATTACGCATAATGATCGATTCCAGCGTATTGGCAACGTCCTCGCAGTAGTCGGTCGTTTGCTCTAGCATCTCATAAATCTCTTTGCGCTTCATCAGCTCAATTGGATCTGTGACATTTGCGAACAAGCTCTTGATGCAAACCCGAAGCAGGTCGTCAGCTTGGTTCTCCAGCTCGTTAAGTGCAATATTTGGCTCGCGTATAGCAAGCAGCTTCCGTTCTGTAAGCAAATAAATTGCTTTCTTAATTTGATGCGACGAACGAACGAGAATATCGCCAAACAACGTTATGTACTCGTCCTTCTCGAGAATGTTGTACATTTCAAAACGAGATGCGCAAGCTTCGATGCCATCAAGCACATCATCAAGCGAAGTCGTCAGGGCCATAATATCTTCACGTTCAATCGGAGTGATGAACGTTTTGTTCAGCTCCTTCAAAATCGTGTGTACATGCTTGTCGCATCTACTTTCGTATTCCTTCATGGTCTTGGCGAAAGCTGATACATCCGATAGGTCTGACAATCCTTTGGCAAAGTACTCCACAGCCTCGACAATTGCGTCAGCCATTTCTTCGAACGTCTTAAAGAAAATATCCTTTTTCTTGAACATCGTAATCCCCTTTACACGACTTGATGTTTAGGCGCACTGCTATGAGCCCACAATATCTTAACATAGTTTACATGTGAATTGTTAAGAGAATGTAAAGGTTTTATGAAAAATTTTAGATTTTCATAAAAAATATAAAAAAGACGCAATCCTGTAACAAGATTGCGTCCTTTTGATCCTTGGAAGCTCATCCGTCAACGTCTGTTAACAGTGTCTCCAACTTGCTACGTTTGTACCCATGTTACATGACCTTCGAATGTCGGTTTGTTTGGCACGATATGAAAGAAAGTTTTTCCAGGGACAAACGGCAGCTCTGCTCCATTCTTTACAATTCGAATCATTCCATCTGGAGCTCTTACCCATTCTGCTTCGATCGCTTTGCCTTTCTGGAACAGAATCGCCGAGCCTCCTTTTGTCAGATCGACGGCCAATCGTCCCTCTTTATCAAGCGTCTTATGATCCGCTCCAAGAACAACCAAATTTGTACCGGAAAGCTGTTCATTATTGTTCATATCGATATGCGGTTTGTCGCCAATTGACCGTTTATATAGGCCTGATACTGAATCGTATTTGTATCCAACGTTATAATTTTTGAGCATAAAATTTATTGTAATGTCGGCTGCCGAGACACCAACCTCTGTGGAACCCGCTTCCGCGAATGTATAAGGCGGAACCTGCTTGTCCATGCTGTATTTCTTCTTCTCTGCGCCTGTACGCAGCTTCTCTAGATTTGAATACAAATTATGCGGAGCCTTGCGTTCCTTGCTTCTCCAGAAGTAGCTGCCTGCATTCGAGATTTCATCCAAATAAGGTTTGCCCTGCCTTTGCAGCACTGCATAACCATCATTGCTCGCCCCTGCATGGGCAAGCACCGCGCCATAACTGTCTCCAATATCAATAAGATAAGGTCTAATGCTGCGTATAGGTCCAATCGTATCGGTTATTGCGCTCGTACTCTGAAATACGGCTATTAAACGAGTAATGCCGCCTTCCGCAAGCACTTCCCAGATGACGTCAGCATTCGTTAAACCAGACTGTGGACGAGCTGCTGCGAAATTATTAATCATAACGACAATCGGTCTTGCACTTGCCGCATTTTCCAGCTTTAGTCCGCTTAGCGGAGCATCATAAGGGAGCGGCGTCGGGGCTGTCACTGGCTCATCCTTACTATTAGGATCAATAATATCATTTGTCTCTGTCGGTGTATCGTTGCTGCCTTTCCCTCCACTGCAAGCTGTAATAAGGAGTATAAGCGATAATAATAGCAAAACTGCCGATTTTCGAATTCTTTTATTCATGCGTTTACCTGCCTTTTCCCGCTAAAACATAGCTTGTATTCGTTTTCATATTACTTCCATTTAAACACAATTGAGGACGTATGTCTCGACAAATAAGTTGCTTTCCAGGTTAAAAAATCCAAATTTTTCATATCATATCCCAATTTCCTGACAGAAAGCTTGGTCTTAGCACCGCATGGACGTGCGGCAAAAAAATAAAAGGGACAAGCTCTTGGCTAACAAGAACTTGCCCCTTCTATTTGTTCATCCCGCTTTAAATACTCCAGTGATGCCATTCTTCTTGCTGTTTATCAAGTCCGTTTAGCCAATCTGAGGTTACGCGAATCGCTTCCTCCTGATGATTTCGAGTGGAGTAGGTGTGATTCGCTTGAAAAATAATTTCCTTATCGCAAAGGCCCTCATTGCGGGTCCAGAACACCTTCTGGTACAAGAAGCTGTAATCAACAGGTATAAGCTCATCGCTAGTACCGTGAACCAGCAGCACCTCGCCGCCAAATTTAGTAGCTGCTTGGAAAGGCTGATGTTGAAGCAGCGAATCAAAAAATACAGGCTGCAGCGTATACCCTTGATAATCGGAGCTTCCTCCAGTTACAGCATCGTCATAGCTGCTGCGTCCTACGATCCGTACAATGTCATTGAACGGATAAGCAACAGGCGACCAAAGCACAAGACGTTTAGCGCGCTTATCTTTAACTGCTGTCATAATCGCTACCGCTCCGCCTAGACTGTGGCCAAGCAATACGATTCTGAGCGGATCAACACATTCCATGCTTGATAAATAATTAATCGCGCTTCTAGTCTGATCAACCATTGAATCAAAGCCGAGAGCTCCGTAGTCACCGCCGCTCTCGCCGCAGCCGCCATAATCGAAACGAAGGACATAAGAGCCTTGCGCCGCAAGCGCTCTAGCCGTTTTTACAAACAAACGGTCAACGCCTATGCGAGAGCCTATGAATCCATGGCATATAATGATGGCTTGTTTTTTTTCTGAATTGTTTTTATTTCCATCCGTAGGGTAATGCAGCGTTGCCGCAAGCTCAAGCTCGTTATGTCGCAGCGTCAAGTGCTTTTCCATCCGATAACCTCCTGAAAGCATATATATAATAATTCCTACCCGTATACTATGAATTAATATTAAAATCATAATATCATCACTGCTCTGTACCTGTCAATCTTACAAAGAAAATAAAACCAGCAAACTTTATACTGCTCCTAATCGGGACATACTACCCATATGTTTAGCAGATTCACATTTTAGGAGGTGCAAAGCTATGCCTTTATGGATTGCCTTTATAAAGGATCACTGGCTGTCCTTGCTGCTTATTTTAGGAATCGCAGTTGCGATATTGTTTGTATATGCGAACCGCAAGCTGCTGTTCTATAAAGAATGACGATAGGAGCACCGCAAGCAGCTGAAGGAATGGATTATTCCTCATGCATGATCGGCACTCGAATCGTCACAATTGTTCCGGCTCCACGCTCGCTGTCAATGGTTAACTGACCGCCGTGGAGCTCAATGATCTCCTTGCATATAGCTAGTCCGAGTCCAGATCCGCCATGGCCGGTGCTCGCTTTATAAAACTTTTCAGTGACATGAGGCAAGTCCTCCGCTTCAATCCCACAGCCTGTATCCGCTATCGTGAGCATCGCGCTATCTTGTTCGATGGTCGTTGCTACACGAATGGTGCCGCCAGCAGGCGTAAACTTGAGCGCATTGTCAATTAGATTAATGATCACCTGCTTGAGCCGATTCGCATCCCCTCGAACAACGATTGGGCTTTTGCCATAGTTAGCCAAAATCCGTACCCGTGTATGCTCCTCGCGAACCCCTAGCTGATTAACTGTTTCTTTAACCGGACCATTGAAATCAAGCACTTCGCTATGCAGCTCCATCGTCCTAGCCGACAGCTTCGAGAAATCGAGCAAATCTTCGACCAGCCCCGATAAGCGCTCCGTTTCCTTGCTAATAATGGATAAGCCCAGCTTTACCTCTTCATCATCCTCGGTAGGCTCGCTTTCCTTTAAGGTTTCACTCCATCCCTTAATCGATGTAAGCGGGGTGCGAAGCTCATGGGATATCGAAGAAATAAAGTCATCCTTCAGCTTCTCACGTTTGCTAAGCTCTAATACCATTGCATTAAACGTTTCCGCTAGCTGACCAATTTCATCATCATTTCGCTGAATAGCCCGATGCGTCCAATCTCCCTCGGCCATATAGCGCGCCGCTCGTGTAAGCTCTCGAATCGGCTTGACGATTCGCTGGGCGAGAAACAAGCTTAAGCCAAGAAACAACAGGACAACTCCGATACCAACCGCTGTTGCCATCCGGATAAGCAAGCTCACCATCGCATCTACTTGATTCAAGGAAGCTGAATAACGAAGCATGGATACGACCCGTGTTTCATTCCAAAGCGGTATCGTGACTGACATGACCCGCTCTCCATAATAAGGATCAACTCCCCGCCAACTTCCCGTTGTTCCTGCAATCGCAGACTTTACATCAGCAGTCGTATAACGAATATCTGGTGCAAAACCGTCGGAATCGATCCGAATTTGCCCCGTGCTATCAAGAAGCTGCAGCCTAGTGCCGCTCTCAACCATGTATTGCAAAATATAATCGCCCTGATCCTTCACTGTAAGCGAGGAAAGCGAACGGCTGTGCAGCGTTAACGCCGACTCCGCACGTTGTTTAACGGAGCTCTGAGCGCTTCCGTAATAGTAGTTCCACATTAATGCTGCGAACACGCCACCAAGTACGCTGACGACAAGCACGATGAGCAGCAAATAGCTCCACACCATTCTCGTTTGTACGCTTTTCATTCGTCGCCGCCCCGCTTCCACCGATAACCATAACCCCAAACCGTTTCAATAAAGGCAGGATCGGATGGGTTTTTCTCGATTTTCTGGCGAATTCTTCGAATATTCACGTCCACTACCTTAAGATCTCCAACATAATATCTGCCCCATACCTCTGTCAAAATATGATCTCGGCTGACGCTCTCGCCGACTCGTTCCATCAATAGCCGTACAAGCGTCCATTCCGTAGGCGTCAAAATAATTTCCTTGCCCTGCTTCCACAGCTTCCGCTCTGCTACAGAGAGCCGGAACGGCTGTACATGCAGCTCCTGATGAAAGCTGCCGCTTCCATAAATCATCGTATGCTGCTGTTCTTCTATCGGACGCTGAACATGAAATGCAGATGTCGGTGCCGCTATAGGCGCTGCTTCGCCACGGTACACTTCCTCACTTGCCGCAATCGATTCAGATGCAGCACCAACCTCTTGCTCCTGATCATCCAGCTGAGGCTTCATTCTCCGATAGAGCGACTTAATGCGCGCAATAAGCTCGCCTGGACTGAACGGCTTCTGCACATAATCATCTGCCCCAAGCTCCAGCCCATGAATTTTATCCTCTTCCTGCGACTTCGCCGTCAGCATAATAATACCCATGCGCGGATAGCGGGCACGCAGCTGCTCGCACACTTCAAATCCGCTGATCGTCGGCAGCATAACGTCAAGCAGCGCAATATCGATAGGCCCTTCTGTATCTGCAAGCGCTAACGCTGATTCGCCTGTTTCCGCCTCTATCACTTCCATATCGTTGCGCTTTAGATTAATGCGGACAAAGCCGCGGATGGACTCCTCGTCCTCCAACAATAATATACGCATAGCTTAAAGCACCCGCTTTTCTCTCTTAATCGTTACGGATAGTAAGCGAAGAGGCAAACTCTGCTTCTACCCCTGCCATCTCGCTAAAAGCTTGCCGGTCTGCTTCAGGCCACTCGGCTGGAGCTTCCACTACGAATGAAACCGCAAAAACATTGCCGCTGTCCGTCATTAGCTGCCGATATCGTTTAGATTGCTGCTTCCAAGTTGATTCAACGCTATCCCACTGCTTCTGCGGCACTGCATATAAGGTTGCCAGCTTGGCTGTCTTATTCAATTTTTCATTCCAGTAATCGATGGATACAAGGGCATGCGGCTCGTTCAAGCTGTGCATCGTATAACGGCCTAACCATTGTTCAGGTATACGAAGCTGTATACCATAACTATAATCAGAAAATTCCTCAGTTATTTTCACAAAATCAGATTTACCGTCCCATTGCATCCATTCATCCAACCATTTGGAATCGGAATAAGGAACCTCTGAATAACCCGGAGCCTCTTTCGTCCATGGCAGTTCAAAAATGCCATCGCCATTTATATCCTTGCTCATCGTTGGCGTGCCGCTAATTCCTTCCTGCCCTATAGAACGATTCGGATAAACGAGCCTGAGCTTGTTTCGCTCCCACACGTACATTGTGGTATAAGTACTGTGCGCGCCGGTCGACGCTTCCAAAATAATACCTCTACGAGTAGGTGAAATCCGTCCAATGAGCAAACGATCATAACTATTCACTTCTTTATACAGGTTCTCTGTATGTATTTCCCGCATGCTCCCGTTGATCCAATTGTAAAGGGTCAAATGGAATTCAGGCAGCGCCATTTCTTGATTCGTACCGATCTCCGATATAATCGCAAGCTCCATTCGCCCATCCTCATTAATGTCGCCCGTATCTCCATAAGAATAAGGCAAGGTCTCCATAGGCTTCAATGTCAATTTGCCGACGTCGTTGCGAACTGGCTTTGATTTAAACGAATAAATCTCGAGCACATTCGGACTGTCAAAAGCTCCGATCCACCCGATCATGATTTCCATTTGACCATCGTTATCGAGATCCTCTATTTTCAGCCAATCGATTAATCTAGCCAGCGGCTGCTGAATGAGCACCCACGGCTTCCATACTGAATTCGTATATTTGAACACCATTAACTCAGGTGAACTGTATTCATTGTAATAAGAAACGATAGCCTCTTCCGTTCCGTCTCCGTCCACATCAATGAGGCGTATGGCTTCCATATGATCCTCTCTAAGAGGAAGCGTCAGCTTGCTGTAAACCGGTAAATTTTTTTCAATTGCCTGCACGATAGCCTGTTTCTCGGGTGAAATAGCAGGCTTCTGCAGAAGATCTGCAGGCGCGGCTGTATAACGACAGCCAGCTGCGAGCAATAGGAGTGGAATCAAGCCGCCGAGCATTAAGCTCCATCTCATGATTGGTCCACGCCTATTTCTCACATTACTATCACTTGCGTTATCCAACGTTGCAGCCTCCTCGTGCATGTTCCCAGTTAAGCCAATTGATCGGCAGTTACTAACGTATAACCCATATTTTCCAAAAGATCAATGATAGCAGGTAAAGCATGTACCGTATTTTTTACATGTTTGCTTCCAAAAGAATGCATTAATATCATACCATTTGGTTTGGCTTCTTTCTTAATCATTTTAATCATATCGGAAGACGAGGTGCCCGCCCAGTCGCGCGTATCGATATTCCAGCCAATTAGTTCACGATGATTTTCTTTTACTAATGCTTTAACCGTATCCGATACTGCCCCATAAGGCGCGCGAACCATTGCTGGTGTAATGCCAATCGCTTCTTTAATTGCGTTGTCCGCTTCTTTAAATTGTTCAATAATTCCCTGCTCGTCTAGCTTAGACAAATCCTTATGATTGTTTGTATGATTGCCGATTGCATGCCCTTCGTCTACAATACGCTGCAGCACTTCTGGATTTTTCGCAACTTGTTGCCCGACTACAAAGAAAGTGGCCTTAACTCCTTTTTCCTTCAGGATATCCAAAATATCGGTTGTATAACGCTTGTCTGGACCATCGTCGAACGTGAGAGCGATAAGTTTTTTGCCTTTGTCTGGCTTTGATGCTGCTATGACTTGATCCGGCTTGTCCAGCTTTTCAATTACAGGAACTTCAGGTTTTCCCTTATCTGGTTCGACTGGCTTATTATCCACATCGCCATGAATGATATCACCGTCTTTGCCTCCGTTGTTGCCGATAATAACGATATCTCCGTCACCAGTGGTTCCGCTTCCCGTTTCTGGCCCTTTCTCGTTGTTCCCATTATCCACAATGGGATTTTTCTCGCCTGTCAGAAGCGTTGACAAGCTTAAACCGCCTTTTGCCCCACAAGCACTGAGGCTCATGATTACTACAATCGATAGAACTCCTAAAAACAAAAAACGACGCTGTCTTACTTTTTTCATTACACTCACCTTCTATTCCTCGCTGATAGATTCATTGTAACGCTACGGCATATTGATAGAGTTACAAATTAGTAACACCTTTCGAGTGATTTTGACACACTTGGCACAAAAATAGGCGAAAATAAAAAAAAGCCAACCAGAGATTTCTGGTTGACCAAAATAAAGGAAAGACCATATTTTTATTTCGTACTAAGCATCTTAGATTAGTGCTTTAGCTGCGATGTCCGTACGGTTTTGCTTGCCTTCAAAATCGATCACGCTAACCGCTTCATACGCGCGTGCACGAGCCTCTGCAATGTCGCGGCCACGGCCAACGATACCTAGAACGCGTCCGCCATTCGTGACGAATTGCCCATCCTTCTCAGCTGTTCCAGCATGGAACACAAGTGCTCCCTGCGCTTCTGCTTCTGCAAGACCGGTAATTACGCGACCTTTTGGATAAGAAGCTGGATACCCTTCCGATGCGACAACAACACAAACGGCTGCTTCCTCGCTCCACTGAATATCAAGCTGATCCAAACTGCCATTCAGCGATGCTAGCACGATGTCGATCAGATCCGTTTGCAAACGAGGCAGAACAACCTGCGTTTCTGGATCTCCCATGCGAGCATTAAATTCGATCGTTTTTGGACCGTCCTTCGTAATCATAAGACCAGCGAACAAAACGCCGCGGAATGGACGGCCTTCGCTGACCATCGCTTTTGCCGTTGGAATGATGATGTTCTGAATCGATTCGTCAATGATGGCTTGATCGATATGTGGCAGCGGTGTATAGGTACCCATGCCGCCTGTATTTGGACCTTTGTCTCCATCAAAGATGGGCTTATGATCCTGTGCTGGAACCATAGCGCGCACCGTCTCACCGTCAACGAAAGCGAGAATGGACATCTCTTGCCCTACTAAGCATTCCTCGATAACGATTTGGCTTCCTGCTTGGCCGAATACTTTATCAACCATCATGTCGCGCAGCGCTTGCTCTGCTTCCTCTAGCGTAGCTGCAACCGTAACGCCTTTACCAGCTGCGAGCCCGTCAGCTTTAATAACGATAGGAGCGGATTGCTCGCGAAGGTAAGCGGACGCTGATTCATAGTCGGTGAATGTTTCATATTTCGCCGTAGGAATATCGTATTTTTTCAATAGATTTTTCATGAAAATTTTGCTGCCTTCGATTTCAGCCGCATTTTTGCGAGGACCGTATGCCACGATTCCTGCTGCTTCGAATGCGTCTACGATACCATCTGCAAGCGGATCATCCGGACCTACAAAAACAAGATCAATTGCAGCATCCTTTGCAAACTGAATAAGCTCATCAAATTGATTGACCGCAATCGGTACAATTTCAGCTAGCTGAGCAATACCAGCGTTGCCCGGTGCACAAAAAATTTCTTTTACCTTCTTGCTTTTCTTAAGCGCCCATACGATTGCATGCTCTCGTCCGCCACCGCCAACTACCAAAATACGCATAACCGATAACCTCCCAAATGACTAAATACAAACAAAAACGCATTAAAAAATGCAGCCGCCGCCCGCGCCAGCTCTCTGTCGTTAACGTGCGGCTGCCTATTTGAATAGCTGTGCCAGGTTCTAGTGTTTAAAGTGACGTACGCTTGTGAACACCATCGCGATGTTGTTCGCATTAGCCGCAGCAATCGACTCTTCGTCTTTGATTGAGCCGCCTGGTTGAATGATCGCCGTGATGCCAGCTTTGGCAGCAAGCTCTACCGTATCGCCCATTGGGAAAAACGCGTCCGATGCAAGCGCTGCTCCTTTTGCCGCTTCGCCAGCTTGTTCAATTGCAATGCGTGCTGCGCCTACGCGGTTCATTTGACCGGCGCCAACGCCAATCGTCATATCGTCCTTCGCAAGCAAAATCGCATTCGATTTTACATGTTTAACAACTTTCCAGCCGAATAGCAGCTGTTTCAGCTCTTCCGCAGTCGGTTTGCGATCTGTTACAAACTGCAAATCTGCTTCTGTTACCGAATGAACGTCGCTCTCTTGTACGAGCATACCGCCGTCAACTGAAGTAACAAGCCATTCCGGCTTGCGCTCACCAGCTGCCGAAAGCTCTCCCAGCTTCATCAAACGGATATTTTTTTTCTTCGTCAAAATCTCAAGCGCTTCAGGCGTGAAGTCAGGCGCGATGATGATTTCGAGGAAAATACCGCCAAGCAGCTCAGCTGTATCTGCACCGATCGTACGGTTAGCAGCTACGATACCGCCGAAGATCGACGTTCGGTCTGCTGCATAAGCTTTTTGATAAGCTTCATGGATTGTAGCGCCGATTCCTACGCCGCAAGGATTCATATGTTTGACAGCAACGACCGCTGGCTCGTCGAATTCTTTTAGAATTGCGAGTGAAGCGTTGGCATCGCTAATATTGTTATAGGAAAGCTCTTTGCCGTGCAGCTGCTCAGCAGTCGTTACGTTGCCTGCTGCCGCAAGCGGCTTGCTGTAGAATGCAGCTTTCTGGTGCGGGTTCTCGCCGTAACGCAGATCCTGTACCTTCTCGTAAGTAACTGTGTACGTTTCAGGCAATGATTCGCCTACTTGTTTGGTCAAGTAATCAGAGATAAGGGAATCATAAGCCGCAGTATGACGGAACACTTTAGCAGTCAGGCGTTTGCGCGTCTCAAGCGTCGTATCGCCTTGTGCTTTCAATTCCTCAATCACCGTACCGTAGTCGGCAGTATCCACTACAACCGTTACGAACGCGTGGTTTTTGGCAGCTGAACGAAGCATCGTCGGGCCGCCGATATCGATATTTTCGATCGCATCCTCATAGGAAACATCAGGTTTCGCGATCGTTTCTTTGAACGGATACAAGTTAACGACAACGAGGTCGATGTAATCCAGGCCAAGCTCCTTCATCGTGTTCTGATGCTCTTCATTGTCACGCACCGCGAGCAAGCCGCTATGTACGGCCGGGTGAAGCGTTTTGACACGACCATCCAAAACTTCCGGGAAGCCCGTTACATCAGAAATACCGATAACCGGAATGCCTTCCTTTTGCAGCAGGCTGAATGTACCGCCCGTCGAAATAATTTGCACACCTTGGCTAGCCAGTTCTCTAGAAAACTCCACGATTCCTGACTTATCCGAAACACTAATTAACGCTCTGCGAATTGCCATGCAAATCCCTCCTCATCTATTTGACCAAACAATTTCTCTTCTCCAAATACTGCATCCACACTTGCTGATATTAGATCTGATTTCAATTACCGATTAGCCGTTTACCGTCACATGACGGCCATTCAGTGTGACGCGACCCTTCGCGATATGCTGAATAACTGCGGGCAGCAGCGCTTGTTCGGCTGCGTGAATACGCACCGCGAGCGAATCTTCCGTATCTCCGCCTTGCACTTCGACTGCTTGCTGCGCGATAATTGGTCCGCTGTCCATGCCGCCGTCCACGTAGTGAACGGTGACGCCAGTCAGCTTAACGCCATACGAAAGCGCCTGCCCGATGCCGTTCACGCCAGGGAATGCCGGCAGCAGCGCCGGATGAATATTAATCATCCGACCATAAAACGGCTCAACCAGCAAAGGCGTAATAATGCGCATGTAGCCTGCAAGCACGATCAGCTCAACGCCGCGCCGCGCTAGCTCAGCGATAATTTCCGTCTCATAAGCTTCGCGAGACGGGTATTCCTTCGGCGTGAACAGGAACGTGTCCACACCAGCCTTCCTTGCGCGCTCTACAACTGGAGCGGCAGGCTTGTCACAAACAAGAAGCTCGATGGTTACATCGAGCTTCCCTTCCTGCACCGCATCTACAATCGCTTGGAAATTCGTACCTTGTCCCGAAGCGAAAACAGCGATGCGAAGTGCTCCCATTATACTTCCGCTCCCGTAAACGTTACGATGCGGCTTCCTTCCGTAACCGTTCCGATACGGTAAGCCTGCTCACCAAGCTCAGAAGCGATGCGAAGAGCTTCATTTGCTTGATCAGCTGGAACAACAATAACTAGACCAATACCCATATTGAAAGTCGTGAACATATCACGATTCGTAATAGCGCCTTTATTTTGCATCAAATCAAAGATTGGCAAAATCGGCCATGAGCCGTATTCCACATCAACGTTCACACCGTCAGGAAGTACCCGCGGAATGTTCTCGATAAAGCCGCCGCCAGTAATATGCGCCATGCCCTTCACTTCCACTTGCTCAACCAGCTTAAGCGCCGATTTCACGTAGATGCGTGTTGGCTCAATCAGCACATCGCCAAGCTTCGCGCCGCCAAGCTCTTCAAGCTCTTGATCAAGCGAGTAACCCGCATCCTCAAGCAGCAAGCGGCGAACGAGCGAGAAGCCGTTGCTGTGAATACCGCTGGAAGCAAAACCGATAACCGCATCGCCAGCAGCGATAGTTGATCCGTCGATCATTTTTTTCTTATCCACAATACCAACTGTAAAACCAGCGATATCATATTCTCCGCCTTGATACATGCCCGGCATTTCAGCTGTTTCGCCGCCGATGAGTGAACAGCCAGCTTGTACGCAGCCTTCTGCAATACCTTTAACGATCGCTTCGATTTTCTCAGGAACGACCTTGTCGCATGCCAAGTAATCAAGGAAGAACAACGGCTCTGCGCCTTGTACGATTATATCGTTCACGCACATGGCTACGGCATCAATGCCGATCGTGTCATGCTTGTCCATGGCAAAAGCAAGCTTCAGCTTCGTTCCGACGCCATCTGTTCCAGACACGAGTACAGGCTCATCGTACTTGTCCTTGTTAAGGCTGAACAGACCGCCAAAGCCGCCAAGCTCTGCCAGCACCTCTGGACGGTAAGTCCGTTTTACGTGCTTCTTCATCCGTTCAACCGCTTCGTTGCCTGCCGCGATATCGACGCCGGCTTTTTTGTACGCTTCTGACACTCTCGGTCAACTCCTTAACTAATTTAGGAGCAGCAATCGCTCCATGAGGTTAATCATTTATGTTATTAACAGCTGCAGCTTTTGTCTGATTCTTCGTTAACTGGTGTTGGGTAGTCATTATCGAAGCAAGCTAGACACATGCCGCGATTATAAGCCCCATCATTGCCGCCAACAGACTCAACAAAACCTTCATTGCTTATAAAAGATAATGAATCAGCATTAATTTGCTTGCGGATTTCCTCTACTGTCCTTGAAGAAGCAATGAGCTCTTTGCGGTCAGGAGTATCAATTCCGTAGTAACAAGGGTTTTTGAAAGGCGGCGATGTGATACGCACATGCACCTCAGTCGCTCCCGCTTCACGAAGCAGGTTTACGATCCGCAGCGATGTTGTGCCCCGAACGATTGAATCATCAATCATAACGACACGTTTGCCTTCCACTACTTTACGAACGGCAGACAGCTTCATTTTCACACCTTTCTCGCGAAGCTCTTGAGAAGGCTGGATGAATGTCCGACCAGTATATTTGTTTTTGATAAGGCCAAGCTCGTATGGAATACCGGTTTGCTCCGCGTATCCAATTGCTGCTGAAATACTCGAATCCGGTACACCCGTTACGATATCCGCATCAACAAAAGATTCTGAAGCAAGCTGGCGCCCCATCCGTTTGCGGGCCATATGAATATTAATACCGTTGATATCACTATCAGGACGGGCAAAATAAATATACTCCATCGCACAAGTTGCGCGGCGGTCAACCTCCGCGTAACGTTCCTCGCGCATGCCGTCTGCATCAAGAATTAGCAATTCACCAGGCTGTACATCACGCTCATACACGGCACCAATTGTCTCGAATGCACACGACTCCGACGAGAATACATAACCTTCGCCAATACGGCCCATAACAAGCGGGCGAAGAGCATGCGGATCAGCTGCAACGAGCAGCTTGTCGTTCGTCATAATCAAGAAAGCAAATCCGCCAACGATGCGCTGCAAAGCTTCCTTCGCAGCCGTCTCGAAATCCTTCGATGAACGTGCAATAAGATGCGCGATAACTTCCGTGTCGCTGGACGTTTGGAAAATCGAGCCGGACATCTCAAGCTCACGGCGAATTTCCGGCGCATTCACGATATTGCCGTTTGTAGCAACCGCAAGGTCACCGTCGCGATAGCGGAAAATAAGCGGCTGTGCGTTCGCAAGCTTACTTTCTCCCGCTGTCGAATAACGTACGTGGCCGATGGAGCGGTCCCCAGCAAGCATATCGAGATTTTCCTTGTTGAATACTTCTTTTACGAGACCCATACCGCGGTGATAAGCGAACTTATTGCCATTTTTCGTATCAACCGTACAGATTCCCGCACTTTCCTCACCGCGATGCTGAAGCGCATGAAGACCATAATAGGACAGGTTGGACGCTTCGGGGAGATTAAAAACCCCGAAAACGCCACATTCCTCACGCAATTTATCAAACATATCGTCACGGCCAATACCTTCGTTATAGTGGTCGCCCGTCCATAACAAAGGCTCCTGTCTTATTTGTTCATCAGACATGGAATCGCATCCTTCCAGACCTTCTCCAGTTGTGTTAGCGGCGCCTGAATGCCGGATTTTCCGTTTACGCTTATGGTCAGGCTGCTGCCTTTAACGTTACCAACTTGTGCATGAACAACGCCTTGCTCTGTAAGCCATGCTTGCAATGCCGCTGCTTGATCCGGCTTAGCCGACAGCAAGATACGGGATTGCGATTCGCTGAACAATAGGTGATCAGCACGTAGATCAGATGACAATGCCACTTCTGCGCCTAGACGACCGCTAATGCATGATTCTGCAACAGCTACCGCAATACCGCCTTCGGACAAGTCATGAGCCGATGCTACGAGACCTTTTTGAATCGCGCCAAGGACAGCATCCAGAACCTTCTTCTCTGTAGCAAGATCGATTTCTGGAGGACGGCCAGCAGCAGCGCCTTGCGTAACATACTGGAATTCACTTCCGCCCATTTCCGCTTTTGTTTCGCCTACGAGAATAATAACGTCGCCCTCTGCTTTGAAGCCTTGTGTTGTGATGTGATCGATGTCGTGTACAAGACCGACCATACCGATTACTGGTGTCGGGTAAATAGCACCCTTCGCGTTCTCATTGTACAAGCTTACGTTACCGCCGATAACTGGTGTGTTAAGCACGACGCAAGCCTCGGACATCCCGTCTGCCGATTTCTCAAGCTGCCAGAATACTTCTGGCTTCTCAGGGTTACCGAAGTTAAGGTTGTCAGTTACAGCAAGCGGCTCAGCGCCTGAGCACACGATATTACGTGCAGCTTCTGCCACCGCAATACGTCCGCCTACTTCTGGATCTAGATATACGTAACGTCCGTTGCAATCCGTTGTCATCGCAAGCGCTTTGCGCGTACCGCGAATCGTTACGACTGCCGCATCGGAGCCTGGCTGAACAGCTGTCGATGTACGAACCATGTAGTCATATTGATTGTAAACCCACTCTTTGCTAGCAACTGTCGGGGAAGCAAGAACCTTCTCCAGCGCGCCAGTCAAATCCGTTACTTCATCATATGCCGATGTATCTACTGCGGCATTCTCGCTGTAATATGCAGGCTCTTTGGATGGTTTGTCGTATACAGGGCACTCGTCAACGAGCGCTTTAACCGGCATATCGGCAACCTCTTGGCCTTGGTGGAACAAACGAAGACGACCGTCATCCGTTACTTTACCTACTTTGGCGCAAATAATGCCCCAACGATCAAAGATTTCCTTCGCTTGCGCTTCATGCTGCGGCTCTACGACGAAGAGCATACGCTCTTGCGACTCGGAAAGCATCATTTCATAAGGCGTCATGCCTGTTTCACGCTGCGGTACCTCATCAAGGTAAAGCTCAAGGCCGTTGCCAGCTTTCGAAGCCATCTCAGCACTGGAGCAAGTAAGACCCGCTGCACCCATGTCTTGAATACCAAGAACGATACCGGAGTTGATCAGCTCAAGCGTTGCTTCCATAACCAGCTTCTCCATGAATGGATCGCCGACTTGAACAGCTGTACGCTTTTCTTCTGATTCCTCGGAAAGCTCAACCGATGCAAAAGTAGCACCGTGAATACCGTCGCGGCCAGTAGCAGGACCAACGTAGAATACCGGGTTGCCTACCCCTTTTGCGACACCGCGCTGAATTTTATCATGATCGATTAGACCAACGCACATCGCGTTAACGAGCGGATTGCCCTCGTAGCTCTCATCGAACATAACCTCGCCCGCAACTGTCGGAATACCGATACAGTTGCCGTAGCCAGCAATTCCGCTAACGACGTGCTCAAACAAATATTTAACGCGCTCATTTTCAAGACGGCCAAAACGCAAGCTGTTCAGCAATGCGATTGGGCGTGCGCCCATGGAGAAAATGTCGCGGATAATGCCGCCTACGCCAGTTGCAGCGCCTTGGTAAGGCTCAACAGCTGATGGATGGTTATGCGATTCGATTTTGAATACAACCGCTTGGTTGTCGCCGATATCGACGATACCCGCGCCTTCGCCCGGTCCCATGAGAACGCGAGGTCCTGTGATCGGGAATTTTTTCAAAATAGGCTTGGAGTTTTTGTAAGAGCAATGCTCTGACCACATAACGCTGAATACGCCGATCTCCGTGTAGTTTGGCTTACGGCCAAGAAAGCCGCAAATGAGCTCAAATTCATAATCGGATACACCAAACTGGCTGTAAATTTTTTGCTCGGCAATTTGCTCCGCTGTCGGTTCCTTAGCTGTTAACTGCTGCGCCATGTTGTTCCCTCCATGCATTCAAAATCGATGTAAACATCCGTTTGCCGTCTTCCGAGCCAAGCAATTGATCAACTGCACGCTCTGGATGCGGCATCATGCCTACTACGTTACCTGTTTTGTTGCTAATGCCCGCAATGTTCTCTACAGAACCGTTCGGATTTGTGTCGCCCGCATAGCGGAAAATAATTTGATCGTTCGCTTTAAGCTCAGCAAGCGTTGCGTCGTCGCAATAGTAGTTGCCTTCGCCGTGTGCGATTGGAATATTTATAATTTCACCTTGCGAATATTGGTTGGTAAATGCTGTGTTGTTGTTTACCACTTCAAGCGGCGCTTGATGGCAGCGGAACTTCAGTCCGTTGTTGCGAATCAAGGCGCCTGGCAGAAGGCCAGCCTCCGTCAAGATTTGGAATCCGTTGCAAATGCCTAGAATATATTTGCCTGCTTCGGCTGCTTTTTGAACTTCCGCCATAACAGCAGCGAATTGCGCAATTGCGCCGCAGCGCAGGTAATCGCCGTAAGAGAAGCCTCCAGGTACAAGAATCGCATCATAAGAAGACAAGTCTGTAGCTGTGTGCCATACGTAGTCAACCGACTGTCCGATCGTGTCTTCGACTGCTTTGTAGCAATCGATGTCACAGTTGGAGCCTGGAAATACAAGTACTGCAAACTTCATCGCCCTATCCCTCCAGCTCAAAACGGAAATCTTCTACAACCGTGTTCGCAAACAGCTTCTCGCACATGGCTTTAATGCGTACTTCCGCTTCTGCGCGGTCAGTCGTATCAAGCTCAAGCTCCAAATATTTGCCGATGCGTACTTTTTCGACTTCAGAGAAACCAAGTGTGTGAAGCGCTCCTTGTACAGCGGTTCCTTGTGGATCCAAAACGTTTTGCTTGATAGTGACGTAGACGGTTGCCTTCATAATAGCCTCCTGAAAATGTGGGTTTTTTCTCGCAGCAGATTTTCGTCAAAATGTGATTGCCGCTCGGGCGCGGGAGTTATTGCTTACGCCGCTTTCGAAGCCGGGAAATTCTGATTACACGCTTTGCGGTAATTTCCCGGCTTCAAGAAGCGATCGCTGTCGCTCTCCAGCAACAACTTCCCGCTCTCCGAGCTCACACATTTTGAGATAAAGCCTTTGCGAGGGTGGTCGGTGAAGCGTTTGTTTGGCGGCCGCGCTATCGCTGGCCGCTTGATTCCTATTTGACTGGCCTGTGACTATGCTGCCTGTCAGTAATGCATTGCAACCTTGCACTTTCGCGCTCAGGTTAAAGTTTATGGGGTGCAGCAGCGCTCTCGCTGACTGCCTGCCTAAGCGGCATGCGCTTCAGCACCCCTATGTCAGCGTCATCGCTCTCGTTCGACGTTGTTAAAATCATTCCATCCGGCTTTCAGCGACGGATTTTAATATAACGGGAATTTCTACCGTTAAATCAAGCCTAAAACCTAATTTGCTGCGATTAGCGGGAATTTTGGGCGTTAATTTTACTAATTTCGACGTCCTAGCTCGATTTTGCAGCATTTAACGCCCTTTTTTCCCCTTAATCCAACTATTAAAGCTAATTTGCTGCGATTAGCGGGAATTTTAGGCGTTATTTGCCTCAACTTCGACGTCGTAGCTCGATTTTCAAGCATTTAACGCCCTTTTTTCCCGTTAATCCAACTATTAAAGCTAATTTGCTGGAATTAGCGGGAACTTTGGGCGTTATTTGCAGAAACTTCGGCGACCTAGCTCGGTTTTGCAGCATTTAACGTCCGTTTTTCCCGTTAGTTCAATTATGAATGCTATTTTGCTGCGATTAGCGGGAGTTTCAGGCGTTATTTGCATCAACTTCGGCGTCCTAGCTCGATTTCACAGCATTTAACGCCTGTTTTTCCCGTTCCGCACTCAGCTAGCAAAGCTCCTACAGCTCGACGCCAGTAAGACGGCGGTAGATGTCGCGGTAGCGGGACGTTGTTTCAGCTACTACGAAGTCCGGCAGCGGTGCTGGCTTGCTGTCGCGATCCCAATCAGAGCCTAGTAAGTACGTACGTACCGGCTCTTTGTCCATGCTGTCGATCTCGATATCCAGCGCATAATTGCCTTCCGCCCAGAAGCGGGAGGAGTCAGGCGTGAAAATTTCGTCGATCAAGATCACTTTGCCGTCGATGAGTCCAAACTCGAATTTGCAATCGGCAAGGATGATGCCATGCTCTGCGCAATAGCCATGAGCGTATTCGTACAGCTTGATGCTGCGGTCACGAAGCTCCTCGGCAAGCTCAGCCCCGACCATTTCAGCCATTTTCTCAAATGGGATGTCCTCGTCGTGACCAACGTCGTTTTTCGCTGCCGGCGTAAAGATTGGAGCAGGAAAACGTTCGTTTTTGCGGAGGCCTGATGGAAGCTCTATACCGTTAATCGCTGACGTTTGCTGATACTGTCTCCAGCCGCCACCAGTGATATAGCCGCGAACCACACATTCGATATCGATGCGCTCCGCTTTGCGGGTAACCATAATCCGGTTTTTGAGCAGCTCCGGCTCGGTGACGAGACCGCCAAGCTTCTCCACATCGGTATGAACGACGTGGTTCACTTGAATGTCAGCGGTTTGCTCGAACCAGTAAGCGGACAAACGGTTCAGCACATTGCCCTTGTCAGGCACCGCAGGGTCAAGCACGTAGTCAAAAGCGGAAATGCGGTCGGTTACGACGATGAGGAAATGCTCGCCCAGATCGTACAGCTCACGAACCTTTCCTTTGTAAATCAGCGGAGCTTTAATATAATCGACAGCTGTCGATAGAGCTTGCGATGGTGCAGTCATCAGGCCAGCCTCCCCTTAAATCAATCCAAGACGTGTGAAAATCGTATCAACATGCTTCAGATGCCAAGCTGGATCGAAGCAATCATCGATTTCTTCTGTCGTCAGCACGCTTGTAATTTCCTCTGTCTCACCAATGAGTTCGCGGAATTGACGTTTTGTTTCCCATGCCTGCATTGCACGCGGTTGTACCGTGTCATAAGCTTTCTCACGGCTGAAGCCTTTGTCGATCAGCTTCGTCAATACGCGGCCAGAGAATGGTACGCCATATGTCGCTTGCATGTTGCGCTTCATGTTTTCCGGGAACACGGTCAGGTTGTTGATGATGTTGCCCAAACGGTTCAGCATGTAGTTAAGCAGCATCGTTGCATCCGGCAAAATAATACGTTCAACAGACGAGTGGCTAATATCGCGTTCATGCCAAAGGGCAATGTTCTCGTAAGCTGTAACCATATGTCCGCGAATAACGCGGGACAAGCCGGAAATGTTCTCGCATCCGATTGGGTTGCGTTTGTGCGGCATTGCGGATGAACCTTTTTGACCTTTTGCGAACGCTTCTTCTACTTCACGGAACTCACTCTTTTGCAAAGCGCGAATTTCAGTTGCAAACTTATCAAGCGAAGAGGCTACGAGTGCAAGAGTCGCCATATATTCAGCGTGACGGTCACGCTGCAACGTTTGTGTTGAGATTGGAGCTGCGGTAATGCCAAGCTTCTTGCATACAAATTCTTCAACAAAAGGATCGATATCTGCGAATGTACCTACCGCACCGGACATTTTACCGAACTGCACATTGTTCGCAGCATGGTGGAAACGCTCCAGGTTGCGCTTCATTTCCTCGTACCAAAGCGCCATTTTCAGACCAAAGGTTGTTGGTTGCGCGTGTACGCCATGCGTACGGCCCATCATCGGCGTATCCTTGTATTGCAATGCTTTGTTTTTAAGAATTTCGATAAAACGTTCGATATCTTTAACGAGAATCGCGTTAGCTTGAAGAAGCAAATAACCGATAGCTGTATCAACAACGTCCGTAGAAGTAAGGCCGTAATGCACCCATTTGCCTTCAGGGCCTGCTTTCTCAGATACGGCGCGTGTAAACGCGATAACGTCATGACGAGTGTCCTGCTCAATTTCATAAATCCGGTCGATATCGAAATCAGCTGATGCGCGAAGCGCGACAACGTCTTCCTTCGGAATAACGCCTAGCTCAGACCAAGCCTCGCATGCGCAAAGCTCAACTTCCAGCCATGCTCTGAATTTATTTTCCTCTGTCCAAATAGCTCTCATTTCCGGTCTGCTGTAACGATCTAACATGATTGCTTCACACCTTCCAAATAGTTGTTTCTTCGATCCAGCTAAGCGCAGCATCCGTCGTTTCTGCCAAAACATTGACATGGCCCATCTTCCGCTTCACAACAGCTTCCTTTTTCCCGTACAAATGCAATTTCGGAGCGACCTTCAAGCGCTTAGCCGCTTCATCCGCGCGAGCTGTAAGCTCTAGAAGCGGTGCGACATGCTCACCCAGCACGTTCACCATAACAACAGGACTCATAAGCGTCGTATCTCCGAGCGGCAGATTGCACACCGCGCGTACATGCTGCTCGAACTGTGACGTCCGGCAGGCTTCCATCGTGTAGTGACCGCTGTTATGCGGGCGTGGTGCAAGCTCATTTACGAACAGCTCACCATCCGCTGTAACGAACAGCTCTACTGCAATTAGACCAACTACGCCTAATCCCTCAGCGATACGCTCTGCAAGCCGTTCTGCTTGCTGCTGCAAATCCTCCGTAATCCTTGCTGGCACGATAGACAAATGCAATATATTATCGACGTGTATGTTTTCCGCGACAGGGAAAACCTTGATCTCACCCTGCGGACTTCTCGCCGCTATAACTGATATTTCCTTATCAAAACGAATGAACTGCTCAAGCACCAGTTGGACGCGCGCTCGTGCTAAGGTCTCATACGCTTCTTCTATTTCGCTTTCGCTGCGAATGACCCATTGGCCTTTGCCATCGTAACCGCCCATAGCTGTTTTCAATACGCAAGGTGTTCCAAAGGCGGCAACAGCCTCGCGCAGCTCGTCTGCGCTGCGAATCTCGCGGTAAGGGGCAACACGTACGCCAGCTGCTTCAATCGCCCGCTTCTCGCGAAGCCGATGCTGCGTTGTATACAGCAGCTCACTTCCCTGCGGCACATAAGATTCTGCCATCAGCATCGCTGCTACATCTGCGTCCACATTCTCGAATTCGTATGTGATGACATCCGATCGTTTTGCAAGCTCCCTCGCCGCATCGTGATTGTCGTAAGCTGCGACGATTTGCTCTGCTACTTGTCCAGTCGGAGCATCCGGCGTTGGATCAAGAGCAATGAAGCGATACCCCATCGCGCTGCCTGCATTCGCCATCATTCGTCCAAGCTGCCCACCGCCTAATATGCCGATCGTACTGCCCGGCAACAGCGTCTGAATCGTTTGCTTGTCCGTTTTTTGACTCATAACGTCTCACTGCTTTCCAGTACTTCCTGCTTTACACGTTCGCGACGTGCGATTACACGCGCTTGCACCTCGGGATCAAACGCTCCCAGCATTTGTGCCGCGAGCAGTCCAGCATTCGTTCCGCCTGCGTTGCCAATAGCTACCGTAGCTACTGGAATGCCGCCAGGCATTTGAACGATAGAGAGCAAGGAATCAAGTCCGCTCAAATTCGAGGACTTCACGGGAACGCCAATAACCGGCAAAATCGTCTTAGCAGCGACCATGCCGGGCAAATGTGCAGCTCCGCCGGCTCCGGCAATAATTACCTTAAGCCCTCGTTCTACTGCAGTTTCTGCATACTCGAACATTAAATCCGGTGTCCGATGCGCGGAAACGACTTTTTTCTCATAAGGAATTTGCAATTCCTCTAGTACGTCGCAGGCTAATTTCATTGTGTCCCAATCCGATTTGCTGCCCATGATGACGCCAACCTTCGCAGACATGCGTTCAAACCCACTTTCATCTATAAGATAATTAATGATCAAGCATCCTATAAAACAACACATCCAAAATAGAAAAGGCCCTTCAGCAGCCATAAGAATGGGGATGCCGCAGGACCGGAGCGGAAGCACAGACCGGTATTCATGCGAATCCATGGCCAATCAAGCTTCACTTCAATGAGGACGAGACAAATCGTGCTGCAGAGCCGAAAAGACAACAGAAGGCTGCCCCGTAAAAGAGGCAACCAGTGTCCAACTAACAAGGCACTTTGCAGACTTGCATTTGCTTTATGGCGATCCGAAACCTTACGATTCGATATCGCTTATCGTCTCATTTTGCTCGTAGTCCGAAAATTAAGGTTCTCGGGTAGAAACATTCAGGCCTGATCCCGAATATATACGAGTAAACTTTAAATGAAATAGTAGGAAGACAAACAAACAGCAATACGTTCCAGCGGACAATTCCGCCTCAAACCTATTCTAGTTTATCTAATCCCCAAACCACTGTCAATGAAATACGAACATTAAAAGAGAATGTTTTATAAAGGTTCGTTTTTTTGAACAAAATAATCGGAAATCCCGTATGAAATAACCATATTCAGGTGTATAGCACCTGATCATTCCCTAAACTTACCTTCTTTACTATTCTGTACAACCCCCATTCGTATTGGCTGTCGTACTTTTTCTTTGACCTCTTCCTTATCATTCCCATTTCTCCGTCTGCCTTAAGCGAGCGGTTTGTCATTTCCCATTCGAATGCGAGAGCCAATTAATGAATACATTATAAAAGAGTCTTTTCTTAGCATTCAGGCAGGCACCGCAGCCGAGACCGCAATAGCTAATCATTTTAAAAAGGAGGCTCGAATAGGGTGCATATTCATGTCGTGCAAAAAGGAGATTCCATCTATAAACTATCTCAAATATACGATTTGTCGATAAGCGACATCACAGATGCAAACGGCCTTAGCGACCCGAACGTACTCGTTATTGGTCAGGCGCTTATTATTCCAATTGATGCAAGCACTCATAAAGTACATTACGGTGAATCGCTCTGGCTAATCGCCCAGCGATATGGCGTTACACTGCAGGAGCTCGCGAAAATAAACAAAATCTCTAATCCCGCCCTTATTTACCCGGGGCAAACACTCGTTATTCCTCAAACCGTGCGGCCAACAATTGAAGTAAACGCCTATACACAGAAATTTGACGCTGCCGGTGTTCGTTTAATTGAGGACATTGGCCAACATCTAACCTATTTAAACCCATTCAGTTACCGTGTACAGGCTGACGGTACTTTTACGCTTTTAGATGATTCAGCTATTATAAATGCAGCCTACCAGACACAAACAACGCCTATGATGGTTCTAACTAATTTCGAAAACGGCACATTCAGTCCTGATACTGCCCATGCGGTGCTCGCAGATGCCGGGCTTCAACAAAAACTCATAACGAGCATTCTCGTTATGATGAAGCAGAAAGGTTATTTAGCGCTCAATGTTGATTTCGAATATGTTCAGCCTGCCGATCGTGAGTTATTTCAACATTTTATTCAAAATCTCGTCGACAGCCTGCACCCGGAAAATTATCTCGTATCCGTTTGCCTCGCGCCCAAGCTGAATGCCGACCAAGCAGGCACATTATATGAAGCGCATGATTACCAGGCTCTAGGCCGCATCGCCGATTTTGTTATTCTCATGACCTATGAATGGGGCTGGTCGGGCGGGCCGCCGCGAGCCGTAGCTCCGCTGAACGAGGTCAACAAGGTGCTGCAATATGCCCTAAGCGTTATTCCTCCCCAAAAAATCGTTATGGGCATGCCTTTGTATGGCTACGATTGGACACTTCCCTACGTCCAAGGCGGAAAGTGGGCACCGACGATCAGTCCGCATGAAGCGGTAATTCGTGCGAATACTTACGGAGCCACCATTCAATATGATGATGAGGGACAATCACCTTACTATAACTATTACGACAAGGAAGGCCGAGAGCATGTCGTCTGGTATGAGGATGCACGCAGCGTTCAGGCCAAATTCAATCTTGTCAAAATATATAAGCTTCGCGGCATCGGCTATTGGGTGCTCGGCGTACCGTTCCCGCAAAACTGGTATGTGCTGCAAGCCAATTTTAAAGTGAAAAAGCTCATATAATTAATAATTTAATACAGATAAAAAGAAGACCGTATCGTTCGGCATAATCGAACGGTACGGCCTTCTTATTTATTTATTAAACCAACCACACCGTTTTTGCAGTGGCAGGTACACGCTGCGGCTCTGGAGCCGTCATATCCGGATAACCTAGGTAAATAAAACCTACGATTTGATCTTGTTCACGCAGGCCAAATGTTTCTCTCATAATCGGGTGGTACATTGGATCGCCCGAACGCCATATCGCCCCAAGTCCATTTGCATGTGCTGAAAGCAGCAAATTTTGCACCGCTGCTTGAGCAGCAGCAAGCTCCTCTGCCAGAATAGCGCGCGGATCATCCGAAGGCGAGCATACTGCCGCAATAACGACTGGGGCACGGAATGCTTTGGTACGTTCTTTAGCCAAACGATCTTCAAGCGGCTGTCCGCTCAGCTCAGGAACAGCGGCCGCGGTTACACGCGCATATCCTTCTGCAAGCCGCCCTCTGCCTTCACCCGTCATAACTATAAATGACCAAGGCTGCGTATTATGATGGCTAGGCGCCCAAACAGCTGCATCCAACAACCGTTCAATAAGCGCACGGTCAACAGGGTCCTTCTTCACTCTTCCAATCGTTCTTCTCGTGCGAATCGCTTCTTCTATGTTCATTTCAGCTTCTCCTCCACCCAAATGCCTATAATAAGATGCTTAAAAACTTATTGCTCAAACAGATGCAAATATTCGCCGTATCCTTCTTCCTCCAGCTTATCCTTGCCGATAAACCGCAGTGAGGCGGAATTGATGCAATAACGAAGCCCCGTCGGCTGCGGTCCGTCATCAAATACATGACCGAGATGAGAATCGCCCTCTTTGCTGCGAACCTCGACCCGTACCATATAATGAGAGGAGTCCGTATGCTCAGAAACAGCTGCTGCTTGCAGCGGCTTTGTGAAGCTCGGCCAACCGCAGCCAGCATCGTATTTATCGCGGGAGCTGAACAGCGGCTCTCCAGAAACGATATCTACATAAATGCCATCCTCGGTGTGATCCCAATACTCCCCTGTAAATGGACGTTCTGTTCCACTGTTTTGTGTGACTTCATACTGGATCGGCGTAAGACGCTGCTTCAATTCTGTAGGGTCTTTCTTAATCGCCCAGTTTTGTGAAATAAAAGCGTCGCGGCCAGAGCCTTTACGATACATTTTGTAACGATACGGATTCGATTTGTGATAGCCCTGGTGATAGTCCTCTGCCGGATAAAAAGCTTGCGCCGGTTCGATTTCCGTTACGATTGGCCGGTCGAAGCGACCGCTAGCTTCAAGCTCTTGTCTAGAAGCTTCCGCCAGCTCGCGCTGCTCTTCATCATAATAATAAATACCTGTCCGATAAGATTCCCCGCGATCATGGAACTGACCGCCTGCATCCGTAGGGTCGATTTGCTTCCAAAAAATATCAAGCAGCTTCTCATAAGGGAAGATCGCAGGATCATACGTAATTTGTACCGCTTCCGCATGACCTGTCGTCTCCGAGCATACTTCCTGATACGTTGGGTTTACCGTATGTCCACCCGTATATCCGGATACGACCGATATAATTCCCGGCATTTCCTCGAATGGCGATACCATGCACCAGAAGCAGCCTCCTGCGAACATGGCTTTTGCTTCTTTTCGGCTCGCGCCGTTATTTGTAATTGGTTGATCCATGCTGATCATCCTCCTAGTTGGTTCAAATGATAATGAATCTCTATTATACAATACTAGATGGGCTAACAACAAAAAAAGGAGGAAACATCGCTTGGCAGCGACGTTTCCTCCTTCTACTTGGTTATTTAAAGTCCGAGCCTGGAAAAAATACGAATAAGATCGGTAATGAGCTTGCGCCCGGTGATGAATACTGAATCGTTACTTCTGGCGCAGGCTGCATGCCTGCTGCTCCAGCGGGTTGATTCGGTTGCGTATAGATCAATGCTCCTTCGCCTACCTTCACATGACCGCCTGAAGGGACGTAAACCACTTTTCCATTTACACTAACTGCGCCTTGGAAAATTCCCGCTCGAGGATTAAGAATAATCCGTGTACCCCAAGCGACATTTTTGAGCTTGACGGTCGTTACGGCACCATATTCCCCGCCGTTAATAGTCATTCCGCCTGTCAATGCATCTACACCTGCCATAGCAGGACCACGTTGACCTAAACGCAGCTTGCTTTCTGTAACGCCAACCTTCTCATTCACTTCAATATATTGATCGGTATCGAAGAACTTGCCGCGATTTCCGACCTTCTCCAGCTCAGTAACCATTGACACTGCACTAATCGGGTCGGTGTCTACTTTAAGAGCCATCGTGGAAAATGTCAGCTTTCCGTCCATATCGACATCAAGCAAGCCCGAGAAACCTTCGTCTGGATTCATAATAATTTTCTCAAGCTCCGGCAGCAGCACAGCGGAAGTGCCAGGCTCAATAATCATCTCGCGCGGCTGTGAGCTTGCAAAATATCTAGCCACTGCAGCCGATCCAAATTGCATAGCACTGACGCTTGGTCCAGCAAGGCCGCGGTTGCCAATCGTCAGCTTTACGCTTTCGCTTTCGTTATTCGTAACTACAACCGCCAGCTTCAATCGCTCGTCAGAGCCGTTGCGGTGATGTAGGAATAAACGACTTGCATCATTCAAAGTATCTTCGTATAGCAAACCTTCTCCAAAGAAACGCTCCGGCGCATTCGACATATACAATGTGCGGCCGCCTTTGGACTCAATTGTATCCACCTCTTTGAAGGTGTTCATCAGTTTCCCGTCAACTTCAAATTTATCGCCCGGGTTACCATAACGCATGTAGTATTCATAAGGCGTATACATAACCTCTTCTGTTACACGAATATCTTGAGACACGACTTCACTTCGTGCGCCATCATTGTCGTAGACACTTTGAGTAACGGTATAAACACCTGGCTCAAAATATGTACTTTTACGACCGGTCCACTCTGTCTTCACGATTTTGCCATCAGGGTCGTAACTCAAATCCTTAAATTCGATCGGCTCCCCGAGCTTCACCTCATACGGAGCTTCGAAGCGGGCTACTGGCGGCACGTTTGGCTCCGGCTGAATTGTTATGGTAATTTGCTTAAGCTGTGCATTGAACACGTAAGTGGCATTCCACAGCAGCTTGACTGCTGAAAGAGGCACATGCATCGTTCCATTAATTTGTGTAGCTGCATTAGGCAGTACAACATAGCTTCCGTTGCGATTCGCACCACGCATATTGTTGTTCAGTGTAACTTTGTTGAAATAAGTATCGATATGAGTGCCTTTACTATCAGCATAAACGCTTGCCCCAACGGAAGTAGCAATCGTCCGAACAGGAATCATCGTAACTCCCTTTACTACCGGCAGCGGCGCCGTCATTTGCTGTGCCTTGCCGTTTACAGTCATTTTTTTCGAACCATGCACAAACACAACCTTTATCGGCTGACGCTCAGCTGCATTAGCTTCCTCCTTCACTCCAAATCCAGTACCTGCCAGCGAAACGAGTAAGCCTGCTATGAGAACTCGCTTAGTCATTTGCTTAAACCAATTCTGTGTTTTCATCTTGATCTCCTTCCAATTTGCGGCATCGGCTGCCGCATCCCTTATGGTTAGACGCCGAAAGGAGGGAGAATGTTCCGGTCCGATTTGAAATTTACAGGAAATTCCCATCTATCGCAAAGGACATCTACGTTTGTCTTTGTTACAATAAGATGACATCCGCAACTATTTAGGAGCAATTGAAGTCTAATCTATGTACCCTTGCTAGCAGTTCGTTCATCCGATCTTTCGTGCAAGTGACTATCAAGAGAGGTGAATGAATAGAATGAGTGATTTGATTTTGGAACAACGCACTGCCAGCCAATTCGATAAGAAAACACGCAGAAAGAAAGGAAACCGTACCTTCCTTCTTTTTGTCTGCATATGGGTCATTATTATATGCTCCGGCATATTGGGCGCCAAATGGTATACCGAACGGATTCAGCAGACGTTATCCGCAAACTTGGAGCAGCAAACCGCTGGCCAAATTGCGGCTATGCAGCAAGCTTATGAGGCTCGCATGCTGAAGCTCGAAACCGACTACACCGCAGATCTTGCTGAGCTAAAGGCAAAAGTCGATGCGCTGAATGAACTGCTTACGTTCACGAAGGACAACGCCGCTTCCAAAACGGACAACAGCAACAAGCTGTATACGCAGCTGAATGAAGTGAAAAAGCAGCTTAATGAGCTGCAGAAGAGCTTGGACGTGCTTAAATGAATATTACCGTCAAAGCGTTAAATCGAACTGCACTGCTTGCCTGTGCACCTTTTCTAGGCATTATGATCTGGCTGTTATTGTCCGATATCGTTATTCAATTATCTGCTGAAGCCTTTCCAAAGCCCATTACCGAGCAAACAAGGCTACCCGAATCCGATAT
The DNA here is from genome assembly GCF_052114265.1 of Paenibacillus sp. MCAF9. NCBI lineage: Bacteria > Bacillati > Bacillota > Bacilli > Caryophanales > Paenibacillaceae > Paenibacillus > Paenibacillus sp. MCAF9. The sequence goes on from NZ_JBFREL010000002.1 coordinate 151,240, forward strand.
TAAGCATGCTGCTGCCGGCCTTGACCTCGCACAGGAGACCGCATCACAAACACGAGAGTCCATTCAAAGACAGCTGAAGCTGTACAAAGAAACGAATGCCGATATGGCAAAGATATCTTCTATGGCTGCATCCCAGGCAATGAGGCCTTTGCAAATTTACGACCGCAATATTACGAGCAAGCTTGGCAAGGTCGCCGGTACGATTGAATCGGACAAGCTAAGAGCACAGCTTTTCTACATAAAAGCAGAAAACTTCTCGGCGTACGCGCTCAAGGTGAAGCTTAAGAGCAAAAATGCGATGACGATGTCACTCGGCGGTGAAGAGCTTGGACAAGCGGAGACTACGCTCGCTGCAGTCAACCGGCATGGAGCTGTTGCTGGCATTAATGCAGGCGGCTTTGCAGATGGACGAGGCAAAAGATATCCGCTAAGCACAACTATCGTGGACGGAGATTACGTGACAAGCTTTGAGCCGCCGCGTGCGGATTTGTTTTTTGTAGGGTTAAACGAGCAAAATGAGCTCATCGGCGGAAAATTCGCAAGCAAACAACAGCTGGATGCCAAAAAACCGAAATTCGGTGCATCCTTTGTTCCTGTACTGCTGCGCGGCGGATCTCCACAACCGATTCCAGCCAAATGGCAGACGAGTCCAAAACGCGCGCCACGGACCGTCATTGCTAATTTCAAGGATGATCAGCTGCTGTTTCTTGTAGCTGACGGCTACAACGAATCAGGCAGCTCAGGGGCTACGCTTGGTGAAATGCAGCTATTGCTGCAGCGCTATGGCGCCGTTGACGGCTACAACCTAGATGGCGGCGGCTCGTCCTCGCTCATTTTTAACGGAAGAGTCATTAATAAGCCTTCCGACGGACAGCTTCGCAAGCTGCCGACGCACTTTTTGTTATTTAAATAATTAGGCCTGCATAGCGCGATGAAGATGATTTCTGAATATACTATTATCGAACTCCTAAGTTTTGACCCCTACTACTGTTCTTCGGAAAGGAGCAGCACGAATGGGCATTGGATCGAAATGGTACCGCAAATCATTATTGACGATTACAGGCATTCCGCTCGTAGAAAAGCTTTCAACTACGTATGGAAAAAAACTCGCGAGCCGATTTATTGCGGGGGAGACGCTTGAAGAGGCTTTGCTTGAGCTCGAAAAGCTGGGCAAGCTAGGCATTATGGCAACGCTCGACCATCTTGGCGAAGGTATACAGGACTTAAGCGAGGCATCAGCATACAGAGATCAATATTTGAAGCTAATCGAAGGCATAGCTGATCGAAAAGCTAATTCTCATGTATCGCTGAAGCCTACTCAAATGGGTCTCGCTCTTGACCAGGCGGCTTGTTACGCCAACATTCGAGACGTAGTCAAGCATGCAAGGCGCCATCGAAACTTCGTTCGAATTGACATGGAGAATACGCCTTATACGCAAGCTACAATCGATATCGTTAAAAGGCTCCACAAAGAAGGCTTAACCAATGTCGGCACCGTGCTGCAGGCTTACCTATTCCGAACGGAGCAGGATGTTAACGATATGCTTCAAGCACGCATAAGCTTGCGACTCGTTAAAGGCGCCTACAAAGAATCGAGTGAGGTCGCCTATCAAGATAAAAACGAGGTTATCGAAAATTTCAAAAGCATGATCAAGGCTCATTTGGACAAAGGCATCTATACCGCCATTGCCTCACATGATGATGCTATCATTAGCTGGGTAAAAGCTTATGCGCGCACGAACCGTATAGCCAAAAGCGCCTTCGAGTTCCAAATGCTCTACGGTCTCCGCATGAATGAACAGGCGAAGCTCGCAAAGGAAGGCTACCGCATCCGCTGTTACGTCCCTTACGGCGCCATGTGGTACCCCTACTTCACCCGCCGACTTGCCGAGAAACCAGCTAACCTCATGCTCGTTCTTAAAAACATGTCCGGTCTAAAGAAAGCATCCCCTAAGTAATAACAGTCAAGCAGGATAGCTTTACCTGCTCGACTGTTTTTTTCTATCGATCTAATTCCTCTACCTGAACATGAATAGAAATGATTTCCGCAAAAAAAAGATGTCCCGCATTCCTAAGAATATTCGGGACATCTTTGCTTCTTCTGGATATTTAATTATAAGTGCTTGTATTAACCGATTTCCGGCTGATGCTCCGGCTGATGCAGGGTGACCGTGCCGTCATCAAGACGCAGCCATGATTCCACGTTCCGTTCGTTTTCGGTCAAGCGAATCACGCGGGCACCCCGCGGGAAGCCTTCCTTGCCGTAAGTGTTGTATCCTGTTGCTCGTCCGTAATAAAGACGAATCCCATAAAGCTCTCCCCAATAGTCGTTCGTGTGGTCATGGCCGCAAAAAGTTGCAATCACGTCTCCCTGTGCCAACATTGCTGAGAAGAAACCTGCTTGCGTCTGCGCGGCGCATACCCCCTCATGTTTATGGCCATAGCACACTGCCCGGTCCCACACTTCTTGGTATTCAGGCAAAGGGATATGAAAGAATGCGAGTGCCGGCAATGCAGCGCCCTGATGACGAGCTTTCCACTCCTTGGATTGCTCCATGTACCACTGCACTTGATCATGCTGAATCCAATCGTAGCCGGGTACGCCAGGCAGCTTGGAATAATCGCCGGAGTCCAGGCAGTAAAGCACAGCGGCCGCTTGATCGTTGTCAGACCCAAGTACAGGTAACGCATAGTTGCCTGTGCCATGGATATCACGCGGTCCCGGCTCGGCAAACGTATGAGCGTGCTTTAGCACCTCGCCCATCAGGTCGTCGCGGGTAATATCGTTCTCCGTATCGTGGTTGCCGAATACGATTCCCCACGGAATGCCTCTCTGCTCGGCAGCGGCAACCGCGTCGCGAAACGCTTGAAGCGGATCTTGGCATAAGACTGCTCCGTCTGAACCTCTGCCCGTGAAAATGACATCTCCTGTAAACATAACAAAATCCGGTTGTTCAGCCTCAAGTACAAGCTCCATCGCAGCCTTGGAACGCAAATCTAAGTCCGATCCGTCCTGCCAATGAATATCTGTGAACTGGACAATTGTAAAAGTGCCGTCTTTGCGAAAACGAAGCTTTTTGGCGTTTTCCATCTTCATCCTTACTCCCTCTCCATTAGGTATTCAGGTGCTATTGTTTAATGCCCTGATGACGCAATCATAATAATGCCCATAACTACAGCGATCGAAGCCGTAATTCTGCGAGTCCCTTGCGACTCTTTTAATACAAATAGACCAAGGAGCGTGCCAAACACGATTCCCACCTCGCGCATAGGCGCAACTGTGGAAATATTGGCATTTCTGGCTGCAAGCAAAAACAGCAAGTACGAGCCCGGAGACAAGATAGCGCCAATCCAAATAATATTAATATGAGTGCGAATAACATGCTTAAGCCGTTTAGAGCGAAGAACAGCAGGCGTCAATCCGAGTACAAAACCGATATTCGTCACCTCAAGCAGCGCAAGGGGAGAGAGATGCTGTAAATTCACTTTATCGATAAGCGTGTAAGTGGTAATGCATAGCCCAACGCTCATCGCCAGCAGTACAGGCTTATAGAAAGACTGCTGATGCCCTTTGCCCGAAGATCTTCCGATCATGACGATGAACCCGATCAGCATAAAGCTGAGTCCGATCCAGCCCCACAAAGGCAATGTCTCTTTTAATAGCAATACGCCGATGGCTGGGATAAGCAAGGTTGGTGTCCCCCGCATGATCGGATACACTTGCGATAAATCTCCAGCATTATAGGTGTAAGCGAGCAGCAGCGAATAAACGCTTTGCATCATTAACGATGCCCCGATTAACAGCCACTGTGTCTGCGATAGTGACGCACTCAAAAGTTCATTAATGAGTGTCGGCAGCAAAACAATAGTCGCAGGCATATAAATCACCCATAAGAACAACGCTTTATCCGTACTTTGCTTAGCTAGCATATTCCACACCGCATGCGCCAAACCGGAACACAAGACAAGAATAAGAGAAATAACAATCAAATAAGAAACACCTCCATCGATCCACATTTAGATTCAACTATCAGTTCCACATATTCCAACACAATATCACACAAACACACACATTTACAATATCTTAATATATACTTTTCATTAGAAAGCAAAAAAGACCCTTGGTATATAACCAAGAGTCTTTAGGACAGTCAAAGTCCCCTTTATTATTCATCTCTACTCATAAACAATCTCAATGCCGCTCCGTTTATATTTATCGACTAGATCAAGACCGATCTTCGAATCTGTAACGAAACGTTCTACATCCGCGCAACCGCACACCTTGAGCAGGGAGACTTGATCAAATTTGCTGCTGTCGGCAAGCGCGATCGTGCTTTTTGCGTTTGCTTGCATAATCTTCTTCACCTGTACTTCACCAATCGCATTGTCGGTAATGCCTTCGTCCAATGTAACTCCGCTCATGCTCATAAAAAACAAGTCTGCATGAAAGCGGGAAGCGAATTCTTCAGCCAAGTCTCCGATAATGCTCTGTTCTGCTTGACGGATAATGCCTCCGATCATGATCAGCGTAAAACCGGGGACATCGATTAATTCATTTACGATTGGCAAGGAATTCGTAATAATCGTCAATCGCTCGAACTTTGTCTTGAGCATCTTCGCAATCTGAGTATTGGTTGTGCTTACATCAAGTGCGATGGACATTCCTTCCGTTACATATCGAATGGCGAGCTGCGACAATTCCGTCTTCTCCGTCAAGTAAATCGATTCACGAATCGGTAGCGGGATTTCCCGGCTGTAATCCGGCTCTTTTAAAATCGCACCGCCATGAACCCTCTGCAATAAGCCAAGGTTCTCCAAATGCTCTAGATCGCGCCTTATCGTTTCAAAAGAGACGCCAAACGATTCCATAAGCTCCGACGCTCGAATCGATTTGTCGCTATTTATTTTTTGGATAATTAATTGATGCCGCTGCTGTGCGAACAATTGCTATCACTCCTCTATGCCGTGCCTTCCGGTAATTCCTGCTTCTTGATTAGTAGTCTACCATAAATCAAGGAAAGAGGCTCAGCCGCTAAGAGCAGTGTTCATCTTGTAACCCTTTCATTCGCGGCATTAAATTTTAGTGTTATAGCGGCTTTCAGCATTCTCATGTCACGCTCGCTGTCCAAATAAAGCTGTTCCGCTTCTTGCTGCGTGATCCTCTCGAACCGAAAACGATCGCCAGGCTTTAGCTGTGCAAAAACAGGAATATCGACCGTTGCGACTTGCGCAATACGTAGATAACCGCCCGTTGTCTGTCTGTCCGCCAGCAGCACGATCGGCTCTCCGCCAGCCGGCACTTGGACCGTTCCGTTTGCGACAGCCTCCGAAAGCAGCTCAAGCGGCTTCGCGAGCGTCAGCTTCTCCGTTCCTTCGAGCCGATATCCCATTCGATCGGACTGTGCGGAAATCTGGAAGCTCTGGCTAAATAAGCTCGCCCGGCTTGTCTCTGTAAACAGCTCGTAATGCGTGCCCGTCATCGCGCGAATGATCGGGTCCGCTAGATTGTCCGCTATCGCAAAATGACTCGCATGCCAGAGCGGCACCGCAACGCTGCCAGTACATCCCCGGCGCAAAGCATGCTCCATTCGCTCTGACAGCAGGCTCGGCGCCTTAGCTGCCAGTACATCTCCTGACTTTAATGCCCTTCCGAAATAACCTCCGATTGCGCCGCGCAGATACGTACTTTTGCTTCCCATGACCTCCGGTACATCAAATCCGCCCGCAACGGCGAGATAGGAGCGGCAGCCCGATTGGCAAGCTCCGAATTTCACGTTCATTCCCGCGCGAACGAGTACTGGTCTCCATAAGGGCAGCGTTTCGCCTCCAGCGGTAACAGACATACGCGCGCCGCAAATAGCGAGCAGCGTATCCTTCTCCATAAAGAGCTCCGTTCCGGTAAGTGTAATTTCCAGCACTGCCTCACTTTCCTCGTTGCCGACTAACAGATTAGCCGCACGCGAAGCTCCCGTATCCATAGCCCCGCCGGCGACTACGCCGTATTTTTGATACCCATGCCTTCCGAGATCTTGTACAGTAACGAGCAAGCCGGGACGAACCACTTTTATAGTCATAATTCACCTTCTAAATAAAGCTTGTACTGCCGCTCCGTTATCGGCTTAAATTTAATCAAGTCCCCCGGTCTAAGCAGGCTGGGAATTTCGTCCTGAGGACGAAATAGAGCAAGCGGCGTTCTGCCGATCAGCTGCCAGCCGCCCGGCGTTGCAACCGAATATATGCCCGTTTGCTTGCCAGCTATGCCGATGCTGCCCTGGGGAATGATCGTCCGGGGCCTCTGATGTCTTGGCGCGGCAATCCGCTCAGACATTCCTCCCAAATAAGGAAAGCCTGGCGCAAAGCCGAGCATATGGACCAAGTAGCTGCCACCAGCATGTATAGCGATCACTTCCTCCTCCGGAAGTCCGTTAAGCTCAGCAACTAGGCTAAGGTCAGGACCGTACTCTCCGCCATAGCAAACCGGAATTTCAATCGTTCTATCCGCCTGATCGGAAGAGTGCAGCTGCTCTAAAAATAGATATGTCTGCACTCTCGCGCATACCGTTTCAAAGATTGTAGCATGCTGAAGCTCGGCTGCAGTGCGGCTTCTCTTCACCAGCAGCGGTTCATAGTGGATCGCCGCCGAGACAAAGGATGGGACGCATTCAATGAACCCAGCAAATGGTTTCCACTCCAAACAGCGGCTTAAATTCATGACCGTTCGGTTCGTTTCTTCGTCAATGGAGCTGCCTAAACGGATAATAATGGCAGAGTCACCAAGCGGCAGCATTTCAATAGGAGCCTGAGGTTCCGTTGCAGCCTTCTCCATGCTCATACACCCGCCTTCTGAACAGATATGCTCGCTGCCTCTAATCCCGCCCGCAGTCTTATGACATTCTCTACTGCGCCTGGCGTATCCCCATGCACGCATACCGTATCCGCCTTCAAAATAACGCTATGATGCTGTCTCGATTTGACCTCGCCATCTCTGATCATGCTTATCGTCTGCTCTGCAGCGCGAACAGGATCAACAATAACAGCACCTTCCGTCCCTCGCGGCGTTAGTGAGCCGTCCGACTCGTAGGTTCGGTCTGCGAAAACTTCATGAATGGTACGCAAGCCTATAGCTTCGCCTGCGTGAATAAGCTCACTGCCCGCTAATCCGAACAGCATCAGACTCGGATTAACCTTATATATTGCCTCTGCTATCGCATCGGCTAACGGTCTGCTCTTCGCAGCCATATTATACAAAGCGCCATGCGGCTTCACATGCGCGACGCTTCCGCCTTCTGATTTGGCAAAAGCATACACCGCACCCAGCTGATAAACCGTCAGCTCATATGCCTCCTCCGGCGTTATGGCCATCACCCTTCGGCCGAAGCCTGCCAAATCCGGCAGCCCCGGATGCGCTCCAATGGCTACATCATTCTCTAGCGCCATCTTAACCGTGCGCCGTATTGTCGCTGCATCTCCAGCGTGAAAACCGCAAGCGATATTCGCTGAAGTAATATATTTCATCAGCTCGTTATCGAGGCCAGCTGTGTAAACCCCAAAACCTTCACCCATATCGCAGTTTAAATCCACGCGAAACATATGCTCTCCCCCGTCTGCTCGCCTGCCAAAGCTAGCTCTATTTCCAAAATTATATCAAATTTCAGCTCGAAAATAAGCAACCCTATCCTCTGCGTATCTCCAACATAAGGCTAAAATACAAAAAAAAGAAGCAGCGCCGGTCCAGCGCTGCTTCTTTCATATTATTTGTTTATTCCCCGCCCATAAATACGTAACGGCCAATGATAAGCACCGCTAGAATCCACATGAGCCAGTGAACCTTGTATTTGCCTTTGCCTGTTACATTAGCAACCGTTGCAAGCAATACGTACGATACGATACCGAACGAAATACCGTTTGCAATGTTGTAAGTAAGCGGCATAAGTGCAAGTGTCAAGAAGGATGGAATCGCATAAACCATATCTGAAAAATCGATATCTTTTACCGATTGCATCATCAGCACGCCTACGATAATGAGTGCAGCAGCTGTAGCCGCGCCTGGAACAAGCGCAACGATTGGAGACAAGAAGATAGCAAGCAGGAAGCAAACGCCTGTCGTTACTGCCGTTAGGCCTGTACGTCCGCCTTGCGCAATACCTGCAGAGCTTTCTACGAATGCGGTAACTGTACTTGTACCAAGCACCGCGCCGCCGCTGACGCCGATCGCATCAACGAACATCGCTTTACCTACACGTTTTTTGCCCTTTTCAGCGTCCTTCATGTAGCCCGCACGGTTTGCTGTACCAACAAGCGTACCGAACGTATCGAACATTTCGACGAAGGTAAAAGTCAGGATAACCGTTACCAGTCCGACTTCAAATACGCCTGCAAAGTCAAAATGCCAGAAGTTCATTTTGGAGAAATCAGGCACCCATGTTTGACCAGTGAATGCTGCTTTCACATCAACATGACCCATTAGAATAGCAATAACAGTCGTACCAAGAATACCGAACAAAAGCGCTCCCGGTACACGCAGTACCATCAGCACGCCAATAAGAAGCAATGCAATCACGGTAAGTACAACCGTTTCATTATGGAAGCTTCCCAGTTGAATAACGGTTTCGGAGCCGCTAACTGGTGTGAATTGGCCTGCTTTAATGTCTGTGAAGCTTGATACTGCGATTGTCATAATGCCGCTGTTTTTCAATCCGATAATGGTGATGAACAAGCCGATACCGACTGTGATCGCATGCTTCAAGCTGTCTGGAACAGCTGTGATAAGCATTTGGCGAATTTGGGTAAGCGTCAATATGATAAAGATAATACCTGAAATAAATACTGCCGTTAGTCCCATTGCTGGTGAGATCGGAGTGTCCGTTGACGCCGATGCGATAACGACCGATGCAAAATACGCATTAAGACCCATACCTGGTGCTAGCGCAACTGGGAAGTTAACGAACAAGCCCATCGCGATGGTGAAGATACCTGCTGCTAGTGCCGTTGCAAGAAACACGGCAGTCCAATCCAAGCCAGCTGGCGTTAGTATGATTGGATTGACGGCTAATATGTAAGCCATCGTCATGAAAGTCGTCAGCCCCGCCATAATCTCTGTTCTGACATTTGTTCCGTGTTCCTTTAAGCGAAAGAAACGTTCCATTTTGATTACAAACCTCCCAAAAATGTGGTGGAACAAACAAAGAAGCCTAGTAAAAATGCAATAGATCGCATTTCTCCTAGGCTCTGCAAAAAGGGGAAAAAGATACCCGCTGGACCGCTGCGAGCTTTTTCCGCCAATTTCGTAGCCTGATCATTTACGGTGACCGAGTAGAGACTCTCAAGCCGATTCTTGAGATTATACGAAAAGATATGCTGTTGTTGTTTTCCGATTTCAATTTTAAAGAGAAGTTGCCCATTTTGTCAACAACTTTTACGAACGTTATTGGCAATACATACGTATAACATTCGTTTTTAGCAAACATTTCTAATATTCTACCTTTTTTTGACGAGTGAACGGTACATAAGAAACAGGAAGTATGGAGCTCCAATCAGCATAATGATGAGCCCGGAAGGAATCTCCTTCGGAGCCATTACCGTTCTTCCGATCGTATCCGCAATTACAAGCAGCAAGGCGCCGAGCAGACCTGACAAGATGATCGAGCGCCTTGTGTGATGTCCGACCATCATCCTTACCGCATGCGGCGCCATCAATCCAAGGAAACCAATCGTTCCTACGCTCGCCACCGCTCCCGCAGCAAGCAGCACGCCAATGATCATAGCCCAAAGCCGTGTACCTTTGACCGGTAAGCCAAGACCTGTCGAGCTTTCATCTCCGAAGGCGAGCAGATCAAATTTCCTGCTCAAATAATAGGCCGCCGGTACAAGAATAAGCAGAAAAATGAAAATGCTGTTAAAATGGCTCCAGCTTCGGCCATACGTCGTTCCCGTTAGCCAAACAAATGCCGTACTGCTCCATAGGCTTGCCTTTACGATCATCGCCTGAATGCCAGCAGCTCCGATGGCGGACACCGCGATGCCAAGCAGGATGAGAACGGATGGGTTAAGCGATTTGCGCCAAGCTAAGAAAAATACAACAGCGGCAGCTAGAGCGCCGCCTGTAATAGCGGCAATGGGCAGCGCGAAGATCGGCAGCGTTGGCCATGCAACGAGCACGACCAAGGCGCCAAAGCCCGCACCCGAGGTGACGCCGATAATAGAAGCATCTGCGAGCGGATTGCGAACAGCGCTTTGAATAAGCACGCCGCTGATTGCGAGCGCGATGCCTCCCCCTGCTGCAACGAGGGTGCGCGGAAGCCTTAGATTCAGCAGCACTGAGTAGGAATCGTCTCCTGCTCCGAAAAGGCTTCTAAGCAATTCCATAATCGGTATTCTTGTTCCGCCGAGCGACAAGCTAACGAGAATGACCGCAGCCAGCAATACGGTCATGGCTATGGCAGTCGGTGCAAAACGCAAGCGGAATGGAGCTCCTCCAATGCTCATCGACGACTGCCCTGAGCCCGAACCGGAAATATTTTTCATCTTGGTAAGCACCAGCCAAATAAGCCAAGGCGCCCCGATAATCGCCATGACGGCGCCTACCGGCATTTCGCCGAGACTGCTTCGTACCATGCGGGCAAGCACATCCGCTGCCGTTATGAGCAGCGCTCCCCAAAGCGCGCTCGCAGGAATGAGCAAACGATGATTTCGTATGCCGGAGAGCCTAACCAAATGCGGAGCTACAAGACCAACGAAACCAATCGGCCCTACGACGCTGACCACGATGGCTGCCATAAATACAGAGAGCGCCAGCCCTCCCGCCCGGGTTAAGCCTACGCGCTGCCCTAAAGAGCGAGCGGTCGATTCATCTAGCTCAAGAGCATCAAACTTGCGTCCGGCAAGTATCGCAATGACGAGCAATGCCGCCACAAGCGGCCAAGCATATTTCACGCCGCTCCAATCAAGCTGAATTAACGTGCCTCCGCCCCAAAGAAACAACGATTGCGTTTCCGTCGCTTTAAAAATATGAATGGCCGACGTAAACGCACCGAGCACCATCGAGACGATCATCCCCGATAGCGCTAGCCGAACCGGCGTTGCCGCCCGCCCGCCGCCAAGAAAATAAGCAGCGAGTGCCGCAAGGAAACCTCCCACTGCCGCCAGCAGGAAAGGTGCCTCATGCTGCAGTGCAGGAAAAGCGACCATGCCGAGTACAACCATAAAATAGGCTCCAGCATTAATGCCCAGTGTATCGGAGGCCGCAAGCGGGTTTTTCGTTATCGTTTGCAATAACGCTCCTGTCGCCGCTAACGCAGCTCCCGCTATAATGCCGATAACGGTCCGCGGCATTCTAATATCCCAAAGCAAATTATGCTCCATCACATCCTGCCGATGAAGCAAGCCGTCAAATACGACTGCTGCTGGAATCTTTGCTTCCCCGAAGCAAAGGCTCAGTATGAACAGAAAGAAAAGGGCGGCAAGGCCGCCCCCAAATATACCAATCCTTCGCCAAATCATACCCAATGAGGCTTCTTTATTTTGCTTCTTCATGAGCTCGCTCATTTCGTTAATGTATTTACGACTTGGTCTACGATGACTTTGGAGGAGATCGGACCGCCGAACACCCATGTCGTGCTGTCGAGAGCAAACGTACGTTTTTCTTTCACGAAATTAAGACCGTTCCATACCGAATTGTCTTTCAGTGTGCCTGAAAAAATGTCGTCATCCTTTTGAACGATATAGATCAGGTTCGTATCTTGAATAGCCGGCAGCGCTTCTACCGTCGAAGTAGTAAAGCCATACATTTCGAACTGCTCCGGTTTCCAATCGTTTTTGAGGCCAATTCGATCCAGCGTTTGAACCGCTAGCGAATTATCCATGAATAGACGCATCGTTGCAGCATTCTGATAGCTGAAGGCTTGCGTCAGCACATAGTTCAGGCCTTCTTTGCCTGCTGCAGCAAGCTTCGTTTTTGCATCCGCATAATGCTGATCCAGATCGGCAAGTACTTTGTCGCCTTCTGGTGTTTTGCCGACTGCTGCCGCAATAGATTTGAATATATCGATCATTTGCGTGTATTGGTCGCCTTTGCCTTCAGCCGGATAAAGGCTGAATAGCAGCGTTGGCGCAATGCCCTTCAGCTGATCGTAGATCGCTTCGTGGCTGTCCGTAATGCCAATAATGAGATCAGGCTTCAAGGCTGCGATCGTCTCAAGGTTTGGCTCGTGGCGGAAACCAACGTCCGTCACGCTTGCGTCAAGCGGCGCCTCTCCTGTTACCCATTGCTTATAACCCTCGTTGTCCGCGCTGCCTACCGGCTGCAATCCAAGGGCAATCATGTCCTCTGTAAACGTCCACTCCAGCACAACAACCTTTTGAGCCGGCTTCTCAAGGGTAACCTCACCTTTCGCATCCTTCACAACAATCGGACCATCCGCTTTCGCGCCAGCGTCGTTCGTAGCAGGAGCGTTAGTGCTTGCCTTGTTTTCTTCCTTGTTATTCGCCGCATTATTCGTACCGCAGCCTGCAGCCACCACCATTACGACGATGGCCATAATCAAACTCATTAATCGTTTGTTCATTATTTTCTTACCCCCTATTTGTTTAAACCCTGCTTCATTCGCTGGGTTGATAACTAATCCCATTTTAGTGATAATGATTATCATGTTCAAATGCTTTTGTTATCATATAATCGATAGCACTAGATGTCAATGTAAATATTTTGTATTTCCAGCTAACTCCCGATGTGAAATCAATAGTTAATAGCAAGCCAAAAAAGGGCGGGAGCTATGCTCCTGCCCTTTCTGCCAACTGCTTTGCAGCCTAGTTTATTCTTTGAAAAAATTCGGCAAATACTTTTTGTTTGCCTCAAGCATTTCTTCAAGCAACGCCTTAGCCACCGCTACGCTTGGAACAAGCGGGTGATGAACGAGCGCTTGCAGCGCGATCCCTTTATCTCCGCTGATTGCAGCTTCAATAGTTAGCGATTCATACGTTTTTACAGCATGCATAAGACCTTTAATTTGCTCTGGAACACGCTGCAAAGGCAGTGGAATCGGGCCTTGAGCCGTAACGACACAGTTAACCTCGATGCTTGCATCTTCAGGCAGAAAATCAATAATGTTCCCGTTTCTAACGTTCAACGTCTGAATATCACGTTTGTCGGTATATAGAGCATGCATCAAGTTAACAGCTGCCTCAGAGTAGTAAGCACCGCCGCGCTGCTCAAGCTGCTTTGGCTTCTCCGTCAAATTAACATCCTTGTACAGCTCAAACAATTCCGTTTCGACCCGGCTTACAACTTCTGCGCGCGTGCCGTTTTTCTCTAGCGAGTCTTTCATATCCGAGAGCATCGAATCCGTCATATAGAAATAACGGAGGTAATACGTTGGTATCGCGCCTAATGAGCGAAGGAAATCTGCATCCCAGTCAAACGCGGTTACGTTTGTAGCTGAATAGTCGCGACCGGCTCCGATCATTTCGTCCAATTTGTCCTCACCGTTTACATAAGCGGCTGTAACCCAGTGCAAATGATTGATCCCTACGAATTCAGGCAATACTTCACTCTCGCTAACGCCATACTCTTTAGCAAGAAACTTTTGAAAGTTAATTGGTGAATTGCATAGACCAACTGTTTTTACTTTGCTGTATTTTTGAACCGCTTCAGTTACAATACCTGCTGGATTCGTGAAATTAAGCATCCATGCATTCGGCGCAAGCTCTTCAATATCCTTACAAATGTCCAGAATAACAGGTACAGTACGAAGCGCTTTAAACATGCCGCCTGGTCCAGTCGTCTCTTGTCCAATTACACCATGTGAAATAGGAATATGCTCATCACGGCGTCTTGCTTCCAGCAAACCTACCCGCATTTGTGTCGTTACGAAATCTGCACCAGCGATCGCTTCACGACGGTCAAGCGTTAGTTTCACTTCGATTGGCAGGCCAGCTTTCTCTACCATCCGCTTCGCAAGCTCGCCAACGATTGCCAGCTTATGACGACCTTCTTCGATATCAACAAGCCAAAGCTCACGAATCGGCATTTCATCATACTTTTTAATAAAGCCTTCTACGATTTCTGGCGTATACGAGGAACCGCCGCCAATGACGGCGACCTTTAGTGGTTTTTTGGACATGTGAATGAGCCTCCCTTAAATGTTTAAACTAGTTTTAAAATGTAATTTTTCTAAGTGCTGCGTCTACCGCTTCATCAATTACAATACCGCTGCTATCCATCGCACTCATTACTGCTCCAATAACGGGATCGACCGTCAATCTGACCGTACGCGCTTGCGGCGAAACCGCTACAACTGCTTCACTGATTGCATCGACCATATGTGTAGAGCCGCCTCGCGACATTACGCTGCCAGCAAGGACAACATCGAATTTTTCTTTTTCCATGCCTAGCCGCTTAATCAAAGCATTTACAGAGTTCGCATGCTCACGTCCAGCCTCCTGCAAAAGACGAATCGCTACTGCATCACCCAGTGCTGCTGCCTCAAACATAACCTTCGCAAGCTCATGGGACGGACGTTTGCCGTTGTCCAGCGCATCATCGTACATCTCTTGAATCGTGTGATACCCAAGCCGCTGGGGAACCATTTCGCTAAGAAGCGTCGCTTGCTCTCTGCCTTCCCAAGCACGAATTGCACTCCGGAAAGCATGGATAGCCAGATCCGTTCCCGAACCATGTCCATCCCCGAATAAATAACCAAAGCCGCCGTATTGCAGCTCTTCACCTTGCGGGTTGCGGGCAGCAGCGTTAAAGCCAGTTCCGCTAATGATGACCGCTCCGTATGATCGGTTCGTCCCCGCACGCATACCAATCATGGTGTCGCATGCTATCGCGTGATTTTTATAGTCAAGTGAAGCAATCATCGGTCTTAAAATTGCATAGTCAGGCTCGCGATCTGCTCCAGCAAGTCCGAAATAGGCAAATGTCACCTGATCCTTCGTTACGCCGGCATCCTGAAGCGCTTGCTGACAAGCGTGATCTATGCTGTTTTTTGCTGCTTCAAAAGCGGTTTGGTGATTTCCATTTCCGCCGAGGCCTCTGCCAAGTACACGTCCTGTCTCATCTACGAGCAGAGCATGTGTCTTGCTGCCTCCTGCATCTATACCAAGGAAAATAATATCGCTCACACTCCTTATTTGTACTTTCTTCTATTTTAAAATAAAAAACATCGTTCTTCTAATGAAAAAGAACGATGTTGTAATACTATCTTACTGTCTTTTAGGATCGCAGCTCGGATGGGAGCTTCCCCACATGCTGCTTGAACAGCCGATTGAAATTAGATAAATTGCGAAATCCGCATTCAGCTGCGACTTCAATAATCTTTTTGTCTGTGGATTCAAGAAGATAAGCCGCCTGTGACAGCCGCATCTGTATCAAATAATCCATGGGCGAGGTCCCAACAACCTGCACAAACAACGTGCTGAAGCGCGATGGACTCAAATGCGCAGCCTCTGCGAGCTCGCCAAGCGTCCATGGATAGGATATATCAGCCTCGATGTCATTCAGCACGCCTCGAATCGTTTCCATACCCCGCACATGCTGCGCTCCCGTTTCGTTATTTTTTGCAAAATAGCGATTGACGAATGCAAGCAATTGAATGAGCTTCGCCCGCACCACCACTTCAAAATGCGGCTCCTTCAGCTCGAACTCAGCAGACATATCCTTAATAATGCCGCCAAGCTCTCCCAGCTTCGGATGCTCTCGGTCAAGCACATGATCAAATCTTAACCCAATATCCCGAAATGGAATAAGCAGCTCCGCATCGTAGCGCTGCTCTAAAGCAAGGTAAGACGAATCAAACATAATAATGCTCATGACCAGCTCCTCTGACTCAAAAGCACGGTGCAAATCATTGGAATGAATAAGTACGATGTCTCCTTGCTGGAAGTCATAACGGCTCCCGTTGATCAGATAGTAGCCGCTCCCCTTCTGTATGTAGTTAATTTCGAGCGCTTTATGCCAATGCAGTCTTTGAAAGGTCGGGGAAACCCCTACAGATTGCGAGATCATAATGGGAAAAGCTTGCGGAAGCTCGATCCGATCTTCGCTGATTGAAGGATATAGGTTCATTTGATTTATTCTCCTTAAAGTTTTGCGAATGCAAAACTACTTCGTAAGCATGGGCTTAGGTTTTCGTAGAAAACCTACTTCGTAAGCATGGACTTAGTTTTGCGAATGCAAAACTACTCCATAAAAACAAGTTAAAATTTACTATTGTTCTCATCAAAGATTATAGCAGAAATCAGCGTCTTGACGACATCTGTAAGCATTTGGTATTGTATAACCATCGGTTAGTAACCAGTGGTTACTAACATAAAGAGGAGTGAATGATCATCGCTACTAAAAAAGAAATACGCGCAGAGGAAACAAAACGCGCCATCATCGCCGCAGCTGAGAAGCTGTTCGGGGAACGCGGATACGATTCCGTTTCAATAAGAGAAATTGCTAAGGAAGCCGGCTGCTCTCATACTACGATCTATATTTATTTTCAAGATAAAGAAGCGTTGCTTCATGCCTTATCTATGCAGCCCTTACAGCTGTTAAAAGGTGAATTAGACACACTTGCAAAAGACGCCCTCCTATCCGCTGACGAGAAGCTCAAGCGAATGAATGATTTGTTTATTCGGTTCTGCTTAAACAACAGAAGCATGTACGCTATATTTTTTGAAGTTAAATCCTCCCGTGTCGATGAACTGGAGCCTGAGCTAGAAATCAATCGTGTTCGTAATCAAATGTTCAACGTTATCGTCCAGCTTTTGAAAACAAATCTTAATTTGCCTGAGGGCGAGCAGCTCCTAAGCTGTTCACGCATTTATTTCTATATGCTGCGCGGGATTGTTGGCACCTATACGCATTCGGAAGAGAGTGTGGACGCCATTTTCAGCCGACTCTCCACTACCTTTGATCATGCCTTTGAAGCACTCCTAATTGGATTCGACAAGCAGATAAACGAAAGAAGGATTGATACATGACTTTTTATTGTTTCTCTTTCTATTTATCGTTGTATGTGGCTGGCTTGATGCACGAATTGAACGAAAGGTGGCGAAGTAAATGCTGGCTGGACATTTTGGACTTGCGGCCATTGTAAAAGCGATGGAGCCCAAGGTACCCTTGTGGGTTTTGATGGCAAGCACGCAGTTTCTCGATATCGCGTTTATCCCGCTGCTGCTCACAGGGGCAGAATCTATTGATAAAATAGGCGACGGAGGTTATGGTGAAGCTGTTATCCATGCTGACTATACGCATTCTCTGGCTGGAGCTTTGCTAATAGCGATTGTTGCTGCTTTAATTTCATGGCGTATATGGAATAAGCGAAGTGCAGCCATCATTGGCTCACTGGTCTTCAGCCATTGGTTGATTGACCTGCTTGTGCATCGCAGCGACATGCCGCTCTTGCCCGGAAATTTCGGCGATTTTCCTCTACTCGGCTTCGGACTGTGGAAACTGCCGGCAATTAGCGCCATATTAGAGCTGTCCCTAGTTCTAGCGGGTGCCTGCCTATATATTTGGTCCATTAAGAAACGAACGGCAAAACAAAACCATGCTGACTCCTCTGCCCCTGTACCATCGAAACGAACCTATGGTGCAGGCTGGATCACGGCGGTATTCCTAATCCTGACGTTTGCAGCCGATTATTTTTCACTCTAAGACACAGCTCATACAAAGCCCAAAACCATCGCGAACCAGCCAGCAGGCTGATACGAGAGTTTTGGGCTTTTTTCATTATTTTAAAATTCCGCTCATTTTCTCGATTGTTCCACTTGACAAAGTATTCCATTCGAGATACATTACATATATCAAATAGATATATCAAATTGATACATTGAGGAGAACGACAATGATTGAGCTAGTTACTTTAGGAATGCTGATGCAAGGGAAAATGAGCGGATATGATATTAAAAAAATAACAGAGCAATCGATCGGAATCTTTTACAAAATGAGCTATGGAAGCCTGTACCCCGGACTTAAGCGTCTAGTGGAAAGTGCATACGTGACAGAAGAAGAAACGAATGACAGCAAAAACAAAAAGATGTACAGCATCACAAGCGAAGGGCAGAAGCATTTTATGCAGTGGCTAAGAGAACCCCTTCAATCGAACAAACGGGAGTATCTCATTAAAATCTTCTTTTACGATTACCTTGATGAGCCTACGAAAAAACAAAACTTAATGGCGTATCAACAAAACATCGCGCGCAACATTGCTCAAATGGAGGCTGTTCAGTCCATCGTGTCCAAGGAGCTGGAGCAGCTCGAAGATAAAAACGCCTATTATTACCGCGTATCTGTCATGCATTACGGCTTGCATTTTTTTAAGATGGAAAATGAATTTTTAAAAAAAATAATCGAAAAAGAGGAATTCTAAATGAATACAACGGACAGCTTTACAGTAAAAAGGCCTATTGTTGCGCTTATTCTAATCGAGCTTATGCTGATGATTTTTGTAGCCGGCGGCAGCGCCTATGTATCGATTGCTGAACTTACGCATCCACTCGCTCCATTCCTAGGCTTTATTCCAATAGCATTATTTCTAGTGCTCTATATGACGGTAAAAAAACGGTGGAGCACCTTTTATTTCAGCGGTGTTTCCAAGCTTACAAAGCAGCAATGGCTTGAATATCTTCCTCTGCTGCTCGTCTTAATCGTCTTATTGATCGCCAACAAAGGCTTTCAACCCGCTTCCTTCTCGTTTTTCGCTTATATGCTGTTGTCGCAGCTGTTCTTAGTAGGATTTGTAGAGGAAACATTGTTCCGGGGAGTGATGCTGCGGATTCTAATGCCAAAAGGTAAAACGACAGCAATCATCGTCTCCAGCGCGTTGTTTGGTGTTACACATGCTTTGCAGGCGCTTGGCGGCCAATCGCTAGAGGACACTCTTTTACAAATTGGATATGCGTTTATTTTGGGCTTTGTATTAACGATGCTGGTCGTTCGGAACCGCGCCATTCTGCTCACAATCCTTTTCCACGGCTTGCACAATTTCCTTAACTTCACAGGCAATGATCCAGGCACACATCTATACGACTATCTCGTCATCGCTATTCTTGCCATTCAATTAATCTGGCTGCTTTCTTCCTCCAAAAAAAATTCGATGAACACAAACACCATTTACACCTAATATGAAGGGCTACGTGAAGAAGAAAAGCACCAACCAACCGAATGGTGGTGCTTGAACTTCATTTTATTGAATTAGCAATGTCCACTAAAACATCAGCTGTTACCTTATCCTCTACACGTTTATCAACCGACAATATATATTGCCAACCATTTTTTTCAAAACGCAATACATCAAACGCTGGAGGTCTATCACCTAATGTTGGGGTCGTACCATAAACAGCTTTCTCTCCATTCTCTAACTCGTATATGCGGATAACATTGCTTTTACGTGGGAAGCCTTTTCGGTGTCCAGAAGGATTTACCCATACCATGTAATGATTATTTGAACCTTGAAGCTCATTAAGGTACTCGATTTCAAAATAGTCATTTACACCATTTACACCACCATGTTGATTACATCTTGCCAAATGGTGAGTAAACGGAATTGGCGGCAGCTTAAAAGGCAATTTAATCTTTTTTCTGAAGTGACGATTACATTCACTTAATGCATCTTCAACTGTTTTATAGCCACCATATTCAAAGTACATCTTTTCAAAAGGCACACGCTCGTCACTTGATGGCTTTTTGTTATAGGCATATGTAGTTGAGCCAATCATAAAAGTGAAAACGATTATAAGCAAACTAACCCTCTTTATCATCGTTTGCCTCCTTGTAATCTTTTTTTCATGTAGCCTTCCCCAAGATCACAATGTCTAACTACTCTTTTCTAGAACAACATCTATGCGTGGGCTTCCTAGACGCACTCATGAGTGAGCATGAAAAAGCACCAGCTAAGTACATTTCAATTTAGTTCTTTGATCAAACGAAAAAAAACTCCCTTCTATTTGCTGAATAACACAAATAAAAGAGAGTAGTTTTTTGTAATCAATTAATTCCAATCTATTCCCACTCGATTGTAGCAGGCGGTTTCGAAGTTACGTCATAGACGATACGGTTAACGTTGTCTACTTCATTAACGATACGTACGGAGATTTTCTCAAGCACATCCCAAGGGATACGTGCCCAGTCTGCTGTCATTCCGTCGATTGAAGTTACGGCGCGGATACCGACTGTGTACGAATACGTACGAGCATCACCCATTACGCCTACGCTCTTCATGTTCGGAAGCGCAGTGAAGTACTGCCAAATTTCACGGTCAAGACCGGCTTTTGCAATTTCATCACGAAGAATCGCATCCGATTCACGAACGATATGCAGCTTGTCCTCTGTTACTTCGCCTAGGACACGAATCGCAAGACCCGGACCTGGGAATGGCTGACGCCATACGATAGCTTCTGGAAGACCACATTCTTCGCCGACTTTACGAACCTCATCCTTGAATAGTGCTTTAAGAGGCTCGATAAGTTTAAACTTAATGTCCTCAGGCAAACCGCCAACATTGTGGTGAGACTTGATCGTTTGAGCTGTAGCTGTACCGCTCTCCACGATGTCTGTGTAAAGTGTACCTTGTGCCAAAAATTCAAAGTCATCCAGCTTGTCCGACTCTTCTTGGAACACATAAATAAATTCGTTGCCGATAATTTTACGTTTTTGCTCTGGATCTTCTACGCCCTTCAGCTTGCCAAGGAAACGCTCTTGCGCGTCGATTTTGAGCACTTTCATATCGAATTTGCCTACGAATGTTTCCATAACGCCTTCAGCTTCACCTTTACGGAGCATGCCGTGGTCGATAAACATACAAGTAAGCTGATCGCCGATCGCTTTGTGAAGAAGAATAGCTACAACAGAAGAATCTACGCCGCCAGAAAGCGCGCATAGCACTTTTTTGTCGCCAACTTCGTTACGAATATCACGAATAGCATCTTCAATGAACGATTCCATCGTCCATGTGCCATCACAATCACAAACATTGTAAAGGAAGTTGCGAATCATTTCATTACCGAATTCAGAGTGACGAACCTCTGGGTGGAATTGAACGGCAAAGAATCCGCGGTCTGGATTGCTCATCGCTGCAACAGGAGCATGATCCGTGCTTGCATCTACTTTGAAGCCTTCAGGCAGCTCAACTACGTGGTCGCCGTGGCTCATCCAAACGGTTTGAACTTTATCTAAGCCAAAGCCGATTTGCGAACCTTCCACAAATTCAACTTCTGCTTTTCCGTATTCACGTTTGCCAGCGCGCTCAACCTTACCATTAAGCTGATGCGACATCAGCTGCATACCGTAGCAAATACCGAAAATTGGAATGTTCAAATCATAAATCGCAGGGTCAACCATTGGTGAATTTTCTTCATAAACGCTTGCCGGTCCTCCCGAGAATACGATACCCTTCGGCTGTAGTTCACGGATCCGTTCTACCGACGTGTTATACGGCAATAGCTCGCTATATACGCCCAAATCACGAATACGGCGTGCAATAAGTTGGTTATATTGTCCTCCAAAATCGAGTACAACGATGATTTCATTTTGCTTAGTCATTACCGAGCCTCCCTCAAATTATGTAGTAATTATATATAAGGCTGTTTAAGCGAGTCAAGGCAAAGCGGAGTGACAATTCATTGAAGTAAAAATGTAACCGCTTATCTGCTTGATTATAGGCTTATAAATAGAATGTTATTTAATGTGCCAAGTCATACGGAATAGTGGAAAAAAATATGAGTAGCTGCAGGCTGCTGCTTCATTTCATCCACCCTTTTTTCATGCGGATGCCTAAGTTAAGGGCAGATTATATAGTAAAAACGCTTGGTAATTCTGCAACTATGCTTATTGCGAGTGTTTCAACAACCGCTTGAGAAAATAACGGGAAAAGCTCCTGTTAAAATGTCTCATAATGAGCTTTTCAGCGAATTAACAGAAAAAACTCCCGTTAATTCTCGAGAAATAGCCATCATCAGCCAAATCATCAACAATTAACGGGAGAAATTCCTTCTATTGCAGAAAAAGCTCAAAGGTACACCATATTAACGGTAGTTTTTCCAGCTAAACTGCGTTTCATTTTTCGTTATATAAATCGACTTAAAGCTTAGCCCTTTAGGAGCCAAAATGTATCATCGTCTCCTGCAACTATTTAGGAGCCTTGACTGGCATGTCGCTTCTCTTCTGCTTTTGCAGCTTATCCGCGGAGTGCTTCTTCACTTTCTGAATCGGCTGCTTGTCCAGCACTCGCAGAACCGTCCGCAGTGCAGAAGGAGTAGGTGCACCCGGCCAAGGACCAGGCGCAGCAAAATGTGCTTCCTCAAGCCAGCTTGTAAGCTGGCGAAGCGCGTCCTGCTGCTCCGCACCGAGCGTCGGCTCAGCGGCGCGCGCATATTCACGCGCCGTCTGCCCCGGCGCCTGCACGCCGAAACGGCGCTGCAGCAGCGGCGCTAACGCGCTGCTCACAGAAATGAAGCTCGCGCGAATCCGCCCATCGGCGTCGCGCGGCGTTTTTCCACTGCGCGGCGCCATATCCGCCGCGCCGCCAGTGCCAGTGCGCAAGCGCGCGACCGCCGCTGGCGCTGCATCCATGTCCGTCACAGGTTCATGTGACGGATAGGGCGCGGCTGCGCCGGCGAGCTTCGCGATGCCGGCGTGGGCCGCGCCATAACGGCGCAGCGCCAGCGAGAGGCGAAGCCGCTGGTGCTGCGCCGCAGCAATGGCCGCGGCCGCGAGCGCTAGCGCGGCCGCGCCTGCGGTAACTACAGCGGCGGGCGATGCCGCCGCTGCGCTCTTTGCGGCGCTTTGCGCCGCATGCACGAGGGCGTCAGCTCCTCGTGCAATGGCTGCTGCCGCCGCCTCGAATGAAGCAGCGAGCCGCGATAAGCTGGACTCGCTAAGACCGCTTGCTCCGGTTGCCGCTGTTCCTGCTGCGCCCATCGCTGGAGCAGCAAGCTGTCCGTCCACAGAACCGACGGACGCGATAGTCGATACATCGCTGAATCCCGGCGTCGGATCAAAGGGCACCCAGCCTGCGCCTGGGAAATATACTTCAACCCAAGCATGCGCATCTGAGCTTCTAACCTCATAATCCACCAGCTTCAAACTATTTTCAGTTGTTTGCCCAGCACGATTACTTTCTGCGCTTTGCTGTCCACTCTTCATATTTCCTGTACTTATATTTAGCGTTCCTTGCTTCCCGCTATCATGACTCCCACTACTCAGCTGTTCATTCTTCATACTTCCTGTACTCGTATCTATCGTCCCTTGCTTCCCGCTATCATAACTTCCACCGCTCGAACTCAGCGAGCCTATCTCCGCACTCTCTATCCCTTCAGTACCCGCTTCTTTATTCAAATTATCAGTGTTACTTACCGCGCTCTCACCCACTGGAGTGCCCGAAGTAAAGCCTTTCACCCATCTAGCGGGTATCCCTTGCGAACGAAGCAATACGACCATGGCTGTGGAGAAATGCACACAATAGCCCTGCCGCTGCTCGAAGAGGAAATGATCGACGAAGTCGCTTCCTTCCGGCGGAACTGTACTGTCCTCCAGCGAGTAGGTATAGCTCGCTTTCAAAAAGTCCTCGATCGCCTTCACCTGATCGTAGCGGCTTGTAACCCCGCCGCCGGCAACCTCAGCAGCTAATGCAGTTACGCGGCTTGGCAGACTGCTCGGCAGCTGCAAATAAGGCTCAAGCTCCGCAGCACTTTCTACTGTTGCCGCCTGCGCTCCGTCACCTGTCGATAAATTATCGTCAGCGGTACTGCTCAATGCACGCAATTGTGCTTCATCCGTTATGGAGAGCACACTCTCTATTGTATATTTCTCAATTTTCGCTGTATCCGATTGTGCGTATAAAGAGTCTTTATCCGCATTGTATACGTAACTCCCAAGCTTCCTGCGCGGATCAGCTGCAACAAGCTCTGTCACATTGCCAAAGTGGCCTGATGCAAAGAGCGGCATCCCCGCTGTCAGCTTAGACCAAACTACAGTTTGCCGAATGAGCGGACCCAGCTGCTTATTCCCAGCTTCTGCTGCCGCCTCAGTGGAGGCTGCTGCATCGGAGCCTCGTATAGGAAGCAAAACAGAGCTGCCCGCGGTATCAATCCAGCCCCGGCCGTCGTACACCTGCTTTGACTCCCCGCGCCAGTATGCTTTTTCAGTGGAGCTGCCTGTAAATAACACGCTGTTATCCTTTTGTACAGGTGCTCCCAGCACGCCGTCATCAAAGCCATAACCCGTAAATGCACTGCCTAATCGTTCAAATCCAGTTTGCCCCATTACATGGATAGAGCCTTGCTGATTACCAATAGACTGAATGGTTTGCTCTAAACGATCATTAAGAGAGGCAGTCCAGCTAGCAGGCGGCATCGTTTCACCTTTCCCGCCTGCAAACAAAAGACCGCAACCAAGTATCGTAAGTACAACAAAAACGGAGCTTGATAACCAGCGCATATCAAGACCTCTAAGCTTGCCGGCACCTGTATTAATCATTCGCTTAACACGCGGTACAGAGACAATGGCACCTAGCAGGAGCCCTTCTGCCACGGTTCGCATTAAGCCTCCCATCACATCCATACCCAGCCAGACATGCAGCGTAATCAAATAAACTAGCGTGAAGCATGCGATGCCAAGAGCGGTCTGCCGCATCCATAATAAAGCCTGCAATGCAGGTGCAAGCATCGCCCAGCCTATAAACAGCAGCAAAGTCCGAAGTTCTCCGGACATTGACCACAGCCCATTTTCTATAATCAGAACGAAATGGTCTCTCAACATGCCTGGAAACGCAAGCAGCCATTGCAAACTGCTTTGATCAGCGCTTTTATAAATCCACATGAGACTTAATATGCACAACAAAGCATTCATAATGAACGAAAGTGCCATCGGCAAACGAAACAGCCCTGCCAGCAGCACCACACCAATAACAAAAATTAGCGGGGCAGGATTATAAATAGCCGACCACTCACCTGCATTCACCCAAGGCAGCAGCCATTCCGATAGCAGTCCGAACAGCAGCAATGTTGTGATCAATCGGTATTCAAACGATTCCTCAGCCGCTTCGCCTCGCAGTAAATTATGCTCAGCTTTCAGAGGTTTATCGCTCCTCCCTACTACATCGCTTTTAAGCAAGCTCATGATTGTCGCCTCCTTCCTCGGCGTAAGGGAGCGTGTTCATACTCGAAGGGACATGCAGCCACGTCACTTTGACGCCGCCTCTTTCCAACCATTTTTGTTGTTCGCGCATAGCGAAGGTAGGTACATTGCTGCGTGTAATAATAAATAGTTCCAGCCTGCAGCCTTGCTCGCCTGCGAATCCGGCAAGCTCTCCCCAGCTCCGGCCGCCTCTCCAATCCGCAGTAAATACAAGTATCGTACTGCCACGTGCTTGCAGGTTTGATTCCTCGGCGAGTCTCCCAGCGAGAGAGCCCTTTCCATCCGCGCAAAGCAATGCCATGGCATGCAGCATCTCTGATAAATCAGACTGTGTTCCTCCATCAACAGATGATTGCATGACAGGAGAACCTTGTCCAAGCAGCAGTGTCACAGCGTGGCCGAGTGAAGCAGACTGTGCTAGTGCAAGCGAAGCCCAGCCTACACAAGCATCAAACAACCGATCGTCCTGCCCATAAGCCGAAGCAAGCGTATCGACAGCAATAACTGTTTTGGCTGGCCGCTCTAAAGGATGGATTTTGGTCTGTAAGCCGCGCCCTTTAGCTGCACTTCGCCAATCCAGATGACGCAGCGAATCTCCTTCACGATATGGACGGCTGTCTGGTCCAAGTCCCGCCGCACTCACCGCCGCTTTGATTTCCTCCCGACCCGCATCTCCTAGGTGATCCGTACTTGGATCAGCTGTCAAAGATTGCACAGCATATAATGCTGTGCCTCTTGCACGTTCCGCTTTATGTACCTGATCGGCATGGGGCAGTCCTGGCAGCACTACAAATTCTCCTGCGGTATATAAACGTTTATGGATCGCTGACAAGCCGAGCCAGTCCCCCACAGTAATCGATATAGGCTCGAAGGGATAACGCCCGCGCCGTAAGTTATGGAGAGTATATCGGTAGTTCATCTCTTGGCGGAACATTGGCATTAGCACCGAGCGCACGCTTATTTTCGTATTTTCAGATGAGCTTTCATTACTCGTCTCATCAGAAATAGCTATCCATACAATAGGTATGAGCAAAGAACGCTTTATTCTCAGGCTAATTTCGAGCAGCCCGCCTTCTCTTGTCATTTCTTGCGGCATCATCCTCATTGCAGTTAATCCCTTGGCAGCCATAATAGGCGCAAGCCCGCTAATGATTATAATCATGCTGAATACGGACAGCATAAACCACTCTACTGCACCGCCCCGCATCATGACAGCTGCCAAGCTGCTTGCCCAGCCTGCCGTAATGATACACCAAGCGATCCATCTCGTACGATATGGATAAGCTAGTTGATCCCATTCCTTGTTTACAAGGACAGCTTCTTTTATTTGTACCGTCGCTGCTCTTTGCCCGCTCCTATCAAGCGGAGCTGCGCTGTCACCCTCTTGAGTATAAGTCGTCGTATCAACAGCCTCATTCTCCGGCGTTCCGCCTTGCAATAATTCATCTTGAAAAGGTGCATTCATCGGCGCTTCCCGCTTCCTACTGCAGCAGGCATCGGACATTCACGTATCGTCCGTCTCATAACTGCAGCTGCATCAGCACCAGCCGCAGTCGCGTTAAAACGCAAAGACAAACGATGCGGAAGCACAGCATCAGCTGTCGCTAGCAAATCATCTGGTATCGCAAATCCGCGTCCTTCCATATACGCATTCGCCTGTGATGCCCGCAGCCAGTCGCGCAGAGCGCGTGGGCTTAAGCCCAGCACAACCTCAGGCGCACGCCTTGTCGCATCGGCTATTTGCACCATATATTCAAGCAGTGCCGGATGCATGTGAGTCTGCCTTGCCTCAGCCTGCATTTGCAGCCATTCCTCCGTAGCAATGACAGGACGAAGCCGTTCGGGTTCAATTCGATTGCCATTCGCGTATTGCTCGAGCATCCGCTTCTCTTCCGATGAGCCGGGATAACCAATCGTCAGCCTCACCATAAACCGATCCAATTGTGCTTCCGGCAGCGTGTTTGTCCCCTCGAAGCTAAGTGGGTTTTGTGTAGCTATGAGCATAAAAGGAACCGGCAGCTTGCGGGTTTTCCCTTCTACCGTCACTCGTCTTTCCTCCATAGCCTCCAAAAGCGCAGACTGCGTGCGCGGCGACGTTCTGTTAATCTCATCAGCAAGCACCACATTGCCCATAATCGGTCCAGGCCGATACACAAGTTCACTCGTCCGTGCATCAAGCACGACTCCGCCAACAATATCAGCCGGAAGCATGTCGGACGTAAACTGTATTCTTTTAAAATCTCCACCGACCGCTCTAGCAAACGCCTGAGCGAGCAATGTCTTGCCAACACCCGGCACATCCTCTAGCAAAACATGTCCTCCAGCCAGAAGTGCAGTTAGCGTATTTCGAATGACCTGCTGCTTGCCTAGCAATACACTCTCTACCTTTACTAGCAATCGATGCAGCAGCACCTGTGGTGCTTCCGGCCAATGACTATAACGTTCCTCTTTAGCATCCTCAGAAAATTGGGGAGAAATCATCGTATAAATCGCCTCCTGAAAAATAAATCTATCTATTTTTCAGTGTCCCCAGCTTTCTCTCACTTTAGACCTGCTAGAAACCTTTCTATTACTCCGTTATCCAAATTTCCCGATCGGTATCGTTGTACACATATCTTGTTATCGCAATTCCAAGTTTTTGCAGCGTCTCACGCACTGGAACTACGATCTGCTTCTTGTGCTCATCCATCACAGGTTTCTCCTTGCCGGATTTCTGCGGCAACTGGTTTGTACTTACGTACGATTCTATGGAATCAGTATTCAGCTCAAGTTCCGTGCTGTCTTCAATCCATTCCACAAGCTTTTGCAGCGACACTTCGATG
Organism: Paenibacillus sp. MCAF9; assembly: GCF_052114265.1. Lineage (NCBI taxonomy): Bacteria > Bacillati > Bacillota > Bacilli > Caryophanales > Paenibacillaceae > Paenibacillus > Paenibacillus sp. MCAF9. The sequence goes on from NZ_JBFREL010000002.1 coordinate 179,185, forward strand.
GCGCCGTTTTTTATTCCGTATTCGCTTGACGCAAGCACGAGACTTTTCTCGCCACGATGCAAAATTAAATTTGGAACCTGCTTTTTTGTTAGGGCAGACAAGCTGCTCTGACCTAGCTTCTCCGAAAACAGAGTGAGCTTATCCACTTCCTGCTGCGTGACCTGCTTTCTGCTCCACTTGAGTTTGCTTGCCACCCTAAACTGAATAGGTTCAACCTGATCCGTCAGCTTAGCAAATGTGTACCCTTTATCTTTGTAATATTTAATGATGGACGGCAATGCCTTAACAGACTCTGCATGGCCTGCACTGTCATGAAGCAAAACATTCAGCTTGTTTGCAATCTTTGAGCCTTTAATCGTCGTCATAATCTCGGAGGCCGGCACGCCCTGCCGCTTTGAATCTCCACTGTCTACATTCCAGTCATGCACCTGATAACCTGCCGCTTTCATCGCATCAAAGTATCCCTGATCAAAATTGCTATATGTGCCGCCCGGCGCGCGAACTAATGTAGTTCTAACCCCAGTTGTACGATAGATAGCTTGATCCGTTTTCATCACCTGATCAGCAAATTCAGCAAAACTTCCGTATAAACGATCATATTTATGGTCGAACGTATGATTGCCAATCCCATGTCCTTCCTTCACGATCCGTTTAACTAATTCCGGCTGCTTCAGCACATGTTCACCAAGCACAAAAAAAGTCGCCGTGATCCCTTCCCGCTTCAAAATATCCAGCACCTGCTCTGTATTCTTACTAGGTCCGTCATCGAATGTTAAATACAAAATCTTTTGATCTGATCCTAGTGAATTGGCTTTAACTCTATCATTTTGCGATGAAGCAGCAGGTGACGACTTGCCTTGCTCCAGCTTTTTCCCGGTATCGTAAGATGCCTGCACCGTTAGAAGCGGCATCGCCTCATCATTCGTAACCGCAGCAGCGGCACTTGCCTGTACGATCTTCTGATCACTTGCAGCATCGTCTTTATTCACTCCAAAAACATCAGGCTTAAACAAACCAAAACAAACAACTAGTATACAAATCACTACCCGCCACATCCGCTGCATTCACGCTGCCACCCTTCTCTACCTATGAATAATAAACTGAGTCATTCTGATAGATTATATGAACAGTTGAACTGGTAAATGACTATGCTAGTCAATTTCAAATGTCAGCTTCGAATAAAACATGAAGACAGCAGTGCGCAACTTATTGTGGTGCAATCGCGTCTTCATTCCATATATATTCCATTTAATTGAAATTTAGGAGAGTGATTGAAAATGAAATGGAGCATTGCAGCAGTTATTTTGGTGTTTGCACTTTTGCTGCCAACCACAGTCAGTGCGGCATCTCAGGCAAGCTATGAGTTTAATTGGGATTCCGGCATTCGCTCATATGGAGGAGCACTCGTAAAAAATGGCGTTACATTCGTATCAATGGATAGTGTCGGAGGCGGAGCGGGGCTTGAAGTGAAATGGGATAAAGCGGGCAAACGGGCTCAATATGACGGGTGGAATAAATCGATTGCGGTGCGACTAGGCAGCAAAACAGGCATACTCGATGGAAAAATGGTTAAGCTCGAAAGCGCACCATTTTTGTATGAGAAAAATGTTTATTTGCCTGTCCGTTTCGTTGTCGGGGCACTGGGTGGGGATCATATTACGTGGGACGCCAAGAGTAAGACGATAAAGGCTGATCATCTCAAAACGTTCAAGCAATATATCTACTCATACGATGGATTAACTTACACCGTAGAGCCTAAGAAAGGCATTGTCTACGTCACAGACGGCAAGGGTGTGAGGCGAGAGCTCGCAAAGCTAGGTGAATCCATACATGAATATTTGACATTCAAATTTCAAAAAACACCGGGCGGACTGCTCGTACTTAACCTAGAAGATAACTATGGTGAACCGCATCTTCACAATCAGCTATTCACGCTCGTCATGAAAGGCGGCAAAGTCATACAACAGTCCAGCGTTTATTATTTCCGTCGATTGGAGCAAAATGTGACTCTAGCAGACGGCCAATTGCTGCTGAACGATGGAAATACTTTGCGTCTGATTAAAGACGGCACCGGAGAAGTCATTGAAACGATTGATTTGGTTAGCCTAGGCGGAGAAGATGACAATTATTTTATTGAGTATTTTGACAAGGATGTCTTTCTCTTGCGCGCAAATAAAAACGGCATTTTAAAACTTGTGAATAGAGAAGGCATGACGACTACAGTGCTTTACAAAGAATTATTGGGTGCTAAGCAGCAAGAATATGTAGAAACAAATGATCTTCCTTATCTCGGCGATTACCTAAAGTTCATCAAGCGTGAAGGCGATATTTTGTATTTCAAGAATGGTTTCCCGTATGACAAGGATAATCAAACCTATAGTTTAAGCCTTTCGTAATAAAAAGGAGCTTGTCGGCAGAGATTTAGGTATAAAAGCATTGACCAACAATAGCAGTGATGCACAAAACATAAAAAGCTGAGCAGCGATTACTCGCATGCTCAGCTTTTTTGTCATTTTAATTAAAGTACGGCCTGCTTAAAATGCAGCAACAATCGCGCCTTTGTAGGTCTCATCAATAAATTTTTTCACTTCAGGTGAACGAAGCGCTGCAGCGAGTTTCTGTATCGCTTCGGAATCCTTATTGTCTGGACGCGCAACAAGAATATTCACATAAGGTGAGTCAATTCCTTCAATGAACAGTGCATCTTCTGTAGGAACTAGATCGGCCTCCAGCGCGTAATTCGTGTTGATCATAGCAAGGTCAACCTCACCTAAGACACGCGGCAATGTCGCTGCTTCTACTTCTCTAATATCAAGCTTCTTCGGGTTAGCGACAATGTCTGATACAGTTCCGCTAACGCCTACGCCATCCTTCAGAGTAATCAGTCCATTTGAAGCCATAAGGGCAAGTGCACGTCCGCCATTCGATGGATCATTCGGAATTACCACTTTTGCGCCATCCTTCAGCTCATCGATTTTTTTAATCTTTTTCGAATAAGCGCCAAACGGCTCAATATGAACAGCAGCTACATTTACAAGATCATAACCTTTGTCTTTGTTGAACTGATCCAAATAAGGTGTATGCTGAAAAAAGTTAGCATCAATATTTTTTTCATAAAGCTGTGTATTCGGTTGGATGTAGTCATTGAACTCGATAATTTCCAGGTCCACGCCCTGCTCCTTGAGCATTGGCTTTACAAATTCAAGCAGCTTCGCATGTGGAACAGGAGAAGCGCCAACCTTCAGCTTAACCGCTCCAGGCGTTTCTGTTCCTTGATTAACATTTGATCCTGCTGAGTTGCCATCGGTATTTTTGTTTTGTCCGCAAGCCGCTAATGCAAACATCAGCATTAAAGTTACGATCATATAGCTTGTCTTTTTCATGTTCATTCCTCCATAGTTGTCAATTCATTCTGAGCTGCATCATGCTTCTACTTATTTATTTTCTGCTGTAACGACGCACTAAGGAATCCCCGATCGTTTGCAGCACCTGTACGAGCACGATAAGAAGCGCGACGGTTACTAGCATCACATCAGTTTGGAAACGTTGATATCCGTAGCGAAGTGCCAAGTCACCAAGTCCACCGCCGCCGATTACACCCGACATCGCTGTATAAGAGACGAGTGTTACTGCCGTTATTGTAACCGCAGCTAGCAAACTTGGACTAGATTCACGGAGCAGTACGCGGCGTACGATATCCCACTTTGATGCACCCATTGCCTGAGCCGCTTCAATAACGCCGCGATCTACCTCACGCAGCGACGTTTCCACCAGCCTTGCAAAGAAAGGCGTTGCTGCTACGACAAGCGGCGGAATAGAGCCCTCTACGCCTAGCGTCGTACCCGTAATGATTTTTGTAAGCGGCATGATCAATATCATCAATATAACGAACGGAACCGAGCGCAGTACGTTGACGATAAATGAAAGGATGCCATACACAATAGGCTGCTGCAGAAGCTGCCGTTTTGAAGTTAGAAACAGGACGACGCCCATAATAAGTCCAAAAATTATTGTAAATACGAGCGAGGCTGTCAACATATAGAGCGTATCCTTCGTAGCATCCCAAATTTCAGGAATACGTACGTTTTCGAAGCTCATCATATCGCATCTACCTCCAGCCCATCATTGCGTAAAACATCAATCACTTGATCAATTTCCCCGGCGCTTCCGATCAATTCCACAATAAGCTGGCCATAAGGCGTGTGCTTCATGCGCGAAACGGTTCCTTGCAAAATCGCAAATTGAACAGACGTTGGCTTCACCGCATTATACAAAATCGGCTCGTAAGTCAATTCGCCAATATAAGTCATGCGAAGCAGACGCCCTGAGCGGCCTCGCAGCAATTGTCCCGTCACGGCGCTGTCCGATGCTTGATCAACAAAATCGCGGGTAACCGGATGCTCCGGCTTTAGAAATACATGCAGCACATCGCCCATTTCGACGATTTCGCCATCATCAATAACAGCGACACGATCACATATCGAACGTATAACGTTCATTTCATGCGTAATAAGTAAAATTGTAATTCCTAGCTTCTCATTAATGTCGAGCAGCAATGATAATATCGAATTCGTTGTCTGCGGATCTAATGCCGATGTCGCTTCATCGCAGAGCAATACATCCGGATTGTTTGCGAGCGCTCTCGCGATACCAACACGCTGCTTCTGGCCTCCCGAAAGCTGAGAAGGATATTTATCTGCATGCCCTTCAAGCGAAACGAGCTTCAGCAGCTCATCCACACGCTTATTCACCTCTGCCTTTGAAAGCTTGGCGAGAACAAGCGGGAATGCAATATTATCTCGTACCGTAGACATCGATAGCAGGTTGAAATGTTGAAAAATCATTCCGATACGCCTGCGATGCGCTTGTAGCTGTCTCTCTGGCAAGCCGGTAAGCTCCACATCCCCAACATTTACCGTTCCCGATGTTGGTTTTTCCAGCAAATTGACGCAGCGCAGCAGCGTGCTCTTCCCCGCGCCTGAATGACCGATAATTCCAAATATTTCACCTTTACTTACCGTCAAGCTAACGCCACGAACCGCTTCTACTGAAATCGACCCTACTCGATACGATTTTCTGATGTTGTTTAGCCTGATCAAATCTATAACCCCCTATCTAACAAGCAAGTCCATATTTTATAAATGTGGCAGCATACTGTCAATGTCAAAATTATCTATTTCACTGCGCTTCATCATTTAGCAGCTATATAATCATTTGAGAAAGCTTTCTCTATTGTTTCCCCGCTCCATTTTTTTACTCTTGCAATACACCTAAGGGTTCAACGCTTCATCTCACCGACAGCACATAACATCCCAAACCCATTTGGCTAACGAACTGTATCATGCCTATTATGCAGAAAAATGCTTCTTTGAAGCTTTAACGAATCGGTTCGTAAGCTATTTGTCCGATGAGTGGAGTGCATTACTGATTGCGATTAGCTCAGAGACTCACTCTCCCTAAGATACATCAGCAAAACAAAAATAGGGCTGTCGCAAAAAGCAGATTCACTCTGTTTTTGCGACAACCCTAGCTAAAGCCATTATTTCAAAGTTACAAGCTGGTCTCTTTCCACATCAAACTTTCCGATTAGCTTTTGTGGATTTTCTTTAAATTTCATAACAGCCATCGTTTTTTCTGTCTTTTGCAGCGATGACCAGGATGAGTCCTCCAGTACAACAAATGCATCGACATAAGCTCGGCCGCTCCCAATAATCAAATTCCCTTCATATTTGACCGAAATGGGATTCCCATTTCCATTAATCTTGTCTGACTCTTTTTTGGCAAACAATAAGCCTTCCCCACTTGGAACAGTCGACAAAGATTTAACCTTTTTTGTTTTACCGTCAGCTTCCACTTCGGTAAGCAGTTCTCTTTTCAATAAGCCTTGAATCGTGGATTGCGACAAATACATTATTTTTTGTCCATCAGCAATTTCGATTTTTAACTCGTACACTTCTTTTGTTTCTAGTTGCTCGGCATGTTTGGTTAATACATCATCGATCTGCTGTTTCTCTCCGGACACAATGACACCCTTAGCCTGCGGAAATATCTTTTCTACGATGCTGTCCTTGCCAACATATCCCGCGATTAGGATGACAGCGACAAGCGACAGCATTGCAATTAACAACTTTTTCATTTTCATTCCCCCGTATATTTTGTGTGTATTCGATATTCTGCGATCAACTGAGTTCAAGCTATTTTAACAATTTTTTGACGCCTCCTTCACAAGTCCGTTTTCTATTTCCTATCGTATAAAAAATAGCGATTGCCAACCATCGATTAGGGTGACAATTCAGGTGACAAATTTGTAAGAGTCCAAAACAAAAAAACAGGACGGAGCAGCTACTTCCTGCTCCGTCCTGTTTTCAATTATTTAGCAGCAGCCGGCTGCATTTGCTTTACGGCATCCAGTACCTGCTCTGCATGCCCCTTCACCCTTACTTTACGCCATTCCTGCACGAGCCTGCCTGCTGCATCGATGAGAAAAGTCGATCGGACAAGACCCATGTACTCTCTGCCATAAAGCTTCTTTAATTGCCATACTCCATACAGCTCGCACACCTCATGCTCCACATCAGCTAACAACAAAAAAGGTAGCTCCTTCTTTTCAATAAAACGCTGATGAGACTTTACCGTATCTAGGCTAATCCCCAAAATAACAGTATTTCGTTTCAACATTTCTGTGTTTGCATCTCGAAAATCACATGATTCCTGTATGCAAGCCGTCGTCATATCCTTTGGATAAAAGTAAAGGACAACATTTTTCCCGCGATAATCGCTAAGTGAAACATCTTCTCCATTTGACGCCGGCAATACAAACTCCGGTGCCATATCTCCCACTTGAAGCTGTGTCATGATTAGTCCCCCATCATTTTTGCTGCACACCTATTCAATTAAAACCAAGCCGTTTAAGAGCCGGCTCCTCGGTATCGCTTCACGCCATGGTTCCATAACAACAGTCCAAGAGTGAAAACGATAATTCCCATGACCGGAGTTAAGAGCGCGAGCTGTGAGAGATCATCCGCCTTCTTCTCAAGAAAATAAGAAGCTGGGATGACGCCTACAAAAGCAAACGGCAGCAGCCATGTTAATACGAAGCGGATCATTTTGTTATAGATATTAACCGGGTAACGTCCGTAATTTTGAATGTTGTACATCAACGGCACAATTCCAGTCGGTGCATCCGAATAAAAGGAAATGGCACTAAGTGCCGTGTAGAGCCCTGCATAAATCAGCACTGCGCCTAAAATTAAGAGCATCATCACAAATAGATCGAGAATCTCGAAAGGCAAACCGAGCTGTGTCCAGCATAGCACCATAATAATAGCCCCAACGAAGGAACCGATTAAAGAAGGAGGATCTACATTTTCGAGCAGCACCTGATATAGGCTGTGTGCTGGTCGTGTTAGAACACGATCCATCTCGCCCTTCACAATATAACGCTCGCTGAAATTCCATATGCTGAAGAAGGTGCTGAACACGCCATATGGGATCATGAAGAAGCCATATACGAAAACGACCTCTGCCTCAGACCAGCCGCCAAGCGACGGCGTATGTTGGAACACGATCAGAATAAAGATGAGGTTCATCCCTTGGAACAATAAATCGGAAAGTACCTCGATCCAAAAGTCAGCACGATAAGTAAGACGCGTCTTCGCGTAGTTTTTAATGTATTCCAAAAATAATGATGCGTATCTCATATTTATTATCCCCCTTGCACGAACAACCGCTTGCGAGCGGCGCGCCACGTTAACCAGATTGGCACCAGCAGCCCAACAAACCAAAGCACTTGAATGCCAAACACCTGCAATATTTGATCGCTAGGCGTCCGCCCCGTGAAGACGGAGCTTGGCAAATACGTAATGGCTTGGAATGGCAGCCACTGCATAATAGCTGACAGCCAGCCTGGGAAAAACGCTATCGGCACAACTACGCCAGAAAACAAATCGACCATAACACGTTTCATTCGCATCATGCCTTCGTTATTTTCAACGAAAAAAGCGAATAGGCCGGTCAAAATATTAATTTGCGAGTTGATAAGAAAGCTAAAGAACAGCATGACTAAATAAATTAGCCAGGTCATCGGATCTGTCGGTAATTTAACGGGAAATAAGAAACAAACGATAATCATCCCCGGCACCATGAAGAGCAGCATTCGGAACAAGCCTTCTCCAAAACCTTGCATCATTTTTACGACTAAATAGGAATAAGGTCTAATAAGCTGTACTGCTACGCTACCGTCCCTTATTTCATTCGCTATCTCGCGGTCCAGGTTATTGAAGTAAAAAGCACGAGCCATCCAAGATACCGCAACGTAGGTTGTCATTTGGGTCACCGTGAAACCGGCCAGCGTCTCCTTGTCCCCATAAATCGCCTGCCATAGAAAGTAATAAGCGCCGATATTAATCGCATAAATAATGATACCGCTATAATAATTAACGCGGTACGCAAGCATCATGATAAACCGTATTCGAATAAAGTCGATATAAGCGCTCATCATGATTGAACCGTCTCCTTGGATGTTGCCGCAGAGCCAGAGGAATAAATGCTTCGAACGATGTCATCGGTGTTTGTTTCGATAATTTTAATGTCGCGAATTTCAACGCCGCCTACAACACATGCCAATGCATCCGAGACATTAACGGCATGCGGGAGCCACATTTTTGCGCTCACTTCATTCTCCATCGTCCATGTTACATCGAGTGCGCTCGTCAACTGCTGCAGCTTGGCAAGCGCAGTATGCCCTGCAAATTGGAACTGAATTTCGCGTCCTTTGCTCCAACGGCTCTTCAGATCCTCGAGTCCGCCATCATAGATAATGCGGCCATCATCAAGCATAATGACGCGAGAACAAAGCGCTTCAATATCCTGGAGATCATGAGTCGTCAGCAAAATAGTCGTACCCTGCTCCTTATTCATTTGCATCAGGAAATCACGAATTTCTGTCTTCACGACGATATCCAGACCAATTGTAGGCTCATCGAGAAAAAGAATGGATGGATTGTGAAGGAGCGAAGCAACAAGCTCGCAGCGCATCCGCTGCCCAAGGCTTAGCTTGCGTACAGGACGATTTAATAAGTCGCCAAGCTGCAGCCGCTCAACAAGCTCGTCAAGACGTTTGCGGAAATCCGCCTCCGAAACCCGGTATACTTTGCGCAGTAATTGGAACGATTCAATAACGCCTATATCCCACCACAGCTGAGACCGCTGTCCGAATACAACACCAATGCCATTAACAAACTTCTCTCTATCCTTAAAAGGCACGTAGCCATTTACTTTGAGCTCGCCTGCGGTCGGTACCAAAATACCGGTCAACATTTTGATGGTTGTCGATTTTCCGGCTCCATTCTCGCCAATATACCCGCAAATTTCACCCTGCGGGATTTGAAATGAAATATCCTTTACCGCCGTTACCTCGTTGTACTCACGTTTAAACAAGTCCTTGAGGGCGCCGGATAGGCCTTCTCGGTTTTTTTGCACGCTGAATTGTTTGCGTAAATCCTTTACATCGATTGCTAACATCTGGTTGTTATAGCCCCTTCCACTTCGACATTTCCTAGGAAATAGCGATCTTTATTTACTTAAAACGATAAAACTTGCTTCTGCATGTCGTTCAGCTTTATAATTTTATGATATGTAATCATACATTAGTTCACGCCTAGCGTAAACGACTGTCTTTGCCTTGTGCAGCGAAGCTTTTGTTTGCTGATGAAATATAAGCTGTTAATAAGGCTCATACTTATGCGTTCTTATATTTCTAACGTATACTGCTCTGCTAACTTCTTTTTTGGGAGCGGATCATTCGCTATGCCATCTTTGCTCATGCTTACATTGAAATCTACCCTCATTGTTTCAAAACGATTCCGCAATATCTGAAAGGAGCACGTCTAACGAAATGCCTAAAGAGACGAATAAAGAGACGACTGAAGAATCGAAAAATGAGACTGCTAAAATGGCGAAGAAAAAAAGATGGAAAAGGATTTATATCAGCCTCTCTGTCATTCTTGGTGTGGTAGCAGCGTTTGTTATTTATTGGAGCGTAGGTGTTTACAGTGCGCTTGATAAGTTCAGTGATCCAGAGCCAACAAAGGCTCCTATCGAGGATGCTGAAGCAACGCCAGTACCTATTCCTGAATGGGAAGGCAAAGAGCGCGTTAATATATTGCTGCTCGGCGGTGACGCTCGCGGGCTAGACGAGGGGCAAGCGGCTCGTTCAGACTCCATATTGGTTGCATCCTTTGATCCTGTGACCAAGAAAGCACATCTATTCTCCGTTCTTCGCGACACTTACGTCAGCATAGAAGGACATGGGAAAGGCCGTATTAATACAGCACTTACTTTAGGAGAATATCCGCTCGCTATGAAAACGGTTGGAGACCTGCTTGGTCTCGACATTCAATATTATGTTTATACCGACTTTGAAGGTTTTAAAAGCCTGATTGACGCAATGGGCGGCATTTACTTCGATGTCGAAAAAGATATGCATTACACCGATAACGCCGACGGCAATCGCTACGATATTGATCTCAAAAAAGGCTACCAGCTGCTTGACGGCGATAAAGCCCTGCAATACGTTCGTTTCCGCCACGATGCGATGAGCGATTTCACAAGAACAGAGCGTCAGAGAAATTTCCTACAGGCGGTGTCCAAAGAGCTTCAATCGACATGGAACATTATCCAAATGAAAAAAATTCTTGAAAGCGTTCAGCCTTATGTGAAAACAAACATTAGTGTGCCGGATATGCTGAAGCTCGGTCAGCTGGGCGTCAAAAGCCATGTGGCCAGCACAACGCAAATACCGCCGATGGATCTCATCGCGGAGGATCGGGTTGGCGGCGCGTCTGTTATTGGAATTAGAGATGAAGATGAGCTGCGCTCCTTCGTACAAACGACGCTGCAAGAAGACAACACCGTTCCAGAACCTACTGCTTCGCCAAGCAGTACACCAAGCGGCAGCGACAGTAGCAATAAACAGCAGTAAACATACGTACACGCAACGGCGCTTCAAGTTGCGTGTATTTTGTTTCTAGGTGCGCCGCGGCCGCACATCATACGACACTCTTTCTCAACTTGTTTAAATTGACTTACAACTATGAATCCCATTGGAGGCTGCTTTCCATGACAACTCTACGACCAAATTCCGAAAAACTATATGAAGAAGCGCTGCAGCATATTGTTGGCGGCGTCAACAGTCCTTCCCGCAGTTACAAAGCGGTAGGCGGCGGCGCACCCGTATTTATGAAACGTGGCGAGGGCGCTTATTTCTGGGATGTCGATGATAACCGCTATATCGACTATTTAGCTGCTTATGGCCCTATTATTACTGGACATGCTCACCCGCATATTACAGAAGCTATCGTTCGTGCAGCTCAGAACGGTACGCTATACGGCACACCAACGGAGCTGGAAATTAAGCTTGCTCGTATGCTGAAAGAAGCCATCCCATCTCTCGACAAGGTGCGGTTCGTCAATTCCGGTACAGAGGCCGTCATGACGACCATTCGTGTCGCTCGCGCCTACACAAAGAAATCCAAAATCATTAAATTCGCTGGCTGCTATCACGGCCATTCAGACCTTGTGCTCGTCGCAGCAGGCTCTGGTCCATCTACTCTGGGCATTCCAGACAGTGCAGGCGTCCCTGCAAGCATCGCTATTGAAGTCATCACCGTGCCATTTAATGATCTGCCTGCGCTGAAAGCTGCACTCGATCGCTGGGGGCACGAGACTGCCGCTGTTATGGTTGAGCCGATTGTCGGCAACTTCGGTATGGTTATGCCGCATGAAGGCTTCCTAGAGGGGCTTTGCAAGCTCACTCGCGAAGCTGGAGCGCTAGTTATATACGACGAGGTCATCAGCGCCTTCCGCTTCCATTACGGAGCAGCGCAGACCTATGTTGCGTTCCCTGATCACCAAGCCATCGAGCCGGATTTAACCGCATTAGGCAAAATCATCGGCGGCGGCCTTCCAATCGGTGCATACGGCGGACGCCGTGAAATTATGGAGCAGGTTGCCCCTCTCGGCCCTGCTTATCAAGCAGGTACGATGGCCGGCAATCCTGCCTCGATCTCAGCAGGCATAGCGTGCTTGGAGCTGCTCCAAGAGCCTGGCATTTACGATAGAATGAACGCACTGGCTACGAAGCTTGCAACAGGATTGCACGCCGCTGCCAAGCAGCATGGCATCCCGCTCACAATTAACCAAATTCGCGGCTCCTTCTCCGCTCATTTCTGCGATCATCCGATTACGAATTATGATGAAGCGCAGGATACGGACGGCGAGCTGTTCGGCAGATTTTTCAAGCTCATGCTGGATCAAGGCATCAATCTTGCACCATCCAAATATGAGGCTTGGTTCTTTACGACAGCCCATACCGAGGCGGACATTGATGAAACGATTAAAGCCATTAATTATGCTTTCACTAACCTGTAATATATAAGCTTCGCAGTGTAGTTATGTTATAATGCAAAAAAGCTCAGGAGCTGAAATAGGCTCCTGAGCTTTTTTTATTTCACCTGCTTTACTATAAGCAATCGATCATCCGATGGTGACGGGTTACCGCGCCCATCGGTATTATTCGTGATGACATAAATACGTCCGTCCTTTATCTTTACGTCACGAAGTCTTCCTTCACCTTCGAATACCGTTTCCATGTTTTTGGATGCAGGGTCATAGCGATAAAGCGCCTCGCCTACTAAAGCAGCAATCCATATTCGATTGTTCTCATCGATTGTCGCGCCAGAGGGCGCAATCGCATCTTCGCCGGTATGATAAATAGGCGTTATCATCCCTTCCTGCGCAGCGCTCCCATAAATCGCAGGCCAGCCGTAATTGCCGCCCGCTGCAATTTTATTAATCTCATCATGTCCGCCAGGATCTCCCGAAGGGCCATGCTCTGTATTAAACAGCACACCTTCACTATTCCAAACAAGCCCTTGAGGATTGCGGTGTCCATAGGAATACACATAGGAGCCGGAAAACGGATTGTCCGCTGGCACCTTGCCATCTAACGTCATTCGCAAGATTTTTCCTGCAAGGCTGTTACGGTCCTGTGCCAGCTCCGGCTGCTGTGCATCTCCTGTTGTTACATAAAGCAGCTTGTCGGGCCCAATCGCCAGCCGTCCGCCATCGTGATTCGCAGCTCCAGGAATACCCTCGAGCAGTGCCCTGACCTCATCCCATTGCCCGCCATTTTGTTTAATAAGCACGACTCTGTTCATCACACGACCATTTTCTTCGTACGTATGATACGCGTAGGCCTCTCGAGACTGAGCGAAATCCGGAGCAAGCAAGAAACCTAAAAATCCGCCTTCTCCGCGGTCATGTACACTTTTGAGCAAATGAACCGCTTGACGTGTCGTCGCATCGCCATCCACCTTCACAATATTTCCTTCGCGCTCGCTTATATAAACAATGTCCTCGTCAAAAGCAATGACCCAAGGCGCTCGAAGCTCCTTCGCAAGTACCGTGTAAGCTTCGTCTTGCTCTTCTTGCTCTGACGGCTCAGTGCTTTCATCAATTGCCATCGTGTTCTCAGGCTTATCCGTCGCTTCATTTACTTTTGTATTTGTTGACGACGTTTCATTCGGCTCGCATGCAACCAGCATGCCTAAACATAATGTTGTCATCATCATCGCAGCAATTCGTTTTTTCACTGTCACCATCGCTCACTCCTCCTGGCTTATCTCCAGTACTTCCATGCTATTTCATTCGACAAAACACATTGTAAATCCTTGCAAATTTACGTATTTGTATTACACCATTGCATTGTGGATTCACGTTGTCTATAATGGACATTGTGGATCCATAATGATTAAGTACAAGTATTAAAGGAGGGTGAGTGTACCTTATGCAATATTCAAAAAGTATCGGTTATGCACTTCATGCTTTAATTCACTTAGCCCATGCTGAGCGCGGCCAGAACATAGGTATTAAAGATTTATCTTCTTCTCTCGGAGTTTCAGAGAGCTACTTATCCAAGATTATGTCCAAGCTGCGGCAGGACGGCATCGTACGTGCTGTGACGGGTGCAAGCGGCGGCTACGAGCTTGCTAGAGCTGCAGATCAAATTACATTTTTTGATGTCATTCAAGTTATTGAGGGACGACAGCCTTTATATGAGTGCTTTAATATTGACGATCAGCATCATCATTTATTTTTTGAAGCTGAAGATTTAGAGCCTGAGTCCACTGACCATTCAGAAAATAAGGGATGTCTTGTAAAAAAAGTGATGATTGGCGCTGAACGTCATATGCAGCAGTACCTTCAGCAGCATACGATCCAGTGGGTGGTAGACTCTGCTGCCTTCAATCCATTAACACAAACCGTGAAATAAACAAATCTCACTACTCTTTCTGCGAAAAATATAAAATTAGCCATTCGAGAGAGGATGTTTAACATGGAACAAATGATCGATGCAGCAATTATTGGCGGGGGACCTGCAGGCTTGAGTGCTGCACTTGTACTAGGCAGAGCAAGAAAAAGCGTAGTTGTTATTGATGAAGGGCGTCCGCGCAACCGAGTTACTCGCGAAACTCACGCTTTTCTTACCAGAGACGGCATTAGTCCAGGCGAGTTTCGACGAGTCGCAAAGGAGCAGATTAGCGCATATCCTACGGTTCGTTTTGTAGAGGATGCTGCAGTGTCGATCACTGGAACCGATGGCCATTTTCAAATTACGACTGCACAAGGACAAATCTATCATAGCAAAAAGCTGCTATTTGCAGCAGGAATGAAAGACCTCCCTCTCGATATTAATGGACTGTCTGAAGTATATGGCAAAAGCGCCTTCGTCTGCCCTTATTGTGATGGCTGGGAATTAAGAGACCAACCGCTTGTCTTGATTGTCAAAGGCGATAGAGCGCTGCACTCTGCCAAAATGCTGTCGGGTTGGACAAGCCAAATTACCATTTGCACCGATGGTCCTGATGAATGGACCGATGAGCAGCGTGAGGAGCTTAAGCTGCATAACGTTCCTACCTTCAATTCACCTATCCTGCGTATTGAATCTAGCGATGGCATGGTGAAGCAAATTGTGCTGGCGGACGGTACTATTGTTCCGTGTACAGGAATTTTCTTTGCACCAAAGCTTGCTGCAGGCTCAGACTTGCCGCAAACATTAGGCTGCAAGGTCACTGAAGCAGGGACTGTTGTTGTTGATATGTTTGGGAAAACAAACATTCCAGGAATCTATGGCGCTGGCGATGCAGCGACGGAGATGTATCAAGCCATTACGGCGGCTTCGATGGGATCCTTGGCTGCTGTGGGCATTAACAGCGAGCTGCTTGCAGAGGCTTGGAATAGCCGAGTTTAATTTCATAAATAAAAGCAGCCTCGGCTATTTATAAGCCTGGCTGCTTTTTTGGTGTTTGTGTACACACTGTCTATTGCGTTTATTCGCTTGCTTTCGCCTCGGCAAGCGCCGAGATAAGCTCCTGCTGAATGTGGCCATTTGACGCTACGATATTTCTCGTTCCCAAATCGTAAGGCTTGCCAACTGTACTCGTCACAATACCGCCCGATTCCTGAACGAGCAGCGAGCCGGCAGCCAGATCCCAGCTATTCAGTCCAATCTCCCAAAACCCGCTCAAGCGTCCTGCCGCCACATAGGCCATATGCATCGCAGCAGAGCCTGCTATACGGAGATTGCGAACCTGCGGGGCAACTGCTTGTATGCCTTTCAAATTTAGAGGCAGCGCATAATGATGGTCGGCCGGAAGACCTGTTGCAACCAAGCTGCCGCGCAGCGTATCCTCCTTGGATACCTGCATCCGTTTTCCGTGCACGTATGCTCCCTTGCCTTTTTCGGCTACAAACAATTCATCCTTCATCGGGTCATAGACCACGCCGACGATCACCTCACCGTTATGCGCCAAGGCAATGGATACACAGAAAAAAGGAAATCCGTGAACAAAGTTCGTTGTGCCATCAATAGGATCAACAATCCATAAATATTCAGCGTCACGGATGTTCTCCAGCGCGCGCGTTGACGCTTCCGGCCCAGGCTCTACGCCTTCCTCTCCCAAAAACGAATGATGGGGAAAATGAGTCATCACTAGATTTTTTATTAATCGCTCGGAACCTTTATCAATTTCCGTAACAAGATCATGCGAGGAATACTTTATATCAAGGCTTGCAAAGTTGCCAAGCTTCGTCTTAATCCATTCTCCTGCTTTCGACGCACAATTAATTGCGACAGCCGTAAAGCTTTTACCGCCAACGACGGAAGTACTGTTCTGATCATTCACGATCCATCACTCTTCCCTCTATGTAAATTCACGAACATTTCTATCCATGTTAAGGTCTACTACGTTTGATGCTTTTACCAAGTTTCGCATGATTACTCCAACCATATCAAAATGAACGCAAGCCTTCAATGATTAATTGACCAGCAAGCAGAAGAAGCGTCACTCTAAGCAGCCAAAGTAAACCCTTGCCGCTCATTTTCACAGCAATTGCCGCACCCAGCTTTCCGCCGATCCAAGCTCCAGGCACTAATGCAAGCACGAGCAGCCAATCTGTTTCACCAAGATAAACGTGCATGCCGCTCCCTAGAATGGATGATAAAAAAATAACGAACATTGACGTTGCAGTCGCCATATGAGGCGGAAAACGAAATAACAGCACCATAAGGGGGACAAACAGCGACCCGCCTCCGATTCCAAATAAGCCAGACATGAGACCTACGCCAAAACCAATACCGAGTGCAGGAATAATACCATAGCTGTACGTATGCACCTCGCCTGATGCATCGGTCATCGTTCGAACGATTGGCCACTGCTTCGTAAACGGTTTCATGTAGTCACGAGCAATTAATAATGATGCCATCAGCAGCATGAAAATACCAAAAACAAGCTGGAATACGCCTTCAGGCAGCTTTCCTGTAAGCGCTGAGCCAATCATTGCTGCAGGCCCGCTGGTCACAAAAAATATCCAGCCGCTGCGGAAATCAACGATTTTGCGTTTGGCATAGCTCATTGTAGATGCAAGTGCCGTCACGACTAATACCGTTAATGATATGCCAACTGCTGTTGCATGTCCAATCGCTTCTCCCGTTAATGTGGGACCAATGAGCATTAAGACAGGAACGATAATGATACCGCCGCCAAGTCCTACAATACTGCCAAACATCGCTGCAACAACGCCAAGTAGTACAAGAAGTATCCATTCCATGCGAATTCACCTTTTCAGTTACATAATGATGCATCTATTTGGAAGCGCCCGCTATATAATAACACCGTCAAGGCAAGCCCTGACGGTGTTATTTTGCTGCTAATCAGCAGTAATTTCTACGCGGCCGCCATCCAACACCTTGATGCCTTCAGCGCTTGCTTCCAGTTCCTTTAAGTCTTCTATCAGCTTCATCAAAGCCTCATCCTTGCTTTTGGCTTCAAGCATGCAATCCAAATATTCGGTATTTCTAGCCGCATGACGCAAAAACTGAACAAGCGGCTCCGCTTCTACATAATCTGCATGACCACGCGGGTCAGATAAGCTTTTTGGACTGGAAGCGTGAATTTTGGGAGGGAGCTGGCTTGTACTAGCAAGGCCCAGCCTCTCTCGCTCTTTGTCCCATGTTCGAACAATACGAGGCCATAAATGCTCATATAATTCGTCATCTGAGATGTCTCCTGCATTAACGGCATGATGGTGAATGTCGAGCACCATCGGAACCTCAACTTGCTCAGCCGCCTCTAGCGTTTCCCTGACATTGAACGTTTTATCATCATTTTCAAGCGTAATCCGATGTTTAAAGCGAGGCGACAAGGAGCTGAACTGGCGAACAAAACGTTCACCAGCTACAACCTTGTCGCCGTATGCTCCACCGATATGTATATTGCATTTTGTCGCTTCATCAAGCCCCATTGCCTCAAGCATAAGAATATGATTGAGCAAATCCAGCTCTGATTTCGCGAGCACCTCCGGTCTAGGCGTGCTGAACACGCAAAAATGATCCGGATGAAAGGATACTCTTATTCCGTGCTTCTGCACGAACTCGCCAACTTCCTGAAATGCTGGCGCTAGCGCTTCAAATGGATTCCAGTCCAATAAGTCCTCATGAGTAGCAAGGGGTATAAGCTTTGACGAAAAGCGATACATTTGAATGTCACTGGCTTTGCAATGCTTCAAAATCCGCAGCGTACTGCGCAAATTTTCCTCTGCTATTCTTTCCAGCTTCCGAATCCCTGCCTCGCGGTCGTTTAGCTTCGAGAAGTTCGCAAACGTCATCGTTCTTGAAGGCGATGCATTCTCAACCTGCAAGCTCATTGCGACAAAACCTAATCTGACAATCATCGATTAGGCCCTCTCTCCAAAAAACATTTCAAAAGCAAGCGCCGTTTGAACTTTTGATTCTTCCTCAGTCAATTTTCTCACGAGCTCCATCTCCACTTGTGTCACTTCTTCGCCTTGAAAATTAATTTCTGCGATAGAAGCTAAAATGCGGACAATCGCAATCGCTTCATTGGCTGGTGTATAAGCAATCACCTTTTGGCCAGTTGGAAATACGCGAAAGCCGCTCTTGACCATTTTGCCCCGACCATACTCCAACAATTCATAGAGCTCTTGTTCGGACTTAAATTTGCACACAGAATTAAACTCAGTTGCAAAACCCATATTGTTTCCCTCCTTTCAGTGAAATTTCTACCGTGCCTTCAAAGGGCCTTTATTACCAAACCTTTAAAGGCTTTTTTCAAAAATTTATAACATTAATATCAACATATCAAACCTTTAAACCTTTAATGTCAAACCCTTAAAACATTAATATCAAACCTTAAAAAAATTAATATCAAACCCTTAAAAAAATTAATATCAAACCCTTAAAAAAATTAATATCAAACCCTTAAACCCTTTTCAAGCTTTTCGAACCCACCCAAACCCTCCCTTCCAAGGGAGGGCCCCGAGGGTTGCACCCTCTGGACACCCGCAACTGAACTAACCTAGAAGTTACACTGCGCGTGCTTTCTACTTTTGCGGGGGATCGCTTTCGTCCCTGCGGGACACGCTTTACTTTTGGTGCGTTTAAAGAATAAACCTTTAACCCTTTTAAACTTTTTTAACCTTTAGGCTATTCAATCTTAACGAACAATGCAAGCCTTTCGAACTTTCCGAGCTTCCCAAGCTTTTCGAACCCACCCAAACCCTCCCTTCCAAGGGAGGGCCCCAAGGGTTGCACCCTCTGGACACCCGCAACTGAACTAACCTAAAAGTTACACTGCGCGCGCTTTCCACTTTTGCGGGGGATCGCTTTCGTCCCTGCGGGACACGCTTTACTTTTGGTGCGTTTAAAGAATTTAATGAACAACTTGTCCATTTTAAGAAGGAAAAAAGATCTTTTACCTGTTTACCTTGGATGCAAAGATAAGGTTACAAGCACCCCAAAGTAAATAATAAAAGAAATTTTTCCCTATATCTTTTTTCATATGTGTACAGACAGTTATAGAAAGTTAAGAAAGTTATAGAAATTATAACAAGTTAGAGATCGTTAGAAATGCATCTTACGATTGTAATGCTTCACCTGTAAAATCTATCCGTTGCTTCTCCGCGTGGCGGGAAAGAGCTAAGGAAATTAAGGTGTCTAATAATTCTTTATATGGAATGCCGGTTTCTTTCCACATAAGTGGATACATACTGATCGGTGTGAAACCTGGCAATGTGTTGACTTCGTTGATAAAAAGCTGATTGTCGCTTTTGCGAAGGAAAAAATCTACGCGTGATAATCCTGAGCCATCAATGGATTGAAATGCACGAACGGCCATTTCGCGAACGGATTCTGTAAGCTCAGGCGACAAATGAGCCGGAATCTGCATAGTCGATTTTCCATCGATGTATTTGGCTTTGTAGTCGTAAAATTCGTTAGAAGGCGCAATCTCGCCAGGTAAGGATGCTTTGGCATCATCATTGCCAAGCACGCTTACTTCGATCTCGCGGGCATCCACGAACTCTTCAACAATAACCTTGCGGTCAAAACGGAACGCATAGTTGATAGCATTAATAAGCTCTTCACGATTTTTCGCTTTGGATACGCCTACACTAGAACCTAGGTTGGCTGGCTTAATAAAGCATGGATAGCCGAGTGAAACCTCGCATTCCATGATGAAGAAAGATGCGTCTCTTTCCCACTGTGTACGGTTGAAGTACCGGAAAACGCATTGCGGCAAGCCTTCTTGCGCAAATACTTTTTTCATTAGAATCTTGTCCATCCCAACGGCAGAAGCGAGAACACCCGCTCCGACGTAAGGAATGTTCGCCATTTCGAACAGCCCTTGAATGGTACCATCTTCACCAAATGTTCCGTGCAGCAAAGGAAAAATCACATCAATGCGCGGCTCATCGCCAGTAGTTTTTGAGCTTCTATTCAAGCCTTGAAATAATGGAGCAAGAGCAAAGCCATTTTCCTCAGCCTCGTCTGTTGTGTTGCGTAGATCTTCTACACTGCTTGGTCGGTTATGCAAAACGGCTCCCGTTTTCCATTCGCCTTGCTTCGTAATATAAAAAGGCTTGATTTCATATTTGCTGTAGTCAAATTCACCCATTACAGCGTAAGCCGTTTGCAAAGAGACCTCATGCTCTCCCGATTTCCCCCCGTAAACTAAACCTACTCTAACCTTGCTCCCCATGGCATATCCTCCGGTACAATAATTTATAATAGATCTGCAATATGAAAAAAACGATATTTCGTTTGTTCCGTCCATGCATAGGAATCACGATAATCCCAATAACGATGCCTGCTGGAAACGGTATTCGCATTCACTAGCGGCATACCGAACGAGTCAAAAGCAGTTACGATTGTGCTGTGCTGAAAACGATGATCACCATTCCAGTCATACGTAATGACATCCCCAAGCTGCAGCTCATCCGCAGATTGCACGACCTCTGCACGCAAGCCTGAGGTCTTTGAACCAGTTAAATAGTTGGTTATCGCGTTCGATACCGCCCAGCTGTAGCTCCACCATTCACTGCCCTTATTTCGGCCCTTATACCACCAGCCCGTTTCTCTCTTACCAGTATAGTTCATCGGAGCATTGCCTGCAAAGATGCACTGGGACACGTAATTGGTACAATTCACCTCAAATAGCTCATACGCTGGGTTCCCCTCATTCCACCAACGATCCGCATACGCAGCAACCAAATCTCTCCTGTAACGAATACCAGATGGTCTGTGTTTGAATTGCTGTAATAGGTCATAATTTAAGTATGGTGTTGATGGCGAAGATTGTTCGCCAAATAGCTCCGAGTAATCATCGACGGTCATCCAATTGTCTACTGCTGTGCCATAACGCGGTCTTCTTTCCGATATAATTGGCTCAACACGAAGAACATTCCATGAGTGACCAGCGAGCCCTAACCAAAGACGCTCAAATTCAGATCTCTCTTCCATGTAAAAACGCCCAGACTGCTCCATTCTTCTTTTGATGTGGAGACGAATCAACACGGAGACCTCGCTTGATGATTCGTTGACGCGTATGAGCTCTGCTTTTGTTTCGCTTCCTGCTGGAAGCGCGCCTCTAAGCAAATCGCGTTCACGAAGGCGCTCAAGCCTGAATCTTAGGCGATCGCAATGGTCGCGATCCGTAACGTAATCGGTCAGCACAGCCGCATGCTGATTCGCTTCGGCTTGATTGTACAAGCTAATATAGCGATGAACAGCAGCTTTCCAACCTTGCAGTTTTCCTTGCTGAACGTGCGGATCGTAATCAGAGGAACGAAGCAGCGAGTTTAACTTTGACGTTTGTTGTTTTACTGGCTTTTCTTCCTGATTTGCTCTTTTTTGATTTTGCAGTGCTTGATCGCCGAATTCAGCATTTCGCTCCGCTTGCAACCCGGAAGGCGACGGCTGCTTCTGGATGGCATGCGTTACAACTTTCTGCTGCGACTTGCGCTGAGAAGCTGATGGTTTGGATGATGTTTGGTTATGCTTTTGGCCCTGAGTTCCTGGCCCCCGGTTGCCTGTTCGCGGCATAGCAATCCCTCCTTGACCTTATCGTGAGTGCAAGCGTAAACGGCTGCAGCATCTCTTTTGATGAGGCAAACTCGATTGGCGTTGAAATATAAACTTTTGGGATAGGAATCCAACTTAAACGAACTTTCATTTCAATTGTAAAAGGCTGCCGCTTCTCCCTTAATGCTTCATGGCCGCCGTTTCACGATGAAATATAAGTTTTGAGATTAACCTTCTCCTTAGCAATCTTATATTTCAAGCCTATGCTGCTACAGCTTGCCTTTATGGCATGAGAACGTCATCAAGTATTTCGGGCTAAACTTGTCGCTGATTAACTGCTTCATTATATGAGGCACTCTGCCATTTCATGTAACATTCATTGAGGATCATTTTCAATGCCATTTCCAAGCGCATAAAGACATAATTGGACTTTACGGAAGGACTATTTTAACGATATACTATAGATATAGAAATTATGAAATAGTGTTTCACAGAATGAAACTCAGACTACAGTTAAAAGGAGAATGACGATGTCTACACAAAATCATTATTCAGTTCGCACAACGCTTGACGCTGGCGGCAAGTCTTATGCTTACTACCGTCTAGGCGGACTTGAAGAGCAAGGACTAGGCGATATTTCCAAGCTTCCTTTTTCAATTAAAGTATTGCTTGAGGCTGCTGTTCGTCAATTTGATGGACGCGCGATTACCCCTGAACATGTAAAGCAGCTTGCTACATGGGCTGACGGACGCGAAGATAAAGAAATTCCTTTCATCCCTGCTCGTATCGTTTTGCAGGATTTCACAGGCGTACCGGTTGTCGTTGACCTTGCTGCAATGCGCGACACTGTGAAAAAAGCAGGCGGAGATCCGAAAAAAATCAACCCGCTCGTACCAGTTGACCTTGTAATTGACCACTCGATCATGGTTGATGCATTTGGTTCACCTGAAGCACTTGAGTACAATACTAAAGTTGAATTTGAGCGCAACGAAGAGCGTTACCGTTTCCTTCGCTGGGCACAAACAGCATTTGATAACTTCCGCGCGGTTCCGCCAGGTACAGGTATCGTTCACCAAGTTAACTTGGAGTACCTTGCATCTGTTGCAGCTACAAAAACAGTTGACGGCGAAACAGTCGTATTCCCTGACTCCCTCGTAGGTACGGATTCCCACACTACGATGATCAACGGTCTAGGCGTAGTTGGCTGGGGCGTTGGCGGTATCGAGGCTGAGGCTGGTATGCTTGGTCAACCGCTTTACTTTGTAATGCCAGAAGTTATCGGCTTCAAATTGACAGGCAAACTTGCAGAAGGTTCAACAGCAACTGACCTTGCGCTTACGGTTACTCAAATTTTGCGTAAAAAAGGCGTTGTTGGTAAATTTGTTGAGTTCTTCGGTCCTGGTCTATCGAACATCAGCCTTGCTGACCGTGCAACAGTTGCCAACATGGCACCAGAATATGGCGCTACAATCGGCTTCTTCCCTGTTGATAACGAAACTCTTAGCTACTTGCGCCAAACTGGCCGCAATGAGGATCTTATTGAGCTTGTTGGCTCTTACTACAAAGCGCAAGACATGTTCCGTACAGACGAGACTCCAGATCCAGTATTCTCGGATGTTGTTGAGCTTGATCTTTCGACAATCGTTCCTTCCCTTGCAGGCCCGAAACGTCCTCAAGACCGCGTAGAGCTTACTGCAATGAAGGAATCCTTCAATAGCATCATCCGCACACCGATTGACAAAGGCGGCTACGGTCTGTCCGATGAGAAAATCGAGCAGTTCGTTACTGTTAACCATAATGACGGCCAAGTTAGCCAAATGGGTACTGGCGCAGTCGTTATCGCAGCTATTACAAGCTGTACGAACACTTCGAACCCAAGCGTAATGGTTGGCGCTGGTCTAGTTGCTAAGAAAGCAGTAGCACTTGGACTTAAGAAACCTGCTTATGTAAAAAGCTCCCTAACACCGGGCTCGCTCGTTGTTACGGAATATTTGACAAAAGCAAACCTAATCGAGCCGCTTGAAGCACTTGGCTTCCACGTTGCTGGTTACGGCTGTGCGACTTGTATCGGTAACTCCGGTCCACTTCCAGACGAAGTAAGCAAAGCGATCATCGACAATGACATGACCGTATCTGCTGTACTTTCCGGTAACCGTAACTTTGAAGGCCGTGTCCATGCACAAGTAAAAGCAAACTATTTGGCTTCTCCGCCACTAGTTATCGCTTATGCGCTTGCTGGAACGACTAACATCGATTTGACAACTGATCCAATCGGTTTCACTGAAGACAACAAGCCTGTATTCCTAAAAGATATTTGGCCAACGTCGCAAGAAATCAACGACGCAATGACAGCTGCGCTTAACCCGCAAATGTTCCGTGACAAATACGAAAACGTATTTACACAAAATGAGCGTTGGAACGCAATTTCGGTACCTAAGGGCGAAAGCTACGAGTGGGATGCAAAATCAACTTACATCCAAAACCCGCCGTTCTTCGAAAACCTAAGCTCCGAGCTTTCTGATATTAAAGATATCCATACAGCAAACGTACTTGCTCTTATGGGCGATTCCGTAACAACGGATCATATCTCACCTGCTGGTAACATCACAGTTAACAGCCCAGGCGGTCAATACTTGATCGAAAACGGCGTTAAACGCGAAGACTTCAACTCTTACGGCTCGCGTCGTGGTAACCATGAAGTTATGATGCGCGGTACGTTTGCGAACATTCGTATTCGTAACCAAGTGGCTCCAGGTACAGAGGGCGGCGTAACGACTTACCTTCCAACAGATGAAGTAATGTCGATCTACGATGCATCGATGAAATATCAAAACGAAGGCAAAAACCTTGTCGTTCTTGCTGGTAAAGAATACGGTACTGGTAGCTCGCGTGACTGGGCTGCAAAAGGTACATTCCTACTAGGCGTCAAAGCTGTTATCGCTGAAAGCTTCGAGCGTATTCACCGCTCCAATCTGGTTGGTATGGGCGTATTGCCACTCCAATTCCCAGAAGGTCAAGGCTGGAAGACGCTTAACATCACTGGCCGCGAAACATTCGATATCGTTGGCTTGTCAAATGACGTTACTCCAGGCTCGCAAGTTACCGTTACGGCTACTCGCGAAGACGGCACGACATTCGACTTCCCAGCAATTGTACGTCTTGACTCGGTAGTTGACGTTGATTACTATCGCAACGGCGGTATCCTGCAAACTGTACTTCGTCAAATGATCGCTAACATGTAATAATCTGCGCATATCCTGCGCTGTATCAAAAAGAGCTTTGCCGATTCGTCGGCAAAGCTCTTTTTTCGTTTGTTATTAAGCAATGGCGTTGTTACTTGCTTCTTATTATTTGTTTCATGTTATGTTTTACGTGTTACCTGTCACTGTACGCTGGAACAATTTCCGCGGCCTATGCTTGGCTCGTGGCTCCAGTACCTCCAAACATGCTCAATCAATCATTATGAGTTTAAGCATGATTGCACAGCCAACACCTTAGTCATGCTCCCCTCCGAGAGCAGGCGCGCCGCTAAATCATCAGTCTTAGTCACGCTTGTAGTGTCATAGCATAGCCTCACTTTTTCGCGCAAAACTTCATCTAACCGACATAGGAGCACAGCCACGCTCCCCTCCCAGGGCAGGCGTGCAGCTACAACAATCACATTAGTCCTCAACTGTACTTCAAGAGTCATTGCTCCACTTTATCGCACAAGGCCTCATCTAACGGACATAGGATCCGTTATTTACTACAAATAACGTCCACAACAAATTTAACGGACATACGATCCGCTAATTGTCCTATTTCGAGCATAAACCTACCTTTTGTAGCCCAATAGCGTACCCTATGTCCGTAAGCCTCCCCAAAAAGGGGGATTCGAAGCAAATAACGTATCTGATGTCCGTTACAGCAAGTTTGGTTACTCAAGCTCCTAATTCCAACCTTCTTTTACTTCAAATGCTCATTATGAGTTTGAATAAATAACAGCCAGCAATCTAGCCACGTTCCCCCTCCCAAAGGCAGGCTTGCAGCTATCACGTTATCCCTGTAGTTTAAGTTTGAACCAAATTACAGCCAACAACTAGCCACTCTCCCTCGCAGAGTAGGCACGTAACTATCACAATCTCATTAGTCCGCAACTGCTCTTGAGTGCCATAGCTTCGCTATTATCGCATAATGCTCATCTTAACGGACATAGAATCCGTTATTTATTACAATTTACGTCCACAACAAATTTAACGGACATACGTTCCGCTATTTGTCCCATTTCGAGCATAAACCTACCTTTTTAAGCCCAATAGCGTATCTGATGTCCGTTAGCTACCCCAAAAGTAAGGAAAAGGAGCAAATAGCGTATCTGATGTCCGTTACCCTCTCTAAAAAGCAAAAACACAGGAGCATCCGCTCCATCCGATTTGATGACTCAATTCTGCAATTCATAAGCTACAATCTCGCTTGGAGCATAAATACTAGTTTTAGATGCAGCAACCGCTCGCTAAGCAACATCCCAGCAATGGCGTAGCTTAAACGGGATACACTACCCAACGCCCCTAATGTGTTTAAACAAAAACAGCAGGCCCGAGGATTACCTCATGCCTGCTGTTTCTTTTATGACTATAGAATCATCGTACCCATCCGTTTGGCGGACTCCATCATGACCGGGGCGTATTCCCTCATCGTGTCCATGGTCATCCTGCTGGCAGGGCCCGACACGGATAATGCAGCAGCGAGCTTGCCGGTACGGTTAAAGATAGGCGCAGAAAGCGCCGCTGCTCCCGGTTCCCTTTCCTCGAAGCTTGTGGCATATCCCTGCATACAAATCTCTTCGAGCTGCTGCTTGTATTGATCCAAATCCAGAGAGTACAGCCAAGCTGGATCTCCAAAAATGCTTTCCTGTACGATCGGATCTGAATAAGCGATTAGCACCTTGCTTGATGCACCAGCATAAAGCGGCAGTCTCACGCCTACAGGCGCTACCCGCCTAACGGGTTGATTGCTTTGCACGGCTTGCATACGAATCCGCTCAGAGCCGTCTCTTACGTATATGCTAACGGTCTCGCCCAGCTGGTCGCGTAAACGCTCCATCTCAGGCAGCCATATTGTTGCTTGATCATCTGAACGTGATAAATGGGCTGACAGCTCCCACATTTTTAAACCCAAATGATATCGGTCTGTCGAGCGATCGCGCTCGATGAAGCCTTTCTCTTCGAGCGTGGCGAGCATCCGGTGCACCGTGCTTTTGTGCAGGCCAACCTGTTCGGCAATCTCAGTCATTGCCCAGTCTGTTTTTGAAATAAAACACAGCAATATATCAAGCGCCCGATCCACTGCTCGAACCGTAGATTTTCCATCTTCCATGCAGCCACAGCTCCCTCTCCAAAAGTTTCATCCAATGAAACCGATTCTCATTCAGTATAACTCATCGCTTCCATTATCGTAAAGAACAGTTGTTTACATTACAGTAATATTACAAATGATTAACATTACCTCGACAACAATTGACAGGCTTATAGGACCGGACTACGATAAAAGTACTAGATAAGAAAAGCGCTTACAACGTTCCGAATAGATGAGTCTAATGGACGGTTACTTACAGAGGGAGGACAACGACATGAGCACGACTATAATGACACCCTTGCCACTTGAAGGCGGATTTCCAAAAAACCTTCATCCCTTCCCGCTTGGCGATTCGGATAACCTGTCCCAATTGCGCAAAACCAAAAGCCGCAGCAAGCATTTGCTGGTTGCTTCCATTGCTTCCCTCACAGCAATGTGTTTGATTGCTGTCATTATTTTTCATGGCTATGTCGCATGGATGCTTGCATACCCTTATGTAGCCCCACTCTCCTCTAATCCGCAAGCGGCTATCGGCCTAGATTACGAGGATGTCATTTTCCCTAGCAAAAGCGGAAATACGACAGTCAGCGGCTGGTTCATCCCTGCAGAGAGTGATGCAAGCGAAGCGGCTCCTTCAGCACGAACTGTTGTTTTCAGCCACGGTTATGGCGCTAATCGCGAAGAATCATGGGTACCGATGTATGAGCTCTCGAAGCTGCTGCACGGTTTAAACTATAATATATTGTTGTTTGACTACGGCTATGCATCTAAGGAGTACAAAGCTCCGGCCACTGGCGGCCTTGAGGAGTCACAACAGCTGCTTGCTGCAGTAGATTATGCAAAATCACGCGGAGCGGAGGACATCGTCGTCTGGGGCTTCTCAATGGGTGCAGGAACGGCACTGCAAGCAGGACTGCAGACCGATGACATTGATGCCATGATACTCGACAGTCTTTTCATCCCGAGCCCCGAGGCATTATTTGATAACTTGAATCAATTTATTTCATTGCCGCAATTCTCTTTGCCGCTTATTGAATCGATGATCCCCCTTTGGACGGGTACAAGCTTTGGATCTATTCCGGCAAGCGAGGTTTTATCTAACGTTTACGATATCCCGTTATTTATCATCCACGGCACAGAAGATTCAAAGGCGCCTTACCAAACCGCAGAAGCTATTGCTGAAGGGCAAGGCAACGTTCTATCTCGCTCTTGGATCGTTCCCGAAGGCAAGCACGAATTGCTGTTCCAAGTTCATCCGAGCGAATATATCCAAAGAGCAGCCTTATTTCTAAGCCAAGTTGATCAACAGCTCCAAGCAGAACGAACATAATAATGAAGCACGACATAAGCCCGCTTACGAGCGAATACATCTAACATAGATGCATTTGTTGCGAAAAAGGGAGGCGATGGTCGTGCTTTTTGTTTATGGAACGCTCATGCCCGTTCGCGTAATGGAATTAGTTAGACATTGGAAGCTGCAAGAGAAAGAGCATATCGCTGTTATTTTGCAGGCAGCGCCTGAGATGGAACGCCAGTATGTTCAGCTTCTCCAAGCATGGGAGCCTGTTTTCTCCAATACCGCTCAATATACTAATCAATGGCTGGATGAATGGCTTCCCATTCCGTCACGCTTGCCATCCTATATGGAACAAACGATTGAAGCGGTTGTAGAGACATCTCTTGAACAATCAAGAACGTATGTCGATCAACTCAGGCAGCTAACCGAGCGCACCGCGTCGGCTTCTTCTGATGTCACCAAATCCGTCATCTCTCACGCCATTCGTGAATCCAACTATTATATCGGCTTAATGAGCTCCTATCGACAAAAGGTAACCAGCTCAGGCAATAATCAGCACCGTACAATTGTCCAGCAAGTCCCCATCGGGGGACATACACTGCCTCCTCTGCCCTATGCTTACAGTGCCCTCGAGCCTTATATCGATGAGCATACGATGCGAATCCATCATGATATACACCATCAGTCCTATGTCGATGGTCTAAATGAAGCGGAATTGCAGCTCAAAATCGCACGCGAGACGAATCAATTTGAGCTGGTTAAGCATTGGGAGCGAGAGCTTGCTTTTAACGGTGCCGGCCACTACTTACATACTCTATTCTGGAGCATCATGACGCCCTATGGTGGTGGTGAACCGATAGGAGCTCTCAGCCAGCAAATCCGAAATGATTTTGGCAGCTTCTCCGCCTTTAAGAATCAATTCAGCAAGGCAGCGGCGAAGGTGGAGGGAAGCGGCTGGGCGATTCTAGTTTGGAGTCCACGCAGTAGCCGGCTTGAAATATTAACCGCAGAGAAACATCAGAATTTATCACAATGGGATGTTGTGCCTTTGTTGGCCTTGGATGTGTGGGAGCACGCCTATTATTTAAAACATCAAAACAAACGGCCTGAGTATATTCAAGATTGGTGGAATGTCGTGAATTGGACGTTCGTTAGTGATCGATTTGAAGAAGCTCGAAAGCTCGTGTGGGTGCCATTTTAATCTATTTAGCAAAAAAAGCCCGACACGGGAGCTGGGGACTAACCCCGGTTCACTGTCGGACTTTTTCAAAATATAAGAAAGTATATCATTTTCTCATACTTATCTTATATTTCTCCGTCAAAGCTGCTTCAGCGTCTAAGGACGCCGAAGGCGTTTTTGCTTGAAATATAAGAAAATATATCATTTTCTCATACTTATCTTATATTTCACCGTCAAAGCTGCTTCAGCATCCAAAGGACGCCGAAGGCGTTTTTGCTTGTTTATATCGTCTATTGCTTTAATAATGTCAAAAACTCGGAGCGAAGCGCAGGATTACTGCGGAAGTCGCCTCTTACCGCCGACGTTACGGTCATGCTGCCAGGTTTCTTCACCCCGCGTGAGCACATGCACAAATGCTCGCCTTCCACGACGACCATGACGCCATGCGGCTGCAGCTCCTCAGTAAGGATATCCGCAATTTGTGATGTAATCCGCTCTTGCACCTGCAGGCGGCGAGTAATCGCCTCTACGAGTCTAGCAAGCTTGCTAAGACCAGCGATTTTGCCGCTAGGAATGTAGCCAATGTGCGCTTTTCCGAAAAACGGCGCCATATGATGCTCGCACTGGCTGTAATAAACGATATCTTTTACAATGACAAGCTCTTCATGCTGTTCATCGAACGTAACGCCCAGCACCTCACGAGGATCAACCTCATATCCGGCAAAAATCTCCTCATACATTCGAGTCACACGAGCGGGTGTTTCCAGCAAGCCTTCACGCTCTACATCTTCACCGACAAGTTTCAATATTTCTCTTATGTGATGTTCAATTTGCTCCCGGTTGCTCGAAACACTCGAATTGACGTAATCTTTCTTTCCCGCCATTTCTGAACTCTCCTTCCGGTCCCCCCGCGTCTTTCTTTATCTGCGAGGCATCTTTTGGTTTTTCATCATGTGCTGCGCTTTTTGCATTTGCTGCTTATTCAGATTGTAGCCCATTTGCTTCGCCATCTTCTGAATCATTTCTGGATCATTTTGCATTTTCTCAAGCTGCTTCCGCAGATAGAATACGCCTACAAAAAAGCCCCCAACAGCTCCTGCAATTAAAGTTACAATTGGTACAACAATGTTCACCCACGACATACCTTTCACCTGACCCTTTCCAAATCTCCTGCTGTGTATAATGTTCCCATGATAGCATGTTCACCTCTTGTTCGCAATGAACATGCTGACGCTCCGCTTAACCTTTTTGTGACAATTTTTGATGCTCTTATTTCGCACTCTTTTCCAGATTAAGCAGCGCGATTTTATTAGGAAGACCTCCGCCATAACCAATCATTTGGCCGCTTGCCCCAATCACGCGATGACAAGGCACGATGATCGAGACAGGGTTGCGGTTGTTCGCTCCACCTACAGCACGCATAGCTCCAGGCTGATCCAGCATCACAGCGATATCCTTATAAGTACGCGTTTCCCCATAAGGGATTTGCTGCAAAGCTGCCCACACCTTCTGCTGAAACGGTGTGCCATACATTTGAATAGGCAGATCGAATTGCTGAAGCTCTCCGGCAAAATAAAGCGCCAACTGCCTTGCTGCTTCATTCAGCTGTTTATTAGAGGCTGCTTCGACCCGCGTAATATCCGCGCCAACGTGCCCAAATACACGCTTCGTCCACTGCTCTAGTTTCTCTAAAGCCGTATCGTAAGGAGCAAAGTCCAAGTGGCAAATCCCTTTGTCCGTTGCCGTTAACGTCATCGGCCCGATAGGCGAATCGATCTCAGCCGCATAAAGTCGTTCACTCACTTGCGCCACCTGCTTCCAAGTTCTCTTCTGGAATCGTGCTTAATTGGGCAATGGCATTCGCAATCGCCTGCAGTGCTTCCTCGTCCGTTTCCTTCACTGATGTTCCAAGCAAAGCAGACTTTGCCTGCTCGCCGCCAATTCGCGCAAGCGACCATGCAGCTGTTCCGCGGAGCACCGGGCGAGGATCCTGCTCCAGCACCTTGATCAAATCCGGCACTGCGCTAGCCTCTTTAAAGTTGCCGAGCGCGATTACTGCATTGCGCTGAATCGGCTTCTTGCCCCGCCAAGCGGAGGATGTTCGGCCATATCTGGCTTGAAACTCCTTGTTGCCTATCGTTAGAAGCGGAACGAGCAGCGGCTTTACTAATTCCATATCCGGCTGCAGCTCTGGTTGATGCGTCCAGTTTTTGCCGCGGTTTATCGGGCAGACCGTCTGGCAAGTATCGCAGCCATAAAGCCGATTGCCGATTTTTCGCATGAACTCGTCCGATATCATTCCCTTCGTTTGTGTGACAAAGGAGATGCAGCGGCTTGAATTCAATTGACCCGGTCCAACTAGTGCATCCGTCGGGCAAGCGTCAATACATTTGGTGCAGCTGCCGCAGCTTTCCGTTATCGGTTCATCCGGTTCAAATGGAACATTGGTAATCATCTCACCGAGGTAAATCCACGAGCCGAGCTCAGGCGATATGATCGCGCAGTTTTTTGCGCTCCAGCCAATGCCTGCACGCTCAGCAACGGCGCGATCCGACAATGCGCCGGTATCGACCATGCTTTCCACTCGCAAATCCGGCATCCGCTCCCTTAGCCATACTTCCAGCTTAGCAAGCCGATCACGCAACACTTTATGGTAATCTTCTCCCCAAGCCGAACGTGACATAATGCCTCGCCTTGCACCCGGCTCTGATTTAGGAGGGTCCTTCAGCTTGGATGGATAGGCAATGGCTATTGCAATAATCGACTGCGGATTTTCAAACAACAGCGCTGGATTCGTTCTTTTCTCAATGTCAGGCTCCTCGAAGCCAGACTCTCTTCCGAGCTCGCGGTGCCTAAGCAAAATTTGCTTTAATGATGTGAATGGATTCGCCGAAGCGATCCCTATCTTGTCGATGCCGAGGCTTGGTGCCGCCGCAATCATCTCTTCCTTCAGCTTTGCCCATCTATCTGTCATCATCTATAACCTTTTAATTGCTTCACGAGCCAGCTCGTCACAACGATTATTCCATTCATTATCGCTATGGCCTTTTACCTTTACGTATTCTACTTTATGACGCTGCATAAGCTCCCAAAGCGCTTTCCAAAGCTCTTGGTTCTCAACAGGTTCCTTCTTGCTGTTCTTCCAGCCGTTGCGCAGCCAGCCGTGTATCCAGCCTTTCTGGAAGCAATTCACGACATATGCTGAATCACTATACACCGTCACCTTACAGGGCTCCTTAAGCAGCTTCAACCCTTCGATTACTGCTTGGATTTCCATACGATTGTTCGTCGAGTGTTTCTCTCCACCTGAAATTTCCTTCTGATGAACGCCAAAAAACAGCACCGCTCCCCAGCCGCCCGGCCCCGGATTGCCGGAGCATGCACCGTCCGTATAGATCATAACGTCCTTCATAAGAATCCCTCCTAAAGGTTTGCGAATGCAAACCTACTTCGTAAGCATCTACTTAAAGTTTGCGTTAGCAAACTTACTTCGTAAGCAGCAGCGTAACGTTGCACATGCAAAATTACCTCGTCAGCACCCAGCTTCTCAAACACAAAGTGATTAAAGCGCTCTTATCTTTTTGTAAGGCCATAAAATATAATCGGCTCTGCCGCGAATCAGCTCTTCTGGCACCGCGTGAAACGTCCGGCTGTCCAAGCTCGCCCTAGCATGTCGATTATCCCCCATTACAAAATAGTTTCCTTCGCTAATTACTTCAGGCCCGTAGCTCATATCTTCTATTAATGAATCCGTGTAAGGCTCGTCCACTAGCTCGCCGTTACGGTACAATTGTTTATTATGGATTTCGATACGATCACCGGAAACCCCAACGATCCTTTTTACAAGAAACTTTTCCTCGTCTTCCCCCATATCCGGTTCCTTCAGAATAACGACATCACCAACCATCGGCTTGCCGACCAGGTATACAAATTTATTAACAAACAGCCACTCATGCTCCGTTAACGTCGGCTCCATTGAATGACCTTCTACCTTCGAGAGGTTAAATACAAAAAAATGCAGAAGCAGCACCACAGCAAATGCAACAACCAATGTTTTCGACCAATCAAGCAGTTCTGCGAGCCAATTGGAGCGATTGCTTGCAACAGTATGGGCAGATAATCCCGCATCCACACTGATTCCTGCTTTTTCATTACTTGGCTTGCGATTCTGGTCCTCAAGGCTCATTGTTCCACCTCTTCACTTCGTTTCAGCCAATCCTCATAATACTTCAGCACAAGCTGATCCTGAAAAGGCGATTGCCCTTGATCCATCCGCTGCAAAAGCGCATCAAGACCCTCATGCACCTTTTCTTCGACCATTTTCGGATAGTGGTAAGCCGCTTTGTGCATTTCATATTCATCTTGATCGACGACCGTTCTTCCACCATCAACTGTACGAATAACGTCCAAATCGTAATCGATATAGGTAAGCACATCACCCTGAATGTACAGCGGTGAGGCAATATTGCAATAATAGCGGACGCCTCCGTCCTCTAGCAGAGCCACTACATTGTACCACTGTCCTGGTATAAAAAAGGAGACTGCTGGGACGCGGCTGATCCATATCTTACCATCAGACTCTTGAATCGGCGTTTGGCGGTTTATGAGCACCTTAATGGATTCCGCTTTATGCTGCTCGTCAAGCAGCTCATCAGGCACAAGCCAATTCTGTTGCCATATACGGTGAATGTGACCGTTATGTTTGAAGCTTTTGATGACACAGTGCCGATATGGTTCCATCCCGTTCTCCTCATAAATGTATATAGTAATAAGAAAAGCATATCTGACCGCCAAAAGCAATGGCGATGCAGATATGCCCTGCGTACAACTTACATGCAGTAAAGTTCGCGTTAACCAGCTACAATGCTCAATTTCTGAAAAGATCTGATAAAATCGTTGGCTACATACCCCATCGACTCGTACAGCGGTAAAACTGGCTCGTTGTGCTCGTCCGCGGTAATTAGTATCTTTGTGACACGGCGCTGTTCGAAGCGCTGGCGCAATGCCTGGATAAGCGTTTTACCGATTCCTTTCCGCCTGTGGAGAGGAGATACAGCAATTCGATAATAATAACCTTTGTTATTATCAATCGTACCGATAATCATGCCCACAATTTCGGAATTTTCGACAGCGACTAATACTAAATCACTATCCCATGACAACTGGCGGGCAAAAGCTTCCATCGTTTGTTCGTAGCACTCTTCTGTTAGAACCTCTTCAAGCAGTGCTGTAATTGATCGGTAATCGGACAACTGGAAGGAACGAACATTCATTAAAATTACACCTTCTATACCATGTCATAGTATTGCATTTAAAATATATTACGACAAAATTAAACGAAATCCTGCTTCAATCTTTAATATTCCTTAAAAAAATTAAAGAAATCATCAATTATCTCATGTAAACGCTTAATATTAAGCGCTTACAACAATTTAATCCATTTATTTCTCTATAAATGCAGTTCTATCTTCCTAATCTGTATATTTTAGCTAGCGTCGAGATACCCTATTTTAGGTTATGTTTGATCGTTTTAGCCCATTCGACTTTTGAAACAATAATGTTGATTTATTCAATCGGATAAGGGATAATGGACATGGATAACTACATATAATTAGGAGGCTGTAAAAAATGGCACATCAACTACCTGCTTTGCCGTACGCGCACAACGCACTTGAGCCGCATATCGATGCGACTACAATGGAAATTCACCACGGCCGTCACCATAACGCTTACGTGACTAACCTTAACGCTGCTTTGGAGTCCGCTCCAGAATTGCAAAGCAAATCAATCGAAGATTTGATCTCCGATCTTGCTAGCGTTCCTGAAGCAATCCGTACTGCTGTTCGCAACAACGGCGGCGGACATGCTAACCACAGCTTGTTCTGGGAAACAATCGCTCCAAACGCTGGCGGAGCACCTACTGGCGCTCTTGCAGCAGCAATTGAAAGCGAGCTAGGCGGCTTTGAAGCTTTCAAAGCTGACTTCGCAAAAGCAGCAACAACACGTTTCGGCAGCGGCTGGGCATTCCTAGCAGTTGCAAACGGTAAATTGAAAGTATACAGCTTGCCAAACCAAGACAGCCCGATCATGGAAGGCGAAACGCCAATCCTAGGTCTTGATGTATGGGAGCACGCTTACTACCTGAACTACCAAAACAAACGCCCTGATTACATCGCAGCGTTCTGGAACGTAGTTAACTGGGATGAAGTTGGCAAACGTTACGAAGCAGCTGTTAAATAATATTGTTTTTCCAAACCGGCGCTTGCCTCTTTAATGAGGCAAACGCCGGTTTTTTTTATTTTTTTTGGTGCGTATAAGGTTGCTGGGTGTTGGAGTGCAAAGTTGCTTAAGTGCAGAGAAAAGAGTGGAATGTTTACAATGTGCATAAGGCGCGGGTGTTGGAGTTGGGTTACGATGCTGCTGCTGATGAGCTTAGGGTGCAGGAAGTTGAAGTACAACTTTGCCTATCTGCTAAGGTTCAGGGAGTTGAATTGTAACACTGACAATGCTCCTATGGTGTTGGGAGTTGAAGCACAACTCTGACAAGGTGCTTATGATACAGGGAGTTGAAGCACAACTCAACAATTTGCTTATGATACTCGTTAATTGCCGGCGTATTTTACTAATCCAACAAGCGTATGATTTCTTTTGCGTAAGTGTCCCAAGCTTTGTTATCGGTGTTGATTTCTAGAGTAGGAATGACTGAGTTTGCTGCTGCTTTTCGCAGTTTCAATTGAGTTGCTAGCAGTTCATCTGCTGCTGCTTTAATTTCTTCACTACTCTTACTCAACCATTCATCAGGCGTGCGGCTTTGAATTCTTAGTTCGGCTATTTCCGGAGATATCGTTAATAAAGCACATTTTGCCCCAAAGTGTAAGAGTTCCTTTTCGATAGCTTCAATTTCATTATTTTTTTTATCAGAATAGGCAACTCTATGATTTAAATGAAACCTTTCTAGTATAAAGAATACACCTCGCGAGCCGCGTGAAGCTCTCCCAAGCTTTGTTGACCATTCATCTAATTGCTTCAGCATAGCAACTCTTTCATTCAACAATTGGAGATGCTCTTCGTGACTTGATGTTATAAACTTACCACGCACGTTGTGCAGCACCTGAGAATAATGCTCGCTTAAAACGATAACACTTCGCTCTGCTGATTCGTCCTGCGCTTGCATTAGCTTTAACGACTTCAATACAGATGTTTTACCCGCATGCGAAAATCCTTCCAAAATAATGCCCCGCAGCTGACTCACCTAACGACCACCTTTTGTAAATATTTTCATACCATTATATAGGGACAGTTTCGCTATAGGCAAATATATACAAAAGATAGACATAGTGAGGCAGAGTGTATTCATTTATTTTCCGACTAGCTTGCCTGTAACTGGATAAAGGTTAGGTTAATCTCATTAGTATCATAGGAGCTTCTACCTTCAATAAAGGTTAGATTGCACTCTCCTTACGGACATAGGTTCCTCTATTTGGCGAAATTTACGCAAATTGAAGTTTTAACGGACATAGGATCCTTTATTTGCTGGAATTAGGGCCAATTGAGCTCATTTTGAGGGTAATAACGTATCCTATGTCCGTTAGTAGGCTAAACTTGCGTTTTAAGACAAAATAGCGGAACTGATGTCCGTTAAAAGCTCAACCAGATTACTAGTTCCCTTTTACTCCCGCCTCATACGCACACTCACCTCGTAGGCATTTGCCGCATACGCTACAGTAGGATAAATGCCTAATTTGCGATGTGAAGGAGTCTGAGTACTCTCATGGAATATACTTATGCTAATAATGTGAATTCTCGTCCAGCTAGCAAGGGCTGCGGTTGTGGTGGACCTCGAATGATCACGCCAACGCCTCAGCAAGGCGGGTTTGGGCCAGGGGGACCCGGCGGCTTTGGCCCAGGGGGACCCGGCGGCTTTGGGCCAGGGGGACCCGGCGGCTTTGGCCCAGGGGGACCCGGCGGCTTTGGGCCAGGGGGACCCGGCGGCTTTGGGCCGGGGGGACCCGGCGGCTTTGGGCCGGGGGGACCCGGCGGCTTTGGGCCGGGCGGTCCCGGCGGCTTTGGGCCGGGCGGTCCCGGCGGCTTTGCGCCAGGGGGACCCGGCGGCTTTGGGCCAGGGGGACCCGGCGGCTTTGGGCCGGGCGGTCCCGGCGGCTTTGGGCCAGGGGGACCCGGCGGCTTTGGGCCAGGGGGACCCGGCGGCTTTGGGCCAGGGGGACCCGGCGGCTTTGGGCCAGGGGGACCCGGCGGCTTTGGACCGGGGGGACCCGGCGGCTTTGGGCCTGGGGGCTTCTGGATCGGTGGGCCATGGCTGTTCCCGCCTGCGGGACCGCAGGCGACCGTAACGGTTCTCATAAACGGTGGAAGAGCGTTTCCTAGCATAACTGAGGCGTATCGCATTCCTTTCCGACCGGGTTTGAGCATCTATCAGGCTCTAGCGGAAACGGGGGTTGTCAGCTTCAGCTTTAATGGTCAAATTAATTCCGTTAGCGGAGTCCCTATTGGCGGCAATACCAGCTATCAACTTATACTGAACGGACGCGTAATTCCAGCATCGCTGCTCAGCTTCCCGCTTCAGCGCAATGACTCTGTAGCACTTGAGCTCTTTTTAAGCCCTGTTTTGCGCGAGAATGAAATCGAAAATACAAGCATAGAAAATTAATTAGAACTGACGATTTATCGATATACTCCTCATTAAAGACGCCCCACAGCTATACAAAAAAAAGCTAGAAAAAGCGGTCTCCCCTGACCGACTTTTTCTAGCTTTTTAAAGTTATGCTTTTACTTAATAGCCTTACCTTTGCCGCTCAGCAGCTTTAATTGATCGTTCTCGTAGCCGACCTCATAGGTTACTTGGTATTTGCTTAACACATATTTGCCTTCGACCCGCTCATCTACTGAAATAACAGCGATAACGGTAGCTTTGTCTTCCCTGCTCTCCGTCACATGCATATTTTCGATGACCACATTCAGCGTCCCCAAGTAACCTGCCCTGAACTTCTCGTAGCTCGTCCCTTCCTTCCAATTGCCGCCTAGCAATGAATAAGCATAAACATAATCGGCATTGTTCAGACTGTCATAAAAATGAGTAACGAGATAATCAGCATATTCCTCAATCTTCGCTTCATCTTCCATCTTCAGTTCCTTATCCGAAAGCTCCAGATCAGGCAGCTTAGTCATCGGTTTAGTAGACCAGCCTTCAGCGATATCGATTACGTTCGCAATGGGGATACTGAAGCCAATTGAACCTTGCTCATAACCGGCAGAGTTTATGCCAAGCACCGATCCCGTTTTCTGATCAACGAGCGGTCCACCGCTGTTACCAGGAGCAATTGGCGCAGAAATTTGATAGAGATCCGAATACAAGTAGGAATCAATTTTGAACGTTCTTCCTAGTCCGCTGACAATACCGGTAGTAACCGTATTTTGAAATCCGAGCGGACTGCCAACAGCAAGCACTTCGTCTCCGACTTCCGCTCTTTCTTTACGCTCTACCTGCAGCGGCTCCGTTCCAGCCAGTTCCTTCACACGAACAACCGCAATATCCGTTTCCGTGCTAATGCCAATGACTTTTCCGTCCAGCTCCCGCGCATCCGCCGTTTTAATTTTCACAGTATGGGAGCCAGCGACGACATGCGCATTCGTAATGAGATCCCCTTGCTTATTATAAAGGAAGCCTGAGCCTTGATCCCCGTTTTCATTTTCAATCATGACGACCAGCTTCTGCGTTTCAAAAATAATATCCTTAAGAGACTTCTGCTTCGTCTCATCAGCTACCGCAAGCAACGGCTTTCCCGTCAGCCTGTTTGGCACCTCTGAATGAATGGCTAACGCAGCAGCCAATCCTCCACATACAATGAGAGTAGAAGCGATGACGCTAATCCAAGCTCGTTTTCTCATCACATCTTCCCCTTAATCCAAATACCAAGTCGCGTGATCAACGACGACGGTTGTATTCTCTACATAAACCCCATATACCGTACTATTAAAGGTGATTTTCTGGCCTGGATCAACATAATCCGGCGTCGCCTCTGCCTTGCCCTTGCCTACCTCTTTGCCGTCAGCATCGTAGACGATAAATTGAACGCTAATCGAATAAATAGGCCGTGTAGCGGCATTTTTCAGCTCGCCTACTATATTTAAATCTCCGAACTCATCGAGCGTCGATTCGATTTTAACAACCTCGACGGCTGCCGTCTGATTTTTTAGATCCTCTGCTGCAGCCTGCTGCATCGCTTGCTCTAATCTTCGCTGTTCCCTTTTCTCGTAATCAGCCTGTGCATCAGTTATCTTTTTGGCCAGTGATATAATCCGCTCATTATCCTTGGCAAAAAGCAGCGCTCGGTCCGTCAGTGCCAACGCATCCGAATAGTTTTTTTTCTTAAGCAATGCTTCGGCATCCTTATAGCTTATATCGACGATTTTGGCGACAATTTGCTCTTTTACAGCTAGCGCCTCTTCACCGTCTAATTGATTCGCAATGTTAAGCCTTGACTCAAGCTCATCCACTGTATTCAGACCTGCCAGTTCTTCCGTCAGCCTCATGACACCAAGTTTAACGTTATAGTCGTCAAGCTGATGCTTAATCTTTATATAGATTGGCTCTTTATGACCCTTTAATTCACCGTTAATCCGCTCCAGTGTCTGTTCTGCCTCTTCAAGCTTACGCTCCTCCAGCTGCTCCCCCGCAGCTGTAATTGACTGTGCCAGCTCTGCGACAAGGGCAACGATCTCCGCATCCTTCTGCAGAGCGCCAAAGCCTGGACGCGCATCCGAGGCTTCCTGCAGCAGTTTCTGCGCTTTGTCATATTTCCCTGCCAGCGCCTCCGCCTTCGCCTCAACATGAAGCTTGATGACCCTATCATTTATTTCGGATTGATATATATAGTAACTAAATACAGAACCAGCGGTAACAAGTGCTAAAATGATAGGCATCAGCCATGCCAAAATAGAGCTCTTAGCTCTACGTCTCCGCGTTTTTTTAGGCTTGCCCGGCTGCTGGCTTGTTGCATCTATCTCTACAGAAGCAGCCCGCTCCGATAACAGCATAGCTCGCTCAGTACTTAGAGCCGCTGCAGCTTCTTCTCCATCAGCAAGCAATCTGCCGCACTGGCTGCAATAAATGGCATCATCCGTCTGTTTTTTTTCACAATGATGGCAATACACTTCCGTTCATCCCCCAGCCCACGTTTCTCTCTAAACATATCTATCTATTCTATATCAAAAAGTAAATGATCTCCATTTTTTTATAGTGGGAAATGGAGCCATATTTTAAAAAAGCAGCCTATCATGGTCACAATACACTGTGAACAGATAGGCTGCTTCTATTAATGCTCTTTATTTCACGCTATCATTGATGCTTTCGATCCATTTTTCGCTGCCGTCTTCATTGCGCTCAGCTTTGTGTGAGATCGTTGCTTCCTGTACATCGCCAAAGCCCCAGTGGCTTTGCGGCATATCAGGGAACAATGGGGCCAGTCCCTGAAGCGGTCCGCGATAAAGCATACGATTGATCATCGTAACTGCTTCAACACGAGTAATTTCTTTTTTCGGCTTAAAGCTTCCATCCGGATAACCGGTTAAAAACTTGCCGTTAAACAAAGCTTCGATCGTGTCTGCTGCCCAGTAGCCTGAAGTATCGTTAAAGTGGGCTGTCGCAGGCGCGCTCACTTCAAGCTTGAGGAACCTTGCCATAACCGCTGCAAGCTCTCCTCTTGTAACTGCCGCATCTGGACGGAAAGAGCCGTCTTCGTATCCGCTGAAGTAGCCGTTTACCGTAACGCTTTGGATGTAGTTCGTCGCCCAGTGACCTTTGCGAATATCGCTAAATGAAAGCGGCTCTTCCACTTTCTCGTTTCCAGATAGTCTTGCAACAATGGCTGCAAGCTCCGCACGAGTAAGTGACCCTTCTGACTTGAATTCCTTATCTGGGTATCCAAGAATATAACGAGTATGAGTAAGCTCCCCGAAGCGATCTGAGAATACATTTACTTTTACTAATGATTGGACAGTGGCATTATTCCCGATAAATTCACCCGAAATATCGAATGCCGTATCTGCTGCTTTCATAAGCGGCCATTCAATAACTATTTTGAAGCTGTTGCCTTGTCCGCCAAGCACGTTGGTCACTTTCCATACGATGGTGTTGTCAGTTACTACTCCGCCAGCTGCATCCGCAACAACTGCGCCCGCAGGAATCTTGACCTTAATTTCTCCTGCTGCCATTGGACTGCTGGAGTTGTTTTTGTAATCCACCGTTATGGTTGACTTTGTTCCTTCTTTTACTTTGTTCTTGTCTACTGAAAGAGTAAGCGCAGGATTGGCAGATGGAACATTTGCCTCAAAAGGCGTCAGCTCTAGATCATGTTTGACAATCTCCCATTCAACGGAGAGAACTGGGCTTTTATAGTTATAGAACCCATTCTTCATTATGCCAAGATAATAGTCCGTTTCTGGATACACCATATAGGCATAGAAACCGTGTGCATCAGTCAGCTGTTCTGGACTCGCATTGTCATTTGGTGCAAAACCAACGAGAGCCGGCAAAACAACCTCCGTGTTAGGTATAATCCCTTTGCCTTTATTTCTTGCTGTGTCCGCGTAATAAAGGACAACGGATGCACCTTCAATTACTGCTTTTGTAACCGAATTAGTAACCGTTCCATATGGATCGACAAGCGCCTCAGAAATATTCATTTCCCCTGAAGCCGTTACTTTGACCCCTGCATGGCTGAAAATAATTTCCTTGCCAGGTTCAACTTCATATCTAATTTCCAGCTCGTATTCTCCAATAGCAAGCCCATTCGCATTAAATACGCCTTGCGGGCTAAGTGCAAATGCTTTCGGAGCTCCGCCTTCGGAAATGTAGCTGCCATCCGCTTGTTTCAAATAAATATTTGTTTTAGCAAGCAGATCACTGTTAAACAACGAGGACTTGCCATCTGGCTGCTTAAGCAGCACGATACCTGTTACCGTTTTCTCGGATTCAAAGTTTTCTTCGCCTGCTCCTGTTACTTCACCAACTTGAGCCGATTGCTTATAGGTTACAGGTGTAGGAACGCCGCCAACATCAACCGTTTGCGTCACTTCCAGCTCATAAACGACATCGCCCTTCGGAACCACGACATAATAAGCTCCGCTAGCATCGGTAATAACCGTTTCATCAAAGTCTGTTCCTGGAGTGATAACGCCGTCGCCATCTAGATCAAGCGTTACGCGAACACTTGCGCCAGCGATTGGCGAATTCGTATCTCCCTTTGTAATAAAGCCTTTAACTGCAGCAGGCAAGAAGGTAATGATGATCTCATCCTGCGCCTTTAAGCCAAGCTCTTTATTGTACACATTTGCTTGAATCGGAATCTGCTGCTCGTTGATGCCTGTAATTTGCTGTGATTTGTACGTAACCTTCGCTATTCCTTGCGCGTCAGTTACCGCAGTGTTTCCACCAACAAACGTCCCTTTACCAACAGGAGCTTCAAAAATAACCGTTACATCTTTATTTGGAGTGCCATCTGCATTTGTTAGCAATGCTGATAGCTCGGTAGTTGATTTGCCATCGCCCAAAATTTTCTCTGGACTTGCGGTTAACGCTAGTACCGCTTTAACCACTTCAAAGCTGTTATCCGCTAATTTTGTCTCTGAAGGCAATAAGGCTCCTTCAACGTCCAGTGCCCTGAATGTAACTTCGTACTTGCTTGCTGTTGTTAATTCAGGAAGTAAATACGTTGTATTTTCCCACTTCTTATAGCCGTCTGCCACGAAGGTATCCTGATTGACAAGCGTAAGCGGTACGATAATACCGTTCACATTCGCCGTAACGCTCTTAGCAAGCAAGGAACTGACAGCACTCAGCTTAAGCTGCTCGCCTGGAATGATTTTTAATACCTTTGATTCGCCCTGCGCTTTGTCTCCGGCCCATCCATCGAGCGCTCTATGAATAT
Organism: Paenibacillus sp. MCAF9; assembly: GCF_052114265.1. Classification (NCBI taxonomy): domain Bacteria; kingdom Bacillati; phylum Bacillota; class Bacilli; order Caryophanales; family Paenibacillaceae; genus Paenibacillus; species Paenibacillus sp. MCAF9. The sequence goes on from NZ_JBFREL010000002.1 coordinate 222,879, forward strand.
TAATCGTCACCGTTGCAGGAGCTGAAACTTGATTATCTCCATCCGTTACAGTGTACGTAAAGCTATCCTGTCCAGATATGAAATCTGAACCCGGTTTATAGATCCATGTATCACCTGATACATTGTAATCGGCAGGCTCTAGCGTACCTCTGCCTGGATTGCTCTCTAAACCGTAAACAAGCTTCGTAACTGTCTCGCGATCTGAACCTTTAAAAACAATAATAATATCAGTTGTGCCTTCGGCAACATTTACAGTGATTGGTTCTGCAACCGGCTTGCCGTTGTAGCCAATCGCGATTGCAGCAGCCGCTTCTGCAAATTGTTTCCCATCGCTGCCCCTCCAACCAAATTCAACCGTGCTTCCTTCTGCTAATGAGGTTGAAGGCTGGAATTTCAGACTTTCCAAATCGCTTTTTGCAATGATTTCAGTACTGCCTGGCATCAAATAGACTGACTCACCAACAGAAGGTGTGTACCAAAGCGTTCCGCTCTGATTGAAATTTGCTGGAACAATAATCGCAACTTCTTTCAGCAAATCGCCATCTGCATCTGTGTAACGAGGCGATTCCGTGAAATCCGTTGTTTTAAAAGCAATAATTTCACCAGAAAGTCCCGCTTTTACAATGTCATCTAAGACTGGCGGAGTGTTAATGGTAATCGTGACCTTCTTGTTTTCCTTCGCATATTGCTTGCCGTCCGAGCCGTTCCAGTCGAATGTTACTGAACCCGTCACGCCTGCAGCAGGCACAAAGGTTAAGCCATCTAAGTCACTTGCTTTAATGACAAAGCCGGCAGTCGTAATGTCATAAGCTGGGCCATTGCCTATTTGAAAAACAAGCTTGCCTTTTGCAGGATCTGGGAGCGATACAAGCTTCACTCTGCTTAAGCTCTCACTGTTGGAATCACTGTACGAATCCGTAAAGTCCTTAATTGCAAAAGGCACCGTGCCACCTTTCAATATTTCCTTGTTAATCTGTTCTACCGTTGGAGCAGCATTCGCTTTAATAGTTACCGCAGCTGGCTGCTTCGCGTATTTCGATCCATTATAACCATTCCAATTAAATGCTGCCGTACCTGTGAATCCAGCATCAGCTGGAACAAAGGATAACGTATCCACTTCTCCGATCGCAATTTCATCACCGGCTTCAACTGCCTTGCTGCCTAGGAACAATGAGCCTTGTCCCACTGCTGGCAGAGTAACTATCTTCACACGCTGAAGTCCATTGTAATTAGCAGCACCGTTTGCTTTCGCATATTGGCTTCTAAACTCGTCAGCTGTAAAAGCAGTCGGCTCATATTGAAGGCCGTCCTTCGCAATGTTGCTAACGACAGGGTCGTTCGTATAAGTAATGCTCACATTTGCTGGTGTTAAAGAATACTGTTTGCCGTCAAATCCATCCCAAGTGAAGGCAACTGTGCTTTCTTCCGCCAAATTTGCAGCTGGAACGAAACGCAGCGTATTTAATTCCGTTAAAGAAATTTCAGTATTAGAAGATACTACGTAGTCCACCCCTTCGGATGTATAACGCAGCTTTCCGCTATTGGAAAAGTTGGCTGGCAGGCTAATACGTACTTTTGTCAGTGCATCGCCATCCGCATCGCTATATGCATTCGCATTAGTGAAATCGGTAGCTTTCATTTGAACCGTATTGCCAGCTATAGCTGCAAAAGAAATGTTACTAACAATTGGCGCCGTATTAATAGCAATGGTCACTTGCTTATTATCCTTCGCATACTGAACGCCGTCTGAGCCATTCCACTCAAACGAAGCTGTACCGCTGGCATTGCTCGCAGGAACAAAGCTCAGCTTGCCCAAATCAGCTGCACTGATTTCATCGCCCACGGCCACAGCTGCAGCAGAACCACCATTTGTAATCATCAGCTTACCGGCAGCTGGCGCCGGCAATGAAACGATTTTCACCTTGCTTAAGTTTTCCTTTGGCAAAGTTGCATCCGTATACTGGCTTGTGAAATCTGAAGCTGTAAATGTTAGTGTTTCACCTTGATTAATAGCCTTATTTATATCTTTTACAACAGGAGCGGCATTTGCAGTAATCGTTACCGTCCCATCGATAGCCGCGTACTTGCTTCCATCATAGCCATTCCACTTAAATGAAGTCGTGCCCGTTAAACCTGCTGCATCTGGAACGAAGGTCAATTGAGCGACATCTGCCTTAGCAATTTCGTCATCTAATTTAACATCCACTCCTGCAAGCTGGAGCTTGCCGCCGCTTGGAAGCGAAACGATTTTCACTTTTTCAAGCTTAGCAGCTTGTGCTTCACCTGTTACGCGATAATATTTGCTGCTGAAGTCCGTTAGCGTAAAATTCGTTGGCTCGTATTGAGGTCCCGCTTTTGCAATATCTTTTACCGCAGGGTCAAACGTAGACATCGAATAAATATGCTGAGCTGTTCCAGGCTCATTCTTATCTGGCTGCTTGTCGAACAATATAATATTTACCGTGTATTCTTTGCTTGGATCTGCTCCAGGAGCATTAAGTACAATGTTGTCCCATTTCTGCTCGGTTCCTTGCTTGGAGCCGCTAAAGTACTTCTGCGACAAATCCAAGTTTTTCTCCCTAATCTCATTGCCGACTTTCGTTTTCTCAATGACATTGACTTCCATATAGAAGTTTCCGTCTTTTTTAGGCAAGAAACCTGTATTTATCGTTACTTTGTCTTTCGTAACAGCAACAGCGGCTCCGGTAATTTCTCCGGTCTCTCTCACGCCGCCGTCAATGACAAGCTGACCCCAATCGATGGTCGTCACCCAGCCGCTGTTGAAATTAGAAGTATTCATGAAATAATGATGTACGGAAATGCCAACATATAAATCCTGATTGGCGACGATACTATTCCATTGATCCGGTTTAATTTCCAGAACGGTTGTATTCCACACATTATTTTTTCCGGATAAAGCACCCAAGTTAAATGCTTGAGGGAATTCCTTCTTGTATGTATCAGACCCAAAATTTGCTGGCCATGGGGTTGTAGGTGCACCTAATGCAATATCTGCAGGGTTAGATGAGAAATATACACGGTCCCACTCGCCTGTACCGCTTTTGTTTGATTCATCGTATTCGTCTACATCAAGAGCCCGTATAAGCATATAAGCACTTTTTGTAGGTTTGGCTTTAATGTCTTTAATTTTAAATTCGATTGGATAAAGAGCCATATTGTTCCCCGTGCTGCTGTCTAAATCGCCGTCAGCTGCACTGTTCGCAGCTCCGCCGCCCCAGTTATCCGTACCAGTAAAATAAGTCGCTCCTGTATCAATCGCTGCAGCACTTGCTGCGTATGGAACAGGGAAAAGCTGAACGAGCAGCACCGCAAATGCCATAAATGCGGTAAATAACCGTTTTCGCCACAGTCTGCTGTTCATTCGACCTCTGTTCCTAGAACTTCTTGGTCCCATAGACCTACCATCTTCCTTCATTCCCGTACTCTCCTTTACTATTAAGATCGCTTTCAAAAGCTGTCTACATTCTTCTGTCTCTTTTTTATAAGTCCGACGACCTATAATAACATTCGTTTCTGTACAAATTCTGTACATTTTCGACAAGATTAGTGGGAAAAGCTAGAAATTAATAAAAAAAAAACGACTTCCTCGCATAATTAAATGCTGGAGTCGTTTTTTTGGTATATATATGATTGAATAATAGCTACCTAAGCTTGCTCTTCTTTTATAACCTTAAGGCGTTTCATTACATCATTTGCGCCGCGTCCGTAGTAGTCGTGCAGCAAGTTATATTCCGCATACAGCTTCTCGTAAACTGCAACGTTTGCCGGAATCGGCTTGAACGTTTCTTCGCGTACACGAGCCATCTTTTGAGCCGCATCAACAATGCTGTCGAAACCGCCCTTTGCGGCACCAGCTGCTACTGCTCCAAACATCGCTGCACCAAGTGCAGGCGTTTGCTTGGATGCTGCGACCTTGATCTCGCGATTCGTTACATCTGCATAAATCTGCATAAGCAGCGCGTTCTTCTGCGGCAATCCGCCGCATGCGTACAATTCATTTACTTCAACCCCGTTGCTGTGGAACGCATCGACGATTTTGCGTGTGCCAAATGCCGTTGCTTCAAGAAGGGCGCGGTAAATTTCCCAAGGCTTCGTTAGCAAGGTGAGGCCTACAATGGTACCTGTCAAATCCGTATCTACAAGAACCGAGCGGTTTCCATTCCACCAGTCAAGCGCCAGTACGCCGGATTCGCCAACATTCAGCTCGCTGGCTTTGCGAGTCAAATAAACATGTACATTTTCGCCAGCCTGCTCTGCCTCTTGAAGCACGTAGGCTGGAACAGATTCCTCAACGAACCATTCAAAAATATCACCAACCGCTGATTGTCCCGCTTCGTAGCCAAAGTAACCCGGAATGATGCCGTCCTCAACGACGCCGCACATTCCTTCCACTTCCTTCTCTTCCGTTCCGAGCAGCATGTGGCAAATCGATGTGCCCATCGCCATAACCAGCTTGCCTGGCGTAACGACGCCAACACCCGGCACCGCCGCATGTGCATCCACATTGCCAACCGCGATCGCCGTGCCTGGCGCAAGTCCGATGCGTGCAGCCATATCAGGCAGCAATTCTCCAGCCTTCGAGCCAAGCGGTACAACTTCGCCGCGCAGCTTCGTTTCTGTCAGGTTTTCTAAACGAGGATCAAGCGCTTTGAAAAAATCCTTGCTTGGATAGCCCTCTTGCTTATGCCACATGCCTTTGTAGCCGGCCGTACAGCTGTTGCGAACAATATTGCCGGTCAATTGGCCAATAACCCAGTCCGTTGCTTCAACAAATTTATCTGCAGTTTCATAAATGTCCGGTGCTTCATTCAAAATCTGCCATGCTTTGGCCATCATCCACTCTGATGAAATTTTGCCTCCATAACGCGGCACCCACTTCTCACCGCGCTGCGCTGCCATTTCGTTGATAAGGTTAGCCTCATCTTGTGCAGCGTGATGCTTCCACAGCTTCACCCAGCTATGCGGATTATCCTTGTAGGCATCCTGTACACATAGCGGATTCCCTTCTCCATCGATGGGGAGCATTGTACATGCTGTAAAATCGATGCCTAAACCGATGACATCAGCAGCATGGATACCTGATTCCTTCATTACCGCAGGAACCGACAATTCCAACACTTCAATATAGTCAAGCGGATGCTGAAGCGCCCAGTCATGCTCAAGCTTAATGCCAGATACCGGAAGCTTCTCATCAATAACGTGGTGAGTATACGGCGTGACATGCTCCGCTACCTCGGCACCGTTAGATAGATCCACAAGAACAGCTCGGCCCGATTGCGTGCCGTAGTCTACACCAATTGCGTATTTTTTGCTCATTATCCGAATCCTCCTTATTTTTGGCCGTAGTAGGCGTTCGCTCCGTGCTTGCGTAAATAGTGTCGATCCAATAAAGCTTGATCCATCGGCTGAACATTCGGGTTAAGCTGATACGTATGAAGAGCCATCTTCGCCACTTCCTCCAGCACAACCGCATTATGAACGGCGTTATGCGGGTCTTTGCCCCAGCAAAAAGGAGCGTGGCTGTTTACGAGCACCGAAGGCACTTGGTTTGGATCGATATGGTTTTTATTGAAGGTTTCAACGATGACATTGCCCGTTTCCAGCTCATATGCGCCGTTGATTTCCGCTTCTGTCATCGCGCGTGTGCAAGGCACCTCGCCATAGAAATAGTCGCCATGCGTCGTGCCAAGCGATGGAATAGAGCGCCCCGCCTGTGCCCAGCTTGTCGCCCAAGGCGAATGGGTGTGTACAATTCCGCCTATCGAAGGAAACGCTTTGTAGAGCAGCACATGAGTAGCCGTGTCCGAGGAAGGTCGAAGATTTCCTTCAATCACATTGCCTTCCAAATCTACGACAACCATCTGCTCGGCTTTTAACTCCTCGTAAGGAACGCCGCTTGGCTTAATAACTGCATAACCAGACTCTCTATCTACACCGCTGACGTTGCCCCAAGTAAATGTAACCAATCCGTACTTTGGAAGATCCATATTCGCTTCCCAAACCGCATGCTTCAATGCTTCTAACATGACCACTTATCGCTCCCTTCAAGCTCACATTTCTATGCTGATCCGCATTCACTTATACGGACATTGCCATAGAATATCTTTGCTTTATTATAAGTTGTACGTACAAGTGTGTCACGTCTTTTTTATTCATCCATTTAAAAACATTAACCGTTCAGCAACAGCTTAGCTTTGGGGCGGTCTAGTTGAATCACGTACAACGAGCTGCGGATCATATATTTTATCCTGCGTTTGTCTCCGCTGGTGCTGCTTATCCAGCATACTAAGCAGCAATTCGACCGCATCCGTGCCCATTTCTGTTTTTGGATGCGCAACGGTTGTCAGCTTCACTTCGGTAGCCGTAGCCAGATTCGCATCATCAAAACCGACAATCGAAAGATCCTCAGGCACCGTTAAGCCAGCCTGCCTTACGATATCAAGCATTTTTACAGCCAGCTCATCGTTATAGCAAATAATAGCGGTCGGCCGCTGATCCGGCTCACGCTGCAGCATCGCAAACAAGGCCTGCATCGGCTTGTCCTGCTTCTCCTCCGTCGTATAGCGCAGCAAATAATCCGGCGGAACCGTGTGCCCTTGCTCCCGATGAGCCCGTAAAAAACCGCGCATCCGGTGAACGCCTTGAAAGTCATCCGTCTTAAAAAATCCGGCGATTCGCGTATGGCCGAGCTTAATTAAATGCTCTGCGGCACGATAGCCGCCAAGCTCGTCATCCACGCGCAAGCATGGCGCATCCACGTCGCTGTATCGTTCATTGAGCATAATGTATGGAATTTTGAGCGCATCGAGCGCCAAAAAATAATTAAAGTTCGGGTTGCCCTCCGCGCTCTTCGTCGGCTCAATAATGAGCCCGGTCAGCGGCTCGCGCAGCATCGACTCCAGGCTGTCCTTTTCTTTATCCTTTTCATTATCCGTGCTCGCCAGCAGAAGTCTTGCCCCTACAGCGCGCAAGCTCGATTCAACGCCTCTGACGATGGTCGGGAATATATAATCTGATATATGGGTCGTAATCATCCCGATCGTCATCCCTTGGGATGAGTTTTTCCGCTCCGGCGCAGATTGGTCCGACACGAACGTCCCTTTCCCTTGTACGCGGTACAGCCAGCCCTCCTGCTCCAAATCACCGAGTGCTTGGCGCACCGTTTGCCGGCTCATCTCGAATTGCTTGCCGATCTCATTCTCCGATGGCAGCTTCTCGTGCGGCTTAAACTGCGCTGTGACGATCCAGGATATGATTTCCTGCTTTAATTGCATATATTTGGGCGTTTGCTGTTCCTTCACTTCACACCTCAACTCCGTTAGTTGTATTCCTGTAGTATATCATACGCGAAACTTGTACGTACATGATCTCAAGTTCTAACCATAAAACCGGCCAAGAGACAAAATAAAAAGCCGCTCATTGGCGGCCTTCATTTATCATGGATTAGAACTGCGTTTCCTTCAGCCTCTCCAGCATGTACTTTCTGACCTCATCGCCTAGATCCGCACGCTCTAATGCAAAATCAATCGTAGCTTGTACAAAACCAAGCTTGTCGCCTACATCATGTCTAATACCATCGAACCGATAAGCCATTAAAGAAGAGATATGGTTTAATTGCTGTAAGCTGTCTGTCAGTTGAATTTCCCCAGCTTTGCCTGGCGTCGCTTTCTCAAGCAAATCAAATATGACAGGATCAAGGACGTAGCGTCCAACAACCGCATAGTTGGACGGGGCTTGTCCTTGCGCCGGCTTTTCAATAATGTTGCGTACTAGCGCTACCTGCTTATCCCGCTCAATATCAACAATACCATATTTATGCGTCTGATCCCAAGGCACCTCCATCACAGCTACAACAGATGACTGTTCCCTCTCGTACACATCCATCATTTGCCGCAAGCAAGGTGGATCAGCTTTCAAAATATCGTCGCCTAGCAATACCGCGAACGGCTCGTCCGCTATGAAGCGGCGTGCACAAAGCACTGCATGGCCAAGGCCTAGCGGCTCCTTCTGACGAACATAATAAATATCGGCCAGCTGTGATATTTTCCGCACCATCTCCAGCATTTCTTCATTATGACGCGCTTCCAGCTCCATTTCGAGCTCGGCAGATTTGTCAAAATGGTCCTCGATCGCTCGTTTGTTGCGTCCGCTGACGATTACGATACTCTCGATGCCTGAATTTACAGCCTCTTCTACGATATATTGAATAGCAGGCTTATCGATAATAGGCAGCATTTCTTTCGGCTGCGCTTTCGTAGCCGGCAAAAACCTTGTCCCTAATCCCCCAGCAGGAATGATCGCTTTCCGAATCCGCTTCTCCACCTTAGCATCTCCCCCAGCTCTTTGCTTTCTATGCAATCGCTCCTTTTATCATAACGGTTTCACCCTCGTTTTTCCATGTATTCAAAAGCTTCCACTGTCGCTTCTTTCCAGCTTCGTCCCATAACTAAGCAGCTGTTCGTGCAAACGGGAGCTTAATCATAAAGCTTGCTCCAGTAAGCTGGTCCGCACTTGGATCAAGCGCAATGGTTCCGCCGTGAATATGAATGATGGTTTGTGCGATCGAAAGCCCAAGCCCGCTCCCGCCTTGGCTTCTATCCCTTGATAAATCCCCTTTATAAAAACGCTCAAATATTCGCTCTCGATCCTCCTCATGAACGCCTATCCCGGTATCGGTAATTCGGACCACAATGGAGCCATCCTTTTCGGACAAAGACAAAAAGATTTTGCCGTCCTCTGGTGTAAATTTCATGCTGTTGGCAAGCAAATTCATCCATACCTGATTAAGCTGATCACGATCAGCAGTAATTACCGTTTCCTCCATTAACAGCTCAACCGTTTGTCTCTTGGCCATCCACTGCGGCTCGCAGGCAAGCACCACATCACGAAGCTGACGATCCAGTCGATAGGGCTGCGGGTGAAAAGGATGCTGCTGCGAGTCGAGCGATGCCAAATTGAGCAAATTTTCGCTTAGCCGAGAAAGCCGCATGCTCTCTTGCTTAATGATGCTAATATAACGCTCCCGCTCAGCTCCAGTAACCTCCTCGCTGCGCAGTGCTTCTGCGAAGCCGCCAATCGACGTAAGGGGAGACTGCATTTCGTGCGAGACATTGGATACAAAATCCTGACGCATCATTTCAAGCTGTGATAAGCTGAGCGCCATTTTGTTCATGCCCTGGGCAAGCTCACCTAGCTCATCGCCGCGTCTTGCGGGCAGCCGTACACTGAAATCCCCCTGTGACATTCGCGTCGCAGCGTTCGTCATCATTTTCAGAGGCCTCACTAAATAACGGGCTACGATTAGAATAAGTACGCTTCCGACGAGCAGCAGCGTAACAAGCAGCGTGACGGCCGTCCATATGAAGTTGCTATTTTGCGGAAAACGATTCGGCTGAACGAACAAGGCCCATCTTTCATTGCCGAATGACACAAGTTTCCCTAAAGCAGGAGGCGAAGGCGGGCTAGCTTCTTCACTAGCATATACATCCAGCCTGACAGAGCTGCCGCCAAATACCTTTCTTAGCTGCTCGAATGTCAGTCGCTCCATAATCAGCTCGCTTCGCTCGCCAGCCCTTACTAAGTAGTTGGAGCTGCTGATAGCGACAATTGACTGCCCTTGCAAGCTTGAGATCTCCTCCAAAAATGCTTGCAAATCTGCCGGCTTCGAGACGGCATAAAGCTGTTCAATGCGAGCAATCGACTTCTCCAGCTGATTGGGCAGCTGCCCCCTTGCATCCCTCTTGAACATTTGGTTTGTGAATAAAAAAGCGACCCCGATGCTAATCAGAACGATAACAAGGAATGTAGCCGTAATTCGAAAGTAAAGGCCGCGAATCATGACCATACCTCCAGTCGATACCCTAGTCCGCGAATCGTTACGATACGGAAACGATATTGCTCCTCGGGAAAACGATCCCGAAGTCTTTTGATATGGACATCAACGGTTCGCTCGTCCCCCTCATAGTCCATCCCCCAGATTTGTTCTATTAGATGATCACGGGCAAAGGTTTTGCCTGGATAGCTTGCCAGCTTGAACAGCAGCTCAAACTCCTTAGGCGGCAATGTTACCTTCTCGCCACCAGCTGACATATGGAAGTCCGTTCGATTCATGAGGACATCGCCGAACTCTACCGTCTGCGAAGCGGTAATCCGGTATCTTTTGAGCAGCGCCTTAACCCGGGCTATAAGCTCCGGCGGATCAAAGGGTTTTACCATATAATCATCCGCACCAAGCTCAAACCCCTTCACCTTTTGCGAGGTTTCTCCCTTTGCAGTCAGCATGAGCAGCGGAATATCATAGCTCGCTCGCAGTTCCGCGCAAAGCGCCCACCCGTCCATGCGGGGCATCATGACATCAATAATCGCAAGATCTGGTCGTACCACGCCCAGCTTCTCTAATGCGTCTATACCATCTATAGCTTCAATGACCTGACAGCCTTCTCTTTTTAGGAAAAGAGCTACCAGCTCGCGAATGTTTGGATCGTCGTCTGCAACTACGATTTTGGGCATTTTGTTCTTCCTCCAATTAGACTTATGTAGTTATGATTTCAGCATACATGACCAACATGAACGTTACATGAACGATATTGACTTTAAAGCTACATTATAATAATTTTAAAGTAGGATTTATTATTCAACGGAATTTTGAATGGAGGATATAGATGATGCATAAAACAATTATTATTGGTACAGGACCTGCCGGATTGACGGCTGCCATTTATTTGGCTCGCGCGAACATGGAGCCGCTCGTTATTGAAGGGTGGCAGCCAGGCGGCCAGCTTACAACAACAACAGAAGTAGAAAATTTCCCAGGTTTCCCTGATGGTATTTTGGGCAGCGAGCTAATGTCCAACATGCGTAAGCAAGCACAGCGTTTTGGTGCAAAATTCAAAACAGGCTCTGTAAAAAGCGTCGACTTCAGCAAACGTCCCTACACGCTTGACGTGGAAGGCATTGGCGAGCTGCAAGCCGAATCCATCATTATCTCTACAGGCGCTTCAGCCAAATACCTCGGCATTCCGGGTGAGCAAGAAAATATCGGTCGCGGCGTAAGCACATGTGCAACTTGTGATGGCTTCTTCTTCCGCGGCAAAAAAATTATTGTAGTAGGCGGCGGCGACTCCGCAATGGAAGAAGCCGTGTTCCTTACTCGCTTCGCTTCCGAAGTAAGAGTAGTTAACCGTCGCAATGAGCTGCGCGCATCAAAAATTATGCAGGATCGCGCTCGTGCGAATGACAAAATCGTATGGAGCCTAAACCGTACACCGCTTGAAGTTGCTGCAACGGGCATGGGCTTGCAAGGGTTGAAGGTGCGCAATAATGAAACGGGCGAGGAAGAATTGCTTGAAACAGACGGCGTATTTATTACGATCGGCCACACGCCTAATACTGGCTTCCTTGGCGGTCAAATCGACACCGATGAGCAAGGCTACATTATTGTAAAGCCGGGCACTTCCGAGACGAACATCCCAGGCGTATACGCTTGCGGCGACGTTCAAGACCGTAATTACCGCCAGGCGATTACCGCTGCTGGAAGCGGCTGTATGGCTGCTCTGGATTGCGAGCGCTACTTGGAATCCCTAGCGCATGAAGCGGTTAATGCATAATTTTTTTTCAAAACTAGACTAGTACAATACGTGCAAATTATGTATAATAAAAGTGTTGAGATTTACAATAGAAAGGCAATGCTACCGCAACCATTTGTTCGCAATATGCTTCGCGTGAGCGGCGCCTGAACGTGTTATGGGAGAAGGTACAACCTCGGCTTATTATGAGCACAGAGGTTGTGCCTTTTTTCGTGTTTCCATATCTTCTCTCACATCATCCATGAAGGAGCGATAATCATGTTATTAGAAGCTGTTTATCACAGACCGAAGCAAAACTGGGCTTACGCCTACGACGGAAAGACGCTGCACCTCCGCTTGCGTACCAAAAAAGACGATGTTGCTGTAGTTGAAGCAATCGTCGGCGACAAGTACGCATGGGATCAAACGATTACAACGGTCCCTATGCATATTTTCACTTCGGATGCACGATTCGATTATTGGGAAACTTCCGTTATTCCTCCTTTTCGGAGGCTGCGTTATGCGTTCCGCTTAATAAGCGGAGATGAGGCGATTATTTTCTCGGATAAAGGTATCGAGCTTACACTTCCTGACAACTCAAATTCATTTTTTGATTTCCCATATATTAATCCAATCGATGTATTTGAGCCGCCAGCTTGGGTGAAGGACGCTGTCTTTTATCAAATATTCCCTGAACGCTTCGCGAATGGCGATCCTTCGATCAATCCTGAAAATGTGCTGCCTTGGGGCGGCGAGCCTACGCCAAAAAACTTTTTTGGCGGTGACCTCCAGGGTGTAATTGATCACTTGGATCATATTTCAGCACTTGGCATTAATGCGGTATATTTCACTCCGCTGTTCGAAGCAACGACCAATCACAAGTATGATACACAAGACTACATGAAGGTTGATCCGCATTTTGGCACAAATGAGAAGTTGAAGGAATTGGTTGATGCTTGCCATGCCCGCGGCATTCGTGTCTTGCTTGATGCGGTATTCAATCACTCAGGCAAAACCTTCCCTCCATTTGTCGATGCTCAGAAGAACGGACAGCAGTCAAAATATGCGGATTGGTTCTATGTTCGGGAATGGCCGCTGCAAGTGGTGGACGGCGTTCCGACGTACGAAACCTTCGCATTTGAGCCGCTTATGCCGAAGCTGAACACCGAGCATCCTGAGGTGAAGCAATATTTGTTCGAGGTAGCTCGCTACTGGATCGAGGAGATCGGAATCGACGGCTGGAGACTGGACGTTGCCAATGAGGTTGATCATCAGTTTTGGCGTGAGTTCCGTCAGACGGTAAAAGCAGTGAATAAAGACGCTTATATTTTGGGCGAGATTTGGCATGATTCGATGATGTGGCTGCAGGGGGATCAATTCGATGCGGTTATGAATTATCCTTTCACGAATGCAGTTCTTGATTTCTTTGCTTATCAAACGATCGATGCGACTGATTTCGCTAATGCAATTGGATCGCAGCTTGCAGCATATCCGCAGCAAGTAACAGAATCGGCTTTCAACCTGCTCGATAGCCATGATACGCCTCGTCTGCTTACGATCTGCGAGGATAATACGGATGCGATGAAGCTTTCTTCGCTCTTCCAGCTGACCTTCCCTGGAACCCCATGTATTTATTATGGCGATGAGGTAGGCATCAATGGCGCTGGCGATCCAGGCTGCCGCAAATGTATGGTGTGGGACCCAGAGGAGCAAAACCGTGAATTGCTCACGTTCTATACCGACGCAATCGGACTGCGCCACAAGTACAGTGCGCTTCGCAGCGCTGATATTCGCTTCGTGCACGTTGGCGCAGCAGATGGCACCTTGGTCTATGAGCGTCGTGAAGGCAGCCAGCGGCTTCTTATCGCGATGAATGCTCGCGGCGAAGCTGCTGATTTGAGCTTCGCAATTGAAGCTCAGCCGACTGATTGCAACGCTGCTCCTCACGCTGTTGCTTTTAGAGGCTTTGCGAAACCAGCAACTGCAACTGCTGTAAGCGAGGCTTCTGCATCCCCAGTGGCTGCCTCGATCGAAAATGCTAAGGCCGATGCTAGATCGGTTGCAACAGCTGTCATCACCGATAACGGCGCATCGACATGGTCTGTATTGTTATCAAACACTAGCAAATTTGCAGTAAGCTCTTCCTTTGCAAGCAGCAACGACGGCAAGCTTCAATTCACGTTGCCTGCTTACGGCTATGTGATTTTGGAGCAGTCTGCCGAGTAACCAATAACCTTATTTGCTTAGGGCAGTCCAATCGCGGACTGCCCTTCTTTTGGTTGATTCACACGTCCATGTAACACAATAAGCACCTATTTGTGCTTACAGACCAGTAACCACAGCTACTTTCTCGCTGTAAGAACACATACGTGCTTACAGCCTCTTTTTTAACCTTCCGCATACGCCTAATTCGCTCAATAAGCACGTATTTGTGCTTACAGACCAGTAACCATAGCTACTTCTCGGCTGTAAGAACATATATGTGCTTATAGCCTGTTTTCTACCCGCCGCATGCGCCGAATTCGCTCAATAAGCACCTATGTGTGCTTACAGTCCAGTAACCATAGCTACTTCTCGGCTGTAAGAACATATATGTGCTTACAGCCTGTTTTCTACCTTCCGCATACGCCGAATTCACTCAATAAGCACCTATTTGTGCTTATTGATCAGTAACCACAGCTACTTTCTAGCTGTAAGAACACATACGTGCTTACAGCCTCTTTTCTACCTTCCGCATGCGCCGAATTCACTCAATAAGCACCTATTTGTGCTTACAGACCAGTAACCATAGCTACTTCTCGGCTGTAAGAACATATACGTGCTTAAATCCTGTTTTCTACCTTCCGCATACGCCGAATTCGCTCAATAAGCACCTATATGTGCTTATTGATCAGTAACCATAGCTAGTTTCTCGCTGTAAGAACTCATACGTGCTTATAGCCTCTTTTTTAACCTTCCGCATACGCCGAATTCACTCAATAAGCACCTATGTGTGCTTACAGACCAGTAACCATAGCTAGTTTCTCGCTGTAAGAACACATACGTGCTTACAGCCTCTTTTCTACTCGCCGCATACGCCAAATTCGCTCAATAAGCACCTATGTGTGCTTACAGATCAGTAACCACAGCTACTTCTCGGCTATAAGAACACATACGTGCTTACAGCCTCTTTTCTACCTTCCGCATACGCCGAATTCGCTCAATAAGCACGTATTTGTGCTTACAGACCAGTAACCATAGCTAGTTTCTCGCTTTAAGAACACATACGTTCTTACAGCCTCTTTTTTAACCTTCCGCATACGCCGAATTCGCTCAATAAGCACCTATGTGTGCTTACAGATCAGTAACCACAGCTACTTCTCGGCTATAAGAACACATACGTGCTTACAGCCTCTTTTCTACGTTCCGCATACGCCGAATTCGCTCAATAAGCACCTATGTGTGCTTACAGACCAGTAACCATAGCTAATTTCTTGCTGTAAGAACACATACGTGCTTACAGTCTCCTGCCTACCCGCCGCATACGCCGAATTCGCTCAATAAGCACATATACGTGTTACAGCTATTACTACTACTCGTTATCCTCAGAAGCGTTTGAGGAAATCTTTAATAAATTGAGGCTAGACATCTAATTGGCATTCATGCAATAATTACTTAAACGATTAAGTGTCTGCTTTAATCACGCCAATTCCCATTTATAATCCAACAATCATTATCAAGCTTTAGCAAGCTCTCACGATACCAATCGTATTAAGAAGGTTGAAGGAGTTGTATCCCCATTAAAAAAGCTACGCTTAAGGACATTGCAAAGGCTGCTCAAGTTTCTGTAGCTACTGTCAGTTATGTACTCAACAATGTCTCCAATCAGACGATTCCCGCAGAAACAAAATGCCGTGTCCTCGATGCAGCCAAGCAATTAAATTATGTACCCAACCTTGCTGCCAGATCGCTAGTCAAGCAAAAGTCTGGATTGATTGGCATTCTGATTAACAGAGCGGAAAATGAAGGCTTCTGGAAGCAGTTCCGTTATTCTCAGTTTATTAATCGGCTGGAGCGGCTGCTGTCAAATCGCGGCTACCATGTTGTATTATTCAGCTTGGATGCCTCAAGCCCAAATCTCGATATTATCTCGGAACGCAAGCTGGACGGCGTATTTGTTGTTGATGTTAAGGAGGAAAACTTCCACCTGATTTCTAGCCACTTCTCTACGGGCGTCCCTTTAATCGTTGTGGACAGCATGATTGATGATCCCTTATTTTATAAGGTTAATTACGATTATGCCGATGCCTTCACTCATGCATTCGCATCGCTCATACAGCCTAAGGAGAGCTTTTTGATAATCGACAGCTTCAACAATGCAGACCTCGTTAACCATATTTGTACTCATTCAGGAATAGAACGCAATCAAATCCATGTTATGGACGAAGAGCATGACTTAAAGGCATTCCTAGAACACAATTCGGATCGGACCGGCATCATTCTGAACGAATTTGTTGCCATCTTAGCAGCTAAGTACGTTGATCCAAAAAGCTTAACTGTCATTTGCATGGCAGGCTGTCCAGAAATCGCCCCTGCTTCCGCTTCCAAGATATCGTTTGGCGATCGCAAGCCAGAAGAAGCGTTCCAGCTTATGATGCAGCTGCTGAATGATCTGAAGTCTGGCCCTACAAACAAATATGTTCTTGTAAAAGCTGATAAATAAGCAAACGCAGAGTAATCTCTGCTTTTTCTATAACAACTTAAACGATTAAGTTGTCCTCTATATCCTTAATAACTGCAGTTAATTATTAACCAAGTCAACCATTCTTATAGGAGGTTATATTATGCTCGGATTAGCAAAAGAATCAAATGGCAGCGCTCCTAATCTTCAACCGCAAGAAGGTTCTGCTTCATCTCTGTGGAAAAACCGAAATTTCATTGCCGTATTCTCCAGCTACAGCTTATCGCTGCTAGGCAATACCTTTCATAGCATCGCGCTTAATCTGTGGGTGCTGCAAACGACAGGAAGCGCCAAGCTCATGTCCGTTGTACTCATTACCCATCTCGTAATCAGCATGCTGTTCGGTTCCTTCGCAGGCACGATTGCGGATCGCACCGATCGTCGCACGTTAATGTGGGTGACAGATATAATCCGTTTTGTGCTCGTCGGCGCTATCGCTGTACTTGTTTACCTGCCTAATATACCGTTTATTTTTATCGTTATTTTGACTGCCATCGTCGCATTTGCAGGGGTCATTCGAACGCCTGCCTTCCAGGCTTCGCTCGTCGAAATTATTGATAAAGAACAAATAACTAAGGCCGTTGGGGTAATCAATATATCGGATAACATCATCCGAATATCTGGCTTTGCTCTTGGAGGTATCGCTGTTGCCGCATTTGGCGGGGCATTTGCGATTGCTATCGATGCAGTAACCTTTCTGCTCTCAGCAGCGCTGCTGCTCTTCACGGGCAAGTTCCCCTATGCAGCGGTTCGAGATACGCAGAAGGCGCAAACCACCTTTAAAGAGGATCTCAAAGCAGGCTTCCGATACGTATGGACGGATCCATTTGCCAGAGCAGCAGTTATTTTGTTACCGGTAGTTATGTTCTTCTTTCTGTCCACCTTCATGCTCATTCAAGTCATGGCCGTCAATGTATGGCATGCAAAACCTTTTGTATTCGGACTTATGGAGGCGTGCATCCCGCTCGGTTATGTCGTAGGCTCCATACTGATTATTAAGCTCGATACACGGTTAAAAGGCAGAGGAAAATGGATCATTGGGAGCATGATCCTCATGGGTCCTATGTTCATCGCCATATCACTAATGTCATCTGCATTTGCAGCATTGCCGCTTATCCTTCTCGTTGGCTTCCTCTTCTCCTTCAGTACGACGATCATCTTTATCGCACTTCGGGTAGCTATTGATCCTTCGATGCAAGGCAGAGTATTTGGACTCATAGGTGCTCTAACAAGCGTGGCGCCGCCTGTCGGCCTAGCCGTATTTTCAACTCTATCTGATATACACGGACCTGCCGTCATCATAGCGATAAGCGGCGCAGCAATGCTCATTATCGGCTGCATCTCCTACATGTATATGAAGGAGATGCGTCACTTCAACTAAACGAATAGACTGGCACCATTTTAAGATTGAATAACTGGGAACTCGGCGATCCGAAGCCGCGCGCAGCCGTAAGGGATAAGCGTAATTTCTTCCACGGGTTCCTTGCTCGCAACAGGCCCTATTGGCAAAGTGCCAGCCGAATTAAGCTCCATGGTCCATTGCGGGATCCGGCGACCGTTCATTCGCAAACGTATCGGTGCGTTCTCAGCTGCGAAGGGCTGCCTTACCATTGCTGCGGCTTCCACAATAGGTTTTCCCTGTTCATTTCCCTTCAGACTCACTCCATAATTCCATGGCGACTCCGGGTAAATCTCCCAGTCATGATAAGGCTCGTATGTGCGATGCTTCTGCCAGCGCTCCTTGATTGGGATAACGAACATAAGCGGTCCGCGCTGCAAGCCGGCCGCACCGTTAGCTCTGCTGATCGTGCGTGCCTCCATTGGAAGCCGAAGAGTCAGCTCATCGCCATCGTTCCAAACCTGCCGCAGCATAGCAAAACCTTTTTCGATGATCATAGCAGGCTGCTGTTGTCCGTTGATCAACAGAACCGGTGCGCTGCACCATTCCGGTATTCGTAATTTAATCGGGAATTCAGCTGGCTGATTTATCTGCACTTTCATCGTTATCGTTTCTCTAAATGGATATTCCGTTGCTACACGTATGGAAACATCGGTACTTGCATCGATGGCAGCTGTGATCGTACAGGGAGCATACGCGATTGCAGCCAAACCGCCGTCCTCCGTTGCCATCCACAATCTTGCCGTGTATTTCGGCCATCCTTGATGCATGTTAGCAGTGCAGCAGCCAAAATGCGGCTCAATGCCAAATAGATTGGCTTCATTGTTGTTTTCCGTCCAATTGCGTTTGGCATGCGTACACATAATCTGGTTAGCTTGCTGGTCATATTGATGAACTTTCCAATCCGGGCTGATTGCGGCAGGCAGTGCATTATAAGCAACCTTCTCTAAAATATCACCGAAGGAGCCGTCGCCTGTAATCCGGATTAGATGCTCCAACGAATGCATATATTCCACCACAGAACACAGCTCCGTGCCTTGGCTAGGATGAGTTCCTGCAAGCCATTCGTCACCAGAAAACATGCCGTTAACTTGGCCATGGTAAGTCATCACGCTTGAAATCCCTTTGTATGCAGCTTCGATATGCTGCTTATCCAAGGATTGAAGGTAGCGGAGAGCTGGCTGCTTGAATGACATTGCTACGTTAACAACATGAACCCGGTGATCAAATGCCTTCTGCAAGGACCAATAAGGATAGTCTTCATATAAGCCTGTCCAGTCCAGCGTTTGCTCCTGAATCAATTGCGAGAGCTCAAGCAAGAAAGGCTCGCCGGTGCGATTGTACAACCAATAAATGCTGATGAGATTTTCGCCGCCTCTTGCCTTTGCCCATTCCTGCAGCGGACGATTCGGCAGCTCCGCAAGCTGATATTTGAAATAATTCATCAAGAATGGTTCTACCCGTTCATCACCAGTATGCTCAACGTGCTGAATCAGCACCTTGAGCATAATCATTCGGCTCCACCAATCTTCATTTGCGGCAGGCCCGAATTGTCCATCCTCGCGTGCGCTTGCAAGCGTCCATTCGATCCACGGCTTTACTTTGGCCTTAAGCTTGTCATCATCAAGGAGATAAGCAAGCGGAAGCAGACCGTCCAAGTAGTAAGGTCCTCTTTCCCAGCTGTCTCCATCTCCTCCGAGCCAACCGCTATTCGGCCCGACATAACTCCAAAATTCATCTAGGTGCCCTGTCATTCCCTCGCTTTGAATCTCCAGCTGGTCTCTAAGCCAGCCGTCCGGCTTAATCGCACCAAGCGGCAGCTCTTGAAAAGGGGTCGAAGCAAGCGGTGCACGGTTCAAAAATATAGCGCTCAATTTGTCATCTCCTCTATGCTGCTTATGTAGTTGAATTACATCTAGCCATGCTAGTGATCCTTAACCCGTTTCCTTAAAGAATAAATGATTTGCCCCAAAGGAATACTAATTTGGAAATAAGCTAGTAATGGAGGGAATCGTTAGTAATGAACAATGCAGCTAACCAGAAGGATTCCAGCTCTTCTCAGCTTCGCGTAAAGGATAAGGTTGCGGTCATCACTGGAGCTGGTTCCGGCATAGGACGCGCTGCCGCGCTGCGTCTCGCACAGCAAGGAGCAAAAATCGTTCTTCTCGATCTCATTCACAACCGTACTGAAGAGGTAGAGCAAGAAATAAAGGAATTAGGAGGCGAGTCCTTCTTCATCGATACCGATGTTGCCAATGCTGAACGGATGCAAGAAGCGATCCAAGCTGCCGCAAAGCATTTCGGACGAATCGATATTGTGTTCGCTAATGCGGGCATTAACGGCACACTCGCCCCTATTGAAGATCTGTCGCCCGAGTCATGGGATGAAACGCTAACAACGAATCTAAAGGGAACCTTCCTTACCGTCAAATATGCAATCCCCCATATGAAAAAAGCCGGTGGGAGCATCATTATAACGAGCTCTATTAATGGCAATCGTGATTTTTCAGGTGCCGGCATGGCTGCTTACAGCTCCTCCAAGTCAGGTCAGGTCGCTTTTGCCAAGATGGCTGCTCTAGAGCTTGCCCGATATAAAATACGTGTGAATGCCATTTGTCCTGGAGCCATTCAAACGAACATTGGGGAAAACACCCATCGCACTGCTCAAGTAGATAAAATCACCATACCCGTGAACTACCCTGAAGGCAGCCAGCCTCTTGAGCATGGTCCCGGGCAGCCTGAGCAGGTCGCTGATTTAGTGCTATTTCTTGCGTCGCAGGAATCCAGCCATATCTCTGGAACCGAAATTTACATCGATGGGGCAGAAACCTTGCTATAGAAAAAGAATCCATACAGGGTTGGAATGCCTTAGGGATGTTCCCTAAGGCATTTTCTACTATACTAAACTGAGGGCTGAATCACATCACTCTAATCACTTTTTCGTATCAGCTGCCAGCTGAGCGTGGATCGTAACCAGCGCCGCTTGCTCCAATAGTTCAGTTGAACGATTCGGATCGATTTCAATGACTCCCGTCTGAGGGTTCCGAAGCGTCGTCCACACCTCATCCGCATAGTTCTGTATATAATCTTTATACTTCGATTTTTTGTTCATGTCATCCAGCAGCAGCAGATTTTCAAAAAAGATTGAATTGAAAATAATCGGCTGTGTGTAGAGACGCGAGCTGCCATAAAATTTCAAAGCCGCATCAGCGATGCTTACTGCTTTGTTCAAGTACGATTTTTCACCAGTTGCTTTGTATAAAAGTACGCTGGCTCCAATCATCGTTCCTTGATTATAGGACCATTGTGTTTTATTAATATTTCCGTTTAGGTCAATATGGTCCCAGTAAAGCCCGTTAGGCGCCAGCATGCAGTCATTTACCCAGTTATACATTTTCTTCGCCCAGTCTAAATAGTATGTATCTTTGCTGATTTCATATAAATACAGTCCTATTTGAGCTGCAGGTGCATTCGATACGGTATTCCGATCCTTGCTCCACGATGCCTGTGTCCAAAAAACGCCGCCAGGACAAGCATGAGAGGCATCCGTGTCCCAGCCGGATACTTGCAGCTCAAATATTTGCTTTGCTCTATCTAAAGCTGCAATATCACCAGTAATTCGGTAAATTTTTATAAGTTCTATTGCGATCCAATCATTATCATCATAAAAGATGTCCCCGCCTCCGCCAAGCGGTGCGCGTACGTAAGAATCGTAGCCTGCAGGTGTCTTCGTGTCATTCCAATATGCAGCTAGACCATCTAATCGATTCTGAATGTCGGTTTTGTATTTCTCGCCCACCGCAGGTATTTTCGCCAAAGCTACGGTTGACTGCATCGTCCCTGCATAAGGCCAAACGTAGGAGTATTTATTGTTCCCAGAATGTGGGCTGTTCTCGCTGTAGAGCTTGGTGTCTGGCTGATAGAAGTAGGTTTGTAGAGCCTGATAAGCCGCTTCAGCCCGTTCTGCATTTTGATTTTTATTCGGTTTGGCCCAGACGCTTTGACTGGACGTCATTAATAAAACAACAATCGACAATGCAACAAAACGGAACGTCTTTACTGGTTTCGGTGTACTCATGATATACCTCCCAAGGATCTACTTAGACTGCTCTATATTAATCCAGACTTCTCCAAAGCTGCTGCCGTTTCGAGCAGGATCACGCCGCTAAGCTGTGTGCTGAGCTCGATTTCCTCTTCAAGCGATTCATCCCACCGTTTGCTGAAAAGAATATCCCCCCGGCTCGCAACGCTGCTCCATAGGGACGATGCGTTTGCATACAATACATCCGCTACTTCACTTCCGTTGCCGCTGCCCATCGCAAGGGCCAGCTCACCTGCGTAACGAACAAAAATTCCTTTAAACAAGCCAGCATCCCCGCCGCCTTCTGCAGGCAGGACATTAGCTTCCTGCGAAGCAAACTCCTCCACAGATGCCTTCCATGTCCGAATGGCATCTTCAAGATAACCTTTTTCGCCCGTAATCTTGTACAGCTCAACTGCTGCTCCAATGAATACGCCCTGGCAATAAGTGAACTTCCAATCCTTATCGATAGTTCCATCGCCTAGACGGTTAGCGCCATCCCACACGAAACCGCTTTCAGGATCAACAAGCACAGCTTTCAGCCAATCGTAAATCTTGATTGCCCATTCTAAATCTTCCTGCTTGCCGAATACCTGATATAGACGTGCCGCCAAAATAGCCGCAGGTGCATTAGCAGGCGTGTTTTTATAATCAAGCTGCGTTTTCTGCCAAGCAATTCCGCCGCCGACATGGTCATTCCATCCCGTCTTAATATCCTCCCATAGCAACTTCGTAGTGTGCCCGTAGGTCTCATCTTGATCAATCAAATACGCGCGAAGCCAGCCAATTGCCATCCATTCCATATCATCGTATAGATTGTTAGGCCATTCTCCGCCGTTTCTCTCCAGAAGGCCTTGGTGAAGCATAGCCAACCTTTGCTTATAGATGGAATCACCCGTACGGTTCCATCCATCCACCTGCGTTTCAACCGCATGGGCCATCCACCAATAATGAAAAATCGTGTTGCACGCTCCGCCGGGACATGGCGTCTTAATGTCATACAAGCTTATACTTGGGTTCCAGAACTGAGAATCCAATGTTCGTTGAGCCTGCTCCGCTCTCATATCCCAGAACGCAGCTTTTACGTTGTTTGCCATCTTCCTCTTCCTCCGTTTCACTTTGATCCATTAAGTTGCCCGCGACCTGCAAATTGCTTTAACACGGGATTACTTCCTCTTAAAAAATGTACAATATAAAGCACTTTCAAATAATATACTATATTTCACATGTTAATATGTCAATATGTCATCTTTACATTTTAGGCTGTAATTTTCTACAAAAAAGGCCGTTTCAAGAGCCATATTGGCAGCTCTAAGAAACGACCCTTTATTCTGATCTGACGTTAAATAGATACGGTAGAATTTCCTTGAACAATCTCATGCTCCACAATATTGTTCAATTCCGTAGTCTCATTATTCCAAACACGCTGTAATATTTCGACAGCTCTCCTGCCTGTATCACGCTCGTTCTGGCGAACATGAGTAAACAAATAATCGCCAAACGGCTGACTCGGAGAGTCAAAGCAAACAATTTGATAGTCTTCCGGAATCCGTTTCTTTAGGGACAATAGCGCTTCCCGCAAAATAAGAGCAAGATTATATTCCGTAACGACATACGCATTAAGATCCTTATTAATTTCCACGAAATGGCGTACCGTCTCAATATCATACTGTACTTTAATCGTTTGAAACGATTGCGGCAAAGAGCTGTATAGATTCGTCATAATATGCTCAGGTTTAGGTGTAAACCCACGCTGCAAGCACGCATCATTAAAACCTTGTATTCGGTCTTCAATCGTCGTCGTATTGTCTGCAGGCGTCGATAAGAAACCGACATGCCGGCCCTCTTGATTCAGCAAAATATTCGTAAGGTCGAAGGCTGCCTTTCTGTTGTCTGTATACACAGCGGTAGCCGCAATCCCCTTCAAATATCTGTCTACTAACACAATAGGGAAGCCGTTTAATACGAGTCTAAGCACTTCAGCATTATAGTGTTCGCCATGGCCTGGGAATACGACGATGCCATCGACACCCAGCTTCACAAAAGCACGAATGGCAGCTTCTTCTTCATCACGATTATCGTAAGTCAGCTTCATCATCATGACGCAGCCGCTAATCGCGCATTGCTCTTCTATTCCGCGAATAAGATCAGCACCAAACGAATCGCCAAAGTCAGGCAGAATCACACCAACAATGCGCACAACCTCATCTTCCGGCCTCGCTTCTACGCTTTCTGACTGCTTCTGCAGCTTCGTTTCTTGCAGATCAGGCAAAACCTCCGCCACAAAGGAGCCCTTCCCTTGTATTCTCTCAATGAGTTTATACTGCGAGAGCATCTCCAGCGCTTTCTTAGACGTAATTCGGCTAACGTTAAATTGGGCAGCAAGTTCTTTTTCCGAAGGAACGCGCTCCCCTTTTTTCAATTCGCCGTCATTGATTTTTTGAAAAATATAATTATAAATCTGCTCGTATAAAGGATTATCCATTAGCCGACCTGCCTTGTCATAGTATCTTGATATATCAACTATACAACTTTATTATCACGACATCAATATATGAAAAGGCGAAATGGAGCAACGGCGCTGCCGTCGCCCCGCTACGTCAATATTAACTTATTCCGAATCTAGTCTTTCTATTTTGGCTGCAGCTTCTATTAAGAAAACTCCGCTCAATTGCACGGATATATCCAGAGGCTCCTGATGAGGCATATCCCAAGCGGGGCCAAACAGGCCAATTTCCTTCGTGCTGCCTTTCGAGAGCAGTGTATCCGCATTATGAAAGATCATTTCTTTCATTTGGACGCTTTCGTTGACTTCATACAAATGGATTAGATAACGAATGAATATGCCTTTGAACAGTCCACCGTCTCCGGTTCCTTCTTCCTTCATCATTCCGGTCTCAGCAACCGTATGATATTTCATAGCCGAGGCAGCGGTTTTCTCCGCATCTGCCAAATACGTCTTGTCATTTGTATGCTTATAAAGCTCAACTGCCGCGCCTATATAAGTGCCTTGGTTATAGGTAAATATCCAATTCTTATTGACATTAAGATCACCATTCTCTTCCAGCTTAAGGCCATCATACACAAGACCGCTTTCAGGATCAACCAAATTTTTCTTCTGCCAATCATATATCTTTTTTGCCCACTCCAGATCTTCCTTATCGCCAAAATACTCATACATCCTTGCGGCTAAAATAGCTGCCGGCCCGTTCGAGCATGCATTCCGGCTGTCTCGTTGATCCTTCTTCCAAGCCATGCCGCCCAGCTCATCTTCCCACCAAGCGGTCTTAATATCATTCCACAGCTTTAACACATAACCTTTAACCGTCTCACTTTTGGTTGCATCATAAAGCCTTAACGCCGCAAGAGCGAGCCACTCCATATCATCATAAAATTCATTAAACAATGACCCATTTTTTTTAATAATGCTTTTGACGACCCCCTCTGCCCTATCGGTATAAGCAGCATCACCCGTTCTCTCATATCCATCCATCATGGCATCCACAGCATGAGCTTTCCACCAATAGTTCAGGCTCTCCTCGCGTTCTTTGCTATAAGGATAAGCGTTGTTCATCAGCTTCCCATTCTCATTCCAATAATGCTCGATAAGCTTTTCTTCTGCCCATTCCGCATGATTATTGTAATTTTCCAAACGCTCTTCATTTCCATTGCAGCCTGTCAAGAAAAAACTGCCGACAAGCAGCATGCATATGCTTTTCATTAAAATCACCTCATCCGTCCCTTCTTCTTGCAGGCTTCCGCCTTTTAACCGACAATACCGCTATGTTCAATACCCTCTACGAGGTATTTTTGCGCAAACAAATACACAATGATTAATGGCACAACAACTAATAATGACATCGTGTTCGTTAAGGTGGCGGTCAGAGGCTGACCCTGCTTCAGTCCAATGGTGGCGCCCTCCAGCATCAAGCCTTCAAATCCAACCAGCAGTGAATTTGATAACAGCTTGAACTGGCTGAAGAACATCGAGGAATAGAAGCTATCCGTCCACTGCCACGAGAAGGAAAATACAAAGATCGTAATCATCATGGAAAATGAGAGCGGAAGAATGATCATGCTGAACGTCCGAAACAAGCCCGAGCCGTCCACATAGGCCGCTTCCTCTAGTTCTTTCGGTATTCCTTTGAAATATTGCCGCATGATCAATATATAAAGCCCATTTTTGAATCCAAAACCGATCATCGATAAAATCGCCATCGGCCACATCGAATCCATCAGCCTAACTGTCCCTCCTGTAAAGGTAGACATCAAACCGAATAAATCAAAGAAGCTGAACTTCATATAAAGAGAGATCATATACGTTTGCGGCGGAATTAAAATCGTAAGCACCACTAAAGAAAATATGACGCTTTTTCCTTTAAAGTTAAACCGCGCAAGCCCATAGCCGACCATCGTACAAACTAACATTTGAATAATGCCGCTTAGAAAGGAAATGCCGAACGTGTTCGACAGCCCTTTAAAAAAGGACGTATATTCGATGACCGTTTTGTAATTAAACCATGTAAACTGCCTAGGGATGAAGCGCACCGTGCCATCTATCAAATCCTGCGGGCTCATAAAGCTGTTAGAGAGCTTTACGAGCAGCGGATATAAGATAAGAAACGCCAGCCCAATGAGAAGCAAATAGCGAATAACAGACCAGAACAAGCCATTTATTGCATGCAGATTTAAATATTTAGCCCGCATATTTTTCACTCCCTATTCTGATAAAAGACGAATCTGCTGACAAAAAAGCCAATGACGACAAGGAATACGGCTGCTACCAGAAAATAAATCCATGCCATAGCCGAGGCTGTTCCATATTGGCCAAGCTTCATCGCGTTCGTAATGCTGTGCATAATTTGGTTTTTGCTTCCCGTAAAAGAATCAATAATCGAATAAATGATATTGACTAGAATCAATGGACTGATCAGCGGGAATGTAATTTTCCAAAAGCACTCCCAAGCGGAACAGCCTTCGATTTTGGCCGATTCGTAAATGGAGGAAGAGATTGCCTGCAGTCCTGCCAAGAAAATAAGAATTTGCACGCCTGAACTATTAATGACGGCAAATATATTTTCCGCAGCGCCAACCGTTATATTAACGAGCGCAGGACTGAAATCCAGCATTTGGAACATATATTTTTTTAGCTCCAGATTGCTGAACATCCCGCCTGCCGATTCAGTCACGATAGACGCGCCCGTATCAAGCCCTGGGATACTCTGATAAGCATTCATAATCGAGTTACTTAAATCAGCTTTATCAATGATTCCAGTTGCCAAAATAACGGGCACGAAAAAAATCGCTCTAAAAATTCCCCGGCCCTTCATTTTCATATTTAACAAAACGGCAATAAACAAGCTGTACATGACGATAATCGGAATATCGAATAACATGTTCTGAACAGCACCGTAAAGCTGCTTGTTAAAGTTAGGATCCACTCTTAAAATTTGATGGTAATTGTCCAGCCCAATGAATTTCTCCGAAAATCCGCCTTGGGTTAGAAGATTCACATCCATGAAGCTAAATCGCAACGAATCAATGAATATACCCAGAAACAGCAGGAGAAATCCGAGTACAAAAGGACTGACAAAAACCCAGCCCATCAGATCCCTCTTCTGCGTCACGGTTAGCCTAAACCTTTCTTTTTTGTTTATGGCTGCAGACAATTTGTTCATTGCCGGTGATCCTCCTCGCTTGGTTTAAGGATTAATGACCGCGTAACCCAATCCATCTACTGCGGTACCCTCAACCTCAATTCCTTTATCGCTGTAATTAACAATAATCGCTGTACCATTTTCATAAGTTGTTTTGTAAACCTCTTCACCAAGCCGCTCATGATTCACGATCGCCTGATCCTGAACATGCTTCAATACATTGTTCATTTCTGCATAGATGGCTGCAGCGCTCTCCTCCCAATCATCAAACTGGGAAGCGTACAAATCATCGAACAACGAAGCATCCTTCAGCAGGCTGTTCTCCCCGTAATTCAACTTGAAATAGACACCGCTGCCGTATTCCAGAGCTTTCAAAACAGCCGGACGCAGCTCGCTCGCTAGGTTCAAGGCTTCGCTCGCATACCCAATATAGCCATGCAGCGCGATTTGAATAAATGGTACCTGCGCATCTGCTATCGAGAAGGAGCTGTCCTCATCAGGCAGGTTCAAAATATGATTAACATATGGAAAGGTGTACGCGTTTCCGTCGTCTGTAATAATATCCTCATAATCCTCTTTTGCTTTAGCTAAAACGTCTGTCGTTATTTTTTCTGTGTCCTGTCGATTGATCTGAGCGCGGTTCTTAAAGTTCGAATTCAAGCTTTCTCCCATCGTCGATAAGGATAATGCCTTTAAACCAAGCGAATGATAGTCTTTGGAAAATTTATTGTAATAACCTGAAATTTTGTCCGGATTAATTCCCCACACGCTGCTCTCATACTCAAGCGTAGCTACATTGAACAACCCTTTATAGCTAGTTTTCTGAAACAAGGATCGAATGCTGTCCTTTTGCGGCTTAAAGTCATCGAATGCTTTATTAGAAGAAACAAATAGCATATCCACATCCGGGAACACCTTTGCCCCCAGCTTCTCCGCTTTCTCTGACAGCTTGCGCAGTCCCTTTGCACCGCCGAGCACGGACTCTACCTTCATTTTTGTAGGTGCGGTATGGCTCATGCCTCCGTTATACCATCCGGTATAGCGAAATTTAATGTTTTGGATACCGCTTTGCGACAGCTCATCCAGCATTAGTCCCGCTTGATCGAAGGAAGTGACTGCCACTTGGCTGCGAAACGGAATACCCAGCTTCCGCACCATCTTATCGACAGAACCCATCGTATCCAAGTAGAACGGAATGTTTTCTTCGGCGCTCATTTTGCTCAAGCTTCCTTTATCAACGAGATACTGACGATATGCCTTTGCCATTCCAACGTAATTTGCATCGTCTCCTGTAAGGAAGAAGTATTTCATGACGATGTTGCCGGTATAAGCATTTTTCTCGTAAATAATCCAAGGAGCCTGCTCAAAAGCATTTTTGGCAATAAAAGAGTCTTTATTTCGAATGGTGAAGTTAGCATAGGCCGTGTTATAGGAGTGATTAATGCCGCCCATAACGCCATTAATATCCGCTACCGCATCGCCCTCTTCAATAACCGAAAATATCGCTGCTCCATCCTTCTTAATGCCAAACACCGGCGCCCTAAACTCTTGTTTGAAGCTGCCTCTTGGCGACTGCGTTAATGCATAATCCGGTCCGTACATTTTGCCCGTCGTTAATAATGTATTTTTGCTTGCATCATTATTGAAATTCAGGAGCGTTCCCGAGCCGTCAGGAAGGAATACATACCCCTCCTCGCCGGTTTGCCCTGCACCGAAATAATTCAGCAAGGAAAGCTTCACAAGATTAAAACGGGATTGATCATATTCGATGTCGCCGTTATAAAGAGTGACCGATAGACCGCCGTCCGCAAGCACGTAATCAAGACTCATTTTGAAATAAGGAAATACGGAATCATCTCCGTCGTATCCCACCTCCGCGTAGTCCTCCTCCTGCTTCTCGTACGTATAGCCTGCTTCCTTGACGTAGTTTTCCAATACTTTCTTGTCCCGCTCCTTGACGGAGGTTTTCAGCACATAAATATCTTCTTTCACCAAAACAGGGTATTTCGCGATCAGCTCCTTGCCTTTGCTCCCTTCTACATCAGCACGACTGTAGAGGATATAGTAGGCTAATAGCTTCTTCTTATCCCGATCAGCTTCCATATGATCAAGAACATTTTGCTCAAATTTGGACTTCGTAATTTGACGCGGCAGCAGCATGCGCTGTTCCTCGCGGCCGATGACCATATCCACCCTTATGCCGTTATCAATCTTGCCCCAGCTCACCTGATCCAGCTTCATCGCATGCGTATAGCTGTTCATTTCCAAGTCGCCTTCTTTGCCTTGCACATTATAGACGAGCTTGACCTGCGACATAAGCTCCTGCTTCATCGCATCACTGGCTTTCGGGTCTTCCAGAGCACTTGGCGGGTTGGAATAAAATTTGCTTCCCGTCGCTTTATCTTCAACCGCCACGCCTCCCGATTCATTATCGAAGTACAGCAGGAGGCGATCGTTCTCAGCAGCAAGTGCCAATCCGCCATCCTTTTCAGCTTTTTTCATGTTTGGCGGGCTTGCTTTTGCTGCAGCTGCTGTTTCTGCTGTTGTTGCTTCAACTGCCTCCGCCGTTTTCCCATTTGTCGGTATCCCGAGCGTAATGGCAACCACTATGACCAATAGCCTAGAGATAATCCCCTTGGCATTCATATCGCTGACCTCCTATCCACCATCTTGTTCTACAACCGAAACGTAATTTCATTGATGATCGTCGTAATAAAGGAATTCATATTTTGCAGGATGTTAATGAACAGCACCGTAAGGAAAGCAATGAACCCCATTCCTACTATTGAAATAGCAGAGGTATAGAAATTCTTGAATGGACTGTAATCATTGGTCACCAATACACCTATAAATATGAGCCCGAGAGACCAGCCTAACGCTAGGGTTGTAAAAAAGTTAATAAACTGCTGCTCTTCCAAAACAACGATATTGCTGAATAGAGTGACAGGAATCGTAATGATCACCATCGGGACTAACGAATAGGAAGACGCGATAAAAATATCTTTTAGGCTTCCTTCACCATCCATCAATGTTGTAAGACCCCAGTTTGCACAGCACCATAATCCAAATGGAATAAGGACGCTAAGCAGCGTATCCCAAAGCTCAATAACACGCCAGTCGGAAGGGTACAATATGTATCCGCCTGCCAGCTGTTTAAAGATGTCTACAGCCATAACGGCTGCAACAATAATAACAGCGGCACGAACGCTGCCTCGTTTCTCATGCTTCAAATCCCAAAACCCGTCAAACGGATGGAACATCACATGGAAGGAATAAAGCAGCTCTTCCCACAGCGTTCGCTTGCCCGGCTTTCTCCACCCTGCTGTGTTGACCTTCTTAGCATATTTGAAAAATCTGTACACTAACCATAGAATGGCTGCTGCGACTATTGGAATGAGGATAATAAATTTGCTTACTATTTCTTTCCGATACTCCGCAAAAGCTTTGAAATAATGATCCCAGTCATTAGCCAGCTTGTAATTGTGCATCGCTTCCTTGTATTCTTCTTTGCGCATATTGGACTGCGCCACACCGGAATACGCCATCTCAAGCGTCGGATTCATCTTCAAAACCCGCTGCCATGCAGCGATGGATTCATCGTAATTGCGATTCTTGCGATGATGAATCGCTGCTGCAATGTTAGCGCCGTATTCGGTCCGCCTAAATACAGTCAGCTTGCTTGAATCCTTATCCAGCACAAGCAGATTATTGCTCTGGTAGGCGAGTGCTGAAGCGCTCTGGAACACGCCGTCCTGTGTTCCGTACCCTCCAAATACATAAAGAAGGTTGCCGTTATCGTCGTAAGTAAAAATCTTATTTTGCGAAGAATCGAGCGTGCTGTACGCCCCGTCATCTGCCAATGCTACATCAATAAAACGTGAAACCTTGTCGGTTGTTTGAATATCTCCAGCAGGCGGATAAGCGCCATTTCGTTTCAATACATCGATGCCTGTATTGTTCAGCCGCTTAATTGGCGCATGCTTACTCGATTTGTCCCGGTTAATGAGCGCGCTGTATTGGTTTCTGGCATGGATCGCACTGCTCGTAACATAAGCAAAGCCAAGCTCATCGATCGTAATGTTGTTGTACTCGGTCGGTACGCTTTTGGCTGTGCGGCTCTTCTGCTCCTTGGTCGTCACCAGCTTCCAGAACAAATCGGACACTTTGGGCACTACCTTCTCCGCTCCGACAAAACCTTCGAATCCTCCGTCAGCATTCAGAGCAATAACACCCATGTTTGTGCTCTTCGAAATCACATAGATAAGACCGGATGGATCAACACCGATTGCTGATGGCTCGTAAATAAAGCCGGCAGGAAACACATCCGAATCCGGTGCCTCCAATATTTTCTCTACGCTTCCATCCTGATGAAGCACGACGATTCTAGCGTTTTTGGAGTCGGCAACGTAGATCAGCCCCTCCTCTGACACAAATATGCCGCTTGGCGTGTTGAACTGATCCTTCGTCACGCCGTCTTCATGGACAAACTCCGTAATTTCTCGTTTTATTCGGTACTGTTCATCGAGAATAATAATTCTGTTCGATCCCGTATCTGCGATATAAACCGAGTTATTGTTGTCTACAAACAAATCCAGAGGCTGGTTCAGCCCAGCGCCCTCGATTCCCATTGCCTTGGCGTTTAACACTTTGCCTGGCACATAAGCGTCAGGAGAAACGAGATACTCCCCGTCATAATCATAAAAATAGGTTTTATATGGAACCATGGCGGAAGCTGATTCAATACCGAAGCTGCACAACAATAATAGTGCGGCAAAAAACAAAATCCACTTTTTTCTAACCACCGCATTCTTCCCCTTCCATGCCTATTCTTTCATGCCTGATGCAGACATGGTCTCTATAATCTTCGACTGCGAGATGATAAACACGATGATAGGCACAATCATCATCAGCACCGCTGCAGCCGATCCTGTCCCTGTACGGGCAATTCCGCCGGCTAAGATTTGGGACAACGCATAGTTTAAGGTTTTCAGCTCCTCGCTTTGGATGAAGTGATTCGCGCCGATTCCCCACAAACCTTGCATGGAGAAGATGATGAGCGTCAGCCAAGCAGGCTTAACCATCGGCATAACGATTGACCAGAAAATCTTCCATTCGCTGGAGCCGTCAATGCGAGCCGATTCCAAGATGGCGTCAGGAATCATCTGATCCATAAACTGCTTCATGAGATACAATCCGAGCGAGGATGCAAATGCCGGAACAATAATAGCCTGATACGAATCAATCCAGCCTAACGAAGAAATGATGATAAAGTTCGGTATTTGAGTAACGACACCGCTAAACATAAGCGAGAGCACGACCGTGCTGAACATGATTCCTTTGCCAGGAAACTTATGCTTGGATAAGACATAAGCGCATAAGGAAGCGATGACCACATGGCCAGCCGTACCAACAGCCGTTATGAATACAGTGTTAAAGATATACCGGCTGAAGGGCACCCACGAATCGCTCATGACAGCGAGCAAATCTCTGAAGTTATCTAAGGTTGGGTTATTAACTAGAAACCGCGGAGGGAAAAACCAAATCTCCTCCAATGGCTTAATCGAATTTGAAATCGCATAAACCAGTGGCAGCATCATAAAAATGCCAAACAGCAGCAAAAACAAATAGATGCCAAAATCAGCGAAAAAGGAACGTTTAATGCCGCTCTTGCTCCGATGAAGCTTGATTTGAATCACTTCATTCACCTACCTTTGCCAGAAGCATTTGCACAATCTTATTCGCTCCAATCATGATGATAAATAGAATGGTAGCTATAGCAGAGGCATAGCCCATTTCATAACGTATGGCGCCGTAATCCTCCAAATGGTTAACGATGGTATGCGCTGCATAGCTGTTGCTCGGCATGCCGCACAATGCGGTAACAATGGCGCCGGTGCCGAATGCGCCGGTAATGCTCATTACCGCCCCGAACATAAGCTGCGGCTTCATCGAAGGCAGCGTTACGTACCAAAGCTCTTGCCACCGATTTTTAACCCCATCCATAGCCGCTGCTTCATAAAGCGTTCGATCTATCCCTTGCAATCCCGCGATAAAGGAGAGGAAGCTCGTTCCAACACTGGTCCATAAGGCAACGATGACGACGAGAGTCATCATATATTTTGGATTCTCAAACCATAGAATAGGCGAAGAAATGACGTTATAACGAAGCAAAATAGCATTGGCATAACCATAAGCGTCCTTGTTGAAGAAAATGCCCCATACCAAATAAATGTTTCCTGAAATGGATGGCGCGTAAAAAATTAAAGTTAAAATCGTTCTCAGCGACTTCGGCAGCTCATTAATAAGCCAAGCGAACACTAGGCACATGATATAACCGATCGGACCTACCATCACAGCTAGCAGGAACGTATTTCCGATCGCTTTAATGAAAATATCATCGCCTAGAAACAGCCTTATATAGTTGTCCATGCCAACGAAGATAGGCGCTTCGAGCAAGTTAAACGAGAAAAAACCTAAAATCAATGAAATAATGACGGGCAGAGCGGTAAAAGCAAAAAACAAAATCATATAGGGTGCTGCAAAGAGGTAGGACACTTTATTTTTTTTAATCGACTTCCAGCCCTGCTCCAATTTTCGCATGACCTGCTTGCCCTGCCTCTTAGGCTCAACAGCTCCTGATATCACCAAATCTCTACTCATGAATGGGTCCTCCTGAATCAGTAAAATCGCAAGGCAGCATCATTCCAACTTGAACTCCCGCCTTTTTCGCGTTATTTCAGTATTAACTTCTTTCACATAGTCCAGAAGAGATTCAGGATCTCCGTTGTTATATGCCGTTGCGGCAGCGAATCCAATACTTCGAGTCACATAGTAGCCGCCCGGCACCTCCGGTGTACCTGTTGCGAACGACCACTGCGTCATCAAATGGTCATACTCTGTTTTTGTCCAAGGCATATTAACAAGGGCTTCCATATTGGCGGTCGCTTGTTTGGCTGCCTTGCCGAGAATCGCTTCCATTTCCATTCCGAATCTGGACTGCGTCTCTGCACTCGTCCACCACTCCATAAAGCGCCATGCGTCATCCTTTTTCTGGACGCCCTTAAGCATCATGATTGCTGTCCCCGTCGACGGCGTCGCCCGGTTCAA
Source organism: Paenibacillus sp. MCAF9 (assembly GCF_052114265.1). Classification (NCBI taxonomy): domain Bacteria; kingdom Bacillati; phylum Bacillota; class Bacilli; order Caryophanales; family Paenibacillaceae; genus Paenibacillus; species Paenibacillus sp. MCAF9. The sequence goes on from NZ_JBFREL010000002.1 coordinate 257,428, forward strand.
TTGTCCGTCCTCCATCACCGTTCCAGGAAGCGGAGCAAATTCCCACAGTCCTTTAATTTCAGGAGCAAACGCGATTAATTGGTTGTATGTCGTATAATCCGCGATGCCTATCGGCATTTCCCCAGTTCGGAAGCGGTTGCTGAAATCATAATCCCTCGGAAACTTATAGGTCGTGAACAGCTCCGTCTGCTTCTGGAACGCATCGATCGTCAGATCGTCTTCCAGCGTTGAGCGGCTGCGCTCCTTGTTGTAAAGCTCCCCATTTTTCTGATACAAAAAGATTTGCAAGCCGGTAATATCCGCCGGAAAACCAATTTGCATATTTTGTTTCTGAATTTCCGGTATTAGCTTGTAAAACTCATCCCATGTCTCTGGAGCCTTCAGCCCCATATCATGCAAAATATCTTTCCGATAAAACATCATGGGAAACGATTGTGTTTCCGGCAAAGCATATACTTTTCCGTCTAATTCGAAGGGCACTAATGCACTTGGATGGAATCTAGAGGCAATCGCATCATAGTTCGGCATGTCTTTGATGTTCTCCACCGCATGTCTTAACGCGTATTGAATAGGGTCGGCAGCTAGATTTCCCATCGCCACATCCGGACCCGTACCTGCGAGCACCGATGGCAAAAGCGTCCCTTCCGTTACCAGCTTGAGCTTTACGTTTATGCCCGATTCCGGCGTGAACGTGTCATTGATCATTTCCCTAATAATTTGCGATTGATCCCGTCCAGACGTCAGCCATACTTCGAGCGGCTCTCCTTTGGTTTCACCTTCTGTATTCAAGGCATTGTAATCCACAAAAAAAGACATCGAAAATGACTTCGCTTCAAACACCATTTTTTTGAAAAAGGATGCATCCGCTTTTGGCAGCTTCTTGGACAACGGCATCACGCTAAAATAATCGACCGTTAGAGGTTGCTCGCCTACCGTCAAGATCCACGTACCAAGCGCGCCTACATTTTCTTTAAAAGGGGTAAACGTCTTCGCAATATTGGCTTCCGGATTTTTAACCATTTGCTCGAGCTGGAAGGCAACTTTATCAAGAAGCACCATGTTTTCGCCTTTTTGACCAACCAGCGCCTCCATGTCAGCCGATACTTCTCTAAGTATCGCGGCATGCTCCTTCATGGCGGCTATCGCATCCGGTATTAATTTCTCAAAGCCGTAATCACGATACAAATCCGGCTCAGCGCCGGTTATCATCAGAATTTGCCGATATACGGCATTCAGTTGAAATAAACTATCATCAACCCTGTTCAGCACATCAGCCAAATCTCCGAGCGTGACCTCCATCGTCAGCTCATGCTCGCCCGGTTCTAGGTAAAAAGAAAACGCCTGATCGTCGTTCCCCAACGTTTTCACTTGCCAGTTGTTCCCGTATTTAAATTTCACTGCTTTCGCTTCTTTAAACGGTACGGCTCCATCCAGCAAAATTTTGCGGTTGACGTACATCCCAGCTAATTTGTTTTGCTTGAATCTCGTTGCAATCTTGTACAGGCCCGCTTCCTCTACCGTAAATCGGTAGCTGATCCATTGACCCGGCATTTTCCATTTATCGCCGCCTATGCTGTTCAAGCGAAGCTTCGATGGGTCCTGCGGCTCGGTTATAGCTGATGAGCGATCGGACACCGGATACAGCGTATTATCAGATTTCTCAAAGCTGTTTTCCGCTTGAACCTTAATTGTCTCGGCGTCCGCTTCCTTATAGCCTTTTGCTTCATAACCCGCTTTTACTTCATCATAGGTCGGAAGCTCCTCCGCTTTATAAATGCGAACGGTATTTAAAACCACTGATTCCCTCACCGATTCGAATCCAATGGTATGCTTACCTTTTTCCAAATAAAATAGTAATGGATCGTTATAATAACCAAGCAAATCATGCAACAGCACCGTTCTCCATCTAGGCGCTTCCGTCTGTTTCGGCCTAATGTCATTTCCTTTTTTGTCTTGCGCAATCTCGCCTTTGTCCTTCCAAACCCGTGATAAATTTATGTATTTCGCTTCGTTATAAGGTACTTCACCGTCAATTGATATCATTCTTTCAATGGAATTGCCTTTCCCATCTATCGGATAATAAAGCAGTTCTACATTGTACATTCCACTCTCAGGAACGTTAATTTCCCATTCAATCTTTCCGGTTTCACCCGTAAGAACAGATTTGCCTTCCTTTCCTTCAAAATGATCGAGGGTTTTCAACTCTCCCTCCGCATTCGTATATGCATCTGCCTTGATCACAATATCTGCGTTTCCAGCTTTTTTATCGGCGTGCTGTTCAAGATAGGCGCGATAGCTTTGCAGCTTGATTAAGTTGTCATCCTTGCTTGCAAATGCCGCATGCGGCCATACAATCACCAACAAACTTAAGGCGATTGCTGCAACTGATAATTTCGCTATTTTATTATTCATAAACGTTCAACTCGCACCGTCATATTTGTTTCCTCCATATAGACAGAGATTCATTGCCTTTTCGTGAACGATAGGGAAAGCAGCCTCTTTTTTTTTTGCAAAAAAAAGAAAAGGGGCTGTTGCGTTAGCAGCAATCGTCATCTGTCTGACAGCCCCTTTATCTATTTGATGAAAGCTGCTATTCCGCCTTTTTCTCTTCCTCAGGCTTCGGTTCAGGCTCTACGAATTCACCTTTCAGCCTTAAAGCAAGCTCCTCAAGACCAATATTTACAGCATCCTCGATTTCCGCTACCTTGGAGGCAGGCTCCAGGTTCTGATCGTAGAACCCAACATCGGGAATGAGTGCCAAACCACTGTGTACATTGCCTTGCATTTGCTGACCGATGAACGCCATGTCCGATACGCCATAATTTTTCAGCTGCAACAGCGTTTGAAGCGATTCCTCATCACGCAACTGCGTGAGAGCAATTTCATCCATCCAAATTTTCTCTTCGCTTTGCGCTTTCCACGCTAGTGCATCCAAGATAAGCCCTGTTTTATCAAGCTCTTTGTTCGTTACCGGCACTGCGATCGAAGGAGCATCATGGCTTACCCAATCAAGATAATTGTCTGTGTTGTTGCCCATTGGCAATGGGATAAAGCCAAAATCACTTTCCATTTCATAAATCGGATCAATAACGCCTCTGCCTCTGGAATAAGCTAAAAACAGCGATTTTCCTTCTGCAAAAGCTTTCACGTAAGCGTCCATATCCTCGCCTTCGTTTTTCGGGAAGAACGTATCTCCTTTTTTCGCCATCTTCTTAATCATTTCAATCGTCTCGTATGCTTTTGGTGTATTTACTGCATATTTCATTTTTCCATCACTGGCGATATCGATGATTTTATTGCCGGATGCCAGATAAAGCGCTACAGAAATATCCCAGTCATGTCCAGTCGCCAGTCCATAACGGTCATTGCTGTCCATCACGCCATCACCATTTAGATCACGTTTTGCCGCTTGCTCCATCTCGAGCATTTTCTGGAATGTCCATTGTTTGTTTTTTACCAGCTCATAAGGATTTTCAAGGCCTAGCTCTTGAATAATGCTTTTGTTGAATGCCAGAACCCATACTTCATCCCCTTGGTTAGCGAATGGAGCTGCTGTTCCATATGTTCTGTTGTCATAAGTGAGCAAGAATGAAGTGTTGTATTCCTTCCAATAATCTTGATCCATCCGAAGGTTAGGAATCGTATTCATGTCCACAATACGCTTTCCGTTGATATGTCTTCCCAGCTCCCATGTAGGAGCAACGATGATGTCAGCATATTTGTCGCCCGCTAGTACCGCCGCGCCAAACTCTTCCTCGGAATGTTTTCTCACTTCAATTTTTACGTTGTACGTTTCTTCTACCCACTTGATACGATCGATAATGGCATTGGCATGATCAGAGCTTCCTTCTTGCGGGAACCATCTGTTCGCATTGTTATCCGCAACGATAAATTTATAACCGCCTAAATCTTTTACTGGAGGAGCTCCGTCATCTGGTGTTGCTTCCGGACTTGGCGAGGCTGTGTTTTCTGCCTTGTTCGTTGCTTCAGCCGTCTCCTTGTCTTTGCCTCCGCCGTTATTACTTGTGCAAGCACTCGCAAAGATGGAAATAATGAGGACGCATACGACTAACAAAAACATTCTCTTTTGTTTCATTTTTCTGCCCCTTTCAAATCTTTTATTTGTTATGCAAGTCCTGTCCGCAGCGGAGTCAGGCCCGCTCTAACACAAGTGGAGGTCAAACCAATTAAAAGAGATGCTGTTTCTTGTCTTCTACGAGCTTATAAATAAGTTCACCGAGTAAGCTGTTAGCCCATGCAAACCACGGTCTCGTGAATTCATTCGGGTTGTCTACGTGAAAACCCTCATGCATAAAGCCAGTACCGCCATCTGAGCTGATTATCGTTCTTAGAAGTTCTTGTATTTCTGAGTCGTTGTCTGAAGTTAGCGCTTGCATAACTAGGCTGATATGCCATATGTAATTCGTGGGAGTATGCGGGCTTCCGATTCCTCTAGCTGCTTTTCCTGCGTAATAATAGGGATTCTCTTCACTTAAAATAAACCTTCTCGTATTCTGATAGATGATATCCTCTTTGCTTGTATATCCGAGATAAGGAATCGACAGTAGGCTTGGCACATTTGCATCGTCCATCAAGTTGTAATTTCCTAAACCATCTGTTTCGTAAGCATATATTTCGCCAAATGTTTCGTGCTTGTAGATGCCATAAGCTTTAATGCCGGCATCGATTTCGCCACCTAATTTCTTGGCTGCGAGCGCCAGTGTTTCGTCTTTGTATATGTCTTGGGCAATTTCTTCCACATATCTCAGCACAACAACAGCGAACATATTCGCAGGAATCAAATAATGATATTTGCACGAATCGTCGCTTGGCCTAAATCCCGACCATGTCATTCCTGTATAGGCGACGGGACTCCCTTTTCCATCGTGGCTTAACGTATCCGATTCTGGACAATTAAATCTTTGGAAGCTGTAGCTCGATTGTTCTGCATGCTTCTGCTCGACTGTCCAAAGCCCAATAATTTTGTTAACCGCTTCTTTAAAAGCATCATCAAACATTGCGGTGCTGTTTGTTGCCTTCCAGTACAAATAAGCGAGCTGTATCGGGTAACATAGGGAATCAATTTCATATTTTCTTTCCCATACCCATGAATTGCCCTCGGTTACATCTTCCGTATGTCCCTTGTTGTCCGGGCCTTTATTGAATGCGTTTGCATAAGGATCAATCTGGATATATTGCATTTGCCTTTTGATAAGTCCCTCTATCATTTTCTGATAGTGGCTGTCTGAAACAGCCAGTGGAATATAATGCCGAACCTGAGCAGATGAATCACGCAGCCACATGGCTGGTATATCACCCGTAAATACAAAAGTGGTTCCATCCTCAAGCCATTCCGTCGTCGTCTCCAGCGTGTTATAGAAGCAGTTTTTATAAAACTTAACGATTTCAGGCCATTTCTCCAGAGATGAAATCAATGCGTCACTCTTTTTCATATCGGTAATAGACAGATTCATTCGCAAACATTCCTCCTAATGGTGATCCTTCTACAAGTTGGATAAAGCTTTGTGATAAGCGCTTACAAATAGTATATTATAAACAATATGTCAACATGTCAATATACCAACTAGTAATTTCCTTAATTTTTTTACAAAATTTGAATACAAATGGGCTGGAATCGCATTGGAACGCACAAAAAAAAGAGGGAGCAGCACCGGCGGTGCAGCTCCCTCTTACCGTATTATTTTAATATGACTGTGGTGTAAGCCGGAATGGTCAGTTTTCCATTATCCAACTTAGCCCCATCATTGCTTGAGTGAATGATCCCCTCGAATGATCCAAAAGTTTTGGATGGCTGAAGATCAGCCATCTGATCCTCGCCCGATAGATTGTGCACAACAAGCACTCTCTCGCTAGCAGTGACGCGAACATATACACTTAGCTTCTGATTGGCAGGCTCCAGCTTAAACTCGGCTATTCCGCCATTGCGCAAAGCGGGCTCCTCGTTCCGCCACTTTATGAGCTCGCGATAATGGTTTAACAGCGAATTCTTATCTGCTGTCTGTGCCTCAACAGATACCGTCTCGGCATTCCCATTGAATCGCGATTTCTCCCAAGTGGTTTGCCCTTCTCCTCCGCTTGCTGCGCTATACCAAGGCATTGGCTCACGAATGTATTCATCCGGCTTAGCCCCTTTCATGCCCAGCTCCTCACCATAATAAAGGTACGGGGTGCCTGGCAAAGTAAGCAGCATTGCAGCAGCCATCTTGGCATGATTGGTATTGCCGTTTAAAACCGTCATGACACGATTCTGATCATGATTGCTTAGGAACGGCGCATCAACAAATGTACCACCAGATGATTTCTCGTAAACACCGTATGCACGTCCTAGAGAATAAGCTAAGTCTGCATCCTTCTCCGTACCGGCTGCACTCAGCAGCCGACCAGCTAGATCAAAGTGGAATGCGGAGTTCAGCGCTTGGTCAAAGTAAGGCGCAATAACCGTTAGTGAATCCCAAACCTCTCCGATCAGATAAGCATCTGGCTTCACTTTGTTCATGCCAGCTCGGAACTCTTGCCACCAAGCTTTATTTTTCGCTTGAATCTCAGGCGTGCTGGCCGTAGACGCGAAGTCGCCGTAAATATGCTTTGCCGCATCAAGGCGGAAGCCGTCCAGCCCCTGCTCCAGCCAGTATTGTCCAATCTTAATAAATTCCTCGCGAACCTTCGGCTCGTCAAAGTTCAGATCGGGCATGCCTTCCCAGAAGACACCTAAATACTTGAGACTGCCATAGCTATGCCATGGATCACCGCCAACTGCCCCATCTGCTCTAACCTTCTCACCTTGTTTAGCAAATGTGTACCAGCTGCGGTAAGGACTGTTCTCATCCTTTAATGCTTCTTTGAACCAAGGATGTTCCTTGCTCGAATGATTAACGACAAGATCCATAATAACTTTAATATCGCGCTTATGCGCTTCTTGAAGCAGTTTCTGCAAATCATCCAGCGTGCCGTATTCCGGATTTACCGCATAATAATCGGTTGTATCATAGCCATGGTAGCTTGGCGAAGCGTTAATCGGCATTAGCCAAATACCGCTAACTCCAAGCTCCTTTAAGTAATCAAGCTTAGCGGTTACACCATTCAAATCGCCGATTCCATCTCCGTTCGTATCATAGAAAGAACGGACAAATATTTCATAGTATACGCCGCCAGGCTGCTCATCTACCGTGTAAGCAGCAGTGGAAGCTTCCCCGCTTGCACCTTCTTCATCCGCTTCTGCAGAAGCTGTGCTACTTGGTTTATTATTGTTCGCCGCCTCCTCTGAAGAGCAAGCAGCGAGCATAATAAAGATTAGCGAGCATAACAGGACTATCGCATAACGCAAACGGCTGCGGTTCATTTTCTTATCCTTTCGAAGCGCCAGACATCAGCCCTTGTACAAGGAAGCGCTGCAAGAAGATGAATAGGAGAGTAATCGGGATCGCAATCAACACCGCACCCGCGGCAAACAACGTGAAGTTGCTGTTCTGATAATTGCTTACAAGATCCCACATTCCTACAGCAAGTGTCCAGTTGTCTTTGCTTCGAAGTACCAATCTTGCAAAGATAAAGTCTACCCATGAACCAGCAAATGTAGTCAGCGCTACATAGGTTAACATCGGACGCGACAGCGGAAGCATGATTTTTACAAACACCTGCAGATGAGTTGCTCCGTCGATCCGAGCCGCTTCATCCAAGCTCCGAGGAATCGTATCGTAAAAGCCTTTAACGACAAAGCCACCGAGCACTGCACCAGCAGAATATACGATAATGAGCGCCGCATGTGTATCGAGCAGGTTAAGCTGCAATAAGAAGATAAAGATAGCGATCATACTCATGAAGCCAGGGAACATGCCCAGTACAAGCATAATCGTCAGTGTCATCTTACGGCCGCGGAAGCGGAAGCGCGACAACGCGTACATGCTGAGCGTGACCAGAATCGTAGAGAAGATCATCGTCAACGTCGCAATTTTGAGCGTATTCACGTACCAAACACCGTATTGGAAGCTTGGATTCGTAAATAACTCCTTATAATGAACAATCGTGAATGTATCAGGAATAAGACTGTCGCTAAACAGAGCCGTGCCCGGGCGAAGCGAGGATAGCAGCACCCAAAGAGCAGGATAGATAGCGCACACAGCTATAAATATGAGAACGACATAGCTAAGTGTCAGGCGCACAATATTGGCGGTTTTCCGGCCCATTTTCATTGAATCATATCCTCCTCTTTAAATGACCGTGAGCGGCGATAGTTATAAATAGAGAACGACGCTACGATCAAGAAAATGATGATACCGATCGCGGATGCCATATTGAACTGACTATTGTTCAGCGTTAGCTTATACAACCAGGTTACAAGCAAGTCCGTGCTGCCGGCGTACTGGTAATCACCTTTAACCGGGTCACCGTTCGTGAGCAAGAAAATAACGTTAAAGTTATTCATGTTGCCAGCGAACTGTGTAATCAGAATCGGTGCCGTCGAGAACAAAATAAATGGCATCGTAATAATACGGAATTTCTGTATGCCTGTTGCGCCGTCAACATCGGCAGCTTCGTACAGGTCTTTCGGAATTGCAGTCAATACGCCTAGAATAAGTACCATTGAAACCGGGATACCAATCCACATATTAACGATAATAACCGTTACCTTTGCCCAAAATGGATCTGTCAGCCAAGGCAGCTTGCCCATACCAAAAAACTTTAAGTATTGATTGATCGGACCAAATTGTCCATTAAACAAATTTCTCATGACGAGCAAGGAGATCAATTGCGGAATGGCATAAGGAATAATGAACAATGTCCGCCATAGCTTTTTAAAACGAATGCCTTTTTGCTCAATTAGCAGCGCAACTAACAAACCGCCGAAATACGTCGTTACCGTTGCAATAACAGCCCATACAATCGTCCAAGTAAATACGCCAACGAATGTATGGCTCCACGTTTTCAAAGTCAGTAGATTAGCAAACGTTTGGAAGCCTACCCAGTCAACCAGCTTAGCTGGCGGAATATGATCAGGCGATGCGTAGTTGGTGAAAGCAAGCATAATCATGAAGATAATCGGCATGATCGTTAGAAACAATACACCGAGCGCCGGAAGCGTAAGCAGTAAGTGCGGAAAATTATGATCCGTTACATACGCCCACGTCTTTCGAAAGCTTGCTGGCGCCACTCCTGCGTCTCTTTGCTTGCCGTTCAGATAAGCATCGCGGATATTCATAACATAGATAAAGACAAATAGCAGGAATAAAATTAACGTTATTAATCCACTGATTAGAAGAAAGATCGAATGGTCTCCCTCTACACGAACACTGATTTTACCTATTTTCTCAAGCCCTTGCGTTTTCTCTCCGAGCGTGACAACTCCCCAAATCGCTCTTCCTAGGTTTGGAATAAAATACATGAGCGCCGCTGCTTCAACAGCAAGCATAATTAAGCCTTTTATAAATTGGCGGTTATACAATTGCCCAAGACCCATTACGAGTAACGACAATATAGCCGCGGTGCTGCGATGACGATTCATCCCGCCTGGCTCCCTTCCTCTCATCTAAAAAAAAAAAAAAACAACTTGCCTATTCCAATATGGAAATAACGGCTTATAAAACATCGGTTCACCCGCCGAAGGAATTCGGCGGGTGAAACCGTTGATATGATGTTATTTCGATGCCGCTGCGCCGTTGTTAGCGTCTTTAATTTGTTGCACGGCATTGTCTAAAGCTGCTTTTGCATCTTTGCCAGAGTTCCAAACATCAGCAAATGCTGCTCCGATAGGAGTCCATACATTGCCCATCTCAGGGATGGAAGGCATTGGCGTCGATTGGTTGAATTGCTCCAAGAAACCTTTTACCACTTCATTGCCTTGTACAGTAGGATCTGCTGCTGCTTCTGTGTTCGCAGGAATAGCGCCTGTCAGTTCAAAGTTTTTCAACTGAGCTTCTTTTGTAGATGCATAGTAAGAGAATAGACGTGCTGCATTCGGGTATTTCGAGAATGAGTTAACATACCAAGCTTTAATGCCTGAGAAGGAAGAAGCCGGTTGGCCGTTGATGCTAGGCAATGGAGCTACGCCGAAATCGATGCCAGCGTTTCTGTAATCGCCGATAGTCCAAGGTCCGTTAATATCCATTGCAAGTGTACCGCCGATGAACAAACCTTTTTTAATATCGTAGTTGATATCACCGGAGTTAAGCGGCAAAATGCTGTCTTTCAATGAACCGTAGTATTTCAAGCCAGCGATTGCGCCTTCTGTGTTAAGGCCGATATCGTCTTTGTTTTGACCGTTATCGCCGTATACATAACCGCCAGTTGAGATGAACGGATAGCTGAAGTAGAAGTTTCCTACATCCCACATAAGACCGTATTTGTTGTTTTTCGTATCGTTGAACGTTTTCGAGAATGCTACTACCTCATCAAACGTTTTTGGAGCTTCTTTGATTAGTGCTTTGTTATAAAATAGTGCGTATGTTTCTACCGAGCGCGGGTATCCATAAAGCACGCCGTCATAAGATACTGCATTTACTGCAATTTCCGAGTTTGCGCTTCTTGATTGCTCTTCATAGTAGTCATTTGGCAAAACCAATCCAGCTGTTACTGCTTTACCAAGGTTATCATGAGGGAAAAGAACAACGTCGGCGCCAAGACCTGCAGGGCCGTCTGTAACCAGCTTGTTTACTTGATCGCCTGCGCCGATTTCCTCGAATTTAATCTCAATGCCGTATTTTGCAGTGAATTCCTTCGCGATGGCTTCAACGAAAGGACGTTCTTCTTTACTTTCCCATACAAGCAGCGATGCGCCTTCTTCAGGAACGATCTCTTCTGATGCAGTACCTTCGTTAGCAGGTGTATTATTCGTTGGAGCATTTGTTGCATTTCCAGTTTTCTCTGTGTTTTCTGCCTTATTTGTTCCACCACAAGCGGAAACGATAAACAAGGCTGTGATTAATGACATTACAAACCACTTTTTCATGCTAGGTGATCCCCCTCCATAATGTGTTTCATGCCTTTTTTTTGAATTCGCGGCGTTCCAACAATTCCTCAAGCTCTTTTCTAATAGGCTGCATTCGCACAAACGTTTTATTCATCGTTCTGAAAAGCTTGCTTCCATCATAAATTGGTAAGCTCAACAATGCGCAAACGTTTGTACAAATCATACTAGAAAATAATTTGTGAGCGGTTTTTATGCCGTTTCACAGTTGAAAACATGGTAGAATTGTTTTGAAAGCGTTCTATTCGTGGATTCATCATACAACAAGGTGCACGGTTTGTTAAAACGTTTGCACAGTTCAATATTCCGGTTAAATACGGAGTTATCTTCAATTTTCTTCGGTATTCTCCTTCTCATTCAGTTTTTCAATATTTGTGAAACGCTTACTTTAGATATATATTTACTTTTAGGCAACAGTTGCATTAGGATGAAGCATATAAAGCAAGCACGTTTGCGCGGGTGGGGGTTCAACTTAATATGGTAACCATTAAAGATATTGCAAAAGCTGCAGGGGTATCTCCTTCCACTGTATCAAGAGTCGTCTCTAATCATCCTAGAATTAGCAAGGCAACCTCTCAGAAGGTCAAACGGTATATGGAAGAAATGGGCTACCATCCTAACGTGATGGCGAAGAGTCTGGTATCAAAAACAACACAAACCTTAGCCATTATGCTGCCTCGACCAGCTGAAGAGCTGTTTCAGGACTTTTTCTTCGGTGAATTGCTTCGCGGAATACTGACGCAATCTACAAGAGCGGGATACGATATGCTGCTTACCGCAGCGACGTCGCCAAGCGACGAGACGGAAACCGTATCACGTCTTGTATTCGGTAGACGAGTTGACGGCGTTATCTTGTTATCCTCTCGGGTAAATGACCCTTTAATCGACCTATTGGACAAACATAAGTTTCCTACAGTATTAATAGGCCGCACAGAAAATCGGCCTAATATATTATCAGTCGATAATAACAATGAGCAAGCAGCTTATGATGCGACGCAGCATCTCATTGTCCAAGGCCATGAAAGAATCGGTTTTGTTAGCGGTCCGCCATCATTAACCGTTGCACATGACCGGATGGAAGGCTACCGCAGAGCCATGTCCGAAGCCGGTTTGCCTGTTCGATCCGAATGGATCGTTGAAGGCGAGTTTCTTCAGCAAAGCGGCTATCGTGCCATGTCATTTATGATGAGCCTGCCCGAAAGACCTAGCGGCCTTGTTGTCATCGATGATGTAGTCGGATTCGGCGTATTGCGCGGCCTGACAGAGCTTGGGTACAAGGTGCCTGATGATCTTAGCATCGTAAGTTTCAATAACATTGCATTGTCCGAACTTGCAACACCGCCAATCAGCTCGATAGATATCGGAACCTATCAGCTCGGCTATACCGCATCACAAATGTTGATTCGTCTTATACAAGAAGAAAGCATACACCAGAACAGAATGATTATTCCGCATAGGCTGATCGTTCGCGAATCATCGATTCAAACCGTATCCAAGAGGAGTTGACAGCATGTCAAATAAAAAACCATTTTTAGTGGATGCCATTATCGGCAATTCCAAGTTTCTCGCATCGCTTGGCCGCACAGGCAAAATGTATCGCCTGTGGTGGCCGAACATTGATTTGCCGCAGCATGTAGACGCTATCCGCACAGGAATTCAGTGGGCGCAATCCCCTGTTTCCTGGTTTGATGAAGAAACGAACGGCTTCACTCATGAGACGGCATATGTTGCAAAAACAAACATTTTGCAAGTGAATGCTCGTACTGACCAACAGCCCGTTCAAGTGGACAGCATGCATTTTGCTGTTCCCGGCCAAGATATTATCGTTCGTGAATACACGTTCACAAACGTCAGCAATCAAGCTGCTTCATTCTCGTTTATCGTTCACTCTTCTTTTCTCGTAAGCGAGAATAATCTATATAACACAACGATGTTTAATGCCGCTGAAGATTCCTTGGTTCATTTCCGCCATAAGTATTATTTTGCGCTTTCAAGTGCAAACGTATGCACTGGTTATCAATCAGGAATCAACTGGGATAACGTTCAGCATGGGGAGTTGAACGGCAATAACATTGATATGAAGCCAGATGGTGCCTTGAACTGGCGCGTCGATGAGCTTGCAGCAGGCGCATCCGTAACGATTCCCGTCTATATAACAGCCGGCCATGATGAAGAAAGCGTACTGCAACAAATGCGTACTGCAAAAAGCAAAACAAGCGCAGAATGGGTTCAAGAAACGACAACCTACTGGCATGAATTTTTGACTGCCGCTGCCCCTTGTCCGATTGACGACAACGAAATCTCAGATCTATATGACCGATCCCTGCTTATGTTCAAGCTCATGTCCGATGAGCAAACGGGAAGCATTATCGCTGCTCCAGAATTTGATGAAAATTTCACGCGCTGCGGGGGTTATTCCTACTGTTGGGGCCGAGATGCCGCATTCATTACGACTGCGCTTGATAAAGCAGGTCTTGACGCTCTCTCCGACAGCTTCTATGCATGGACGCTTTCTGCGCAATCGCCAGATGGTTCATGGCAGCAGCGGCATTATCATGATGGCAGCTTAGCGCCGTCATGGGGCTTGCAAATTGATGAAGGCTCGTCGATTCTTTGGGGAATGTGGCAGCATTATTTGGAGAAAAAGGATTCTGGCTTCGCTAAGCAGGTATGGCCTGCTGTAGAGAAAGGCGCATCCTTCCTGATGAGCTTCCTCGATGCAGAGAGCGGCTTGCCGAAGCCTAGCATCGACCTGTGGGAAGAGCGTGAAGCATCGCATACGTACTCCTCAGCCGCTGTGTACGGCGGGTTGACGGCAGCAGCGAGCTTTGCCGAGCTAGCAGGCAAACCTGAGCTTGCAGCGGAATGGACGGCTGCTGCGGAGCGGATTTCAGCAGCAATCAAAGAGCTATGCTGGAACGAGGAAGGCGGCAGATTCTACCGCGGAGTTGACCTAACGGTAAACGCAGGCAAATACGAGCAAGCCTTGGCAGCTGGCTCAACTGGTTATGTGACTGAGGGCAATAAAGGCTACAAGAAGCATGTTCTCGATCATGATGCTGTAATTGATATCAGCCTGCTTGGCATCGCTGTACCGTTTGGAGCGGTAGCGGCAGACGATGAATCCATGCGCCGCACTGCTGATGCAGTTGAAGCTGCATTGACTGTTCCGGGCGTCGGCGGCATTAAGCGCTATGAGGACGATATCTATATTGGCGGTAACCCATGGATTCTCACTACACTATGGCTTGCTCACTATCGCATTCAAACCGGCAGCATTGATGAAGCGAAGCAATTGCTGAAGTGGGCGATGGACCATCGTACGGAGACCGGCCTCCTGCCAGAGCAAGTAGACAAAAACACCGGCGAAACCGCTTGGGTTGTCCCGCTTACTTGGTCGCATGCCATGTTTATATTGACGATTTTCATGCTTGCGGAAGCGGAAGCAAAGTAAAACCTGCTCTATCCGATTTTAAAAAATCACAAATACATCAAACCCCGACGGTTGCTTGAACCGTCGGGGTTTTTTATGCTTGAATTCCGCGCTGCTGATTTACATCAAGACCAATTGTAGACGGCAGTATCAGACGTGCCTGTCGAACTCGCAGGAGAAGTAAACGAGCGGTTCGTTCCACTCTCCCAGATGACATTGCCGAGACTGTCCTTCTTAATGAACTTGAATTCGAAGGTCGTCCCTTTCGGCACACTTACTGGCAGGAACCATACTGGATAGTTCGGATTCATCATCGCTTCCGTCGATTTAGCTGCATCCCAGCTGCCGAGCTCAGGAATGCTGCCGACGATATGAATATTTTGTCCAACTGTCGTTGTGGCATTGACCTTAAAGATGACCTGTACCTGATCACCCGACAGTACCTCGTAAGTAAAGCTATTGCTGACATTTGTTCCTTTCGTAACCGTAATGCTGCGTGAACCGGCAGCTACAGCTGGAACGACAGCTTCGATAAACGTATCATTGTTAGATACGATTGTTGCAGCAACCGTACCGAATTTCACGGTAGCCGTGCCGCCCAAGCCCGTTCCGTAAATATAAACGGTATTGCCTGGGCGTCCTGAGGTAGAAACAACATCTCCGATTCTTGGAACCGTAGTGCCAAGCGATGGATTGTACGCCAAAATGTTAACCTCGCCGCCTGAGAGCGTGAAGCTGGAAATTTTATTTTGCCCTGATACGCTCGTAACCGTATTCGACGCGCCCATTAGCAGGCCGGACAATCCATCTGTGTAAGTTCCTACAGGCAACGTTGTATTAATTGCAGGAACCGTATACGAAATATCTGGCTGTCTATTTACAGCGACAATTACTTGCTTGTCGTAGAACTGGCGCTGATAAACGAGAACATTATCTGTGCTGTACAGAATGGAAGTTGTACCATAAGCGATCGCTTCGTTGGACTGACGCAAGGCCGATAGATTCTTGATTACTTTGAAAGCCGTTGTCGTCTCATCGAAAGCAGCCGCCTTCTGCATAAATGAACGGCCAGCAATATCGCTGCTGTCCGCGGAGGACAAATACTGCTCCGTACCATAATAAATATTTGGTGTTCCACGTGATGTCATAAGCGTTGCGAGAGCAGCGTGATAAGGCTTATTGTTCGATTGAATATAGCGGAACCGTGTAACGTCGTGGTTGTCGAGGAATGTTACTGCTTGATTCTCATAGGAATAATCGGCGCTCGTTTGTGTCAGCATATTACCGAAAGTAGACATCGTCTCGGAGAAGTTGCCGAAAGCATTTGTTGCAGAACGATAAAATTCAAAATCAAGATTATTCACGCCCGTACGGTCAGGGAAGGTACGGAATTCATCATATTTCGGGTCAGGTCTGCTAATAAAAAATTCACCAAAATGAGTGAGCGGTCCGCCTGCAGCGGAGTCAATGGCGTCTTTCAAACCTTTCGTGAATGCTGGATTCATATGCAGCGTTGCATCATGGCGGAAGCCATCAACGCCCTTCGATTTCCAGAACGTCGCTGCCTTCTCCAAATGCGCAACTACATTGGCATTCTCTTGCGAGAAATCTGCAAGCGAGCCGAGTTCCTTATGACGGAAGCCATAACGAGAATTGTCGCCTGCGCGATCGCCTAATCCGTGAAACCAGCCGTTTACATCATTATTAGGATCAGCGATTAAGTTTTCTATTTTGCCATCGTTGTTGTAATCGTAAGGGTTGCCAGCAGCATTGAAGGCATAATTGCCGCTTGCGTCTTTATCCGGCTCATAGAGCTTGCCGTCTTCTGGAGAATTTCCGTTAGTCGGATTTTGCCAGCGGCTCGTATGATTCGTTACAAAATCAATGACCAGCTTCATCCCTTGATTATGGAGAGCATCACGAAGATTCTCAAAGTCCTTCATCAGCCCAAAATGCTGATTCGTTGCAAAATAATTGCGAACATGATAGCCATGAAAGCTCGTCCATTTATTCATGCTGCCGCCAGGCTGGTAATCCTCAATTACTGTATCTCTATTCTCGTAGGGTGCGGATATCCAAACAGCTGTTACACCCATATTTTTCAAATAAGGAATTTTGTCGATAATCCCTTGCCAATCCCCGCCTTGATAAAGCTTTAAATCATTGCCATCCCCTTTGCCATCGCCATTCGCATCATCAAATAAAGCAGCGGAGGAGCCAGCAGGGATATTATTGCTTGTGTTGCCATCATAAAATCGATCCGTAATAATTTGGTACACCGTATCCTTTGGCGTAACTGGACTAAGCGCGGACGATGCGGTTAATGCCTCTGCTTCTCTTGGATTAACACTAATTGCCGGCAATACAAGTGCTGCTGCTAATACGAACAAAGCCAACCTTTTCCCTATAACCTTCATCCATTCAACACTCCCCACTATTTTGAAATGCAGATTTATTGCCTAGTTCAAAAAATACCCTCCGTTTAGACGCATGATTTCACCTAGGCTCCTAGAAGTTTGGCATCACCCCCTTCATAGATTGCTGTTTATCGCGCTGCTTCTGTTCATTTCTTTACTGCTGTGCTTTGCCTAATCGTCAGCTCGACTCCAATTACGACCTTTCGATCGACAGCAGAATCCTTATCCATTTGTGCAGTTAGCAATTTCACAGCCGTCTGTCCTTTGAGCACAATATCCTGATGAACGGTCGTTAAGCCGGGCACCATATAATGGCTGTTTTGATTATCGTCAAAACCCATTACGGACACATCGCGCGGCACAACGATACCGAGATCATGCAAGCCTTTAATTAGTCCAATAGCGAGAACATCCGATAAAGCGAAAACAGCCGTTAGCTCCTGTCCTCTTGAAGCGATTTGAGATGCAGTGCGATAACCGCCAATGGAGGAGGTAGGAACCTCGAAAACATGGTCGCTTTGGTAGGTCATCCCTGCTTCTTTCAGCGCCCTCTTATAGCCGAGCCACCGTCTATGATTAACGCCTTCTTCGAGCAGTGTCCCGGTCAATAATGCGATGTTCTGGTGTCCAAGTGATAACAGATGTTTTGTTCCGATATAACCCCCAAGCTCATCATCCAGCCCTACTTGGTACAGCTCATCGTTTTTTAAATAGCTATCCATAAACACACAAGGCACATTCAACTCTAAAATTCGCTCGTATATCGGTGAACCCTCAAATACGCCAATAATGATCAAACCATCCAAATGGCGTTCACGAACGAACGAAAAGGTTTCATCCGGTTCTACCCCAACAAGAAGGACATGCAGCTTCTCGTTCCGCGCTCCTTCTTCAATTCCCGTAACAAGCTGCCAATAAAACGGATTGTCATGCAGTCTGCCTTTCTCCAAGAAAGGGACAATGACCGCTATTAGGGATGATTTCTTATCCTTTAAATTGCGAGCGGACATGCTTGGCGTGAAGTTCATCTCAGCGATAGCTGCTTGAACCGACTGAACCGTGTTAGGCGCTACTCTGCCTGTTCCATTCAGTACGTTGGATACCGTAGCAATCGATACTTTTGCGCGTTTAGCAACATCTTTAATCGTTATTCGTTCCTGACTCATGACGAACCACCTTTACAATAATTAAACGTTTCATCTACGTAAAACACTTATGAACAAAGAGTTTATATTAGGCAATATATGAATTCAATAAATAATTGATTAAACGTTTCATTTAATAATTCATACTATATTTTATCCTGTATATTTCTGTCAATCATTATTTTGTAAGCGCTCTACTTTGTCCCGTCAGTGGCCTCTTCTACTCCATAATAAAAAGAAAAATGAGCTTCCATGCCAATAAGATGTTTCAACTCTAACAAAATGGTGTATACATATTGACAGACATCTTCTAGTTTGTAATAATTATAAACAAGGATTTAGTCTAATTTAATTTAGAATTTGCAATCAACCTTTCCATTTTTGTATTCACTGACTGCAAATAGCGCAAACTACCATCAGAAAGGATGATCATTATGACAACACCTACAACTGTACAACAACATTTGAATCGCCAAATCGCCAACTGGAGCGTACTTTACATCAAGCTGCACAATTATCACTGGTACGTAAAGGGATCCCAGTTTTTCACTTTGCATGCAAAATTCCAAGAGCTTTATGAAGAAGCTGCGCTTCATGTCGATGAAATCGCTGAACGCTTGCTTGCCGTGAAGGGTACGCCTATCGCAACCATGAAAGATTATTTAAAAACCTCAAGCATTGAAGAAGCATCCAATAAAGAAGATGCGACGCAGATGGTTGAGCAATTGATTAAAGATTTTACAACCGTAATCGGTGAACTGAAAGACGGCATGGAGGCCGCACAAAAGGCTGACGACGAAACAACAGCCGACATGCTCCTTGCTATTCATACGACACTTGAGAAGCATGTATGGATGCTTACCGCTTTTAATGGCAAATAATTGTTGCACGTCCTATGCAAAAAGGAGCTTCGGCAGTATTCTCACTGTCGAAGCTCCTTTATTTGCTTAGTGTTCTAGCCTGATACATTCATTATTAATCACTGCTCATTTTGAGAACATCAACCGCTTTGAGCTTGAGCGCTGCCCTTGCTGGTGTAATATTAATGAGCAGAGAGGCCAGCAGCAAGCCAGCTATAATGGGAAAAACAATATCGAATGGATACTCATATAGGAGGGCCGACTTATCGCCTTTCAAATCCGCTTTCACACTCTCGACAAACATATGAACCCCGCTAAGGCCGATCGCTAAGCCTGACAACAAACCCATCAAGCTTATAACAAAACCTTCGATAAACAGCATCCAAAATATGGACTTGCCGGGAACGCCGATGCAGCGCATCATTCCGATCTGTTTGCTCCGCTCGCGCACGGCTCTAAACAATATAATCGCAAGCCCTAGCAAACCAATAAGAGCGGATATAACCGTAAAGCCTATGAATCCATAGCCAATTTGTTTATTAATCAATTGCTCCGCTGTATTTTGTACATAAGGTACATGAAAGGCCAGTACGCCTTCAAGTGCAAATCTTTCCTCCAAATCCTTAGCCAGCTTAATGTTTTTATAATCAAATTGGAATAAAACGAGTCCAAGATCGGTTTGGTTGGGCCATTTGTGACCAAGCGGACGAAGCTCATCTACAACTTTTTTGTTCATCAAGGTTGTGCCATAGAAATCTATTAACCCGGAAGCTGCGTCGTTATTTAAAAAACCAGCGATAATGAAATCTCGTTTCTGTTCGGGAACCCAAGCTTCTTCTCTCGATCGGAGCTTGCTCTTATATACAGGAAGCGTAATCTTATCGCCTGCCTTGAGATTCAATAATGGCTTAGGAAACTTCTCTTTATAATAGTCAGGCAGGATTACATATGCAGGGTCATTCAGTACAGCCTGCCATGCTTCAGCATCGCTTGAGAACGCTGGCGATCGCGCATTTAATGCAAAGTTGTTATTAAGCAGGAGCTCCTTCGTAACGGGTATAATAGCTTGAGCCATGCCGTTCTCCTGCATGCTAAGCATATAAGGCTCCACGACAACTTTCCCCTTCATATGCTCCTGTATCAACGGGTCAGCAGCGGCAACTGCTTCAATTTTATCCTTCTCCAGCTCAGATTGGTATACAGCATAACCACCAAAACCTAAGACGGTTTGATTTATGCGATCAACATTCCCGCTAGCTTGTATAAGATGCGTAATGCCAACCAAAAATGTAATCAACATCATAACAAGTGCAAATAAAAGTGCTGCTGTGTACGTTCGTCCTTTATGTTGATTCGGGTATTTAACAGCGAGGAGCATGGATATCGGCGGAACACCAATAAACCGCAGCAGCTTTTGCAGCGGGACAGTCATTTTCCCCACTCCATTAAGCGCGATAAATAACACTGTAAACACGGATGCTATCCAAGTAAGCACAATGGTAAGCATGTTGTCATTCGTTAATTCAGGCGAATCGATAAATGCAAATATAAAATGAACACAAGTAGCGGATAAACCCGCAGCGATTACACCGCGGTTTCGCGTTCGTTTCCACCCTTTCGCTCGCAAGGTCCCGCTGTCCGCTGAAGGCCCTCGCAGCGCTTCAACAATATTGAATCTGCTTGCTTTACGAGCTGTTAATCCAGAAATGAAAAGAAGGAATAACAAGGTTGCTGCGAATACAGCTGCTGCTGTTAGGATTGAAACATGAGCTGTAATCGGCACAACGAGACCAGCCGTTTGAGATAGGTCCGCAGCATAGAAGCTATAAAAAAATTGAATCAATCCATAACCGCCAGACAACCCAATCAGCGTACCAAGCATCGCACTGGCTACTGACAGCAAGAGCGCTTCAACCATGAACATCGCAGATATATTGTCTCGCGAGAATCCGATTGCTCGCAAAATGCCGTACATCTCCCGCCTGGAATCGCCAATCATGACCAGCACCTGCCGCATAAACAGCATGCTCGATATAACGGCTACAATACTGATCATGCCAATAATGATCGAATAGTTCATATCATCAACTTCATTTTTATATTTGCTTTTCAAATTCTCTACTTTGTACGTTTGGCCTGAAACAAAAAACATGCCGCCCAAGTTTACAGATGGATCAGAGTTTCCCGCCAGTATAGCTTCATAGCCATCTCCAGCTTGGCCAGACAGTTGACGCACAGCTTGCTCCGTCCCGATTATGGTACCGGCAAATGCACCATATTCTTGGTAGCCAGTGAGTCCTCGCTGCTCTACTACCGAACGAATGCGAAATAACTCATCTTTGCCTGAGACAGTAACCTTAAGCGCGTCACCGACGTCAACATGCAGAAGCTTGGCTATGTCACGGTTAATAATAAGCTCATCGTCAGCCAAGCCATTTGTCCATAAGTTTTCATAGGCAGGATCAAACCTAGCAGCTTCCTCCATGGAGAAGCCCATAAACAGCATATTTTTCAGAATGGATTGCTCACCCGTATTTGCAGCCTCAGCAAAAACAGCCGCTTCCGCCTTTACATAGGGAAGAATCGTATAGTCGCTTTTTCGTGAGAAGTCTACTAAAAATGCAGCCTCTTCCGCGGAGAAAGCGTCAGAATTAAGCTTCTCCGGCGTTAGCTTCCAGTTGATCGGACCTAGATGCTTCTCAATCCAAGCTGCCCCGCTTCGCTCGACCGATTCATAATTTACGGCACTAATGGCGATCAGCATAGCCCCGATGGCTCCAGCCATTATCGTGATCAACGTCTGCTTCCATTGTTTTCTCAAATGACTCAGCGCCATTCGCCATACAAGACTAGACGTTAGCATGACGAAACGCCCCCATCATGGATAACACGTCCGTTTTGCAATCGAATGGTGCGTGATGTTCGGTTAGCTACTTGTTGATCATGCGTCACAATAACGATCGTTGTGTTGTAATGGCGATTGAGCATCTCCAGCATCCCAATGATTTGATCCGCCGTTTCCGTATCAAGCGCGCCTGTGGGCTCATCTGCCCAAATGATATCGGGTCTCCCCACAATAGCTCTAGCGATAGCAACTCGTTGATTCTGACCGCCCGATAGTTGATTAGGATATTGTTTAGCTTTATCAGACAGCCCAACCTCTTTGAGCGCTTCAAGCGCTCTCTCTTTGGCCTTATTGGCATCACTGCCTGCGGCAATAAGCGGCAGCGCCGTATTCTCCCAAGCATTCAGCACCGGTATGAGATGATAGGATTGAAACACGAACCCCATCTTCGCAAGCCGCAGCTTAGCGATCTTTTCATCTTCCCGTGAATGGATGGGCGCGTCTCCAATCCATACTTCACCTTTATCGCTGGACTCGATGCCAGCCATAATATGCAGCAGCGTTGATTTGCCGCAACCGGAGGCACCCGTAATGGATACCATTTCTCCTTTAGTAATTGTAAAAGATACGTCCCTCAGCGCTCTGACCGCTGCTTCTCCCTTGCCATACGTCTTACATAATTCCTTTATCTTTATCATCTCTTCAAATCTCACCCCTTGTTCCATTGAATGCTATCACTTTATCAAATCGATATGCATTCTTAATGGAGCAAATATGCAGAACTTGTGCAGATGGCTAGTCTTTTATGATGGGGAGGCTTAACGTAAACGCAGCTCCTTTGCCATAACTGCTCGACACATCAAGCGTTCCGCTGTGGGCATGCGCGAATTGCTTCGCTATAGCGAGCCCAAGGCCCAGTCCTGAGCCGCGTTTGCTTGCTCTAGCTTGCCCAGCTCCTCTGTAAAAGCGGTCAAAAACAAAAGCAAGCTCCTCCTCTTCAATTCCCAAACCATCATCGATAATCGTCAATTCCGCATATCCAGCTTCTAAGCTGAGCTCGATTCGCAGCTCATGGCGTGCATGCTGCAGCGCATTCCCAATCAAATTAATAATAATTTGCCTGATCCTTGCTTCATCCGCATAAATACGAATATCATGCTCCATATGTACCGTTGCCTGTATCGTATGTTCATCCGATTGAACGACAAGCGTCTCAGCAACCGCCGCTGCTAGCGCGGTAAGTGAAAACCAGCTTTTGCTTAAGGACAAATGGCCAGATTCCGCTAGCGACAGCTCCTGTAAATCTCGAACTAATTTAGTGAGACGCAGCGTCTCATCATGAAGCGATACAGTACGCGCTAATGGCAGCGGCAGTCCCTCCTGAATGGCATGGTCCAGCTGCGTCCGCATGACTGCAATCGGTGTTCGAAGCTCATGAGCAATGTCAGCTACCATCGTTCGCCTAACCGTTTCTAAGCGTTCTACGCGCTGCACAAGCCCATCTATTTGATCGAGCGCATCCGTGAGCTGCTTGTCCCCGTCTATACGATTATTTGCTGATAAAGAGGCTCGCTCCCCAATTAACGCCGCTATTCGCCGCTCCGTTTGTTTTGAAACATTGTGCGAGCGTTGAATAACCCATAATCCAATGCTGTATATCAACATAGCGAGCAACAGCGGCGGCAATACCATTCTCATACTTATAAGTTTCTGAGCTGTATTCGATACCTGCGTATACCCGACAATCGAGCCATTTGAGAGTACGGCTATTTTCCGCGCGTCTTTATCCGTATTTCGCTTAATGAACAGCGTGGCTATCTCGGTTATTGCATCTTTGTCATAAACGATAATGGACAGCGATTTGTATCCGGAAATCATGTAACGATCATGCTGAAGCCGATCCTCAAGACCGATCCAGCTTCCCGTCGACTCATAAAAAAGCTTAGCGTATCCATTCCAAAACAGCTGCGTCTTCTTAAGCTCAGTCCGATCGATGCGGTTCATCATCCATAAGGTACAAATAAATGCAACAACGACAGCAATCATACATATGTAAACTAATCTAAGCTTCTCACGCTGCATGCTTGTACTGCTATAGCTCTTCACAGTACTTCCTCTGTAAAACGATAGCCAACTCCATACACGGTTTGAATGAGCTCACGCTTCTCATCCCCGCCTTCCAGCTTACGCCTCAAATTGCGAATATGTGAATCGAGCGTTCGCTCATAACCGAGAAAACTATCGCCAAGCGCCTCATCCATCAAATGTGTTCGTGTAAACACTCTGCCTGGATTTGCCGCGAGCTTCCAAAGCAGTAAAAATTCAGTACGGGTCAAGTCAAGTTTGTGCTCATTGAGCACAGCTGTGAAGCGCTGCTGATCGAGCATGAGCGGTCCTCTATAAATAATCGATTCATCAGGCGCAGGAAGGGATGGCTCGCCATGCTTGCTTGCTCTACGCATAACCGCTTTAATTCTCGCACTTAGTTCACGAAGCCCAAACGGCTTCGTCAAATAATCGTCCGCGCCAAGCTCCAGTGCCAGCACCTTATCGAATTCATCACCCTTGGCTGTAACCATAATTAAGGGCAGCTTCCACTCTTTTTCATTACGCTTGCAAATGTCTATTCCACTTACTCCACCGGGCAGCATCCAATCTACTAGCAGCAAATCCGGATTCATCTGCTTAATGAGCGGCTCCGCTTCGGTCAATGAGGAAGCGCCATAAACCTCAACCGATTCTTTCCGCAAATAATCAGCGCATTCCTGAAGCAGCTGCTGCTCATCCTCAATCCATACGACTTTCATCCTTCGCTCACACTCCCCTAAATAAATTGTTGCATAAAAAAACAGTTCTTCCAAGTAGGGAAGAACTGTCTTTTCATACAAATCTATGGATGTTCGCTAAACAAACTCGCTGACGCGAAATGATATTCAATTGATCTTATACAAGCTTTACGCTGCAGCTGCCTACAGCTGTGCCTGCCCATAATGCTTGCAGCTGGTCACCGTCATGCAAAGCAGCCACCCCTGCTGGCGTTCCTGTGAATAGAAGATCGCCGGCGCCAAGCCCATAATGCTCTCCTACGAATTGAATCAGCTCCGATACGCTGAATAACATATCGCTGGCTTTGCCGCGCTGCGCCTCTTCGCCATTTCGCAAGAGCACAAACTCGTTTTCAGCAAGAGCCGCTGCACCTGGGTAAGGAAGCCATTCACCAAGCGGAGCTGAGTTTTTAAACCCTTTGGCCGCAAGCCATGGCTGTCCCTTAGCCTTCAGCTTGGACTGAACGTCACGAAGCGTTAAGTCCAAACCAAGCGCCATGCCGTCAATGCATAGTTCTGGATCGATGCCCGGCTCATAAGCACGGCCAATCCGCAGTACGATTTCAAGCTCAAAGTGCACCTCGCCTACATTACCGGGAAGATCTACAGTGTTGCCTGCCATTGAAACAATGGCATGCGACGGCTTTGTAAACACGAGCGGCTTATCAGGCACCTCATTGCCAAGCTCCAAAGCGTGAAGTTTATAATTTCGACCGATACAATAAATATTACGAATCTCATTGCTGCTCATGAACAATGCCGCCTTTCTATTTCAATTAGGTTAAATCGGTTTCGTTTACTTCTGGGCAGCGATTTGCTCAGCCAATTCATTCAGTTCTGCCCAGCGGTCCATTAGCTTCTCCAGCTTTTCTTCCAGCTGCTGCTGCTCTGCTGCCAGCTCTAGGAGACGAGCAGAATCGCTGCTTGCAGCTTCCATGCGTGAGGCGATTTCGCTGATCTCGGTTTCCGCAGCCTCAATCCAGCCATCGATTTGCTCAAAGTCCTTTTGATCCTTGTAGGACATTTTGAGTGTACGTCCCTTAACCGCGGGTTTCGCAGCCGCTTCTGTACTTTTCACCTCTGCGCTCGAAGCCGCTTTTGCAACGGCTGTGTCGGCTGCAACCGCTGTTGGCGTAGTTCCAGAGCCATATTTCTCAACAAACGCTTGGTAATCCGAATAGTTGCCGGTGTGATGTGCAATCACGCCATTGCCCTCGAACGCGATAATCTTGTCTACTGTCCGATCAAGGAAATAACGATCATGAGAGACAACGAACACAACGCCCGGGAAATCGTCGAGATAATCCTCCAGCACTGTAAGTGTTGAGATATCCAAGTCATTTGTCGGCTCATCGAGCAGCAGCACATTCGGTGCATTCATTAACACGCGCAATAGCTGCAAGCGGCGCTTCTCTCCGCCGGACAGCTTCGAAATTGGTGTCCACTGCATCGTAGGGGAGAATAGGAAACGCTCCAGCATTTGTCCCGCCGATATGGTCGAGCCATCAGCCGTCTTTACTTGCTCAGCGCCCTCGCGAATATATTCGATCACCCGCAAAGACTGATCCATCTCTTCATGCTCTTGCGAGAACCAGCCCAGCTTGACTGTTGTACCAAGGTCCACGGTTCCTTCATCTGGCGTTAATTGCCCTGTAATCAGCTTCATTAGCGTTGATTTCCCGCTTCCGTTGCGTCCGACGATGCCTACTCGGTCCTCTGGAACGGCAATATAGCTGAAATCGCGAATAAGCGTCCGATCACCAAAGCTTTTTTTCACATTTGCCATTTCAAGGATTTTCCGGCCAAGCCTAGTCGAAGCTACCGAAACGTCCATCTTCCCGCCCGCTTGCTTCGGTGCATCTGCCTTAAGCGCCTCAAAGCGATCGATACGCGCCTTTTGCTTCGTTGATCTTGCTTTTGCCCCTCGCCTGATCCACGCGAGTTCATTGCGCAGCAAATTTTGACGCTTCGATTCCGTCGAAGCTTCCCGCTCCTCGCGGTCCAGCTTCAGCTCAAGGAAACGACTGTAGTTTGCTTGATAGAAATGGGCTTGGCCTTTATCGAGCTCGATGACGCGGTTACTGACACGATCAAGGAAATACCGATCATGCGTAATCATGAGCAATGCGCCTCTGCGTTTTTGCAGCATGCCTTCGAGCCAAGCCACGGAATCATTATCGATATGGTTCGTAGGCTCATCCAGAATGAGCACATCTGAAGGAAGCAATAAAGCAGCAGCCATAGCGACACGCTTGCGCTGGCCGCCGGACAACGTCTCTACCTTCGCTTCAAAATCATTAATGCCTAGCTTCGACAGCGCCATCTTCGCATCGCTCTCCAGCTGCCATGCATCAAATTCATCCATAAGCTGGTTTGCCTTAATCAGCTTGTCTTGCAGCGCTGCATCGCTTGGATTAAGCTCAATCGCTTCCATTGCAGCAGCATAAGCCTGCACAGCTCTTAGCTGTGGAGAATCTCCGCCAAGCACATGCTCCAGAGTCGTTTCGTTCGGAGCAAATACCGGGTCCTGCGCCAGCATTCTAACCGTTACCCGATTGCCGATCGACACTGTGCCTGAGTCAGCTTGTTCTAGGCCCGCAATCACCTTAAGAAAGGTGGATTTCCCCGTGCCGTTCACACCAATGATGCCGACTTTGTCGCCATCCTCTACGCCAAATGTTACATTTTCGAACAATAGCTTCTCGCCATAGCTCTTCGTTATATGTTCTACAGACAATAAATGCATGAGACAAACCTACTTTTTTGGAATAGTATTGCTGCGATTGCAGCCCCTCGTATCATACCATAAAAAGCCCATATCATAACATGAACCTCTGTACAGCAAAAAGAATCAGCACCTTGTCCCATGAGACAAGAGCTGATCCTTTCTTATTTCGCTGTTTATTAACGCTTTCCGATCATGTTCTCGGGACGAACAAATTCATCGAATTGCTCTGAAGTTAGCAAGCCGCTCGCGATAGCCGACTCCTTCAATGTTAGTCCTTTTTTGTGTGCGTTTTTGGCAATGGCAGCCGCATTCTCGTAGCCGATATGCGGATTAAGCGCTGTGACCAGCATCAGCGACTGATCCAGATTACGTTTGATAACGGCTTCGTTTGGCTCGATGCCAACCGCGCAGTTGTCGTTGAATGAAACCATGCCATCAGCAAGAAGGGCTACTGATTGCAGGAAGTTATAAATGATAACTGGTTTGAATACGTTTAGCTCGAAGTTTCCTTGGCTTGCTGCCATCGAAATAGCCGTATCATTGCCAATCACTTGGCATACTGCCATCGTCAAAGCTTCGCTTTGCGTTGGATTAACTTTACCTGGCATAATCGAGCTGCCCGGCTCGTTCTCTGGAATCGAAATTTCACCGATGCCGCAGCGAGGACCGCTTGCCAGCCATCTTACATCGTTTGCGATTTTCATCAAATCAGCCGCCAGCGCTTTTACGGCACCATGCGTGTATACGATTTGGTCGTGGCTTGTAAGCGAGTGGAATTTGTTCTCTGCCGTTACAAATGTTTTGCCCGTAAGCGCCGTTACTTCTTGCGCCACTGCAACTGCAAAGTCAGGGTGAGCGTTAAGGCCCGTACCAACTGCCGTACCGCCAAGCGCTAGATCGCGCATCGTTTCTACGCTTTGAACTAGCATAGCGCGCGTTCTGTCCAGCATGGAATACCAGCCGCTTATTTCTTGGCCCAGCGTAATTGGTGTAGCATCTTGAAGATGAGTACGCCCGATTTTCACAATATCGTTAAACTTCTCCGCTTTCGCGCGAAGCGTGCCATTCAGTAGATCAAGAGATGGAAGCAAGCGATCCTCGAGCGCAATTACGCCAGCAATATGCATCGCTGCAGGGAATGTATCATTCGAGCTTTGTGAGCGGTTAACATCATCATTCGGGTGGATGCGCACTTCGCTTCCGCGTTCTGCAAGCAAGTTATTCGCACGGTTAGCAATAACCTCATTCACGTTCATGTTCGTTTGCGTGCCGCTGCCTGTTTGCCATACGACTAATGGAAAATGCTCATCCCATTTGCCTGAAACGATT
Source organism: Paenibacillus sp. MCAF9 (assembly GCF_052114265.1). Classification (NCBI taxonomy): domain Bacteria; kingdom Bacillati; phylum Bacillota; class Bacilli; order Caryophanales; family Paenibacillaceae; genus Paenibacillus; species Paenibacillus sp. MCAF9. The sequence continues at coordinate 285,991 of NZ_JBFREL010000002.1, forward strand.
TCGTCTACCGCTTCACCAATAATCGCTGATTTTGCTGCATCCAAAACGCCAAGCTTCTCGTTGGCTTGCGCGGCTGCTTTTTTAATATAAGCCATCGCATACACCACTTCGATCGGCATGCGCTCACCGCTAATTTTGAAGTTTTGCAAGCTGCGTTGCGTTTGTGCGCCCCATAGCTTATCCGCAGGAACCTGAATCTCGCCCATTGTGTCCTTCTCAATACGATAATCCATTAATTGAACGACTCCTTTAATCAATTGTGTTTTCTCTTTTTTGACCCTGTTTCTGTTATAACGCTATTCCTGATCAGAATCAAGCAAAGCTCCCAAATTGGTTATAAGGACTGCGCTTTTGCTGAACTTACTGCTCACGCTAAACATACGCTTCTTCAGTCATAAGAGGGAGTTCTAATACAAAGCATGAGCCGCGCTCATTGGATTCCATCAGCCATATCCGGCCTGCCATTTGCTCAGCAAGTTTCTTACAGATAGATAGCCCGAGCCCTGTACCGCTGTATTCAAAGCTGCGCTCAGGTGTATGCAATTGAGAGAATGGTTTAAAAAGCATGTCCAGCTTCTCCGCACAAATACCGATTCCAGTATCTCTAACCTTTACAAGCATTAAAGGATAGCTTGAATCTGAAGAATGCTGCTCCACAGAAAGGGTTACATCGCCAGTATTTGTGAATTTGATTGCATTGCTGATTAGATTAATCATGATTTGCTGAATTTTCGTAGCATCGGTCCTAACCATATCCGGTATAGTAGGACAGACTTCCGCATGAAGCTTAATGCCTTTTTTGGCAGCATCCGGACCGAGCAGCTCTTGAACTTGTTTGACGCATGAGCGCAGGTCAAGCGGGAGATGAACGAGCTCTGATTGATCGGAATCGATTTTGGCATACGATAAAATATCATTTAGCACAGCGAGCAATGAATCACCGCTGGACTGTGTAATTTTAATATATTGACGCTGCTCCTCGGTCAGCTCAGTGGACTGGAGCAGATCGATCATTCCGATGATACCATTTAGAGGAGTGCGGATCTCATGACTCATCACGGCAAGCAGGTTGGATTTCTCCTCAGCCAAATCACAAATCTTATGATGAGCTTCCTGCAGTGCCATGGCTGCGTCTTCCAATTCTAGAACATTGGCAAAAAAAGCAGCTAACGATGACATGAATGCTACTTCCTTCTCGTCGTAAGCATAGAAGTTATGGTCAAAGGCGCAAAGGGAGCCGTATACTTCTCCACTTTTTTTGACGATCTGAACTCCCATGAAAGAACAACCGCCGACCAGCTTCGTTGCATCCATATCCCGCGTGAGCGGATGTGTCAAATTATTATTAATAATTAATGGCCCTTCTGACTTTTCAATGACCAAATGACAATAGGACTCTTCGTTGTCAACGACTAAGCCTTCATCCAAAATCATGTAGTCGCGATTGTACGACCTCAAGACTGTTGTTGTCATTCTATCATTTATAGCGATGCAAAACGTGTTTGCCGGTATCATCGTATAGGCCGTGCTCATTACTTGTGTAGCCGAATTATAAATGTTTGCTGAGACTATCGTTAGCATGTCCTCAATAATAGTAGATCTCATACTACCCATCCCATCATGATTATGAATATGACCGTTACACTAAAATTCCATATGTATTGATCATATACTTCTATAGGAAAGAAGTCTAAGCCTTTCGACCTAGCAACGCCTGTGATTAAAGCAAACATCGCCTCTGGCTTGTCATGAGCTGCCTATTTTTCTTCGTTATTCTTTTCGCTGCAGCGTACCGTTCTTCTCTTCAATTTCAATAAATACAGCTCTTTCATCCGGCTCATTATTTGGTGCGTGCATGGCAAGCATAAGCTGTCCTTCCAATGAGCGGAATAACATGCCGTGTCCGCCATCCTGCGGGAAAAGCGTCTCCGCATCCTGCGTCCATGGCCCTTCAATCGTTCCGCTGGCTGAACGTGCGATCCCAATAGCGTAGCCATTTTTCGAACCGCTTGACCAAAGCATGAGCAGCTCGCCTGCTTGATTACGATATAGATATGGGCCGTCTGTTATATAGTTGTTATGATCATCGCCAAAAGGAGTTGCCCAAGCTGCTTCCGATGCGGAGAAAAGCGTGATCGGCTCTCCAGCCGCTTCCTTTAAATCTGCTGTTAATGGAATGGCGCACATTTTACCATCATTCACCTGCACCCACTCTTGGCAAAATACCATCCATGGCGTTCCATTCGCTTCGATATGCAGCGTACCGTCAAGACATTCCCACTCCGATGGAGTTACGGGCTTATCTGTAAGCGGGACAAAAGGCCCAAGAGGGCTGTCCGCTATTAAAACCTGTGTTGCGCGCCTCTTATCCTCTGACTTAAATGAAGCAAACATATAGTAGCTGTCATCGAAAACATACACTTCAGGCGCCCAAAAATGATGATCCGACCAAAAATCCGGCTCCGGCCTGAAGGCTGGATAAGGCCCGTCCCAATTCTCAAGATCAGTGCTTTTGTACGTATCGAACCCCGTCCCTGGAGCTGACCATACATTCTCATCCGTTGTACCGTATAGGTAATAACATTGCTCTTGCTCATTTACGAGTATGTAAGGATCACGAATTCGAATTTGCTCACGTTTCAGCATTGGCTGGATTTCCCCCTCTTAACTAGTAACGTAACTATGAGAAAATGATATCCTTTTTTACATTTCAAAAAAAAGAACCTGACAGAGGCAGCCTCCGTCAGGTATTTGATTAAAGTCCTTTTGCTTCGCGGTATGCTGCGATATAAGCTGCGGCTTTCTTCTCAATGAGCGAGAAGTCGCCCGTTTTTACAGCGTCCTTCGTTAGATCGGATCCGATACCGACCGCTACCGCGCCCGCTTTGATCCAGTCCTTTAGATTGTCGAGCGATACGCCGCCGGTTGGCATAACGTTAGCCTGCGGCAACGGTCCTTTAATAGAAGGAATGACACTTGGTGAATATAGATTTCCTGGGAACAGCTTCACGATATCAACGCCCAGCTCCAATGCCGTTTGAATTTCGTGAATGGTCATTGTACCCGGCAAAATAGGAACCGCATAGCGATTGCAAAGCTTGATCGTATCCGGATTAAGTGCTGGAGAAACGACATATTCCGCCCCTGCCAATATAGCAGCGCGTGCCGTTTCTGGATCTAGTACTGTGCCGACGCCGATAATAGCAAAGTTGTCAGCATCAGGTGATACGGAGCTTGAATACTCTTTGGATAATTGCTCGATGGCACGCAGCGCAAATGGCACTGTCATCGTAATTTCAATCGCTTTGATACCGCCCTTAATTGCACGGCGTGACATTTCCACAACTTCCTCAGGCGAGTCCGCACGCAATACCGCCACGACGCCGGCATCCGTCAACTGCTGAAGCACTCTAAGCTTTTTCATCCGTTAGTCCCTCTTCCCATTATGTTCGTATTTGTTCGAAAATGTGTAATCTATACCGCTCATTATATGTCGTTTCAGCTAAATCTTCAATGGAATGCCCTACTTCGCGTAATCGATTTCAAGAAACTTTTCTACTTCTGTCACCCAACGTTCATTTACAAACTGCACATGCAGCGGATGCTCGTTATAAGCATCGTAATCAGCCTGATTTGCAAATTCCATTGCGAAGCCATGGCGATAATCGTTTTTCCCGCTTACTTGCTTATACACTTGGAAGTTCTTAACAGACGGAATCGAAGTAAGAATCCGCTCCCCATCCTCCAAAAACTGCTGTTCCTCCGCAGAGCCCTGTTCATGCTTTAAGTTAAAAATGACGGAGTGCAAAATCCAGTCTTTTGTTTGCGTTGTCATACGTTTCACTCCTTCTTCTCTATGAAATGGTTTTGTTCCTATAAAAATAACATAAACAAGCTGCTAAGTGGAACGCTTTTCGTTATAAATCCTTCCATTTTTTGTTCTTGTTCTTTTTTCAAAATATACATTATTATTAGCTTGGTTCTATTAAATTTCGAAAATATAGTATTGGAATTTAGTAGCTTCTGCTCTAATATGTTTATGTTAACATTTATGACATGAGAGGAAGATTGGTAGAATGCAAGAAGGTCAGCTTAAGGGGAAAAAGGGTTTACGAAAGCTCGCTGTCTCATCATTGACTTTATTCGTGCTGTCGATGCCGTTTAACGGTATGTTCGCAGCAGCAGCGGATGCCGGGTCCAGCGTGAAACTCAGAATTATGGAAACAACAGACATTCACACCAATCTTGTGCCGTACGATTATTACAAGGATGCCGTTTCCAATACGGTCGGATTTGCTAGAACTTCAAATCTGATTAAAGCGGCTAGAGCAGAATCAAAGAACACATTCCTTGTTGACAACGGTGACCTTATTCAAGGCACGCCGCTTGGCACTTACAAGGCAGTCGTAGCTCCAATTAAAGACAAAGAGATTCATCCCGTCTATAAGGCCATGAATCAACTTGACTACGACGTTGCTACCCTAGGCAACCATGAGTTCAACTATGGATTAGACTATTTGGACAACGCTCTTAAAGGCGCCAATTTCCCTTATGTGAGCGCAAACGTATATATCGATGATAAGGACTCGAATCCGGATAACGATGTGAACCGCTTTGAGCCCTACAAAATTATTACGAAAAAAGTCGTTGATGAATCCGGTCAGGAGCAGACGCTGAAAATCGGTGTTATCGGCTTTGTACCTCCGCAAATTACACAGTGGGATAAAACTTGGCTTGAAGGCAAAGTCATTACGAAGGATATTGCCGCAACTGCTGAGAAATTTGTACCTAAAATGAGAGCGGAAGGCGCAGACATTATTATTGCTATGGCGCACACGGGCTTTAATGGCAACTCTCAAGCAAATACTAACGCTGAGGATGCTGTACTGCTTCTAAGCAAGGTGTCTGGTATTGATGCAATTACATTCTCTCATACTCATAAAGTATTCCCTGCAGTTGACGAGAAATCGCTCGACGCTTTATTTAAGGATGCTTCTGGCAAAGTATATGCAAGCGTTGACAATGCGAAGGGCACGATTAATGGAGTGCCTGCCGTCCAAGCTGGATACGGCGGAAGCAATCTAGGAATTATCGATTTGTCGCTAGAGAAACAGGACGGAAATTGGAAAGTTGCTGGCTCCCAGTCTTCTACGAAAGCGATTTACGATAGCGCAGCGAAAAAACCGCTTGTTGAAATCGATCAAGCGATCATCGACGCCGTGAACGGTGATCACGAAGCAACGATTAAATACGCAAACAATCCGATTGGAACAACAACAGCGCCGATTCACAGCTATTTTGCGCTCGTACAAGACGATCCTTCTGTTCAGATCGTAACGAACGCACAGAAATGGTATGTTGAAAACTATATTAAGAAAAACCTGCCGGAATACAAGGACACGCCAATCTTGTCCGTAGGCGCTCCATTCAAGGCGGGACGCAATGGCGTTGAGGAATTCACAGAAATTAAAGCCGGCCCGCTCGCGATTAAGAGTGCAGGCGATCTCTATCTCTACGACAACACGCTTAAAGCGATCATGGTTAAGGGTTCTGTTGTGAAAGAATGGCTGGAAATGTCTGCTGGCAAATTCAATCAAATCGATCCAAGCAAATCGGAAGAGCAACAACTGCTTAATCCTTCATTCCAAGTGTATAACTTTGACGTGATCGATGGCGTAACTTACCAAGTAGACGTTACGAAACCAGCTAAATATAAAGTTGATGGTACGATTAATGATGCAGCTTCCAGCCGGATCATTAAGTTAAACTACAAAGGCAAGCCGGTAGATCCAAATCAAGACTTTATCGTTATTACTAACAATTACCGCGCTGGCGGCGGCGGCAACTTCCCGGGCGTTAAAGGAAGCAAATATATTATTGACGCACCCGACGAAAATCGTCAAATCTTAATGGATTACATTAGCACGAATAAGCAAATCAACCCATCGATCGATAACAACTGGTCGATTGCTCCAGTTATGGGCGATGTAAAGGTTACATTCATTTCATCTCCAAAAGCGGCGGAGTATGCAAAAACGACGAACAACATCCGTTACTTGGATAAAGTCGATGAAAAGGGCTTCGGCATCTTCTCCCTCGACCTGAACAAGCTATTTACTGATGTACCAGCTTCTCACTGGGCTTCCCCTGCCATTAATGAGCTGGTTGCAAAACAAATCGTTACAGGCAAAACCGATACCACTTTCGAGCCAAACACGAACGTTACCCGCGCGGAATTCGCGACACTGCTCGTGAAAGCTTTGAAATTGACTGCGAAAAGCAAAAGCTCGTTCACCGATGTTCCAGCGACTGCATGGTATGCGGAATCCGTTGCAGCGGCAAGCGAGAACGGCTTGGTTAACGGAGTTTCCAAAGGAAAATTTGCTCCGAACGACAAAATTACGCGTGAGCAAATGGCGGTAATGGCAAGCAACGCATTGAAACTCAAAGCAGGCAAAGAGACGATCGTAGCGGAAAGCAAAAAAATGGCCGACGATGCTCAAATTAGTGCTTGGGCAAAAGCTGGCGTGAATATCGTCGTTGACCGCGGGGTTATGAACGGACGCGGCGAAGGCAAGTTTGTCCCTAAAGCGTCATCGACTCGTGCAGAAGCGGCGAAAGTCGTTCATACGCTGATCAGCGATATTTCGGTACAATTGCTGGGCATTAACGATTTCCACGGACAATTGGATTACAAAAAAGATGTAAAAGATGCAGCAGGCAAAGTCGTGTCGACACTCGGAGGCGCGGATTATTTGGCCACATATTTGAAACAACGCGAAGCTTTGAATCCGAACACGCTGCTTGTGCATGCTGGCGATGCGGTTGGTGCTAGCGCACCGGTATCCGCGATGCTGCAGGATGAGCCGACGATCGATTTCTTGAACCGTCTCGGCTTCGATATCGGCACACTCGGCAACCACGAGTTTGACGCTGGCGCAGCTGAAGCACTCCGCTTAATCAACGGAGGCAAAAACCCGAAAACGGGCAAGGATTTCGCAGGTGCAAACTTCCCTTATGTCGCTGCAAACGTAGTGGATGCAAACGGCAAACCGCTGCTTGACGCCTACAAAGTACTTGAAGTTGGCGGAGTTAAAGTCGGTTTTATCGGGGTCGTAACGAACATTACGCCTTCTGTCGTAAAAGCTGAAAGCATTAAAGGTCTTAACTTTATCGAGCAAGCTCCAGCGGTTAACAAAGCTGTGAAAGAGCTGCAAGCGAAAGGCGTGCACACCATCGTTATTTTGGCGCATGATCCATTCGATGGCAAAGCCGACGCTCCAACTGGCGAAGTTGTCGATCTGGCTAACAACGTCGATGATGATGTAGACGTTATCTTCGCAGGCCACAACCATGGCGGCCTGAACAAAATGATCGACGGCAAGCTTGTCATTGAAGCCTTTTCTTATGGTACGGCATTCTCTGATGTGGATCTAGTTATCGATCGTGCAACGCATAACGTTATTTCCGCTAAAGGCGAAGTCGTCGAAGTGAAACGCGAAGGCGTTACCCCGGATGCAGAAATTGCACAAATGATCAAATCGTACCAAGAGCTGAACGCTCCAGTTATGAACGCACCGGTTACTAAAACGGATGCTGCCATTACACGTACAACTAACGCTTCCGGCGAATCAGCGCTAGGAAACCTAATTGCCGATGGCATGCGCGAAGTAATGAAAGCGGACTTTGCATTCATGAATTCGGGCGGAATCCGTAATGATCTTCCACAAGGAAATGTCACTTACGGAAACATGTTCTCCGTACAGCCTTTCGGCAATGTGCTCATTAAGATGACGCTGACTGGCGCGCAAATGAAAGAACTGATGAATCAGCAATGGGCAGGAACAAGCCCGAAGATTGGCCAAATTTCCGGTTTCACATATAAGTATGACGATAGCAAGCCAGACGGCCAAAAGATTGTTGAAATCAAGAAAGCAGATGGCACTGTTCTAGATGACGCAGCAGCCTATACGATTGTCGTGAACGATTTTATGGCAACAGGCGGCGACGGTTACACGGTGCTTTTGAAAGGAACAAACCGTGAAGCTGGTCCTGTAGATCTTGACGCTACGATCACATACATTAATGCGAAATCCACAGCAGGTACTATCTCGGCAAAAATTGAAGGCCGCTTTACTAAAGTGAACTAATCACCTGTTAAAAGAAAATCCCCCTCGCCGAGGCTTCATTCGCACCGGTCGAGGGGGATTTTTTGTATAAATAACCGAATCGTAAATCTAGAACGTAAACATCGTCTGCTCCTCGAATTGCTTACAAACCAGCGTTAGCAGCCTGTGCATCTGCTGCTTTTTTCGAAACCCGAGCTTTTCCGCTAAATGACCAATATGTTGCAATGCGCAGCAGTCGCTCAAATGGGCCATTTTTGAACCAGAACAGGATGAAGCTGGACACAACGGCTTGAACGGCATAAATGGCTATGCCAAGAAGCACCCCGTTAAGCACACCGATTTCTCCAAACCAGCCCAACGCATATCCATAAAATATAGTGGTACAAATCACCGTCTGCATTAAATAGTTGGTCATGGACATTCGTCCAACCGATTCAAATGCCATGATGATATAGGATCGTTTAGATAAAAAGGACATGACGAACGCAAGACCAAAAATATACCCAAAGGCCAGCAATTGCCCGCCTAAAGACAATAATACGCTGCTCCATGCCCAATCCGGCTTTAATACAGCTATCGCTTTCAATAGAAGACCTAGTGGCAGCAGTATGCCGCTGAGCCAAGCAAATTTACGCCTCTCCCGCTTAGGATTATGAAACCATTGCTTATTGGCAGCCGCTATGCCGAACAAAAACATCGGCATCAGCAGCATCGGCATCAAAGCCATTAGCACTGCCATGACGGCCACAGGCAGGTCTAGCGGGTCCTCTTCTTGACGGAAGTTCATAATTTCCCGATAGGTTCCTTCACCATATACGGTAATAGACTCTTCCACGTAATCATGCATGCGAACTTTCTCTTTTGGCGTATCCTCATTCAAGCCGTAGCCGAGTCCAGACATTAATATGCTTAATATGACTCCCCATATAATAAGCGTTTTTGGCTTTCTTTTTACAAATAGCAATAAGAAAAACCCAGTTATTCCATAGGCCAATAGGATATCGCCCTCCCAAAGGAGCATGCTATGCATAAGCCCAAGTCCTATTAGCATAAAAAAGCGCCGTACCATATACCTCGCCGGCTTAAGCCCCTTGGCGACTAGTCCTTTGCGCAGCTTAAAGAGGCTGTAGCCGAACAAAAACATAAAGATAGGCATAAAGCTGCCTTCCACCGCTACCTTGAGAACTTGATGCGTCACTTCATCAGTAGAAGTAGGATGAAATAGCTGCATTTCCTCTTTCCCATAAATGCCATATTGAAAAATAAGCATGTTTGCCAGCAGTATGCCAAGCAAGCAGAACCCTCTAATCGCATCAATAACGCGAATTCGCTGTCCCGTTTCATTTTGATTTATCATTCCCATCACCTCTTACCCAATCATAAGGATTCCAATTGAACAGCGAACAAACGGAATCATAACAGCAGCTTAATTTTTTTCAATTTTGTTCAACAGATGTTAAGGTTGGTATGCTAGCATAAAACGGGGTGATGAACATGAACAAAATTGTCATAGTGGAAGATGAACCTTCTATTGTAAAAATGCTGCAGCTGGTGCTCCAAAAGGAAGGCTTCCAGCATATCTATACGGCAGGAACCTGCCAAGAAGCTCTTGATACGATCGCTCGATTCGGAGCCGATATCGTGCTGCTGGATGTGATGCTGCCCGACGGCAGCGGATTTGAGCTTTGCTCAAAAATTAGACAGCTGGGCAATCCGCATATCTTATTTTTGACCGCCAAAGCATCCGATCTCGATATATTGACCGGATTTGCGATGGGCGGCGATGACTATATCACGAAACCATTTAATCCATTGGAGATTGCCGCTCGCATTAAAGCAAGGCTGCGCCGCATGGAAGAGGCGGAATCACTTCCACCGCATTCAACATTCGCTTCGTCAATATCTGCTGCCTCTACCCCTCATCAAACCTACCGTTATGGCCGTTTTCAGTTAAATGAAGCAGCTGGGGAATTATTAGTAGATAATCAGCCGGTATCTTGCCCTGCACAGGTTTTTCAGCTGCTGCTGTATTTCTGCAAAAACCCCGGCATCGTCTTCTCGAAAGGCCAGCTTTATGAAGCGGTATGGGGCATTGACGGATTAGGGGACGACAACACGGTTATGGTTCACATCAGGCGAATTCGCGAGAGGATTGAATATGATCCCAGTATGCCGACGCATCTGCTTACCGTTCGTGGCCTCGGCTACAAATTAGTTAAGGAGCCTGTAAGCCTATGAAGGTTCAACGCCGAATGGCCTTTCATTTTACATATCAGCTCGTCGTCTATTCCATTCTCATATTCGTTGCGATGATCGTGCTGTTTCTTGTCCTTATTAATAAAATTACGAACGAGGATCTCAAACGGAACTTTCCCGCCGGCGCGCTTAGTTCCATTGTCGCGGAAACCGACTATTCGAAAAAAGAGATTAAGATGTCGAAGCACTGGAAGGAGCTCATTGAAGAGCGTGATATGTGGCTGCAAGTCGTGGACTCCAAAGGGCAGGTTATTTATTCCGTCCATTCGCCGAAAGAGCAGCCGACTTCTTATTCGATTACGCAACTTTTAGCCATCCAGCAATCCGAAAAATCCGGCATCTATACCGTCGATAACGAGCTCGATCTGACGTACTCTACTCCGCTGCTCTTTCTTCTTGGTTACAAAAATCCGCAGCAAGAGAAGCTGACTGCATGGTATATGGCATACCAGCAGAATGGTCTAGTAAATGAGGCATATAAGAATGACCTGCTCACCGAGCTAAGGAAAACGAAGAGCTATTTGCTAATCGTAGACCAAGCTGGCAAAAGTGTTCAAACGATTGGAGATCAGACTTCTGCTATCGATGTATATGAGCCGCTGGAAGTGCTGACTATGCAGCAAAAGCCTGGTGATTATGATACGAACATCTTTGTGTACCAGCCTGAAAATAGTGATTTGACTTGGATTTTGCACACGCCAAACGAACAAATAACGTATACGAAGCAGCCCATCCTATCGGAAGCTATACGTATCTTCATTTGGATAGGCGGCTCGCTGCTCTTACTCTCCCTTGCTATCTCCATTTGGCATGGCTATCGCTATGGTCAGCCGCTCATCCTATTCGCCGGTTGGTTCGAGCGGATGGGCAATGGACGGTATGATGAGGTGCTTACGCCAAAGGATCGCAAAAAGGTATTCCGCCGCAGCGGCAAGCTGCGTATTCGCTACCGCCTTTACCGGGAAGTGATTGCGGCTTTCTACCAAATGGCCGAGCGGCTGGCGCAAACGGAGAAGGATCGGCGCCAGCTTGAGAAAACGAGAGAGGAATGGATGACTGGCATTTCGCATGATTTGCGCACGCCGCTCTCTACCATTCAAGGCTACGGCTATATATTGGAAAGCTCCCCTGCGCAGTGGAGTGATGAAGAGCTTCAGGACATGGGCAAAATGATTCGTGAAAAAAGCAGCTATATGCTGGAGCTTATGAATGATTTCTCGCATATTTATCAAATAAAGCATGGAACCGTCCATATGGATCGACATGAATTTGAGCTTGGCGAGCTGGTTAGACGCTCAGTACTCAAATATGTGAACGATGCTACGCTTGCCGAGGTAGACTTCCTTTATGAGGGAGACGAGCTGCCTGTCAGCCTATATGGCAATCCAAAGTGGATGCAGCGGCTAATGGATAATCTGCTTTCGAACGCCGTGAAACATAATCCTACAGGCATAACCGTTACGGTAACCTGCGGCATGCTGAATGATGATGCCTACATTCGCGTCTCCGACAACGGGAGAGGCATGGACGAGGCCACTGTCAACAAGCTGTTCGAAAGATATTACCGCGGAACGAATACGGAAGAATCAAGCAGCGGCACTGGCCTTGGCATGAGCATCGCCAAAATGATCGTAGAAGCACATCAAGGACGAATCGAGGTGCGCTCTGCGATTGATGAAGGCACCTCGATCAGTATTTATTTTCCAAGCGATTGATCCACTCGTTTGGGCTGTGAGGGAGCCTATGCTGGCTCCCTTCTTTATTTCCCGGACATACCGGGTGTCCTCAAGCAGCGATCCATACGCTCAAGCGCTTCGTTAAGCCTTGATACAGAGGATGCGTAGGAGCAGCGAATGAAGCCCTCTCCTCCAAGGCCGAACACATGCCCAGGCACTGTAGCAACACTGGCATCAAACAATAGCTTTTGCGCAAATGCATCGGAAGTAAGTCCCGTATGCGCAATAGAAGGGAAAGCATAAAACGCGCCCAGCGGCTCATGGCAGGGCAGACCAATATCCCTCAGGCCCTTAACAAACATCCGTCTGCGCTGCGCATAAGCCTCAATCATCCTATCTTTTTCCTCTAAGCCATTGCGAAGTGATTCGATCGCCGCAACCTGCCCAATAATTGGTGCGCACATAACGGTGTACTGATGAATTTTGAGCATCGCTGCGATCAGCTCCGGATGACCGCAAGCATAACCGATTCTCCACCCTGTCATTGCAAAAGCTTTGGAGAAGCCGCTTATAAGCAGCGTTCTGTCCCGCATGCCTGGCAGTGAAGCGAAGCTTACATGTTTCGCATCGTAGGTCAGCTCCGCATAAATTTCATCGGATATAACGATTAGATTATTTTCTTCCACGACCTTAGCAACAGGAAGCCACTCTTCATAGGTCATGACAGCCCCTGTTGGGTTGTTCGGATAATTTAAAATAAGCACCTTCGAGTGCGGAGTAATGACGGCTTTCAAGGCTTCTGCCGTTAGTTTGAAATGATCCTCAGCGAACGTTTCAACCTCAATGACCTTGCCGCCATTTAACTGCGCGATCGGCGCGTAGGCAATATAGCTAGGAACAGGAACAATAATTTCATCCTCTGGCGATATTAACGCCCGCAGTGCAAGATCAATGGCTTCACTGCCTCCAACGGTAACAAGCACTTCATTCGATGGTTCGTATTTCACTTGGAACCCATTGTATAAATAGTTGGCGATTTCTTCTCTAAGCTCAATAAGCCCTGCATTTGAAGTGTAGGAGGTTTTGCCCTGCTCAAGCGCACGGACGCAAGCCGCTCTTACATGCTCAGGCGTAACAAAGTCAGGCTCTCCAACGCCAAGCGAAATAATATCCTTATTGCCTTCAGCCAGGCTAAAAAATTTACGAATGCCCGAAGGCGGAATTTGCTGCACCATTGGTGAAATCATTTTGCTTATCGACCATGTCTCCATTACTTTTCCTCCTAAAATATGGATAAAAAACAAAAAAAGAGACCCATCCCTATAAAGGGACGAGTCTCTACCCGTGTTACCACCCTAGTTTCACGCCAAAAGCGCGACACTCTGCTCATGTATCTAGCAATACATGTTCCCGTTAACGCTGGAAATGCGGCAGAGCTTACTCTCGTTCAGCCTGCTTCTCGGAGATGGCTTTCCGCTACTACCCGAACGTTGGTTTTCAGCTGCCCCAACTCTCTGTTCGATCAGGCCCATAACGTACTCTTTCTCGTCATCGAATGTAAAAGCTATTAACTTGCCATATGTGTTCATCAGTGATCTTAAAATTTTACCAATCGTACCATCAAAAACTCGGATGCGCAATACCCATTTTTTAACGGATTGAAATCGATTCATTCATAGTTTAAAACTATAAAGTATATTCATATTATATATTTCCATTATGAAACAATCATCTATAATATACTGATTAACTCAAGTGAAAATGAAAAATCAGCACTCAGCCCACTATTCGAGGAGGCATTATTGTGAATGAAAATGTAAAAAAACAGTTTGATGCTGTCGCGCCTGAATATGATCGTCAGCGCCGCCAACTGATCCCCTGCTTTGATGATTTTTACAGCATAGCAACCAACTTGGTTCACTTTGATAGCGATGCCCCGTGCATACTCGATTTAGGTGCCGGAACAGGGCTTTTCTCATCTATGATTCGCAACAAATACCCAAATGCCAATCTTACTCTTATCGATTTAAGCGAAGAAATGCTAAAGGAGGCGCAATCTCGCTTCGGAGCTGACCCATCAGTCAGCTATATAGCTGCTGATTATTCAAGCTACCCTTACACAGAAAAATACGATGCCATCATCTCCTCCTTGTCCATCCATCACTTATCGCATCCAGCAAAACGCGACTTATTTCATACCGTTCATCAGCTTTTAAAAGAAGGCGGCAGCTTCGTTAATGCTGATCAAGCAGCGGGTACAACCGCTTATTGGGATCAATATTATATGTCGCAATGGACAACAGCCATCCGGCAAAGCGGTTTAACCACAGGCGCAATCGAAGCGGCCATCCAGCGCCGAAGCGTCGACATTAATGCCACTGTAGAGGATCAGCTTAGATGGCTGAGTGAGGCAGGTTTTGTTCATTCCGACTGCGTATATAAAAATAATGGCTTCGCTGTTTTTGCAGCATTCAAACATAAAACCAGTTCCTAACCGAATGGGACAAAAACACAATAATTACAAATTGCTTGCAATCCCCTTAATTCCTAGTATAATACTAGGTATATAAACAAAACGGAGATTGGAGCTGACCAGCATGACTTATTCCGAGAAACAAATTGCAGCAACATGGGTTGATGATTATTTGGATCTTTATAACTTTGCTGTAATGATCGGAGATGCAGAGTGGCAGCAACAAATCCTTCAAAACCTGCACGCCAAAGATAATCATATCCGCCTTGAAATCGAGCATGGCATTCGTGTCGATCTATGGCTTCGCTTCGATCAAATCAATCGTAAAATGCTTGATATTTACGAGCAGCTTCGGAATGCGCATAATTCGGAGCAGCAGATTCAGCTAAGAGAAAAGGTTTGGGAGTTTAAGCTTCAACGGGTGATGATCGCCAGCAAGCTGAAAGCCCACTATGCGTTATAAGGCGAAGGTTCGAGGCGCAATGGTGAAGGTCTAGAAATAAAAAAAAGCCTGCATGCAGTTGGCTGCTCTGCTTAGCTATGTAGGAAAAAACGATATACGACGGCATGCCGCGAACAGCTCTGCCGATTATACTAACCTCTATGAATGGTCAGATTCATAGATGATTACATCGATACTTGCTCCATGTCACGCATCATTTGCATCATCATCGTGGACATTTCGTCACATTCCTGCATCTTCATCATCATCATGTTCATATCCATGCTGTCCATCATTTTCATTTCCATCATCATGTCCATCATCATCTTCATGGATTTCATCTTGCACATCATTTCATCCATGCACATGTTCATCATCATTTGCATTGCCATCTTTTCCATTACCGTTCACCTCCCAAAAGTTTCCTATACAGAAGATACTACAGCCTTGAATTAATTTCAAGGTTTTTTTACATTTTTTATTGATTTTTCAAAATAAAATGTGATATAAATAAAGATTACCCTTTTATATCTTATTACTCCGCTTGGAATTATCGCGTTGCTAGGAAAAATAATTTTAAAATAAAAAGGCAGTTAAGGAGGCTGAAATAACCCCTAATTAACTGCCTTTCCCTATTTCATTTTTTATTCAGCTGCTCCCTGCTCGGGTTCCGCCTTTTCCTTATGCGCCTCAATAAAGCCTTGTGTATCATACAGCATTCCTGCCGCTTCAGCACGGGTTAAAACATGCGCTGGATCAAAGTTGCCCTTCTCATCTAGAGACGCAATCTTGTATAGCAGTGAACGCTGAATAGTTCCTTGATAAGCCGTCGTAATATCCTTTTCGTCCTGGATATTAATAAACATTTTGATCGTCGGATATTGACCGGTAAGCTCTAACGCTTGAACAAGATAATGCGTGAACTGCTCTTTCGTGAGTGGCGCTTGCGGATCAATATCAGCCGGGATGTCCAAACCGTTGTAGTGTGCAATGATGAAATCCTCCGCGTACCACGCATCGTTTTTCACCTTTGTATAGAAACCATCAGCGGTAGGCGCACTAGAAAAATCAATGGCGGCTAGGCTAATTTGCGTCGTTCTCACGATCAAAGAAATGCCTTGTGCTGCCGTCAAATGATCCTCTGGATGGAATGCCGTATCGCTCACTCCTTTAATAATTCCTTGCAGCTGTAAAGCTTCAATCTTTGCTTTGCTGCCAATGTTTGCGATATCGCCAAATGGAGCCGCCGCGAAGGCTTGTGCTGCAATAGATGTAGAAAGCATGACCGCGACTGCTGTTAAGGCTAAACTCCGTCGTTTTCTCATGGTCGTTCACCTCTCCTATAACATGATGTCCATTCTCTTATTCGAACGACCATAAGACAAGAAAGGTTGCAGTTATCCAGCATGAGAGCTTATTTTGCTGCTCGTGCCCACTTCTCTGCGCAGCCGCGCAAACAGCAAGAAGAAGCCAACAATCCCGAGCGCAGCCATGACGCTGCATAATTGATACATCGCCTGCGGACCCATTTGCTCAAACACCCAGCCTCCGAGAAAACCCGCCGCAATACCTGACAAGCCTCCCCAAGTAAGGGCATAAAGCGCTTGTCCCGATGCTCTGAATTCAGCAGGCACAAGCTGTACGGCCAGCTGCGTGCCAATATAATAGTAGCCGCCAAATGTTAAGCAGTGCAGCACTTGGATATAAATAATTTGCTGAGCAGTGTCTGCGTTTGACATCAGGAACCAGCGCAAGGCGAATAGGATGCTGATGACAACGAGGCATAATACCATCGTTTTTGTATTTTTTTTCAAATACCGATCAAGCAGCAAGAAGACTGGAATTTCAAATATGGATGACCAGAAGGCCGACCAACCGATTAAGGAAGCCTCTCCGCCCAATTCCTTAATATACAGCGGGATAAATGTCGTATTCATAGAGTTAGGAATGGAGATCACTAGACCTATGATTAAGAACAACAAGAAGGAACGGTTCACGAACATCGAACGGTAATTCACTTTGCCGGCAGGGGCTGCACCCTTCGCCTCGCCCTTTGGCAGCGTAAACGCAAAAGCAAGCGAGATAAGCATCATGACCGAATAAATAATCCAGAGACGCTCAATGCCAATTTGCCCAATCACAGGTCCAGCCACCAAAGCGATAAACGCCCAGCCGAGCGAGCCGAACAAGCGAAAAGCGCCGAATTTATGGTTCGTTCCTTCAATGCTGTTAAGAATGAGACTGTTGCTCTGTGAAAATAAAGGCATTTGAAAAAAGAAAAAGAACAGCATACAGGCGTAAATGATCGTATACGATTGATATAAAAAGACGAGCTGCATGACAAGCATGCTGCCAATAAGCATCACGATCAGAATAAGCCTGACATTACGGAATCGATCGCTCAAATAACCCCATAGCGGGTTCGCGATGATGGAAACAATCGGGCCGCCGGCCATTAACGCACCAATCTCAAGCGTGGACATTCCAATAGATTGTAAATAAACGACAAAAAACGTACTGTACACAGCAATCGCGCCATATACAAAAAAGTTAAACGCTTTAATTAAATGAAATGTACGATTCTGATTCTGATTCATATCCAAGTCCCTCGTCTTGCTCTTTAGCTTAGCAATTCTTTAAAGCTCTACAGCAGAAGTACGTGCGCGTACAATAACTTCGTCCGCGCTAACCTCACGTCCAAGCTCCTCTGACATATAAATGCCTTCGCTAATGAGCATCGTATTCAGCGCGATTTCCGCTGTTGGCAGTAGCGGCACTCTGCCTTGCAGAGCTGCGATCCAGTGATGCTGAGATGAGCTGTAGGCATCCTCATTCTCATATAAGCGATTCCTGCGCAGGTCCATCATATCAAGGTCCAGCGTACTGTCCATATCCATATCACAAACCGTGTTATGGAAGCTGAAGGACTGAGCCCCCGGTCCTGTCTGCTCGTTCGGCAAGCGTACGCCACCCTTGGAACCAGCGATACTGCTGCCCTCGAAGCCGCCAAGATGAACAGCCCACGCTTCAACGATATCAAGCGTCAAACCACCGCTGAACCGAATCAAGCCTGTAGCCAGCTCCTCTACATCAAAGCCGCTTTGTTCCCTTCTCTCTTGCAGCATATCCGTCTCTTGATAAACTTTCCCTGAAATTCTTTCAACCTGCGGGTTGCCTAATAAATAGAGCAGCTGTGCAATGTGATAGACGCCCATGTCGAGCAGAGCGCCGCCTGCCGCTGTTTCCTTGCGCGTAAAATAAGGCGTGCCATAACCGTCAACAAACGGTCGATTCCTTCGGCGAAAGCCTGACGAGCGGGCATGGTACAGCTTGCCCAGCATGCCGCCATCAATTAATGTTTTGGCAGCTTTCGTATCTTTACCATATAACGTGTAGAGCTGCACATGCAATTGTTTTCCACATAACTTCGCAGCATCGACCATAGCCTTGCCATCGGAATAGGTTCCTGCAATCGGCTTCTCACAATAGACATGCAAGCCCGCCTGCAGCGCTGCAATCGTTACCGGCGCATGGAAATTGTTGTGCAGGCACACGTCGACCGCGTCCAAATCATCGCGCTTCAGCAGCTCTCTAAAATCAGAGTAGGCATGAGGTATATCATAATGCTCAGCAACTCGTTTAGCTTCCGCTTCATTTAAGTCGCATACAGCAACAAGCTCAGCACTAGCGATATTTTTATACTTTTCGATATGCATTTTTCCAATTTGTCCTACGCCTATAATGCCAATTCGTATTTTATTCATAGTGCTGAGCCCCTCTGCCTGATTGTTGATCTGCCTCGATCAGAAGCTTCTTCACCTTCGTTATAAGCAGCTCCGTTTCTACGTATTGATTTTTTGGCGCATTATATTCTACTCCCCAATATCCCTTGTACCCTGATTCTTGCAGCATATGAATCGTCTCCAAAGCATGCGTACCGTCAGCAGTTTCTTCGTCAAAATGGGTATGGTACGCCCAAGGCGCAACGATGCGGTCTCCTTCTGCTTGATTCTCCTTCCACCGGCCTAAATGAACAAGAAAACCAAAGGCTGGATGATCAACTGCCTCTGCGAGACGTTTCATCTCATTTGGATTTAGTGACGCACCCATATGGTTCTCTGGTCCAATTAGAAAGCCATGGTCAGCCGCATATTGGGAAAATTCCTGGTATCTTTTTACCGTATATTCAAATTGCTCGTCGCTCATTGCTTCCCAGTCCTCGTAGCTGCCTCCCGTATCAATACGGACGGTTTCCGCGCCTAAAATAACGGAAGCTTTCAAATGAAGGAGAGCATTATCATACAAATGCTGTCTCATTTCCTTGTCTGGGTCCCACAAATGAGCACCGTCGATCGCAAAATTAACGACCCGCATTTCTTTTTCATCGAGCGCCTCGCGTATTTTGCGAATATAGCTTTCATCGGCCAGCTTCATAATAGGCTTGCTGCTGCGATCTATAAAAAAGCCATTCCACAAATCGACCACATCCATCCGATACCGGAATTTTACCGTTTCCAAATATCCGAAAATATCCATTTTCCCTTCCAAATACGTGTTGTTGAATGAATAACCTCCGATTGAAATGTTCATTGATTGGTCCTCCTATAAGTGAATAGATTTGCGAGCATACCCCCATTATAAACCTCGTTCAAAAAAGACCATGGTGCACTTTCTTCTTATAGTGGGGTAAATTTCTACTATTTCCTACTTAAAAGAAGGAGAATTGGATTTAGGTGGTAATCTGTCTATCTTTACAAATTCGATACAATTTCTAAATATTGGGATGATAATTCATTGTTATGATCAGGTAGAAATAAACGATTCGCTACAAAATGTATTGATCTAGCGCTGCCTGGGAGGGATCAAGCCAACCGTATATACTGACCGAGTATGCCTTGGATTGTATTAATAAAAAAAAATACCCATTTGAGAAAGGTGACCCAATTCCATGCAAATGAAAAAAGCAATGGCAATCTCGATGATCGCAGCAGCAATTAGCGCTTCAGCAGTTACTCCGGTATTCGCACAAACCGCTTCAGTAAAGCAAGCTGCACAAATTAGCACAGCAAGCTTTCTAGTAAATGCTAATCCAGTAACCGTTCGTACCGTCGTAGACGGCGGCGTTACACTCGCTTCTGTTCGGGACATGACAAATGCGATCGGCGCGACTCTTCACATCAACAGCGATCATACGGTAGTTGTAAAGTTTGGCGACAAAACGCTGAAGCTAAAAATCGCTGCAAAAACAATTAACATAAACGGTGTTGCAACTGCACTTCAGCATCCAGCTATTGAAGTGGCTTACTCCACTTTCATCGAGCCTGCTGCATTCGTTGAGGCACTTGGCGGCACTTACGAAGACAACAACATACATACGGTTCAATTGCTTGATAGCGCTGAGCATGCAATCTGGGTTAATTCCAAACAGCTTATCGTATCGAACACGGCTGGCGAAGGCCGCGAAGATTTCTTAGTTGATGCTGTTACTGGAAAATATGAGCTGCTTCTAGCATCCTCTGACACTTCCGATCTTATTTTGTCTCCTGATGGAAAAAGTGTAGCTTACTCCGATGCAAACGGTGCGGTATTCACCATCGATCTGAGCACAAAACAAGCGAAACAAGTAAGTACGGACAACTCGATCAAAAATGAGCTTCAATGGTCAAAAGACGGATCTTCCATCTTCTTCTTACAAGGAGACAAAAGCTCTGTCATCGCCAAGCTTGCTATAGCTGACGGCAAAGTATCCAAAGTATTGGAAGATAAAGTAGATTACAAGGCAAACCTTGAAGTATCTGCAGACGGCACTAAATTCGCTTTCTACGTCTTCAAGCAGCCAAAAGTAACAGCTGACAGCAGCAAAGACGTTGAGCTTGATGATGTTGCTATTGATGCAACAGGCACTGAGCCGCAAATCTACTTCTATAATTCTACAGTTGGCGATAATAAGCCTGTACAGCTTACAAAAGAAGCAACAGATAAAGTTTTCCTTAAGCTGGCAGCAGACGGCTCCAAAGTAAGCTATGTTAGCGTAAGTTCAGACGAAGCAAGCGTTGGTCAGCTCGTAACGGTGGACAATACAGGCAAAGCAAGCACGCCTCTCTTCGCTGACAAAGACGTTTACCAATTAGTTCAAGGCGGAAGCAAGCTCTATCTGCTCACAGCTGACGGAAACAGCACTAACGCAATCTACGAGATTGACAGTGCAACAGGTACGAACAAACTTGTGCAAACCGTATCGGACAGCGCAACAGAATTAGTCGTATCGGACAGCTCCGATTTTGCAGCACTTATTGATGGTCAATTGGCAGTATCCGTTCAAGGCAAATGGAAAAACATCACAAACTAATTAATGGAGGTCATTCCTAATGAAATGGTTTAAACAATTAACAATCGCAGCGCTTATCGCTGTTATCGGCTTCAGCTCCGTTCCTGCATCAACACCTACGGCTACCGCAGCTAGCAAGCTTAGCGGCAAAATTGTCATCAACGGCTCCTCTGCTCTTCTGCCGTTGACACTTCAAGCATCAAGCGAGTTTAAAAAATTGAATCCAAAAGTAAAAATCTCAGCTTCCGCAGCTGGATCGATTACTGGACCGCAAGCTGTACGCAAAGGCATCGCAGACATCGGAGCAGTTGACTGGGATGCATCCAAAGACGTTCCAGGCTTCAAGAAATTCGAAGGCCAAGTTGCTCATAAAGTAGCTATCATTCCTTTCGCAGCTGTTGTTAACAAAAACGTAACTGCAACAAGCCTAACGACTAAAGACTTGCAAGGCATCTTCTCCGGTAAAATCAAAAACTGGAAAGAAGTTGGCGGCAAGGATGCTGATATCATCGTTGTAAACCGTACTTTCGGTTCCGGTACTCGTGTTAACTTCCAAGACAAAGCGCTTGATGGAACAGATTTCATGAGCAAAGGCGACAACTACAAAGAAGTAAAAACAAGCGGCGACATGAAGTCCGCAATTGAAACAACTCCAAACGCTATTGGTTACATGGACCTTGCTTATGTAACAGACAAAATGACTGCTGTAAAAATCAACAACATCGAACCAACTGAAGCTAACGTTATTAACGGGAAATACAATGTATGGGGCTATGGCTACTATATGACAAAAGGCGAGCCAACTGGCGCTACAAAGGAATTTATTAAATACGTACAAAGCACAAAATTCCAAAATGGTTCGCTTAAAAAGCTTAAATTCATTCCGATCTCAGCTATTAAATAGTTAAAAACAAGAGGAGCGGTCGGCTTGCGCACAAGAGCGCTTAAGTCGATCGTTCTTTTCTTTCATCGCATGAATCGTTATCCCCATTTATATTTTATTGCGAAACAAGCTTAGCTACCCCCTAGACAGCTAAGGCGGGGTTTCGCACAGAGGAGCCTATAATTTATGTTGGAGTCCACTCATGCTGCAAGGCAGYCGCGTCTATCTTCTGAGCTCGGCAGCGCGATCTTGACTGGCAGCAGCAAGCCGTTTGACCGGAGATCGCGCTTGTTTTTCACGAATCGTATGTTTCGTTACTTGTGCATAGCAGCAGCCGGTTTTGTTTGCCTCATTCTCTTACTCATTTTGCTGCTTATGTTCCGTACCGGCGTTTTGACATTCGGCAACATTTCACTAGCAGATTTCTTCTTTTCCACGGAATGGAATCCCGAAAATGAGCAATACGGCGCGCTTATTTTCATATTCGGCACCTTTGCCCTGACCGCTTTGACGCTGTTAATCTGCGTCCCTATTTCCTTAATCATTGCAGTATTTCTATCTGTCTTTGTACCGCCGTGGCTTAAAAACATGCTGCGTCCGGTTCTTGACCTGCTCGTCGGAATTCCGTCCGTCGTTTATGGCTATTTAGGCTTGACCGTTCTTATTCCTCTAATTCGAAATGTTACCGGAAGCGGAATGGGCGATGGGCTGCTTGCGGCAGCGCTCGTGCTTACAATTATGGTTCTGCCTACTGTAAGCCGTATAAGTGATGACGCCATTAGCGCAGTACCAGCCAAATTCAGCGACGCTTCCTATGCGTTGGGCGCTACTCGTTTTCAAACTGTATGGAGAGTACTGCTTCCTTCTGCCAAAAGCGGAATCATGTATGCTGTTATTCTCGGCATGGCGCGTGCAGTCGGCGAGACGATGGCTGTCGTTATGGTTATTGGCAATACGCCTCAACTGGCAGACAGCTTGCTCAAGCCTACCTCCGTACTTACGAGCAACATCGTTATGCAAATTTCGAATGTTCCTTTTGATTCCACTTGGAACTATGCGCTCTACTTAATGGGCTTCTTGCTCCTCGTTATTTCGCTGCTTATGATCGTTGCCATTCGCTGGCTTCAAAGAAAGGGGTCGCAAGTATGAAACAAGCTTTAGATATGAACCCATTAGCAAACCCCTTTAGCAGCAAAAAAGGACTTAATCGCTTTAAAGATCGCTTGTTTACAGGTATTGTTTGGTCGTTAGGCATTTTAATCATCGCTTTTATTTTTGGCCTTCTTTTTCTAATTCTTCAGGACGGTCTTCCAAAAATAACATGGGATTTCATATTCGGCTTGCCGAGCGAAATTGAAGAAGGCGGCGGTATCGGCCCCACTCTGCTTAACTCCTTCTACATCTTATTTATCTCTTTGCTCATCTCTATTCCGCTCGGAATGGCAGCTGGCATTTATTTGGCCGAATTTGCACCCGACAATAAGCTCATCGGCTTCGTACGCATTTGCGTGGAAGGACTCGCTTCCGTGCCGTCTATCATTTTCGGCTTGTTCGGTATCGCTCTATTCGTTGAATACTTCGAGATTGGCTTGACCATCCTTGGCGGTGCAGTCAGTCTAGCTTTTCTTAACTTGCCAGTACTAACCCGCGTAACAGAGGAGTCCATTCGCGCTGTACCGAAAGAGCTGAAGAGCGCTTCCTTTGCACTTGGCGGCACGCATTTGCAGACTATTACTCGCGCACTTATTCCGGCTGCGCTTAACGGCATCATTACAGGGATCTGCCTTGTTGCCGGTCGCGCATTCGGCGAAAGCGCCGTAATCATCCTAACTGCTGGTGTTACGACATCCGGTGAAATGTGGGATTTCAGTCTCTTCTCGCCTGGTGCTACACTTGCCGTTCATCTGTGGTATGTACAATCCGAAGCCATTGTTGGCGACGCTCAAGAGATTGCTCAAAAAGCGGCAGCCGTGCTCGTTTTCGTGGTCCTGCTGATCAACTTAGTGTTCCGTATCCCGCTTTGGCTGAATTCCCGCCGTATGAAACGCTCTTAGAAAACTAAGCGGCTCAAGCTAAAACGCCTTCGGCGTCCTTTGGAAGCTGAAGCAGCTTTGACGGAGAAATATAAGCCTTCTATAAATATCAAACTTATAAATTCTTATATTTGAACAAATAAGTGATCGAGCAACTCCAGTCTTAGCCCTCCCCCGGCCTAGGCTGGAGTTTCTTATTTGGAAAATTACTGTAAACAAGGTTACTTTCCGCAAAGCCATACGCTATAATTAATGAGTATGCACATGACTAGAGATAAGGCGGTGCTGCCACTATGGCGAATTTACCTAAGCTTACGATTGCAAAATCAAATCTTGAAAGATGGCATGATGGAATATCGGTTCTACTCCTGCTCTCGTCCGTCATCTATTTAATTGTAAAATGGCCTGATCTTCCGCAAACGATTGCCATTCACTTTAACGGGAGAGGCGAGGCTGACGGATGGGGAAGCAAAGCAGCACTCGTCATTTTACCGATAATCTCATTCCTATTATTTGCTGGGCTTGTGCATTTACGCAAAATCCCTCATCAATTCAATTACATGACCACCATTACGGAGCAAAATGCCTCTTACCAATACAAGATCTCCATCCACCTGCTAAGCTGGGTCAAGCTTGAAATTGTAGCATTATTCACTTATGTGCAATGGGCGGCTATTCAATATGCATCCGGAGGCGTCTCTTCGCTTGGCGTATGGCTGCTTCCTGTGATCCTCGTCATTCTTATTGGCACGATTGTCTTTTATGTGATGAAATCAAAAAAATAAACCTGCTGCGGCGTTCTACCATATTGTAGTTTCCATCTGGATAACTTTTTCTGATAGAATGAATAACACAGGCTATCTATCGGAGGTTAAGATTTTGGACTACATTATATTGGATATTGAATTTAACGGACGAAAATTTGCAAGCGAATTACCTATGGAGGTTATTGAAATTGGCGCGGTTCGTCTCAATCGTTCACTTGAACAGGTAGATGAATTTTCCGCATTGATCAAACCGATCTATTTCTCCAAGCTGAACAGCTTCATTAAGAAAAAAACAGGCATTCCACAGGAAGACATCGACGTAGCAAGCCGTTTCCCGAAAGTAATCGGGGATTTCACCGCATGGCTCAAAAAAAGCGACTCCTTCCTGCTGTTCACTTGGGGCGGCGAAGATTTAAAGAGGATCGTCTACGATACGCGGATGCATAAGCTCGATGACAGCTTCTGGATGGCTGCCGATTATTTCGACCTCTTGAAGGGTTACATTCGCTATAAGAACGTAACGAACGATGTCAGCGTCGAAGCTGCGCTCATTGATCTTGAAATCACAGCTGAAGGCTCAGCGCACCGGGCACTCGATGATGCTCGTATGACGGCTGAGGTATTCCGCAAAATTTTTGGCGAGCTGGATTTCGAGCTTAAGCAGCAGTTCAAGGATATGTACACGAATGCAAAGGAACGCAGAATGGTTAAAAACGCGATTCGCTCTATGAACGCGCAAAAGATCGTTCCACAATGGGAAGTTTTCGCGGAACGTTATTTAGCAGGAAAAGCCTCATTCGAGGATGTAAGAAAAGTGACGGAGCTTCAGCAGTATTTTGACGCAGAACTCGAGAAAGCTGGGAAAACTTCAGCTGGACAAGCCGGATAGCCACAAGAGCTGTTTATGTTTGGTCATAAATATAATAAAGCCCCCTGAACCTTCCATCGCAGATGCTGCAATTGGACTCAGGGGTTTATAAGTATGGGAGAAATTACAACGATGAACCGCAGCACCAAGTCTTTAGCTACTTATGAATTGTTATACATCATTGGTATTATCGCTATATCCTTTTCTTCCATTTTCGTTCGTTGGTCAAATGCTGACGTTGCCGTCATCGCCATGTACAGGCTTTATCTAACTAACCTGATCATGCTGCCGCTCGTCTTTAAATACCGCACGGAAATGTTCCAGCTCAGTGCCAAGCAGTGGAGACTGCTCACCCTCTCCGGCGTCATGCTCGGGCTGCACTTCTTGTTATGGATGGCTTCTCTGCGGCTGACCACGGTCGCAAGCTCTACCGTTATTTTGACATTGGAGCCCGTTATGGTTATGCTCGGCTCCTACTGGCTCTTCCGTATTAAAGCAAATCGCATGATGCTGTGGGGGATGGGGATCGCGCTGATCGGCTCCATCGTTATTGCATCGGGAGACTTTTCCCTCTCAAGGGATGCGTTGATCGGCGACGTTTTGTCCTTTCTAGGTGCAGCTGCTGTTGCTGTTCATATGATGATCGGCAAGGAATTGCGTAAGGATATGAGCGCATTTACTTATAATTTCTGGGTATTCGCGCTTGCTGCGACTTCACTCGCCGTCTACAATCTCGTTCGCGGCAATTCCTTTACAGGCTACAGTCTGCAGGAATGGGGCATTTTCTTGCTGCTTGCGATCGTTCCGACGTTATTCGGACATTACTTGTTCAATTGGCTGCTGAAGCATATGAGCGCAGCAGCCGTATCCATGGCTGTACTTGGTGAACCCGTCATCGCCTCCTTGCTCGCTTGGGCTCTATTAAAGGAAGCTTTGACGGCTTATCAAATGGCAGCCGGCGTACTTATCTTGTTCGGCGTGTGGCTATTCATACGTCATGGCAAGGAATAGAAGCTAAGAGCTGCAGCAATTATCGAATTTTAAAAATGGATTAGACTGATCCCCATAATACAAACAGCGGCAGCCTTGGACGAGAAAATAAGTCCTGACTGCCGCTGTTTTATTAAGCTGTAGTGCTCCGTTAACTTAGCCGAAAAAAAGCTTTGCTGCCAAAGCCAAACTACTCCTTTTTCAGCTCAACTATCCTGCCCTTCTGTCTGAACAATCCCCTACAAATGCATGGTAATTGCACTATAAATCAATAATAATCCCATGAATATATTGAACTTTTTCTCATGTGCAGCGAGAAATTTTTGAAATAATGCACCAAAAACAGCCCAGCAGGATGTGGCTACCAGTCCTACAAAGGCAAGGAACATCGAAAACAATAATAAGCTTATATTTGATTTGTAAAATGGCATGATGAACGTGGAAATCGCTGTAATTCCGTATAATATCACCTTGAAATTAACGAACTGCAGCAGCATGCCCGATAAGAATGAATTCAGCTGCCCATGATTATCTCCAGCACTGCAGTGTGGTTTGCTCTTCATTATTTTAAATGCAAGATAAGTCATATACAGGCTTCCTAATATATTCATGACAAATTTCATTTTAGGAACGAAGCTATATAATAGCAAATTGAAGTAACAACATAACAGCATTAATAGTAAGAAACCAGTTGCTACACCAAACAGAAAACGAATAGAATTCTTCATTCCATATCGGCTCGCATTAGACATCGCCATGATGTTATTTGGCCCTGGCGTAAAAGTATTCACAATAACATAAATCAAAAAAGGAGCTAAAGCCATGATTTAAATCCGCCTCTCGTGTGCTATACTTGAACAAGATGTACTCTTTAACGTATGTACGTTATGATTATACATTACGAACGCTATATCGCACAATCGAGGAGGCTAATTATTTTGGAAGACATCAATTATGTACTTGCCAATAACCTAAAACACCYGCGGGAGCTACAAAAGCTTAGTCTTGATAAGGTAGCAGAAATGACAGGGGTCAGCAAAACGATGTTAGGACAAATCGAACGCGGCGAATCCAACCCTACTATTGGAACCGTTTGGAAAATAGCTAATGGTTTAAAAGTTTCATTCACTTCCCTCATTAACGAGCCGCAATCCGATACCGTCATCGTTCGCAAAAATGAAATACAAACACTAACAGAAGATAACGGTAGATTTCTGCTTTATCCGTTTTTCCCCTTTGAAGAAGGCAGACGATTTGAAATGTATTCCGTTGATATGGAAATAGGCGCTTATTTGAGCTCTGAATCACATAGAGAAGGTACACAGGAGTTTTTAACCGTGTTTGAGGGTGAGCTTACCGTTCGTGTAAATAATGAAGAATATACAGTGAAAACAGGCGATTCCATACGTTTTACAGCCGATACTCCCCATGTCTATCACAATTCAGGTGATTGTATTGTGAGAATCAGTATGGTCATTTATTATCCGTCTTAACAAGAGGCCGTTCCATAAGTAGAATACTCTACTTTTGGAACAGCCTCTTTTGTTTTAATCAACTACTGATTGCTGGAAGTAAATTGCCAAACCTTAGTAGTAAGTCGTTTTTTCTCGGTATCGTACCTCCTTTGGCAGTCGTATGGTATATAAGTAGCTGCACCAATCAATCGGTTGGCCATTTTATAAAAAAAACATTATTTTTCCATAAGGAAAATCAATTTGCTGCCCCAGCTTCTTCCTGTTACGGTTGAATAGTACAGTAAATTCATGGGTTTTATTGCTCTTATTTTAATTAGGGAGGTTATGATATGCTGCTTTCCAAAATATTGCCGAAGACTGCTCAGATGCACCCAACAAAAAATGCAATGAAGGATAAGAATGAAACCCTTACTTATGAACAGTTATTTAATAAGGTTAACCGTGTCGCTCAAGGATTTCATGATCTTGCAATCAAGCCAGGAGACCGAATTGCACTGATTAGTTCCCCATCACCGTACCTCGCTATTGCCGAACTTGCTGCGGTTGCCATTGGCGCCATTCCTGTAACGATTTTTCCCGGGTTAGCCGCAAATGAAATCAAAAACATTGTACAAGATGCCGCTCCCATTGCACTCGTCTACAGCTCCGAACAATCTCAGCTATTAGAAGCCTTATCTTCACTGCCAATTGCGCATTTCATTTCATGCACCTTAGATCAGTCCCCCCTATCATTGCAATCTTTTATGGTTCATTGTCCCGCTATCGTGGATTGGCATGAAGCTGCACCAGATGACGTGGCGCTTATTATTTATACAGGCGGTACGACAGGACGATCCAAGGGCGTCATGCATTCTCATCGCCATATTCGCAATTGGTCCTTTATGAACCTTGAGAGGGGCGGCGGGCATAACACCTCTAAAAAATCGATCGTGATGAATCAAGCCCATTTAACCGGCCAGTTTGTTTTGTGGACGACCTTATTTGAAGGCGGCTGCCTTATTTATCCGAATGAGTATCCCGTTCGAGCTGAAGAAATCGTAGATATCATAGAACGAGAGCAAATTAGGTTTTTGGGTACTGTAGGGCTATTATTTCGAGATATTGTCCTTATGGAAAATATCAAATCCCGCAGCCTGCAATCCGTCGAAGGCATCTCTTGCGGCGGCGCTCCCATCAGTGAAAATGTATTTCATCAAGCGTTAACTATTTTTCCGAATGCACAAATTACCGAAGTCTATTCCCAAACAGAAAGCGGACAATTTATTAGTTTTTTAAACATAAACCAATGTTTCCATGAAGGAAAGCTAAATCGATTAGTATCCGTTGGCAATCCAGCCAACATGCCATATTGGGGGCAACAAGCATTTCAAATTCGTATTATTAACGAGGGCCAAGATGTTAAACAAGGAGAAACTGGCGAAATTATATGCAAAGGAGAGCAAATCATGCTTGGCTACTGGAATAATCCAGTGGAAACAAACCATGCCCTGCTGGACGGGTGGCTCTATACGGGTGACTTAGGCAGGTTTGATGAGGACGGTTATTTGTATCTCATGGATCGAAAGAAAGATATTATTATTATTGACGGTACAAATGTTTACTGCTCAGAAGTAGAGGAGGCACTTAGCAAGCATCCGTCAATTCGTGAGGTTGCTGTATTTGGAACGCCCTTATTAGTGGATGGCGAAGAAGTAACTGCGGTGGTGTCCCTTAAGGGCGATGCAGAGCTGACTTTAACTGATCTAAAAATATTTTGCCATGAGCAGATTGCTCCATTTAAAATTCCAACGCGATTGGAAATCGTTGCTTCTCTCCCAAGAACCTCTGTCGGGAAGCTGAACAAGGCGGAGCTGAAGAAAACGTATTGGCTCGGCAGAACACGTATGATCAATTAATGCTTATCTCATTAATTATTTTGGGTGCTTAACGTGGTGAAAGCCCTTCAATTCGGTATTTTTTCTCCCAATCCGCATATTCACTCGATTCGATCCTAATGATTTTTGTTTGGGAATGATCAATAAATTCATATTCCGATTGCTCATTAGATTTTTTCAGAGCCAGATGTTCTTTCATAAACGCTGCGGCTTCTTCATCAACGACCAAGCCGTCCATTTCATCCTCAGATACGATCCTTAATGGCACTTCATGTTCAATTCGAATAGACTTTTCTTTTTCTCTATAGGTGATAGCAACAATGATGGTCTTCTCTCCGCATGTTACTGGGCTTGTCGTAAATAGTTCAACGATCATGTTATTTATTATCATTGGATTGGGTACGACGATCTCCTGAATATCCGTCTCCTCATATCCGCTCAAATTGTGCAGACGATGAATGCCGCTTGGCAGCGTAAGCTGAACACGAACATCATCCGCAACACGAATTGGAGAAAGCTGAAGCCAAAGATGGTTCATGCCTTCTTCATTTTCCATAACGGATTTGGTGAACCTTGTTTTGATCATCACTTCACTTCTCCCTTCAGCATTTGAGAGATCGTCTTTACCATTTTCTCCCGGAGTTCCGCCGAAATTCGTGGGCTCATCGAAAGAATGACATCATCATTAATGACATGGGTATCATTGGTTAGCATTTTTTTGGAGCGATAAAGCTGAAGATTCTCGCCAATTTTGGAAATCTCATCTATAGAGAGCTCCTTTAGCTTTTCTTGGATAGCAGCCAGCGTTTCTCCGCTATGGACTAACGTGAGAATCGCACGAAAGTAACTAACGTGGCTGCTCGTATACACTCTTTTGTTCCCAACAAGCTCTAACGGGGGAACGATCCCGATCTGGGTATAATACCTGACGGTTCTCAAATTCATCTCAGGATCTTCCTGCTGGAGAATTTCCGCAACTTGTTTCGCTGTGAATGTGTCCATCGTCTCACCTCTTTTCTCATTATCGACAATCAAAACATTTACAGTTCGCTGTATCAGTTACAGTATACTGTAACTATAGTCATGATGTAAAGATTTTGATTGTTCTACTCGGCAATACAACAAAGCCAAAAAAAGCCGGGTCTCCAGAAGGAGAAGCCCGGCTTTTGTCTGTTTCAGCAACTACATCATGATAGACATAATGATTTGCTATCTTTCTAACCCTTACATTGAAGAAATGCTCATTTCCCTAAAAGCTTATAGATGACCTGTGCACTTTCTGCACGTGTCATTTTCCCTTTCGGCGCAAATGTTTCGTTTGCTCTGCCTTGAACGAGTCCTAGCTTAGCAGCTGCCGCAACCGATGCTTCCGCCCATTTGCTAATTTGGCTGCGATCAGTGAATGTTGTTTCCTCTGCCGCTGAAGTTGCAGCCGCTCCCTTTCTAACCTCATACGCTCGCATGATCATGACAGCCATTTCCTCGCGGCTTATCGTTTCATTTGGCGCAAACGCCGAGTTGCTGCGGCCTTTTATAATGCCCAGCTTGCTCGCTGTCGCTACATAAGCGGAATACCATTTGCCCGTTTCTACATCGCTATAGCTTGCCGTGCCTTCAGCTTTCACTCCAAGAGCACGGATAAGCATAGCTGCAAATTCTGCTCTCGTTACGTTAGCTTGCGGTGCAAACTGCTTCTCATTAATGCCCGAAACAATGCGCTTCGCAGCTAGTGATTTGATCGCTGCATTAGCCCAGTGACTCGCTGGCACATCCGTAAATGATTTATCGTACTCAAGAGCAGCATATTTGCTGAAATGGAATACCTCAGCCGTAATCAACTCACCCTTAAGCGTGCCACCGATGTATTCCAGCTTGCCAGCATCACTCACATAATAGATACCAACGATGTCTTGGTTTGCGTTCGGGTTAAGCTGGAAGCTGAGTAGGATCGGCTTCTCAAATTTTGTAACCGGAATCACTTTTCCAGCCTTCGTTACGATGCTTAAGTTGAAATCATAAACCAGAGAGCCCGCTTTCAGCTTAGCTTGAACATCCTGGGTTCGGTCAACCAAAGCGTCCGCATCTGCTGTCTTCAACGGCTTTGCCTCGAATACGATACGAGCCCCATCCGCTTCACTCGCAGACACAAGTCCTTTAATAGAAGCCAATAGTTCATTTGACAGCGTCATTGTAATGCCAGCTGCCTTCAGCTCCAAGCTATTGCCTGCCAGTACTGCTGCTGCATCAAGCGGCAATTGTACCGAATATTTGCCATCGGTTATTTGCACCGACACTTTACCATCCTTGCCGCTGCGCAAGGTATCATTATCAATCACATGGACATCAGCTGGCTGTGGTGTACTCGGCGTCGTAGGTGTTGGAACATTATCCGCAACCTCGCTCAAAATAACCGTTCCGCCTTCGTTCCTACCCGGTACTTCAACCGTCACCTGTCCATTATCCTTCACCGTATAAAGTATTCCGCTGTACTCATCCTTTGCTTTAGCTCCAGCTGCGAAAGGAACTTCCAGCGTAACCTGCTTGCTCTCCACGGCTGTGTTAATAATCGTTACAACATTTACGCCGTTAAATTGTTTATTAAATGCTAAATAAGCTAGTGTATCCGATCCAGCAAGCTTCGTACGCAAGCCTTTGGAATAAACCTTCGAGAACTTCGCCCGAATATTGAGCAGCTTCTCGTAATGATCATGCAGTGCTTGTTCTGCCGTCAATTGATCCCATGGCATATCTGAACGGTTTTCGTTTAACAAGCCTGCTTTCAAGTCACGAGCATTAGGACCTGAGCGGCCAAGCTCCTCGCCGTAATAAATGACGGGCTGGCCTTTCGCCGTGATTTGAAGGGCTGCTGCGATTTTCAGCTTGCCTTTGTCACCTTTCACAAACTCAGACAGGAAACCATCCTCATCGTGACTGCTTAGGAACTGCCCCATCATTGCTGTGTTGTCCAGCTTCGTTTCCCGGTCTGCCAGATATGCATCGACAGCATCAATCTTCCCATCTGTAAAATCTTTGGCTCTGTCATTAAAGCTAAAATCGAGCAAGCTGTCCATTTGGCCGCTGCGCAGCATGCCACCGTCACCGTCGATTGAAGCGCCAAAATTTTCACCGATCAGCTTGAAGCTTGGATCGATAGCCGTCAACGCATTTTTGAACGCTTTCCACGTTGTGCTCTCTACATGCTTCACTGTATCCACGCGGAAGAAATCAATCGTATCGCCGCGATCCGTTCTAGCACGATCGAGCCAGCCTGCTTGCCATTCAATTATTTTCTCACGAACGGCTGGGTCCTCTGTCTTGAAGTCCGGCAAACCATCCAGTTCTCCTTCAATTGGATTGGTGCTGGCTTGAACGCCATTTGTTCTGAGCATCCCTTCAAAGCGAGCTTTGTCCTCCGGCGTAATGCCTGGACGGTTATCCTCAGCTTTTAAGCCGTAGCCGGTATGGTTAAGCACCACGTCGACCATAATCTTGATGCCCTTGTCGTGAGCTTTGTTGATTAGTTCCTTAAACGTATCCATATCACCAAGATGCTCATCAAGCTTCGTGAAATCTTTAGCCCAGTAGCCATGATAGCCGTACTGCTTGGTGTTAAAATCTACGCCTTTGTTGAAATCGATATTATCGACAATCGGAGTGATCCACAGCGTATTAATGCCCAGCTCCTGTAAATAATCCAGCTTGTCGATCATGCCTTGGAAATCACCGCCATGGTAAGCTTCAAGGTGATCTTTATCTACATCCGCATTATTGGCCCAATCCCCATCCGCAAACCGATCAGTTAGCGCGAAATAGATACGTGCCTCATCCCAATCAAAGTCGAGATTGCCAGCAAAGGTTCTTGCTTTTACCGTTATTGTGGCTGTATGGGTGTGCTTGTTGCCGTACTCATCATACAGTGTAATCGGTATTTCCTTGATTCCTGCAGTCACGGTATCCTTTACGGCAATCGTTTGAGCGAGCAGCTTTGTATCGAAATACACCTCCGCAGGTCCCCCTACTGCCGTTAAGTCCATATAACCTTCTGTAAATGCTACCTCTTCCGAAGCTGAAGTCTGTATCTTGAGCACCGAACCTTCATTATAGGAAATCGCGGTTGGATTAAAAGATGATGTCACCGTCACAGCAGGCGTTCGATAAGTAAATACTGATTTTTCATTCATTGTATTTGTAGGATCGTTGATTTCATATGCTTCTTCACCCTTCTGCTTTACAACGAAGCTATACTCATATGTCCCTACTTCTAAATGAGCAAGCGTGTAAGTAAACAGCTCCTTCGCAGAATCATAGATCATATCATATTCCTTGCCGCCTACCTTCACCTTAACTCCGGTTAGATTACTCGAACGTCCGTTTTTGAATAAGTAATCATCCCTATAGAGGAAGGTAATGCCTCCATCCTTAAGAACAGGTCCCTTTATAGTTGGTAATATATCCAGCCGATTGACCATACTCGTTATATTTACCTTTGTAAAAGCGGTCCCCGGTGAGATAGGAATAAAGCGATCATCTGGAATATCCTGCTTCGCAGTGTCCCAATTCGTTCCTTTACGGAGCACAAATCCTAAATTAACCGTTTCAGGTGAAAGCTCCACCATAGCAGTGGCAACGCCATTCTGGGTTTTCCCAAAATTGATTTGGTCCTTTTGCAGTGCATTGTTCCAAACCCACATATTCCAATCTTCATATTTCTTGTCAGGACGAATGTAATTGATTTGGACATAACGCTTCGTCATATCGGTTGATGCTTCTACTACTGCGCTTGTAGATATTCCGTTATATTTGGCTGTAATCGTTGCTTTGCCCGCACCGACCGCCTTTACAACGCCGTTTGGTCTCACGATAGCAATTCTCGGCTTATCCGAAGAATAAACAACGCCGCTCGTTACTTTTTTCTTGGTGCCGTCGCTGTATTTGGCATACACTACTGTTTGGTGCGTCGTTCCTATCTCAAGTGGATAACTCACATTGTCCAGCACTAGCTCCTTAAGATCAGGCGCTGCCGCCTCCATCTTAATAATGACTGCGGTCAACGGCTCAAGCGTAATCGAGCTAGACGTCAGCTCAAAGCCGGATGGCACAGAAACCGCCGAAATCCCCGCTTCATCATTATCTACAAGCACTGTGCCTGCAGTTAAATCCTCTGTAAACGTAAGCGTTCTTGCTGTACGATCAGCATTCATAAATACATAATAATTGCCTGTGCCGTCTGTTGCTTTATTTTTGTAGCCGATCACAAGATCGTTATCTTTCATTTCCTTCGCAGGAATGAGCGTGACATTGGAATCAACGAGGTCCTTTTCGCCTAAACGGAAGGCATCCGTATGTTTCCGAAGTTCAATTAATCCTGCTGTGTACTCCTTCGTTACATGATTGACTGGATATTGCTCAGCATTCGTCGCCTTCTGCCAGTCAAATTTATTGATTGCATCGGAGGAATCATAGGAATCATGAATGAAATAACCAAATGAGTTTCCAGCCGCATCTTTCAGCTCGTGGTATTTCTGCTCCGGCACCCCTGCCCCAAGCCACTGCTTCGTTCTGCCATATTCTTGACCAGCATGAAGGAAAGCCGTACCTTGAGAGGTTAGAATGAGCAAATTGCCCAGACGTATCCGTTTATGAATTTCCAGATCATTAGCCGCTATAGCCGGATCTTTCTTAATTGACTGGGCAATAACATCATACAGCGGCAGGTTGTCGTGGGCTTCAATATACTGCACCATGTCTCCCGGGTCATCAGCAGGCGTGTTGCTTGGCTGCCCCTTGATATTATTCAGGATCGTAGCCACGCTTCTTGCTCCACCTGTTATAAATCTTGGCTCGCCCTCCGAGCCGAAACCGGATTTCAATTCATTACGAATCTCATCGGAGAAAACGCCTACGCTGTCTGTTTTATCCATCCATTTTT
The DNA here is from genome assembly GCF_052114265.1 of Paenibacillus sp. MCAF9. Classification (NCBI taxonomy): domain Bacteria; kingdom Bacillati; phylum Bacillota; class Bacilli; order Caryophanales; family Paenibacillaceae; genus Paenibacillus; species Paenibacillus sp. MCAF9. The sequence goes on from NZ_JBFREL010000002.1 coordinate 322,114, forward strand.
GGTCTGCGCCTTTGCCCTTCAAAGCAGGATCAGAAGCATCGCCTCCGAACGTTACCCAGCCTTCACCGATAAATAGGGCATTCGGATTAATACTCGCTGCTGCATCGTAAGCATTCTGCACGGAATCATAGGTAGCGTCGCCCATCATATCCCAGCGCATGCCGTCGATTTTGTATTCATCAAACCAGTACTTAACCGAATCAACCATTAGCTTCTCCGCCATTTTGTGAGAGGTAGCAAGGTTGTTGCCGAATCCGCCGATATTGTTGCCATTTGCATCTTGGAATGCGTAATAGTTAGGTACGATATCGTTTAAGAAGCTTGCTTTGGCCATATGGGTGTAGACGACATCAAGAACGACTCCCATACCTTCATTATGAATCGCATCAATGAGTCCTTTTAATTCTTTTACTCTCAGCTCGGGATCTGCGGCATCCTCCGAATAAGCGCCATCCGGCGAGAAGTAGCTATGCGGATCATAACCCCAGTTGTATTCGTTGTTTTGTGCAGAGTATTCCAGTTCTCTTGTTCCCATCTGAGCTTCGTCGCCATAATACCAAGCCATAACTGGAAGCAGCTGAATATGGGTAACGCCTAATGATTTAATATAAGACAGCTTATCCTTGAATGCGTTATAAGAGCCCCATCTCGCATTAAGATCATCAGCTACGGATGGATCGGATGTAAAGTCTCTAATATGCGCCTCCCAAATAATCGCGTCCTCTCGTTTCTCATAGCCGTCAATTTTGGCAAAATCATAGTCTGCGGCAGGATTAGTTGCATCTAGATCAACGATTGCCGCTTTGCCAACTGCATCGCCATCTGGACCGGTTTCACCCTTCGTATTCACTCTAAACTCCGCCATCGATTTCGCGTACGGGTCGAGTACTTGTTTCGCAACCCCATCATTCGTCACTTCATATTGATAAAAATACCCCTTCAGATCGGTTATGCCTTGACCTGTGAGATCAGTTGGCGCGATAGCTGCCGTCCAAACGCCTTTGTCGCCTTTCGTCAAACTGGCACTGCCAACCAGCTTAGTAGAATCGGCTTTATCATAGACATTTGCTACGACTGCGCTTGCTTTTGGCGCCCACAGCTTCAGAACCACGCTGCCAGAATGATAGCTCGCCCCAAGATCATTTCCTTCGTAGTTGTAAAGCTCATCAAGCATTCTCCAGCCTGCAGCTGCGGATACGGTTCTCCCTTGGTAAGTTACGTTCAGCGGCGTTTGATCCAGCTGAATGTTTGCCGAGACATTTGCTGTTTTTTTATCAGCGTTCAACACCACTTGATTAATCGATACAGCTGTACCGTTCTTATCCGTAATTGTAATGGCATTCTTCAATTCCTCTGCTGCGAGACCGTCGGTCATTGTGAAACCGAGAAGGAGCTTACTTTCGGATAAGATCTCTGCGGACTCAAGGGCTGTAGGCAGTTCCCAGTAAGGGGACACGTATACATTATTATCTCCCTTCTTGATCCAGAGCTGATTGTAACGATTTGCAAGACTGAAGGAGCGATTGCCTCCATCCTTATCCGCATCGCCCAAGGTGCGATTAACGACAATAAAACTAATTTTTTGCGCGTTCTCTTGAAGCGGAATATCGACATAGCTGCCATAACGGTCGACCTGTTCCTCTGTAAAAGCGGATGCGCCCGTTGGCCAGCCTGTTGAAGGAGTCGCCACCTGATCCCACAGCCATAAACCGTAAGCACTCTGTTTTTTATCGTCTCTCACATAGTGAATACGAACGGTATTAGCTGGGAGCTCTACCGGCTCGAAATAAGATACTTTATTGGAGTTCTCCTTAATCCAAATTTCATTTACTGCTGGGGAGCTTATCGCTACCGCTTTATCGCCGCCATCCTTAGCTCCATCTAATCGATTAACGATAAGGAAGCCCACTTTTTTGGCATTCGCAGCTAGCGGAATATCAACATAGGCACCATAGCTGTCTCTCTTATCTGCTGGAAAAGCTGTTGCGCCACCCGGCCAGCCCGTTGAAGGAGCGGCAACCTGCTCCCATGTCCATATCCCTTGATTCTCATAAAGAGCGTCTGCCCGATTGTAATGAATGCGCAGGTGGTTGGCCGGAATCGGATCGAGGTTCGGGTCAACCGGATCTGGACTCGGACTCGGTTCAACTGGTGCTTTGAAATCTGCTGATACCACTTTTGTATTCGCGTTATATTTAAACGTTACTGGAAGATCGGCAGGAAGACTAAGCAATTGATCATCCTTTGGATACGTCTGGTCATCCCAAGTCGATCCAAGCACGATTTTGAATTTGTAATCCCCTTTGGGTACATCCTTCGTTATCGTGTAGACGCCATCCATATCGCTATCCGTCAAAAGGGAAAGCGCCGATTCTGGTGCCCAGTTACTTGGTTCCCCTAGCGGAACCTGCAAAGTCCCAACAATCCGAGGCAGCTTGTCGCTGGCTACCGGGGTGTAATAGGTAGAATCCGCAATTTTATGTGTATCGTGGTTATAATAAAAAGTCACTTCTTTCTCTTCGGAGAGTGTCAGCTTAATATTGCCGCCGCTATCCACACCGCTTGGATTCGTGTAATTGCCAAAGCCATAGCTTTCCAACCAGCCTCCATTTAGAGCAACTTTATATTCATATGTGCCCGCTGGCAGCGTAGCCTTAAACGTATAATAACCGCTGCCGCTATCGCTCATCTTGGTTGCCTCGGCTTTGGGGTCCCAATTCTCGCTGTTACCGAGCCCCTTCTGCAAGTCGCCGACAAGAACAACCTGAGTTGGCGCCGCGGCGTTCGTATGTAGCGGTATTGCGCCCACTATCGACCAGATCATAGCTGCTATAAGCATGATAGACATCATTTTCTTTCGTTTTAAAGCAAAGCCCATTTGGATGAACCTCCTCAAATTATGATCATTGCACCTTTCAATCATCAACTCGCACCGTTCCGTCTACACCAAAGTTCGTTAACACAACACCCCCTGACTTCTGTCTAAACAGCTATAGATTTTATGCAAGCGTTTGCACAAATAACATAATTAATGCAAACTTTTTAACCGCATCTTCTACAACAGCTGTTCCAGTCATAAAAGCGCAATGAAAGCGTTTGCTGATTCCCATATTAATACTCAAAATAAAGCGCTGTCAATTGTTTTTCTCACCTTTTACCTATTTCGACACGTAAATTCACCTTTTTCCCCTGAAATGACAACGTTTGCACAAAATGTTGCACAACCCTCTTTTCTCTTCCCCTCTCTCCATTCAGCACTTTGTTCCGTGCCATTTATGGCATACATAGGGATTTTCCTATACAATTCATAGTAATAAACTTTAAAAAAAGCGGTGACCCTATGTTTAAACTATTGTTAATTGAAGATGACACAACGTTATTTAACGAGATAAAAGACCGATTATCCCAGTGGTCATATGAAGTACATGGCATTTCGGATTTTGAGAAAGTGATTCAGCAATTTACCTTCGTTAAGCCGGACCTCGTGATCATCGATATTCAGCTTCCAAAATTCGATGGATTTCATTGGTGCAGAATGATACGTTCCCACTCGAGCGTCCCGATCATCTTCCTATCCTCGCGAGACCACCCGACGGACATCGTCATGTCTATGCAGCTTGGAGCGGATGATTATATACAAAAGCCCTTTCACTTCGATGTGCTCATCGTCAAAATACAAGCTATTCTTCGGCGGGTATACAATTACAATACCGAATATATCGAGCTCAAAACCTGGTGCGACGCAACGGTTGATTATGAGAAAAATCTGGTCTCCAATCATAAAGGCTCCATTGAGCTTACCAAAAATGAGATCTTTATTTTAAAAATGCTCATTGACCGTAAAAATAAGATTGTTAGCCGGGAAGAATTGATTAATAGCTTATGGGATGATAAACGGTTTGTCAGTGACAACACGCTAACTGTGAATGTGAACCGGCTGCGCAAAAGGCTCGATGAAATTGAGCTCGGCCGTTTTGTTGAAACGAAAATTGGACAAGGCTATATGGCTGTTGAAGAGGCGCATGATTATGATTAGAAAATATATAGTGGAGAGGCGCAGCTGGATTCTGTTGTTTATTATTTTGCAGCTGCTGATTCTTGTTTGTGCTTATGTAGATTCAACGATTCCCCTGCAATCGATGATCTATCTCTTTTATTTATCTTCGATTATTTTTATCATCCATTTCGTCATCCGGTATCATAAAGAAACAAGGTTCATCAGAAGCTTGGAGGAGCGAGACATCAGCCTGGATACTACGAGCATGGCTGAGCCGGAGAGCCCGTTTGAGAAGGTGATCGAAAAAAGCATGACGAATCAAGCGGAACTGCTGAAGCACGCTGCAATGAACAATCGGATGGTTTTGGAGCATGAGAAGGATGAGCTGTTATCTTGGATACACGAGGTAAAAACGCCGCTAACCGCGATGCGTCTCATGATAGACCGTATACTGGATGAAGGAATGAAAACGCATTTGACGTATGAATGGCTGCGGATTCACCTCCTGCTCGACCAGCAGCTCCATCAGAGACGCATACCGTTTATTGAAAATGATATCTATATCGAAAACACCGATTTGGAAACGATCATCTTCGATGAAATTAAGACGCTGCAATCATGGTGTATCCAGAAGGGGATCGGCTTTGATATTCAATTGGATGAACCGAAAGCGCTGAGCGATGCGAAATGGCTTTCCTTTATCATCAGACAAATTTTAACCAACGCTGTAAAATATAGCCCGCCATCTGATATCGTGATCAAGAGCTATCAGCGGAATCAGCAGACTATCCTTGAAATCATTGATAATGGACGCGGCATCGATCCGAAGGATCTGCCTCGCATTTTCGATAAAGGCTTTACATCGACGACGATGCACCAAGACAGCGCCGCGACAGGCATGGGATTGTATTTAGCTCAAAAAGCAGCTCAATCGCTGTTGATCCGTGTCCATGTCAAATCCGAGCTTGGAGCAGGAACAGCGTTCACCTTAGCTTTCCCGCAGCGAAATGAATTCGTTCGTATCACAAGCATGTGACAACATTGTCACATGCTTCTATTATTTGTTCGGTCATTCGAAGGAACTAATCGGACATTCGATTTACAATACAAGTAATAGACCTAGGGAGAGTGTTAATAAGATGTTCATTCTGGAAGCAACCAAAATCCATAAAATTTACGGAAACAAGTTCAACAAGCAGGAAGTATTATGCGGGCTCGATATTAGCATTGAAAAAGGGGAATTCGTCAGCATCATGGGCGCATCCGGCTCAGGAAAAACGACCTTGCTTAACGTGCTTTCATCGATTGACCACATTAGCAGCGGCTCGATTAAAATCGAAGGGAAAGTTATTTCTGGATTAAAAGAAAAACAATTGGCTGAATTTCGCAAAAATCGTTTAGGCTTTATTTTTCAGGAATACAATTTGTTAGATACGCTAACGGTCAAAGAAAATATTTTATTGCCGCTGTCGATTACGAAGACGCCAAAAAAAGAAGCCGAACGTAAATTTCAAGCGGTAGCGACCGAGCTTGGCATTTATGAGCTCCGCAATAAGTATCCGAATGAAATATCTGGCGGCCAAAAACAACGCACATCCGCTGCAAGAGCGTTCATTCATGAGCCAAGCATTATTTTCGCTGACGAACCGACAGGCGCCCTTGATTCCAAATCCGCCTCTGATTTACTGAACAAGCTGAGCGGTTTAAATCAAAAAAGACAAGCTACCATCGCCATGGTTACTCACGATCCGGTAGCTGCCAGCTATTGCAGCAGAGTCATCTTCATCAAGGATGGACAAATCTATTCTCAGCTTTATAAGGGAGAACAAACGCGGCAAAAATTCTTCAACGATATTATGGCAACACAAAGTGTACTAAGCGGGGTGCACCATGAGCATTAATCAACTCATTCTCCGCAATCTAAAAAAGAATTTAAAAAACTATTATCTCTATGTGTTTGCTCTCGTGTTTAGCGCTGCTCTTTATTTCGCCTTTGTCACCCTGCAGTTTGATCCTGCCATGGATGAGGCGAAAGGCTCTGTTAAAGGGGCTGCTGCCATTAAGACTGCTTCTTATTTGCTCGTTGGAATCGTTTCTATTTTTCTGCTGTACGCCAATACCATCTTTATTAAAAGGCGTAGCAAGGAAATCGGCTTATTTCAGCTTATCGGAATGACCAAAAATAAAATTTTCCGCATTCTGACGCTGGAAAACTTTTTTCTTTATTTCGGCTCCATCCTGCTTGGGGTTCTGGTCGGTTTCTCTGTGTCCAAATTAATTATTATGATTTTATTTAAAACGATCGGTGTTGAGGTGGCCGCAGAGCTGCGTTTCTCCACCCAAGCGTTCAAGCAAACCATCATTATTTTTTTAGTTATTTATCTTCTGATTATGTTGATGAACTATTTATTTATAAAAAAACAAACGATATTATCGCTGTTTAGAGTGAATTCCGTCACAGAAGGCAAAGCAAGAAGAGTGTCTATTCTGGAAATGCTAATCGGTATTGCCGGATTGCTGTTGATTGCGCTGGGCTATTATATTTCTTCCGAACTGTTCGGAGGTAAATTTGTGACGATGACCGCGCTCTTTGCTGCCATGATCGGTATTTTGGGCTCCGTTATCCTTGGAACTTTCCTTTTTTATAAAGGATCGGTCAGCTTTATTTTCAACGTGATTCGAAAGCAGAAAAACGGCTACCTTAACATTAATGAAACCTTATCGCTCTCGTCCATTATGTTCCGTATGAAATCGAATGCGCTGCTTCTCACCATCATTACGACCGTGTCGGCGCTTGCTATCGGATTATTATCCTTAAGCTATATCTCTTATTACTCTGCCGAAAAAACGGCCAAAAACAATGTTCCCGAACATTTTGCATTTATGAACGTTCAGGACGCGGAGCAGTTTAAAGAAGCTCTAAACAAAAACAAGCTGGCGCATACCGAAAAAATGATTCCTGTCATTCAGGTAGACGTCAATTTGAAGAGTATTATGAATAACAATCTTGAAGTGGTAAGCGTGAATGGGGCTACGGGTATTATGACCTTGCCCGTTGTCAGCGAAAAATCTGTTGACGGTATTAAACTGTCTCAAGACGAGGTCTATCTCTCTGGTTACAGCAGCATGCTCAAACAATTCATGTCTTTAAAAGACTCAGGGCCCGTGCAACTAATAAATCCTACTCAAAGTATTCCACAACAATATATCGGACTTAAGGAGCAGCCCATCGTCTCTTGGTGGTTTAAAAGCGGCGGATTGCCTGTAGTCATCGTTGATGATTCTGTTTTCGAGCGCTTAAATAATCATCTTGATCCGGCTATTCAGAAACACTCTACCCTGCATATCGGAATTAATATGAAAGATCGTTCTGATCTAAAAGAAGCGACTCAGCTATTCAATGAGATGAAGTTCTCTGAGCACAACAGAAATGATTCCCAGCTTAATACAAGCAACCAGCAAAAACAATCGATGGGCTTGATTATGTTTATCGTTGCTTTCCTTGGACTAACCTTTCTTATCACATCCGGCAATATTCTCTATTTTAAGCAAATGGGAGAAAGCGAAGAGGAAAAGCCGAACTATACCATCCTTCGAAAGCTTGGCTTCACAAGGGCTGATTTGTTAAGGGGCATAAAAATAAAACAAATGTTCAACTTTGGCATTCCCTTAGTGGTTGGGCTGCTTCACAGCTATTTTGCAGTCAAATCCGGTTGGTTTTTCTTTGGAACAGAGCTTTTAACTCCGATGATTATAGTCATGCTGCTATATACCATCCTTTACTCCATATTCGGAATCCTTTCCGTCTCTTATTACAAAAAGATCATTAAAGAAGCACTTTAATACCATCTAAACAGGATATCCCTCTTTGATTTTCAGAGGACGGGTATTCTGTTTTTCTTTGTGTGTTAATATGCAAAAAAAATGAGATCGCTAACTCAATATCCAAGTGGAAGTTCGTTTCATTACCTGTTAAGATGTGGATAGGTAAGGAGGGTTGCAGAAATGAGCTCATTAACAGCTACAGATATTGAACAGATTGTGCTAGAGCAAAAAACATTTTTTGAACAAGGCCAGACCAAGTTGCTGCACTTTAGGCTGAATCAATTGCAACGATTGCTGCAAGCCATACAGCGTCATGAGCAGGAAATCGTCGAGGCGCTTTATCAAGACCTTCGCAAAAGCGAGCTAGAGACCCATATGACAGAAATTATAATCGTAACCAATAGCATTCGACATGTCATTAAGCATCTCAAAAAGTGGATGAAGCCGCAGAAGGTGAAAACACCGATTTATCTGTTTCCATCTTCCAGCCGTATTATGAAGGAGCCCTACGGCACAGCTTTAATAATTGGTCCCTTCAACTATCCGTTCCAGCTTGTCATTGAGCCGCTTATCGGAGCCATTGCCGCAGGCAATTGTGCCATTCTCAAACCATCCGAAAGCTCGCCTCATGTTTCAGCTTTAATAAGTAAAATCATCAATGAAGCCTTTGATCCCACCTACATTAAAGTCATTGAGGGGGAGAAGGAAACGACCTCATTGCTCATCCACGCGCCGGTTGATTATATTTTTTTCACAGGCAGCATCGCGGTTGGCAAAATCGTTATGGAGGCTGCTGCCAAAAACCTTGTGCCTGTCACGCTTGAGCTCGGAGGAAAAAGCCCTGTCATTGTAGATTCTACCGCTAATCTTGAGATCGCTGCCAAGCGGATTATCTGGGGCAAATTAATGAATACCGGCCAAACCTGTATTTCACCCGATTATGTGCTGGCTCATCAGGATATTAAAGAAAATCTGGTTGCAAAAATGAAGGAAGTCATCCAATCCTTCTATGGAGCTTCTATACAAAGCAACAAAGATTATGGTCGAATCATTAATCAACGTCAATTTGACAGGCTTGCTTCCATTCTGGAGCAAGACAAAGCCAGCATCGTTTATGGAGGAGGCACAGACCGCGCAGACCTCTTTATCGAACCGACAATACTGGATGGCGTTTCATGGGATAGCGCAGCGATGTCAGAAGAATTATTTGGCCCTATATTGCCTGTCATGGAGTACCGAGATATCCATGAGGCCATTCGAATGATTAACGCCCATCCAAAGCCGCTTTCCCTTTATTTATTTACAGAGAATAAAGCGCTGGAGGATGAGGTTATGAGCCGTGTTTCCTTCGGCGGCGGCTGTATTAACGATACGATTATGCACGTCTCTAATCCCTATTTGCCATTTGGCGGTGTTGGCAGCTCCGGTGTAGGGGCCTATCATGGCAAATACAGCTTTGATCTGTTCTCGCATCAGAAGAGTATTTTGAAGAAAAGCACCAAGCTTGAGCTTGGGCTCGTCTTCCCTCCTTATGCTGGAAAATTAAAAAATATTAAAAAGCTGCTCAAATGAGCAGCTTTTTTGGCTGACAAACAGGAAGTTAGTTTTATGCAAGCTTCACTTAGTTTCGTGTATGTAGCATTGGTTCGACTTCTCATATAATCGGTTTATCACCACAACATTAGGAGGTCATCCATTATATGAATCAATCACCGCTTCTACTCACTGACGAGCAAATGCAAAAGTTTATTACTGAAGGCTTTCTTATTCTAAAAACAGATTTCCCTGAATCCTTCCATCAAGCCATGACAGCTGAACTTGGAAAAGTATATGACGAGGAAGGCAATCCCGGCAACAACCTGCTGCCGCGAATTAGGGAAATACAACAGGCTTTCGACAGCCCCGTTATTACAGGCGCATTAACAAGCGTACTGGGTCCAAACTATATGCTGCATGCTCATCGCCATGGCCACTTTAATGCACAGCCGGTTGCTGGCGGTTGGCATAAGGACAGCTACTGGGGCTACTCCCGTATGCGCAACCACCATCCATGGTGGGCTATGATTATGTACTTCCCGCAAAACACGCCAATTGAGCTTGGGCCTACTAGCGTTGTGCCTGGCACCCAAAACTATGAATCACGCACCTTTGCTTCTGACGAGGTGCAAGGAGAAGCTTACGCTAGCGGCGAAGCAGGTACATTTGCACTCATCCACTATGATATCTGGCACCGTTCAACACCAAATATATTAGGCAATGCTCGTTACATGCTTAAATTTGAATTTATGCGTACAGCTGTTCCAACTAAGCCTTCATGGAATAATCTGATCTCCGAGTGGAAAGAGCCTGCTGACCTTGCCCTGCCAATCGCTAACCACGAAGACATGTGGGAAGAAACATGGAACTGGCTATCCGGTAAGCTAGGCAGTCTAGCAAACACTGCGGAAGCAAACGAAGAGAAATTAGCCGCACTGGCAACGGCTTTGGAAGATAGCTTCGAACCAAATGCCTTGAATGCTGCCTATGAGCTTGCTAAATATGGCGCTCCAGGCGTGAAAGTACTGCTGGCTGGTCTTCATCATGAGAGATTAGACGTATCACGCACATCTGCTTACGGACTGTCCATCGCAGGCTCAGATGCAGTAAACGGATTGATCGACGCACTAGAGAGCGATCGCTCAGAAACTGTACAGCATGCAATATTCGCGCTTGGCGAGCTGCGCAGCTACGCTGAATCCGCGCTTCCAAAGCTTGTTGAACTTCTGTCCCACTCCGATGCGACAGTAAGAATTGCAGTCGTTGAAGCACTTGGCATTTTGTCTAATTCTTCAGAAATTGCAGTGAAGGGTCTTATTACAGCCTTGTCCGATGAGGACGTTCAAGTACGATTTACAGCTGGGCTGTCCTTGTCCCGCATGGGTGCTGCAGCGGCAGCAGCCGTTCCCGCTTTGGCGGCAGTACTCGATGACGAGAACCGTTATGTAAGAGCTCATGCTCTAGAAGCACTGCGCTATATCGGCACGAATGAAGCGAAGGATATTTTGATCAAATCACTATTCAATTCCCGCTGGTGTTCGACAACTACGCCTGCAAACAGCTTTTATCCTTGATTCCATCGGAGTTCTTATACTTGCAGCATAAAGGCTGCCCCAAAAGAACTAGTTGTGCAGAACAATCCTAATCATGGGAAAAAGTTCGGAATAACAAAGGAGCTAAGCGATTTGAATCTGCTTAGCTCCTTTGTTTTTGGCATACGCTGCACCGCTGAACTCAGCAGCTCTTATTTAGACCATTTGCAAGGAATTATTATTGCAACGAACTCCAGCATCGCTATTTCAAGAAAAATAGCTCATATCATCCTATAGAGCATAACGTCAATCAGGTTCGTTAGCGTTTGAAAAAGATCATATTCTGCATAATAAGCATGATTCGATTCGTTAGAGAAAATTTTAATTCAAACGCGCAACAGGGCTCGCGAACTATTCGCTGTCCTTGTTGCTTACCTCCATCAACTGCTGGCATTTCGTTTGAAATTCATGAGGTTTATCTACAAATAGATAGATTTGGTCAATTTGTTCTCTAATCCCGAACGCCGTAGTAACCGTAATTTCTTCTTTTAACATCAGATGCACATTAGGTTCTGTGCCCAGAATCTTTGTCGTTTTTTTCATTTTATCCTTAGCTAATTTCTCGAATGTAATGGCCGAAATGGATGCAATAGTATTGATATTCATGTCCGAATACAACTGAATGCCGTACTGAAACCTTATTTGTTGATCCGATACCAAAATAGGATTTAAGCACATCGCTCGGTAATCAGCAATTAGCAGCATAATAATATACACATTTCCTAACGAGAGTAACCATGCAGCGGTATGCGACCATTGCGCAAGCAGAATGTGCATGCATACCCCTTCAATAATCAATACTTTCGAAAATACGAGTAAGGTTATCAGCTTGTTAGAGTTTTTATGATAACTAAACGAGGCAGCCCCCGTTCGAATGAAAGGTGTCTCTTTCCATGCGAACAAGGCGTAATAAAAAACAGATAATTCATGCGTGAGCAAAGCTGCAATTTTGGGATGGCGAATGGTCTCTTCTAGACTTTTCCGAAGTGTTTCTATAGGGTGATTATCAACTTTTCTATAACGCTTATAGGCAGCCGCAATATCATAGATTTTTAAAGCTAAAATAAAAGGCGGCAGCGGGATAAGGAAATATTTTATAGCGTTCATCGTTTCTTGATCGGTGTTTGGTACAAATAACGTTAATGCTAAATAACCCAGAAGAGCAAATGGAATGATAGATGCGATCTTGAATTTTAGTACGCGAAACCATAGAAAGTACAGCAATAAAGGGATAACAACGACAAAATCTAATGCAATGCCTAGGGTCAGCAGCTGATCATTCTCTTTAATTAGAACAGAATTAGCAAATAGAAGATCGAGCAAAATGATAATGAAGCTTGAAGCAATAAAGAAACTAATATTCTTTTTATAGAGTTTGTTAATGGCATAAACACTCCCTTCCATTTCCCTTTTCATTATCTAATATAGGGGTAAAAATAACGCCGTTCAACTCCCTCATGTGAAGAAAATGGAAACGTTTTGTTTGTAAACTCAAAAAAACCGTCGCTTAAACAGCGACGGTTTTCTTTATCATTTCAGTGAAAGCTCCCTATATTCGCTCGGTGACAAAGCCATATACTCTTTGAATAAACGAGAGAAATAAGTGGCATCCATTCCTAGAGATTCAGCTATTGCCGAGATGCTAAGTGAAGTAAAGGATAGCAGCTGCCGTCCTTTGTCCATACGCTTGCGATTCACATATTGTATAGGTGAGAGCCCTGTCGTATTTTTGAACATGCGGATAAAATAATTAGGGTGAAAATGTACAAGCTGAGCAAGAGTATCTACTGTAATATTTTCCGATAAATGCTCTTCAATATAGGTCAGCACGACATTCAGCTTCTCAAATGAGCTGGTTGCCGGTGTTTTGATTGTGACATCCTCAGCCTGCTCCAGCATCATGGCCATAATCTCAAGAAACGCCGACTGCAGCTGCAGCTCGGATGTCCAGTCTTCACTCTTATGATGGTGTACCAGCCTTTCAAATTTACCCTTCAAGCCTTCGTGATCGGATATCGATATCATGACGGGCATTTCGAGCAGTTGAAACAGGTTGAAATTATCTATTTTTGCAGTAAAGTGACACCAATATTTTCCGTAAGTATTCGTATTAATCGTTCCATAGGATTGTACGACATCTGCGGGCAGCAGACACAGATCACCGGGCTTTGGATAATAAATTTGATTCCCGGCCTTAATGTACCCTTCGCCCTCTTGGATATAATATAGCTTATTCACATCCGTCGTATAATTATCGTCCTTCCACGAAAGCGGCACCTTCGTATAGTCGGCTATGGCAACATGCAATTTTAAACCGCTCATATAGGACTTCCAAAATGTACTTTTGCTTGCGTTCACCGTTATTCCCGCCTTTCAAGGCTGTCATACCCATTGTTCATCGAAGATCGATGCGATTACCATACCATAATAGCACAAAAAAAAGAGGCAGTATCCCTCCCTCTGCCTCTTCTTATTTTCTGCTTAAACTTGAGCGAGCCCTTGCTTGACCCACTGAGCAACATTGACTGTACGCTTAGCTTGATATTCCACAGCTGCTTTTACATCCTCAACCATTTTCCCGCCTTGCACCGTCACGCTTGTCCCATATGGATTGCCGCCAGCTTCAAAGGTAACTGGACTCGAATAGCCCGGTGCAGCTACTATCGCTCCCCAATGGTACATTGAAGTGTACAGTCCAAGGATGGTTTGCTCTTGACCGCCATGCGCGTTCTGCGCTGAAGTCATTCCGCTGACTACTTTATTGACTAACTTGCCGTTAAACCAAAGTGAGCCTGTCGAATCAAGAAACTGCTTAACAGGACCAGGCATACCGCCAAAGCGGGATGGAATACTAAATATAATAGCGTCCGCCCATTCCAGATCCTTATAGGTAACCACAGGTATATCTTGCGTCTCTGCAACATGAGTTCTCCAGATGGGGTTAGCTTGTATGGCTTCTTCTGAGGCAAGCTCAGGCGTCTTCAATATTTTCACTTCAGCTCCAGCTGCTTTCGCACCCTCTGCAGCCCACTGCGCCATTTGATAATTTGTTCCCGTTACACTGTAATATATAATAGCAAGATTAATCGTTGTCATCTAATACATCCCCTTAAACGTTTATGTTATTCACTCAGTTGTTCTGCATTAATGCCGATCGTTTTTAAAAGCTCAATAAGCTTCTCTTTATCCTCGTTGCTTACAGAACTGAAATTGCGTGTAATGACATCTGCATGCTTCGGAAAAATATCATCAAACAGTATTTGTCCCGCTTCGGTAAGAATGACGTTTGAGCCTCTACGGTCGGTAGCGCTTGGCTCTCGTCTCACATATCCTTTTTTCTCAAGCTTATCAACAACATAAGTAATGCTGCCGCTTGGAATGCAGAACTTTTCACTTATTTTCTGTATCGGATGAGGCCCCTTGCTATACAAAAGCTCCAATATCATAAAATGTTCCTGACTAATGCCATGGCTTTCAATATCCTTGCGCACATTGTCGCCAACTGCCTTAGACGCTTTGAACCATACACGAAATAACCGAAGATCAAGCTGGCTCTGTTCACTTTGCTGATTCATGCCCATGCCTCCTTGCTGCATTTATCTTAAAATCGTATTTCCTAGTTTTAGTATACTTTTATCCTATCATTAGGGTAAAGACATGTCAACCAACTTTTACCACACGCAAAAAAGGACCGAGCTCTTTCTCCATAAAGAGAGCATGTCGGCCTAGTCGTTTCGTATGATCGCTTACTCCGAGCAAAACAAGTTCAATGAAGTAAAAATGGGATTAGTTCATTATGTACAGCATCAGGCTGTTCATGATTAACACCGTGTCCTGCATGAGGGATTATTTTGTAACGAAATTGTCCTGCGTTTAATACCTGCAAAAAATCCTTCTTATGGGACAGCTTGTACTCACCCATCAGAAAATACAGCTTTTCCTTTATCGCAGCTGCTGACGCTTGATCATATTTCTGCAGCTTATGTGCAAACATCGCTTGTTGATTATGATTTTTCATGGCAAGAACAAGATGATCCGCTAATTCGGGATGCTGCTCATAAACGCGGGATTGGGGCGAGCTTAGCTTTTTTATAATTTTAAGCATATTATTGCGGGTTGGAATCAGCATTTCCGGCATCATCATCATTAAGGTGCTCACCATCGTTTTAATTGGTGTTGTAACCATCCCTCCCTCCATGCAAACGACTCTGTTCACTCTACTTGCTTCGTTAACCGTATAATTAAAAGCCATATAAGCTCCATTCGACACACCAGCGATATGAAATTGATCCAATCCCATTTGATCAACGATTTCATTGATCCATTCCACCTGATCAAACGTCTTTTTCTGAAAGTTTTCGTTAGGCACACTTTTTCCTGGTCCACCCATCGTATCTACTGCAATGCAATAAAAATGGTTGGATAATTCCTTTATGTTCAGCATCCACATCACCGCCGAATTATCTCCAACGCCATGAAGCAGCAGCAGCGGTGGATTCGACTTATGACCTGCAATAATACAATGCGTGACGCCGTATTTGGTGTTAATGTCCAGCTCCTCAAATTCCGTTGGCCACAGCTCCAAAAGCTCATTATAGGAACGCAGAACCTGTTCTTTTCCTAGTTCACTCTTATATATTTTTATCATGAAGGTCTCCTTCTTCTCCAAACGTTTACCGTTCTTATAAGCTATCTTATCTATCGTTGGAATGCTGCTTAAGTCTACATTATCGTCACTATCAATTTTTACATTAAAATCCTTAACTGTATATAACGTTTGCTAATGATTTTTTAGTTTCCAACAGTCCTTTGAAGAAAATATGATAAACTAGTACGTAATGCTAGAAAACGTAAGGAGATAGATCATGATTAAGCTAGTATCTTGGAACGTAAATGGTTTACGGGCATGCGTAACGAAAGGCTTTAACGATTATTTCAAGGAAACGGATGCAGATATTTTTTGCCTGCAAGAAACGAAGCTGCAGGATGGACAAATCAGCATGGAGCTTGGTGATGAGTACTCGCAATATTGGAATTACGCGATTAAGAAGGGTTACTCAGGCACTGCGGTGTTCACCCGTATAAAACCTCTCTCCGTGCACTATGGCATTGAGGAAAACTCGGAGCCCGAGGGACGAGTCATTACGCTGGAGTTTGAAGGATTCTATCTAGTTACCGTATATACGCCTAACGCCAAGCGCGACTTATCGCGATTGGATTACCGAATGGAATGGGAAGATCGCTTCCGCGGTTATCTTCAGCAGCTTGATGCCTTAAAGCCTGTCATTATTTGCGGTGATTTGAACGTAGCCCATCAAGAAATTGATCTTAAGCATCCAAAGCCTAATTTAGGGAACTCCGGTTTTACAATTGAAGAGCGCGGCAAGATGACAGAGCTGCTGGCAGCTGGCTTCCTCGATACATTCAGACATTTTTACCCGGATCGTACAGATGTGTACAGCTGGTGGTCGTACATGATGAAGGTGCGCGAGCGGAACGTGGGATGGCGGATCGATTATTTCTTAGCCTCTTCAAGGCTGAGCCCACTGCTCATCGATGCGTCCATTGACACGCATATTTTGGGCAGCGATCATTGTCCTGTTTTGCTTACTTTGGAAGAACCGCCGGCAATCATATAATCGTCATAAAAAAGGCGGGCAGCACTCATGATGAGCGCTGTCCGCCTTTTGCTTCGAATTAGCTTTGAAGCGACTGTGTTAAAACATTTTTTTCACGTAAAATCGAAAGCGCCTTTTGCATCTTGTCCATGTAAGCAGGCTCTTGGCCCGAGCACATAAAGCGTACGTTACCATTGCCTCCGCCTCCGGGAATGCCATAGCGGCTCAATAATGCGGATAGGCGTTTCACCGTTCCCACATTCCCATCCACAATCTCGATATGAGCAGGAAGCAGCTCCCTTAATATATCCTTATAGAAAGGATAATGTGTACAGCCAAGTACGATAATTCCGTAATTGTCTAAATCATAGTTTGCGAGCTTTGCCCGGAAATATTCGTTGATAATCTGTTTATCAAATTGCAGCGCCTCACAATAACGCACAAGCTCAGGCAGAGGCAGTGAATCCACGATTCCCATCTCATCCACGCGTGACACGAGTGCGTAATATTTTGGCAATTGTAGCGTTAACTGCGTTGCGAAAACGAGTACCCTTTTGCCTGTTGCTCGGTTCATTTCTACTGCTGGCTTAACAGCAGGCTCCATGCCGACAATGGGCAGGGAATAACGCTCTCTTAACTCGTTAATTGCAATACTGGTCGCAGTATTGCAAGCCACGACCAATGCATCTATGCCCTCTTCCATCATTAAACCAACCGTTTCAAAAATGTACGCTTTCACGTCTTCCTCTGACTTCGTCCCATAGGGAACATGGAGCGTGTCCGCCATATAAAGAAAATCCTTATCAGGTAGTCTTTGAAGTGCCTCCGCTAATACGGTAAGCCCGCCAAGCCCTGAATCAAAAAAACCAATTCGCATGTCTCATCGATTCCTTACGTTTAATGGAATAGAGTACCTTCTGTAGCTATATCCATCTTACCTCATTGCCTGCCTCCATAAAAGCTTATAATTGCATTTGCGAAGAAAAAAATGCCTCAAGTCCGGATGGACAAGAGGCATTTCATCTGCTTCTATGGTGCCCGCTTCGGCAGCAGACGTACATAATCATCCGAAAGCTTCATGAGCTCCAGTATATAATCATAATCTCCACGATATTTGCTGAAGTCAGCTACTGGCTTTTTCGTTCTAATATCGACGGCAGTACCGTCCTCAAAGCCTTTTCCAGGTATAAATAAGATATCATTATTAAAAAATGAACCTGTCGGCAAATAATACCGCATACCGATTACATTTTGAGAAATATTAAGCAAGTCATGTCCAAATGTCGTAAAAGCTTGATCATCAAGCGATATGCCTAGCAGATTTGTAATGGTCGGCATAATGTCAACCTGACCGCCAACCTGATTAACGGTCTTTCCCTCTACGCCTGGTACATGAACAATAAGCGGGATGTTTAAGCGGCTAATTTGCTCATCATAGTGGATGCCAAGCTGCTCACTAACCCATGCAGGATCATTGTCTGTCGTTTGTAGACCAGCGTGATCGCCATAGGCGACCAAAATCGTGTTTTCCCACATTCCGCTCGCTTTGAGCCCCTCAATAAAACGGCCTAGTTCATAATCGGTATAATTTAATGCAGTCAAATAATTGCCCAGCTGCGTTCCTTGCAAGGAATCCGGCATCGTAATATGCTGAAGCTCCGTTGGAACCTTGAAAGGATGATGACTGGATGCAGTTACGAATTGAGCATAAAAAGACTTGCCTTGCTCCTTCATATCGTTAAGCTTTTCAAGACCGACCCTGTAAAGCTCCTCATCCGATGCGCCAAAAGAATTAAAATGATCATTTTTAAATGATGCTTTATCATAATATGCCGTAAAACCTAGCGCAGGATACATTCGGTTGCGATCCCAAAATGTCACATCATTAATATGAAAGGTGCCCGATTCGTACCCGCTTTCTCCAAGCAGTCTCGGAAGACTCGGCAGCTCTCGATCACCATAGCCTGTAGACATCGCCATATCCCCGGTTGGATAGATAGAAGTATTTGACATGAACTCAGCGTCCGCAGTATTCCCTTGTCCAATTTGTTGGAATACATAAGGAAAGTAGAAGCTTTCCTTCGCTAGCTGATTAAGAACAGGCGTAATCGCCTGACCACCGACAGACAAATTGATGGCAAAGTTTTGGAAGGCCTCCATTTGAACGACGATCACATTTTTACCTTTGGCAGATCCGAAATAATTAGGCATGCCTGCAACGACCTTATCTCCAGCTTGATCAAAATAGGAGGATTTGAGCGCTATCGCATCAGCCCCTGTTTCTTCTACATTGCCATTTTTCAGCGCAGCCTGCTCTTTGCTCGCCTTAACGGCTGCCGCTACCTGATAATTGATATAGCCTAAATTCTCAGCTTTCACAATCTCGTTCGGAATCGTACTCGCGGACCAAATGAATCCACCCGAGATCGCAATACATAGAACAGCTGCAACAGCTGTATACAGAGGTTTTGCAATTCGCTTGCGCCCATCGCTGCGTACTCCTCTGGCACGTTTAACGATATATAGAGCTGCCAAGACGGCAACATCCAGAAAGTAAACATAATAAGCAGGCAAAATAATAGACCCTACACTTGTCCTAATTTGCAGCACTTGGTCAAGTCCGTGCAGTGCGGTATACGTAGGTACCGTTCCGTAATAACTGACATACACCGTTGAAGCAAATAGCAGCAAGGAAAACACAGCATTCACGAGCCCAAATACGGCTCCTCTCCACCTCGCAGAGGTGACTAGCTCCAGCAGCATAAGCAGTGCAAGTACGGCTGCAGCATCAGGCAGCAAGCTCTCCACCTGTATGCCTGAAAAGACGAAATGGCGAAACAGGAGCATTTTCAACATCATAAAGAAGAATATAACGATAAACAGTGATCTGTCATAACGTTTAGGGAAAAACTGCAAGATGCTCACTCCTTAGAAATTTGCACTTCATTAAATATAAAAAAACCGTCAGCACCTGACGGCTTTCTTAAACTTTAATGTTAAGGCAATATAAAAGCAAATGCAACGGCTAATAATTAGTAGACCTTAAGCCCTGGCCACTTCAAAAATAGAATCAACAATGATCGGCAGCTGATTTCTTAAGGAGCTCGCCCCCATAACCGAACGTGCATGAATTCCTCTCTCGCCAAATACCTCCACCATCAAATCCGAGAAGCCATCGAGTACCTTATGATGCTCTTCATAGCTGGGATCAGCATTCACAAAACCTTGTACCTTTACGACGCGAGTCACAAGATCCAACCGCTCTAGTGAATGCTTTAATACGGCGAGAACTTCAATTCCTGTCTGCCTAGCGAGTCGATAACCTTCTGCTGTCGTAAACTCGTTGCCAAGCTTCCCTTTTATCGCGGCCGCAGGTCCTTTGCCAGAAACAAACAGAAGTCCATTTGAAAATACGCAGTTAGCATATTTAGCTGCGGGCTCGCTCGCCTTTGGTACAATAATCCCTAATGTTGCCAATCTACTTTCAACGGTTCCTTCTACTTGCGGCATAGCAACCCCTTCTCTCCATTTATATTTCTTGTTATTGATGGAAGCCTATGCCAAAGTTTATACTGAAATTGACCTCTACCACAGTGTCAGATTTATATGAATTTTAAGGGTCAGATTGTGTGGAGATAAGATGGATATCAACCTTTCAGAAGAAGAGCAAGGCCCTGTCTATTTGGTGTTGTACAGACATTTACGGAAACTCATCCAATCTGGCGCTCTAGCGGATGGAACAAAGCTTCCATCAATTCGATCGCTCCGCGAGCAATCGAAGCTTAGTAAAACGACAATTGAAACGGCTTATCACATGCTGCTGGAAGAAGGTTATGCGGTTAGCAAGCCGCGCGCCGGTCTATTTGTTATACAGTCACAATTAACTCCTGCTGCTGCCATGGTTCATACAGAGATTTTAGAAGAAAAAGCTAGCATACATCGCCATTCCATTCCGCTTCCTACCCAGAACGGCACAGTCATCGATTTCAGCCTGCTAGCCGTGGATGGTGAATCATTCCCCATTCGGGCATGGAAATCCGTTCTTCATGATGCATTATCTCACCATGCCAGTAATGTTCATCAGTATGGCGATCCGCGAGGCGAATACGATTTGCGTTTGCAATTGTCTTACTATTTAAAGCGTTCAAGAGGCGTCAATTGCACGCCTGAACAAATCATTATTGGATCAGGCTTTTCTTACAGCACACAAATTCTCGCGAAATTGCTAAACGGTGCATCTACAATTGCAGTCGAAGAAGCCGGTATCGCTCAGGTTAGAGCTGCCTTTCAGCAGCACGGCTACAATGTCGCTCCTGTCCCCGTCCATAACATGGAGAACTTCGTTTCTATATTAGTAGACAAACAAATTCAAATCTTATATGTCACTCCTTCACATCGCCCTAATGGGAGCTCATTACCGTATTCCACTAGGCAGCTGCTGCTCCACTGGGCAAGCACAAACAGCGCCTATATCATTGAGGATGACTACGACGGAGAGTTTCGTTATTCAGGCAAAACCATCCCTTCTCTCCAAGGAATGGATCATCAGGGCAGCGTCATTTATATTGGGACGTTTTCCAAAGCCTTCACACCCGCGCTGCGTATGAACTATATGGTTGTTCCGACTCAGCTGCTCAGCAAGCTGCAAGCTATAGAGCACACACTTACGAGTCCATCACGCATTGATCAGTGGGCCATGCAGCTGTTCATGGAACGAGGGCATTGGTACAGGCATGTAAGGAAGGTTCGCAATCTTTATCGTAAAAAACGTGCAAAGCTGCTTCAGCTCATTGACACTTATTTGCCCGAGCATGTGCAGGTTCATGGAGATTCTGCAGGGATGCATGTGGAAATCGCTGTTCAAACAACGTGCAGTGCCGAGGAGCTGATTAAGCTTGCTGCTTCGGAGGATGTTTACGTTTATGCTGCACAGGATACGCCTATCCTGCCCGGTCGTTTTGCAAGATTATACTTGGGGTTCGGCGGAGTAAACGAGAAAGAAATGGAACGAGGGTTGCGCCGGCTCGTGAAAGCATGGGCGGGAGCCCTACTTCCTAATCATGAATAACAGGGGGCTTTATTAATGGCAAACAATCATTTCCTTACAGATCTCGATGGAACGCTGCTTCAATCGGATGCTACCTTGTCCGAGTATACGATTAACGTCATAAACCATGCGATGAAGCAAGGTATCATCATTAGTTATGCAACGGCAAGAAGCTATATGAGCTCCAACAAAATCGTATCTGTTATCCCGTGGAAATATCCGATCGTTTTATATAATGGCGCGGTTATCTTTGATCCCATTTCATCCAAGGTCATAGGCGGATACTGGCTGGATAACGAAACGACAAATCAAATTATTGATCTAGGAAGAAAACAAGGCCTAATTCCCTTCTTGTTCGCGCTTGATGCGGAGGATAAGGAACGTGTATTCCACGAGAAGCTGCTGCGAATTGGCGACATAACCTTCTACGAGAGCCGCCCTAATGATCCTCGTTTTGGAGAAATGCCGCTGCTCGAATGCTCGGATGCCTTTAGGACGCTGATTGTGACCTATATTGGCTTGCTGCATGAGCTTAAGCCGCTTAAGGATGAAGTACAGCGCACATTCGGCGATCGGGTTCATGTTCATCTCATGAAGGATCAATATATAAAAGATCATTATTTTCTAGAATTCAGCCACAACAAAGCCAATAAAAAAGAAGGCTTGAAGCAGTGGGCGGAGCTGATGCAATGCTCTCCTGAGGATGTTACGGTGTTCGGTGACAATCTGAATGACTTAGGGATGTTTGAAGCTGCCGGCACCAAGGTCGCTGTTTCCAATGCACACCCTACTCTCATTGAGCTGTCCACGTTAGTTGTAGAGAGCAACGATAAGGATGGTGTAGCGAAGTATATTGAGCGTGTGATTGAGGAGCAGTCTTAAGCTGTATATCTAAAAGCATCATTGCTGGATAGCTGCCCTTAGTTGTGCGAAGAACAATAAAACCTTTCGTGTGAATGAAAGAAGAAGCTGCCCCAAGGTCATCGACCTTCTGTGACAGCTTCTTCTTCGTTCTCTTCTTACTTCTTCGCTACATATTTGCGAATATCGAACGCTACAGCAACAACGATGATCAAACCTTTGATAATCAGCTGCCAGTTCGGGTTAATACCGATATAAGTCAAACCATAGTTGATGACAGTGAAAATAAGAACACCTGCGATGATCCCTTTCACTCTGCCGACGCCGCCAGTTGTTGAAACGCCGCCGACCACGCATGCAGCAATGGCATCAAGCTCATACATATTGCCGTAGTTGTTGGACGCGCCGCCCGTACGCGCTGCTTCGAGCACGCCAGCTAAGCCGTACAAAGCACCCGCAATTGCATAAATCCACATCAAGTTTTTAGCCACGTTAATGCCGGATACATGAGCCGCTTGAATGTTGCCGCCAATGGCGTACATGTTTTTACCAAGACGTGTTTTATTGAATACTACCCATACGATAAACGCTACAAAAATAGCGATAAGGACGATATAAGGGATAGAGAATTGACCGCTGCCCACGGCACCCGTTCCAATTTCAGTGAAATCACTGCGCAAACCGCCGATTGGCTGCGAGTTGTTTGGGGGCATATCGAAGTACAGAGAATTCGCTCCGTATACTGCAACCATGGTACCGAGTGTAGCAATAAATGGCGGTACGTTAAATTTCGCTACGATTAAACCGTTTAATAATCCGACCAGCAAACCAACTGTAATAGCGATGATGATCGGGATGATCACCCAAAGTTCAGGCAGGTTAGGAAAAAACTTGCTTGCATATTCAGGCATTTGCAGCATCGATGCGGACACGACCGCACTAAGTCCGACAACACGCCCTGCTGACAAGTCAGTTCCCGCTGTGATAAGAACAAATGCAGCGCCAAGCGCAATAATGACTCGCGTCGATGATTGCACCATCATATCTCTAAGCGTTGTTATCGACAAAAAATTCGCATCAATAATGGCGATTCCTAAAATTAATGCAACAAGTACAATCCAAATGGCATTTTGCGAAAATGCATTTTTTATTTTTAAACCTTTAGCTGCTTCCATTGCCGTAAACCTCCTTTAAATCCTTCATCATTAGCCCGTCTGTGCTGCAAGCCGCATAATACTTTGCTCGGTTGCCATGTTGCCTTCAAGAATGCCTGTGGCACGACCCTCCGACATCACCATGATGCGATCGGACATGCCAATGAGCTCCGGCATTTCGGACGAAATCATTATGATGCTTTTCCCTTGCTTGGCAAGCTCAATAATAATATTGTAAATTTCATATTTAGCTCCGATATCAATGCCCCGTGTTGGCTCGTCCAGCAGCAAAATATCAGGATTTGTAAGCAGCCAGCGAGCTAACAGCACCTTCTGCTGATTACCGCCGGATAGGTTGCGAATCAGTTGATCAACAGACGGCGTCTTCGTCTTGAATTTCTCAACACCTTTTGCTGCTTCCGATCTCATCTTTGATTCATTTAAGAAACCAAAGCGATTCTGATATAAATCGAGATTAGCGATCGCTGTGTTCTCGGTTACGGACAACACCGGAAAAATCCCCGTCACCCTGCGCTCCTCAGTTAATAGTGCAATTTTGTGGCGCTTTGCATCGATTGGCGACTTAATCGTAATCGATTTTCCGTCCTTGTAGATGACACCTGATTTTACGGATCGAAGCCCGAACAACGCCTCAATCAGTTCAGTACGCTGAGCCCCAACCAGTCCGCCTATTCCGAGAATTTCACCTTTTCGCAGCTCGAACGATACATCCTTGAAGGAATGTGCATGCGGCGAGGTTAATCCCTCCACGCGCAGCATGATTTCTCCTGGGATGTTCGTACGCTCCGGGAAACGATCCGATAAATCGCGGCCTACCATACGTGTAATAATCGTATCGATGGTCAGCTCAGGTGCTGGCCATGTACCGATATATTTACCATCGCGCATGATCGTCACGTCATCGGAGATTCGTAATATTTCTTCCATTTTGTGCGAAATATAAATAATCGAGACGCCTCTTGCACGCAGCTTATTGATGATGTCGAACAGCTGCTCTACCTCATTGCCTGTAAGTGATGAGGTGGGCTCATCCATTACGATAATTTTTGAATTGAAGGATACCGCTTTGGCAATTTCGAGCGATTGGATTTTGGATACCGATAATTCACCGACCAGCTGGTTCGGATCAATCGTCATATTCAAATCCTCGAACAGCTGAGCTGTGTCGCGGTACATCTTTTTATGATCAATGAACCGGAAAGGCGCAATGCCTCTTACCGGAAATCTGCCAAGCCAAATGTTCTCCATCACGCTGCGCTGCGGCACCGGATGCAGCTCCTGATGAATCATTGAGACGCCGTAATTCAATGCGTCCTTGGAGTTTTTAATATCAACCTTTTGCTCATCGAGAATGATTTCGCCGTTATCCGGCTTATAAATCCCAAACAAACATTTCATCAATGTAGATTTACCTGCACCGTTCTCGCCCATGAGCGCATGAACCGTGCCTGGCCGTACTTTTAACGTAACATCATCTAGCGCCTTAACACCTGGAAACGTCTTGGTAATTCCGTTCATTTCTAGCAAATAAGGATGCTGCTTTGCCATCGTTTAGCCTCCTTTTGTCCAGCCCGCCAAGAAAGTAGGCGAAAAAAAACAGGGGCAACGCAAGTGACGTTATTCCCCCGCTCTTGATCATCCATCTTTACCGCTTATCTTATTTGCTCTCTTGTGTTACTTTTTGGTATGGAATCCAAACATATTTACCGTCTGTAATTTCAAAGCCTGTATTTTCTTTCGTTGGTGTTTCGCCTGCAGCAAGAACGCGCATAAGCTCAACCGTTGCTTTGCCTTGGTTCGTCGCATCGTTTAGAACGGTTCCGAGCAAAGTGCCTTCTTTCAGCGCTTGCTTTGCTGGGTCTGTTGCATCTACGCCAACAACCGGCATAAATTTATTGTCTTTAAAGTAGCCAGCAGCCTTCAATGCTTCAATTGCGCCAAGCGCCATGTCATCATTGTTTGCTAGAACAGCTTCGATTTTATCGCCTTTGGAAGCAAGGAATGCTGCCATCTTTTCTTGGCCCTTAACACGATCCCACATCGCAGTATCTTCAGCTATGTTCTCGACTTTGATGCCAGCATCTTGAATCGCCTGGACAGAGAACTTAGTCCGAAGTTCAGCATCTTGATGCCCCGGCTCGCCTTTCAGCATTGCATATTGCAGCACGCCGTCACCGTTTTTGTCCGCTTCCGGATGCGCCTTCCAATACTCAGCGATGATTTCGCCTTCCATTGTGCCTGACTCTTCCGCTTTTGCGCCTACAAAAAACGCTTTGTCCCATTTACCCAAATCATCAGCAAGCGGCTCGCGGTTAATGAATACTACCGGAATATTAGCCTTTTGTGCTTTATCAATAACGATGCCAGCAGCTGTACGGTCAACCGGGTTAACTGCCATTGCTTTTACTTTTTTAGTTATAAACAAATCTACTTTATCATTTTGTGTGGGCTGCGAGTTTTGGCTATCTACGATATCTACTGCCAATTTACCTTCTGCCGCTGTATCGATCGCGCTGCGCACACCGCTCATAAATGTGTCGTCAAATTTATAAATGGCTACGCCTGCCTTAGGCAAGCTGCTTGCGCTCCCGTCACCATTTGCGCTTCCGCAACCTGCTGCTGTAACTGCTAATGCTCCAATAACGAGCGCTGCTGTCCACTTTTTCATTATTTATATCCCCCTGGTGGATGAATTAACTACTGCTTCATTATGTCGTAATTTTGGAGGGATTCACATGTAATATCCTCATCACTTTTATTAATATCCTCATCTATTTGTATATAAAATGAGCATTATTGCACAACAGGGAACAATAACTTCTGATTTTTAAGCCAAAACATATTCTCTTCCGTTATAAGCTCCATACTCATTTCCACCTTCTCGGGAACCGCTTGTCCATTTGCTGCTGCTAATGCATGTTTGACACTTAGATAGCCCATGCTGAAGGGATTTTGTACAATTAATGTTTGCAGCTGATTTTCCTGAAGCAGCTCCAGCAGCTCCGGAGAGCTATCGAAGCCTACTAGCTTGATCTTATTGCCCGCTTGCCTGCGCTTCAGTTCATGCGCCGCTCCTATCGACGTTTCTGTGTTAAGTGTTAATATGCCGTCTACCTTCTGCTTATCTAAAATACTGCTGACGGTTTGCTCACATTCTTGGTACGCCTCCGAGCACAATTGACTGCCCACAAGGTGGAGGCCCTCATATTCGTTAACTGCATCACGGATGCCCCGCTCCCGCTGAATGCCATTAATTCCACCCTTGCTATACGTTACTATCGCAACATCGCCATTGCCCCCAAGCTGTCTAGCGATTTCCCTCAGCGCTTCTTTGCCAGCCAAGTAATTGTCCATACCGACATAGGAAGCTGTCTTCCCCGAGGTTAGCAAGCTGTCCATTGCGATAACTGGTATATTCCGCTTTGCTGCTTCCTCCAAAAAAGGCTGAAATGCTGAATCATCATTTGCTCCAAGTACAATTGCATCTGGCCGAGTCTCCAGCGATTGCATGGCTGATTGCAGCTGCCCTTTGATGTCCCCTTCATCCGCGCCAGCAGAAACATGCAGAGTTATGCCAAATTCTTTGACGGCGGCCTGTGCGCCCATCGTCACATTTTTCCAGTAGTCGCCTTTGCTCGTCCGAAGAATAAGCTGAATTGTCTTCCCCGTCTGCTCCTGCTTTGGCACTTCTGGACCCGGGTAAAGAGCGGAATACAATAAGAGGGCAGCTATGATGAAGAGCAGCAAGCTTATGACCCAGCCTTTGAAATTAACCATTTTGCTTTCCCCCTCCTTCTGCTTGCTGCAGCGTAAGCGCAGGGAACCGAATCGTGACGGTTGTGCCCACTTCCTGCTCGCTCTCGAAATGCAAGCCATAAGAAGGACCGAAGAACAGCCGAATTCTCTCCTGCACATTCATAACCCCAACACCTGATCCCTTCGAGCTTACGACTGCACCTGTGAGAATTTTACCCAGTCTCTCCTCCGACATGCCAAGCCCATTATCAACGATCTTGACCACAATTTCACTGCCTTCAAGCCTCATGGAAATAGCAATATGCCCCTTGTCAACGGAGGGCTCAATGCCATGCAAGAGCGCGTTCTCAATTAGAGGCTGAACAATAAGCTTTAAGGTAGCAAGCGACAATGCCTCCTGCTGCAAATCAAAGGAATAGTCGAATTTATTTTTGAACCGCATTTGCTGGATAACCAAATAGTTCCGTGCATGCTCCATCTCATCTGACAGCGTGATTAGGCTTTTCCCCTTGCCTATACTAATGCGAAACAGCTTAGACAGCGACGTAATCGTCGTAATCACTTCTTCATTTTTGTTCATGCCCACCATGCGTACGACCGTATTTAACGTATTGTATAAAAAATGTGGATTGATCTGCGCTTGCAGCGCTTCCAGCTCATACTTTCGTTTGCTCTCCTGTTCCCTTACAATTCGGTCCATCAGCTGCTTGATCGTACCGATCATAATGTTGTACCGATCTGCAAGACGCTTGATCTCAAGCGGCCCTTCGCCGCTGGCGGCCAGGTTGAAGTCGCCCCGCTCTACGCTTTTCATCGAAAGCTCCAGTCTTTTGATCGGTCTTGAGATTCTCCGTGCCACTAAACTTGATATCAAAAATACGATTAGCGCTAGTCCGATAACAAGCTTGGACATCGAACGGTTCAATTGCCCGCTTGTCGTCATCACCTCATCCAAATAGGATACGCCCACTACCTTCCAGCCGACGTTGCCAATCGTTTGAACGCTTATCATTTTTGCTTCATCCGTAGAATCGTCAATAAAGCTGCCGTATGTATGCTTAAGCGCCAGCTCGACATTCTCATCTTTCAGCTTCGCATAGATGAGCTCCAGCTGCGGATGATATACAATGTTGCCCGCAGACTCATCCAGCATGTACACGTAACCCTTTTGCCCCAAGCTCACTCGTTCCGACAGCTCGTCAATCGTATTGAAATTGACATCCATCAGCAAAACGCCATGAACCTGCTTGCCCTGATGCTGGACAGTGATGTTTTTACTCATGGATACGACCCAGCGAAATTGCTGCTTGTACAAATTTTGAACATGAGGAAGCGATATGGATAAGTGACCTGCTGAATCGAGTGCGCTTCGAAACCAGCCTTCTTCCGTCACTTTCAACGTTTCCTTCAGCTCTACATTAGGTAAATCGATTAGCATCTGACCTTTCTCATCGAATAAGGCGAGTGATACCGTGTCCGAACGTGTCGACATCATTGACTCCAACTGATGGCGCATCCCATCAGACTTTACATCAGCGCTTTGTCCGATGGAATGATGCATCATGTTGAATAAGTCAGAGGTGACCTCTATATAATTTTCAAGATTATAGCTTACTTGATCGACAATTTGCTGTGAGTTGCGAAAGGCATTCTCCTGCGCGGTTGCAGAGAAACGGCCATATAGTACAACGCTGACAAGCAATATAATAAACACAGAAAATATCGTAAAAGAAACGGTTAAAATAAACTGTATGCTTTTTCGTTTTATCATTTCTCTTGTCCCATTAAGCCGCTGCGATATTCCTTGGCAGACAATCCGGCATATTTCTTAAAGCTGAGGCTAAAATAATTCGGATCGGCAAATCCGATTTTCTCCGCAATCTCAAATGCTTTGAGCTCTGTCGTGCGAAGCAGCTCCTTCGCCTGTTCCATTCGAAGCTGCAGCAAATAAGCACCGAACGTCATTTTCAATTCTTTCTTGAACAAGCCGCTAAAATACCCTGCGCTGATATGCAAATGAGCACACACCTTCGCAATGGACAAATCACTATCGTGATAATGCTCTTTCGTATAATGAATGGCATCCTCTACGATTTGTTTATAGGTATGCTGCCTGCGGCTGGCGATACGAGCTCTCACCTTAGCACATAAATCTCCAAACCAAGCCTTCGTTTCCTGCATGCTGTTCAGCTTCTGGTATTGATTCAATATGCCCCACCCGCCTGCGAAAATATCATCATTGTCACTCACATAGGCTTTGGTCAGCTTAATAATTGCCGTTACCATTTCGAGCAAATAATGCTGATACTCGTGAACAGGAGCCTGGACACGGGATATTTCATCAAACAGTCCATCAATTACTTCTTCCAGCTCTTTCTCGGTACCAAGCTTCACTGTTCGAACTAGATTCTGCTCCTTCCATTCGTCGAAGAGAAGCTTGTCATGCATGCGACTTTCCATATCATCGATACAAATGATAAGGTTATTGCCAAGAATCCGGCGATAATCAAGAGCAACTGTTGCTGCCTCATAGACATACTTGAGGTTTCCCACATCTTGTGTGAAGGTCCCAACGCCAATCATAACTGGAAAACGCAAAAACCTCTCGATGCTTTGCAACACTTCCTTTAGCGCATCCTGCGTTTGCTCCATAACCAGTCCCTTATTGGGCTCTGGGCTGACCGTGAACAGTACAACTTGATCTTGATGAATAAAAACTTTGCCAAGCTCATGCCTATTCCATATTTCAGCCGCAATATTGCATACGGAGAACAGCTTTAGGTCCAAATCCGTTGACGAAGCGAGTGAATGTGAGGGTGGCTGAAACTCTCCATCCTTCTGATGCTCAGAATGATTAACTGCAATAATGGAGACAATGTACCCCTCGCCATCCAGCTCCATGCCGTATTTCGCTGCTTTTATAAAAATGTCCTTATGAGACTGTTTGCGAGTAATTAAAGAGGAAAGAAATTTCTCACGAACGATAGGCAGACTGGTGCGGTAATGCTCCTCCAGAAGCTCAATATTGGTTCGCTTCTCACGCTCCTCATCCATGCGCTTCGCTACTTCCGCAATTGTGTCCGTCAGCTGCTTTGCCGAGAACGGTTTCAAAACATAAGCCTCTACCTGCAAATGTATGGCCTGCTTCGCGTATTCAAATTCATCATGACCCGATAAAATGACAATTCGCGTAATAGGATACAGCTTTCTAGCCCATTCCGAGAGCTCCAAACCGTTCATATATGGCATGCTAATATCTGTAATGAGCACATCAGGCTCCATTTTTTCAAAAATCTCCATCGCTTCCTTGCCATTCCCTGCCGTTCTAACTTCTGAGAACCCGCAGCTCTTCCAATCAATCTCACTCATTAATCCTTCCGTAACTTCCGGCTCGTCATCAACGAGCAGCAGCTTGTACACATGTACCCCTCCAAAATTATTGCTTTTTGACGAAGCACCTGTTCAAACACCTCGTTTCGCCACTCCCCATTTAACCATAGATTTTATGAATGTAAATAAGAAATCAATGGATTAGGTTAGAGTATGTCTTACTCCTGTCTTCTTATTCATGCATGAAAATAACTTTTGAAGCCTAGAAGAGCATGCAAAAAAACCGTAATCCTCAAGAGGAGCTTACGGCTTATTTTTTGCACATTTACACCCTATAAATACAACATCCTTGCTTCCTTTATTGACGACGTCGTGCCCGCACAACAACAACCCCAATGATCATAAAAAGGGCTAGCGCACCTATGATGATCTGCAGCTTTGTTACTCCGCTTTCGTTAGCATGCAAAACCTCGCCAGCGCTTAAGGGCAGCGGATTATAACCATTGCCTAGTACCTTCAACTCTTCTCCTGCAGCAGAAACCAGCTTCGTTAAATCACATATTCCTGTTTCAAGCTTTCCTGACCTGTCATTAGCAGACACGATATAGGTATCACCTGCATTAAATTTTTCATATCCGCAGCTTGCAGAGCTCATCGCTGTATATACAGCTGTCTGCTGCTTGAGTTTTCCTTTCCATACCGTTGCTACTTCAAAGTCTACTTGAACGAGATCAGCAGATGACATCGTTTTTTTCTTAGGAGGCTGTGTTACCTTGATTACTTTTCCAGTGAAAATGGCGGTCTTGCGTTCAAGCTCATCTTTTACCTGCGTCTCTGCAGACGGCGACATTGCACACGAGCATGCGAAAGCTGCTTTAGGGTTAACAATAAGTGCTGTACTTAACAGAATGACTCCACATAAAAGGTATATCAGAATTTTTTGGTTCATCATCATCACCTCATAACCTAGACGGGCTGAAAATGATAAATGTTCCCACAATAATGGATCGTTATGAAATAACGTTTACCTTAGCCGCTGGCTATTTACTCATTAAATTGATATATTACCTAAGGTGAGCGAGCTTCATGCAATGGCAACGAGCTCCTTAGACTAAAGAACCGTAGGTGACTAACATGATTGAGGTAAAGACTTCTAAGCTTAGCGATGGAGAATTTAATAGAGGAGTATTTGCGAAGGTTGATATTGCAAAAGGCGTTCTGTTTCATGAAGCCCCAGTCATTCCTTTCCCGAATGAGGAGCATGAGCACATAGAGAAAACGATGCTTGCTGATTACGTGTTTGAGTATGGCGCTAATCACACTGCGATCCTGCTTGGATACGGCATGTTGTTCAACCATTCCTATACCCCAAATGCTTATCACGATCTTGATTTTGACAATCATGTCGTTAACTTCTTTACTTACTCAGACGTAAAAGCTGGCGAAGAGCTTCTTATCAACTACAACGTGGATAACGATGATCCGATGTGGTTTGATGAGAAAGTGAATGAGGACGAAAAATAGCAAGTGAGCTTTCAGCCCTTATTCTAAGCTTCACGGCGTAACAAAAGACGAGTCCTTTCCGCAGAAACTGCGATCGGACTCGTCTTTTTCGTTTACAACAATATTATACAAAACCGCCGTTCACCCGGATCGTCTGACCTGTCATCCACTGTGACTCGTCACTGGACAAAAACAGCACCACACTCGAAATATCCTCAGGTTCACCCAATCTTCCGAATGCATTCATATTGGCAATACCCGATATTTGCTCCTCTGATTTCCCTACCTTAAAGAGCTCCGTGTTAACAGGACCAGGTGCAATGGCATTAATGGTAATCCCCTTTGGACCAAGCTCCTTCGCCAGCTGGCGAGTGATCTGTTCAACTGCTCCTTTCGTTGCTGCATACACGCTATACGTCGGAAACATCGCACCAACAACCGAAGTCGAGAAATTAATAATTCTTCCGTTAGCGTTCATATGCAAAGCCGCTTGCTGGCAAGCAAAAAATGTGCCCTTCACATTAATAGCGAACTGCTTATCGAAGTCTTCCTCCGTCATATTAGCAATCGGCTTCGTAATCATAATACCCGCGTTATTCACAAGAATATCTATTTGTCCAAAAGCTTCTAATGTTTTGCTGAACATAGCCTCTACTTCCGCCACGATGCTAATATCAGCTTGTATCGCTATAGCCTCACCACCTAAACGCTTAATGCCATTTACTACTTCTTCTGCTTTGCCTGGGCTACTCGTGAAGATCACAACAACCTTTGCACCGTTACCCGCTAATTGCTCAGCAATCTCCCGACCAATTCCCCTTGACGCTCCCGTTACCAATGCTACTTTCCCAGCTAAACGCTTCTCCAAAAACATTCCCTCCTTGGCCTCTACAATATTATGCTCTGATTATATTCTCGCCACAGACAAATATCAAGTGACAATTTTTATTATTTGTCATTAAGTTTGAAGAAGATTTATCTTTAAATAAAAAAAGCCCCTCTGATTAAAATCATCATGGGGCTTCACATTATAGGATTCCACTAAGCAGTAAATTCCATACGAAATTGAACTGTTCATCAATGTCTTCTGCCAACCATTCATTGGCGTGTGCAGGATGATGAAATTTCGACGTTGCAAAAAACACGGCCTTCGCTAAGTTCTCAGCTTGTCCAGACTTGAATTCGTTTGAACGTATTCCTTCATCTATGATTTGCGTGATCTGCCTGATCAAGCGGTTCACATGATCGGTGATCATTTCAACCGCATTTACAGTGACAGCCGCGTACATCGCAAACATCTCTGAATCATTGGCTGCATAATTCCGTTTGCTGCGGATAAGCGTCTCCATCCATAAACGCAAACGATCTGAAGAGCTGCCGCCGGTTTGATTGGCTATCGCTTCTAAAGGCAATGCGATGCATCTCTCCAGCCAGCGCCCCGTTACCGCTTCTCGCAATGCAGCTTTACTTGCAAAATGGCGATACAACGTTCCATGGCTCACTTGCAGCACCTTAGCAACATCCACAACCGAGCTTTTATCGGGCCCATAGCGTCTAAGCACCTGTTCAGCTGCATCTAAAATCGTTTCCTTATTCAACGGAAGATCATTTGTCATATTGGGCAGCGAGCGATTCATCCGCTTCTGACAGCTGGATAATCCAATAGCTCAGCTCTCTCCCCCTCTCGGTGATTTTAGCCTACTATATCAAATCAAGAGTGTAATGACAATATCGTTATTTTGTTATTCGTTTTCATATTGTTACTGTCGTTTTAAATCTTGTAATAAGCCATTAAACATCAAAACATTGAGGTCATAATATTACAATAAAGCCGAATGTCCTCCAATAAGAGGCATTCGGCTTTATATAGAGAGCTATTGACCAATAAAGGTTGCAGAGCCGTTATCACCTGTAAAAGGAGGTGCGCCAGGCGTTGTTACATAACAAATAATCATTTTGTAGGACTTACCCTTGGAAATGTTCTGGTTAAAGGTAAGCACAAAGCTTTGGTTTTGACTGTCTGCCGCAGCTATCGATACTTTACTCGCTGTTAATGAATTGCTAGGATTCACTTGATCATTTTTACCAAGGGTTGCGATGCCTGTTGGCATAACATCCGTTGTGCTCTGAATCCAATAATTTGTTGGCGTTATGCCTTTTGTTTTATCAACTGGCTGGTCGTAAGTGATGAGCAGTTGATTAGGTGCTGTTTGTTTCACCTCGCGCAGCATTGGTATGGTCTGCTCCCTAGCGCTTGCTGCCTGAGGAGCAACAATCGCCAGAGCAAAAATACTGATCAACACGAGCCTTGTCATAAACTTACTCATTTTGTTCCTCCCTATTCAATAAGTGAAGTATTTGTTGCCTTTAAGCATAATGCCCTTACGAGTAATCATTTATCCAAAAAGAGAAAAAAATGTATATCACAAAAAAAGACCAGGTCCCCCCTCATAAAGGGGAAACCTAGCCTTCTTTTTCTTTATGTATGAACATTTAATGATAGCGAACAGCTTAAAATTAATGATCAATAACGATGCTTTCTAGTTTCACGTTAACCGGATGTGCGATTGTGTCGCCAACTGGACATTTGCTCTCTAGAAACTTCACGAATTCCTCAACCTTTTCTTTTGGCGAATCGGTTTTGATATAGAAGGTATAGCGAATATCCGAGTAGCCAGGACGCACATCCGATTTATTGAAAAATCCATCAAGATCGATGTCGCCTTCTACCTCTACTCGGAAATCATCCAGTTTAACATCAAACTTTGGAGCGTAAACTCTAGCAACAATCGATTGGCAAGCTCCTAATGAAGCGAGCAGCGCTTCAACAGGATTCATCCCCGTATCTGTCCCGCCCAAGCTTTTGGGCTCATCGATCGTGAGCTCGAAATGTCTAGACTTCGTTAAAACCTTTACTCCCTCTTGTAATTGAGCAGTTGCTTTAAACGTTTGAACAGCCATTTTGTAGTCTCCTCTAGTTCATTTGTTTTTTTGTAGACCAATTACAAAAAACCAAGTTATTTACTAGGTATTATATGTTTATTCTAAATTTATGTCAATCCTTGGAATCGCAGCCATGCAGCTTTTCTACTCTTTATTATTCCTCGAATGAAAGATTAGACGGCCCATCCAGCAGCTCGCTTTCCATCTCAAGATTAGTTGTTGGCACGCTGAGATCAACCTCTTCGAACTTGAAGCTATCTACCCATACATGCCCTTTGCCCATAAGCAGTACACCAATAGATATGGTCGCGCTGTTAGCAGGAACATCCAATACGATAGCGTAATGATTCCAGCCCGTATCACCAATAATTTTTCTATTATTCATATTATCAAACTGCAAAATATCCTGAGCGTTGTTGTCCACCCTCATCCACAAGCCGCAATATTCCTGTACCCCGCTTGTCCTTACAAAACCTGTGAATCTCATTCTGCGACCAACAAACTTCTCAGCTTTAAATTGCTGCATCATCGTACCAAATTGACCCGGGTCCTCTGCAATAAGCGCCTTCAAATACCCCGATGCATTTCCTTGATGAACAATGCTGCGGTCAACCCCCATTTCATAGTTTTGAGGCTGGCTTCCCGTCAGGAACCAGTCTTTCACAGGTGAAGCTTGATCCATATAATCTCCTCCTAAAGTAGAATACGTATGTGGTGCAAACATTTTACGGTAACGGCCCGGCGGCATGCTGTACATCTTCTTGAACGCTCTTGTAAATGCTTCCTGGCTTTCAAAATAGCAGGTCAACGAAATCGCAATGATCGTTTCATCCGTGTTTAGCAGCAGTCTAGATGCATAACAAAGTCGGCGGCTTCTCAAATAATCCGCTATGTTTATGCCTACTTCCTTTCGGAATAAACGGTGAAAATGGTATGGAGAAAAACCAGCGTGTGCAGCTATTTGTTCAAGTGTCAGTTCATCCTGAAGGTTTTCCTCCATGTACTGGATACTTTTTTGAATGATGTTGTGAGTAATCAACGGTGCGCCTCCTTTGACTCTAGAATAGCAGAAGGAAGAGGGCTGTTTTTGATATTTTTTGCTAAGTTATCATTGCTGCAAGCTTAATTCTCTATTTTAGTAAAAATCACTTTTGGTGAAATTACACTTGTGTGAAATCAGTAAAGTTTAAGTATAAATAAACAGCACCTTGCCGTGCCTATTTCCACTAAGCATAATAAATTTAGGCATGGTATCAACAGCACCTAGAGTATCACCTCTACTACGTTAAAAGGAGTGATGATGTTTGAATAAGAGCAATCAAATCAAAAAGCATGTGAGAGGTTTACATTTATAATTAAATAAACCTCTCACATACTTCTGGGAGGAAATAAGTTTATGTATATTTCGAAAGCGATAGGAACGGAACTTGCCAGCGAAAACTTCTCTAAAGCAGCAGCACTTTTTGGAGCTTTGAAGCACCATTTATCGATTCAAGGTGTCATTGAAGGTGTTTTGCACGGCAGAGTTTTCTTGTCCATTGACAGCGCGACAGCTGTATTAACAAGCCCTCAAGGTATATTTTTAGGCGGGAGCCCGGAAAACCATTTATTTTTTGAAGAAGTTAACAAGCTGTTTAAAGAAGAGCTTTTGCCGAAGCTTGCAGCGGTCGGACGGCTGGATTATGTGCTCTTCTATCCCTCGGATGAGAAATGGGAAAATATGCTCAGACTCGTGATGAAGGATCTGCTGCCTCTGCGAAGCGGCCGAATGACGTTTACTCACGATCTTGACGGAATAGAGACTACGCTTGCTGATCATATTTTCCCGATAGATAGCAGCTTTCTTAAAAGAAAAGATTTAATAGGGCTCGATGGCGTCATCAGTGAAATTCAAGGCGGCTGGGCCTCCATTGAAGCTTATGAGGATAGAGGTTTTGGATGCGCTGCAATTCAAGACACGGATGAAGGACCCTCCATCATCAGCTGGTGCCTGACCGATTGGGTAGTCGGGGATGAATGTGAGCTTGGCATTCAAACAGATGAACATTATCGAGGCAACGGATGGGCGCGAAAAACAGCGTTAGGCGCACTGTCACTTGCGAAGCAACGAGGCATGACAAGAGTAGGCTGGCATTGCTGGTCAAGCAATATAGGATCGCAAAAAACCGCTATAGCTGCTGGGTTCAAGCTGCTTATTGATTTCCCCGTTTTGTTCGGATGGAATCTGCCTCTAAACAATCTCCTCGTTAACGGGAACCACTATCTGCGCGGAGACACGAGATATGGCGTGGAACGAGACTATGCCCGTGCAGCATGGAGCTACGCACAAGCGCTTGATCAAGGCTGGGATTGGAACGGAGATGCCGCGCTGTATTGGAATGCCGCTTGCTTGTTTTATTTGACCGGAGAGCAGGATCGTGCCATACATTATTACAAAAGCGCGGTGGAAAAAGGTTGGCAGGGCATTCATAAGCCCCATTATCATGATTATGTCTATAGAGAAGCGGACAGTGAGCAGATGGCTCGTATTTTCGCTGAAGCATGTAAGTCATAGAGGTTGACCTCTGTTACCCTCCGCCAATGTCTAACATACAATGCATGGTGGAGGTGATTCTTTTATGCTTCAAATGTCATGGTATTCGAAGGCTTTGGGATTAGTCGGCCAGCCAGTTGGGGTCTCTTTACTGAACGGACAAGGTGTAACGGGCGTTTTATGCAGCATTACCGGGGGTAATTTAGTGCTGCAGGAATACTTGTATCAGAGTCAATTTGCGACGAAGCAATATCCCCTTAATACGATTCAAGATGTTAATTCCTTTCCAGGCTGCAGCGTGCCTGGTCCTTTATTCTAATACCAAATCAATGATCACCAAGAGCACGGGGCGTTTTAAAAGTCATATTGCGATTTTTGAGCACTACTTATAACTTATTTTCTTCGAGAAAAAGGACCTCCAGCTCCACTATACAGTGGAATTAGGGGTCCTTTCATTTGAAAACGAGGATGTTCCCCTGTCATGCGAAGACTTTTGCGGCAGCGCCTGCAGCAGCTTCATCTAAGCACAGAAATGCACTTATTTAACCAAATCTTTTTCAATTCTGCTCAATTAGAGGTATTTGTACACCTATTTGCATCATTTCAATCTTGTTTATTAAAAACAGGTGCACTTTTGCACTTGTTTACTCTCCACTATCGGTTCACGCACATTACAATCATACAACATGCATCGCAGATGCTGGATATGGTGGAGAAGAGAATTACGCTAAAAATAGCAGTACAGGAATAGATCTCCTGTACTGCTATTTTTCATATATTTTCCAATACTTCCGTTCAACGCGAGCTATTCCTCCGCGAACTTGATGCTTATGGGACAGCCCCTTTTCTTTATGATGAGCGCTATCCATTGTAATTGAGAATAGTTATCATTTATAATGATAGAAGTCGATGGAATTATCATCATCCAGAAAGAGTGAACTGCCTATGTCCCCTGCTTGTGAAGAAATGTCCCTTGCCTCCCATTTATTTTATATGCCTGTCCAAGTAACTAGAATAGATAATGAAACGGTGGCAGACCGCTTCTTTGAAGAATTGGCGCCATTTTCCCGTATTCTCATCGTATCAAGCGGTACAGCTGAGCTTTCTATTAACGATCAGCTGTATGAGATAACGCGTGGAAGCGTCGTGTTATGCGATGCCCATCAGCGATTAAAATGGAAGGCATCTCCCTCGCTGCGCGGTATCCAGATTGCTTACCGCTGCTTGACTTCGGAGGGCTCCGAGCATCGTGGGCTCAATCACCCTGCACCGCTGCATCGCTGTCCGGTCGGAATCCTTAGATTAGCCGGCGAGCTGGAAACGGTGTGGAGAGAGCCCCAATTAAGTGTACCGCTTCAGTCTCAACAGTTGTTTATTGAGCTGCTTGCCGAGCTGTACAAAGAACGTAATGCTTTGCAGCAGCCGTCCAACTACTGGCTGGAGCATGCCATTCAATATATGGAGACGCATTATAATAAGGATCTGACGCGGGAGCAAATGGCTGAACAAGCTCATGTAAGCCAAGAGCATTTCTCACGTACATTCCGCAAAAATACAGGACGCACCTTCAATGCCTATCTGACCTTGCTGAGAATTCGCAGCGCGCAGCGGCGTATCCTTGTCGGAGCTCCTGATCTGAATACTCTCGCTCAAGAAGTCGGCTATAAGGAAGGCTTTTATTTAAGCCGTAAATTCAAAGAAGCTGTCGGGCTTTCCCCCACCGCTTATCAACGCAAGCACAAACGGATTGCCGCATTGAATCTAAATCATACCGCTAGCCTAATGGCGCTCGGCGTTATCCCAGAGCTAGGCGTCTATACAAACTGGTTGGAGCATTCCAATAACAAGTTGAATGTAAACACCAGTCAGAAGTTAAATACCTATGGCCAAACTCCCTCCACCTATTATGAAGCGATCGCCGCTGCAAGGCCTGATGTCATTATCAGCTACAACATGGCTGAAGAGAATAAAGGCCTGCTTCCGCTCGCGCCAGTGGTGGAACTTCCTTTTATGACGATGAACTGGCGCGAACAATTCCTTATGATTGCTGACATTGTAGATAAACGTCAGACAGCTGAAGCGTGGCTCGCCAATTATGATCAGTTGATCATTAGAAGCAATCATAGGCTGGATCGCCAGCTTGGCTTTCGCGGTACCGCCGTCGTATGGGAGATTCATTCGAACAAAGCTTATTGCTGCAGCAGCAGTCACGGCAGAGGTAGTCAAATTCTTTATGATGATCTCGGCTTTCAGCCTCCCTCCGAATTGCTGGAACAAGGCTTTTTCGCTCGCGGATATGTGGAAGCAGATATCGAAACCATTGCTTCTTATCCGGCCGACCATATTTTCATTACTTCATTGCCTTCTTGCCCGCGTGAACTGAGCCAAATGGATCGTTTATTTCGCTCCCCTCGCTGGATTGAGCTGAAAGCTGTCCAGAATAAGCAGGTATACCTGCTCAATGAGCCAGATATGTTTTGCGGATACGACCCGATCTCTACGCAAGCGCAGCTTCGAGAGCTGCTTCGTGCGATGACCTCACGTCACAAATTTGCATGACCAAACATCATTTTTGTCCATAGTCATTTCCAAGATTACACGGTAAAGTGTTAATGAGAATGATTATCGTTTTAAATAAGGGGGATATGGCATTGTTTTCTTTTCAACAGAAGTTTTACAGCAGCCGTCGTTTCATTTTTGCCGTTTCATTACTATTGTTAGCGGTTCTAGTTTCCGCTTGTGGAACAGAAAAAGCTTCAACCAACGCTGGAGCACCATCAAGCAGCACCGAAGAGACCACACCGGAAACGGCCGTGCCGGAAGCTGCGAAATTCAAGACGGTGTCCACGGTTAAAGGCGACATCGAAATTCCGGTTCATCCGAAGCGAATTGTAGCTGAAGAATACTTGGGCAGCCTTATTGCTCTTGATGTAATTCCGGTAGGATCTCCGGGTGTTACGATAGAAAACTACTATTTCAAAGAAGCGCTGGCTGGCGTTGCAGATACAGGAGTTTATGGAGAGCCATCCGCTGAAAACATAATCAGCCTCTCCCCCGATCTCATCATTACAGCCAACGGAGACAGCTACGAGCAGCTCCGAAAAATTGCGCCAACGATTGTTATTCCATACGGAGAATTAAAAAATGTTCACGCAGAGTTGACCTATTTCGGAGATTTATTCGGCAAAGAAGATGTAGCTAAGTCATGGCTGGCCGAATATGATCGCCGCATTGCGGAAGCCAAAGCTAAAGTTGATAAAGCTATTCCAGCGGGTGCAACCTTCTCCATCATGGAGTACAGCGATAAAACGACTTGGGTTTACGGTGACAACTTCGGTCGCGGCGGCCAGCCCATCTATCAATCATTAGGCCGTAAACCACCTGCCGATGTTGCCGATGAAATCATGAAGAAGCAGTGGGCTGAAATTTCATCAGAAATGCTGTCCAAGTACGCTGGCGATTATATTATTTTGACATCCAATGACCGTACGTTAGAATATTTTCAAAATGATCCGATCTGGGGCAATCTTCCGGCTGTAAAAAACGGTCACATCTACATATGGCCTGAAGAGCGATCCTGGTATTTTGACCCCATCGCTGTTCTAGCTCAATCTGAAGAGCTGACAGAGTGGCTCGTGAATCGGGTCAAATAAAACGAAAAAAAGCCTTCAAAACCACTGATAAGGTGGCTCTGAAGGCTTTTTTAATAGAACAGCAAATACCGATTTAAGACATCTTATATATATATGTAAGGATGTCTTTGCTATTGACCATTGATCCAATAATCGATGAATTGCTGCTTTTCCGTCTCGTCATCCTTCGCTTTCTCCCACCACCATACGCCAGAACCTGCTACGTTTGCTCCTGCCGCAATCGCATCATTCACAGCAGTAGAGTGGTTCATCGAATTCTCATAAGCCGGGTGATAAATATCTATCGTATCTACACCAACTCCGAGTGGTATAAACTGGCAGTTGGTAGAGCTCAAAGCATTACTGATTCGAATCGTATTCTCTTTTATAGCAAGCTGATAGGATTCGGCATCTGTCGTAAAAGGGTTAGCAGGCCAAGGCGCTCCTGGCTCATCTGCACCTGTGTCATAATCCATCATAATGATCATATCCAACAAAGCGCCGTATTGCGTTAATTCATGATCCGGCATATATTGCGGGAACGGGTTCCCACAGATTGAGAGATGTTTGCCGGGACCGATGGCTGCTCTAACTTTAACAATTAAAGCCCGATAATCATTGGCCGACGAGCCTGATCTCAGCGGTTCAAAATCAATGTTGATGCCATCTAAGCCAAATGTATCAACCAAATATTTGGCTTGCGCTGCAATTCTATCATGCATCGTCGCTTTATCTACAGCAGGAGTATGCATATTGCCAAACCGATCGGTCCAAGACAGATTCTGAATGTGCATAAAGCTGTTCCCACTTAATGCCCCGATTAATTTAATATCAGGATTAGTCGCTCTTGATACGGTAACCCAGTGCTGAAGTTCTGCATAGGCAGCAGGATCAAGCGTTCCGTCGATCGCACCGTCCTCGACTGTATCCTCGAAGGTTGCTGTATTCGCCACCCGATCAAAAAAGCCTACATCTAT
Source organism: Paenibacillus sp. MCAF9 (assembly GCF_052114265.1). NCBI lineage: Bacteria > Bacillati > Bacillota > Bacilli > Caryophanales > Paenibacillaceae > Paenibacillus > Paenibacillus sp. MCAF9. The sequence goes on from NZ_JBFREL010000002.1 coordinate 364,439, forward strand.
CATTTGATATTTGATTTGATAAGAAGTCATTTTTTCTACCGTTTGCTGAATGAAGCTATCCGTACGCGGGAACATCACCCATTCCGGATTTAGGAATGTGACATTATTCGTTCGGTATTCAGGAGGCTCCGCCCATGCTTGAACCTCAACATAATGATTGTACGGATTAAGATCCCCATTTGGCTTGGTGCTTCCATTGGAGTAAACTCTTAAATACCTAGCATTAACCTTAGCAAATGAGATAGCCTTCCCTTCGCTTGTTTCCGCGTATTCCCCGTCCATGCCTATGCCCAAATCCGCGGAACCATCTGTATCGTTATTATAAACCGTCGTGGACGAGCCAAATGAAGGATCATCGGATAACTGAACAATTACATCATGGTAGGTTCTTCCATCACCATAATAATGCCAGAGGTTAACCGCATTAATATTATAGCTAGCGCCAAAGTCAATTTGGATATAGCTTAATCCAGAATCCGCATCTGTCAACAAGTTAAGATCGTCTGTGATCCCGTCAGTAGCATACACTGAATCAACAACTGCAGCATTAGAGGTCAAAATTTTGCCAGCAGCCACATTTCTCGGTTTAACTGGTGACAATATAGGCTCTGGCAGCTCTACTGGTCTTGTTGCAGTCGTCCATGCCTCAACTTCAACATAATGGTTATACACGCTTGTACCTCCGTTTTGTTTGGTACTGCCGTTAGAGTAAATTCTTAAATATCTTGCGTTCACAGCAGGAACAGCAATCGCTTTGCCTTCTTCGGATTCAGCATATTCAGCATCTGTGCCTTCATTAAGACCAGCAGAACCGTCTATGTCATTATTAAAAACAGTTGTGGAAGCAGTAAAATCAGCATCGTTGGATAGCTGGACTATGACATCGTGATACGTTCTACCATCTCCAAAATAATGCCATAGATAAATGGAGTTGATCGTCTGATTTGCACCAAAATCTATTTGAATATATTTCAGCCCGGATTCCGCCTCGGTAAACAGATCGGTGTTATTTATTTTCCCGTCAGTTGCCAACGTACTGTCTACTAGTAGCGCATTTGAGGTCAGGCTCTTCCCTGCTGCTGCGTTAAAGGGCGTTGGTGATGGTGACATGGTTGGGGCTGTTGTTGGTGCTGTTGTTGGGGCTGTTGTTGGGGCTGTTGTTGGGGCTGTTGTTGGGGCTGTTGTTGGTGCTGTTGTTGGTGTCGGTGTAGGTGTATACGTTGGAACGGACTCTTTCGCACGTAAAGCTCGGCTTAGAGATACAACCGCTTCCGCTCTAGTAATCTCTCCCTCAGGGCGATAGGTTCCATCTTCATACCCTCTCATCAATCCTTTTTCTGCGACGGCTGCGATTGCCGGTTTGCTCCACGCTGCGATTTTCTGCATATCCTTATAACGATTTAAACTCTCAAGCGGGGCAGTCTTTGTTTCAAGCTTGAGCAGGTTGCTTAAGATTTGTGCTGCTTCTTGACGGCTGATCTTTTGATCTGGGCGAAATGTATGATCCGAATATCCGCTTATGTAACCTTCTTTCAACGCTTTCCCGATCTCTGCATATTTCCAGCTGGAGCTGGCAACATCCTTGAAATCAATGGAAGCCTCCTCTGCAAAACCGAAAGAACGGTTGATCATCGTCACAAACTCAGCCCGTGTCACCGCTTTGTCCGGCTTATAGCTGCCATCCGAATAGGCGGTAATATAACCTTTGGCTATCCAATCCGCTAGCTGCTCCTCCGCCCAATGGCCTAAAACATCAGAGGCTTTTGCGCCGAATACTGTTCCGTAAGAGAAGACCGTTGACACTAGAATAATCAATGAGAGCGTTAAAGAAGTTGTTTTTTTCAATAGCATCACTATAACCTCCATTTGTTAACGTCTGTTATGAGATCGCTTTCATGTTAATCTGATAAATGATTGACTTCATTACCTATTTTAATGAAAGGGCTATTCCAATAGGCCAGAACAGACCTATCGGAACAGCCCTGCTGCTTCAATTCATGGATACTAATTGCCGTTCATTTTCTTCAAGTTATTTTGCCATTTGTCAGTCATGAAGGATTGGAGCTTGCTGTAACCCATAGACTGCGCATCTGCTTCTGCTTTGTCCAAGATAGATATAACATCTGCCTCACTCTTAGCCAGCAATGCTTTCGCACGTACCTCTTTAAATAGGTCATCTAGTTGCTTCCAGATAATTCCTTCTTCTGATTCCGGCAGCGGATCTAAATTAACAAACTGCGTAGCATCCGACTGTGTTTTCCATGTAATTGTAGTTTGCTGCTCCGTAGCCCAACTGCGCTTATCTTCCGGCAGCGACATTTCAAATTTCGCTTTAGACTTATCCACGAACACAGTATTACCTGCCCATTGGAAATCTGTAATCGCAGCCATTAATTTGTCTCTGCCTTCGTTGTCGGACGAATATTTTTCGGTGAAGTTTGGTGAACCTTCCGTATCAAATCCATCCCAATACAGACCAGGAGGACCCCACATGCTTACACTTTGCCCTTCAGGACCAGTGAGCCAATCCAAGAAAGCAAAGATGGCTTCTGGGTCTTTAGCCGCTTTCGTAATAACGCTCACATTCCAACCAAGCTGATTATACGTACCTGGCCAAATTTTATTTTTGTCTAAGCCTGCTTTATGGATCGGCCAGATCATGAAATACCCAGCTTCAGGATCATCTTTTTTCAAAATGGCATTCCCTGGATCAGCATATTTAGTAGGGCTAGCTCCAGCAAACACAGCAACTCGGCCGTTTAGTACCTTCTCCTTCACTTGATCAGCTGTTTGATTCATCGCATCTTGCGTCATTAATTTTTCGCGGAATAACTTATTGGAATATTGCATGGATTCACGAAAAACCGGATCTGTGAAAAGAGATGTCAATGTGTCGTCTTTCGGCACCGCCCGCATACCGAGATATCTGACCGAATAATCTTCGCCGAAAGCGGAGAACAGCACATCAAGCCCATCCCCTTGCGCGGCTAAACCGACTTCAAACGGAACAACGTTCTTATATTTCTCTTTTACTAATTTAAGATAGTTATAAAGATCGTCAGTCGTTTCTAAAGCAGGAGAACCAAGCTCCGTGTAGATTTTTTTGTTGATGACATATCCGGCATTTCCGTTTGGCTGACCCGTATACCAGTTCGGGAATTGATATAACTTGCCGTCCTCGGAACGAAGCATATTAATGCCATCTTCTCCAAGCCATTTTTTTAAGTTAGGATACTTATCTAAATACTCATCGAAGGATACAAGCATACCAGCCTCACGAAGCTTCTCAACATCCGGCCCCCGCTCCATCCACATCACGTCAGGCAGCTCATTAGAGGCAATCATCATGTTGTATTTGGTTGCTGCATCGCCGCCGGATTGCACTGGGGTAATATTAACTTTCTTGTTTTCTTTAATCCAGGCAGTCGCTAGATCATTTCCCCATGGCGGCATCGTGTACCAGTCATAGTTGCCATAGAAAGTAAATTGCACAGGCGTGGTTCCAAGCTCAAATGCACTTTCTGGAGCGGCGGTTTCACTTGTCTTCGTGCTTGGAGTGTTCGTGCTCTCTTCGCTCGAATTTGTTCCATTTCCTTTTGAACAGCCGCTCAATACCACAGCAGAAACAAGCAATGCCATAATGGAGCTCATTAACAGCTTCTTCATCTCTTTAATCCCCTCTCTCATGTAAACCTAATCTTCTATGTGCATAAGCCATATGGCTTCAAACACCACACATTAAGCCCTCGGCTATTCCTTCATGGAGCCGATCAAGACACCTTTGACGAAATACTTTTGTACAAAAGGGTAAACCATGACGATCGGGAGTGTAGCGACCATCATCGTGGCCATTGAAAGAGATTTGGACGTAACGCTTTTCATGCGCTCTGCGGCGCTTTGTGCTGCGGAGTCGAGCTGCGCCATTTGTTCGGACATAATATTAGCATTTAGAATTTGCTTGAGCATGGTTTGAATAGGCAGCAATTTTTCATTTGTGATATAAATACTAGGTGTAAACCAATCGTTCCAATGATAAATCGCGGTAAAAAGGGAAAGGGTTGCAATGACTGGCCCTGATAACGGAAGAACGATTCTAAGGAAGGTTCCCCAGTTGCCGCAACCGTCAATCTTCGCAGACTCATCAAGACCCGGCGGCAGGCTCATAAAGAAAGTTCGGAAGATAATCATATTCCACACACTGATAAGGCCAGGAATGATCATGACCAAAAATGAATTCGTTAACCCAAGCTCTCTCATCAGCATGTATGAAGGAATCAATCCTCCGCTAAAATACATCGTAATAAGGCCGACAACCATGTAAATCTTGCGTCCGGCTAGTTCGCGCTTCGTCATGCCGAATGCAAAAACCGCCGTACACAGAATAGAGGTGAATGTACCTATGGTCGTTCTCAGTATAGAGATAAAAAAAGCATGCGTAATTCGATCATCTTGAAAAACGATATTGTAGTTTTCCATCGTAAACGCGCGTGGCCAGAAGGTTACTCCACCTAATGCTGTGTCAGATCCGCTGTTTAACGAGATAACCATTGCATTCCAAAAAGGATAAAAGGTAACAAACGCAAGCAATACGAGAATGATATAAATCGTCACCGACAAAATCCGGTCACTCACACTGTAGTTCATCGACAACCCCCGCTTTTTTGTTCTACCACAAGCTGTTACCTGACCTGCGGGCAATAAGATTAGCCATGGTCAGCAAGCCAATGCTAATTATTGCTTTAAACAAGCCAACCGCTGTTGCGTATGAAAATCTCGAGCTTTTGATCCCTACCCGGTACACATAGGTATCAAGGACATCTGAGACATCCCGTAGAGCTGGATTGGCTGCAAGCAGCAATATATCTTCGAAGCCGGCGGTCAGAAGATTGCCGACTGCCAGAATCATGAATATGATAATAACGGGCATAATGGACGGAATGGTAATTAGAAACATTTGCTTCAGTCTGCTAGCACCATCCATAGATGCCGCCTCATACATATCGGGATTCACTCCTGCAATCGCTGCCAAATATATAATCGACGCAAATCCGATTTCTTTCCAGATGTTCGTGCTGATCAGAATCCCCCAGAAGTAGCTCGATGTTGAGAGCCAATTAATTGGTTCATCGATTAAATGGAGTGATTGAAGCAGCATGTTAACGCTTCCGTTATCTGTTGAGAGCATCGACATTGTGAATCCAGCAACAATGACCCATGACATGAAATGTGGTAAATAACTAATCGTTTGCACGATTCGCTTGAACGCTATTTTTCGAACCTCGTTCAGCATCAGAGCAAGAAAGATTGGTGCAGGAAAACCCAAAGCAAACTTCAACAGGCTGATTACGACGGTATTCCGCATGACGTTCCAAAAATCCGGTGAATGAAAAAACATTTCAAAATGTTTAAATCCAACCCAAGGGCTCTGCCAAAAACCTTTGAAAATATTAAAGTCTTGAAACGCCATCAGCGTACCATACATGGGTATGTAGCTGAAGATCAATATAAATAATATGGCCGGGACAACCATCATCTGAATGTCCCATTGCTTGAGCACTCTCCTGATCAAATGCACTCCTCCTTACCGGAAATAGACGTTTTCCAATTCATTACGCGTGTTTGTATTTCACATGGTAATATTAATATTATTTTATTTTGTACTGTGTCCTTATTAATTATATGGTACTCAGGACTTTATATTAAATTTCTGCAGAATATGGACTTTTTCCTGCCCATTACCTTACCGGTAGACCAGAAACCTTCCTTGCCAATGCCTTCATACTTTCATTACCCGAAGTACAAACGAGGACAACAGAGCTCTCTTCCGGCAACTCATCAGCATCATATGGATTGCGCAACACGATACACACATGCGGCTTTGAAGCAGCGCATAATCGCGCAAGCGACAATTGATTTCTAAACATATGAGCGTTTCTCGTTACTTGGAGAATCGCATCAGCCTGCTTGATCCTCCTCTCTACCTCCAATAGCTCTGCTTCATCGGGGTTCATGGAGGTATAAACCATTTCCACCTTTATTCCTTTATCCTTCAAATAATGATGCAGCATAAACGCTTTATTGAAAGTCGTATCCGCCTGCGTAAGCTGCTTCGTCTCAGGCACAATCATGATGTAATTGCAATCATGCAAGGGAAGCAACTGCAAAGGATCTCGATGGACGACAATTGCAGCCTCAGCGATTTGAGCTGCATAAGACTCCCATGCCGACTGTGGAATAACCTTCGCATCTTCATGATATTGCAGCATCGTATTTTGTAATTTTCGGATGCGTTCGACGGATTGATCAATCCTCTCCTCCGTAATGACCCCCGACTTTACCGCATTGACAATCCCTAAGCATACTTTCTCTTGGAAGTGCCGTGTATGGCACATGATGATTTGATCATTGCCTGCCAATACAGCAAGCACGCCTATTTCTTCAGGCTCGTAATAATTCTTGATCGCTTGCATTTCAATATCATCCGTACAGATAACGCCTTCAAATTGCAAATTCTCTCTTAAGAGATGAGTAACAAAAAATGGGGATAAGGACGCGGGTAAATTGTTTGATTGCAAAATATTCGGAAATACGATGTGAGCGGTCATGATTGCCCCTACTCCTGCTTCAATCGCCGCTTTGAAAGGCTTAAGCGTGCGCTCGTGCAATTGCTCCAGAGTCAAATTACAAATAGGAAGCTCGACATGTGAATCTGCATCAACATCTCCATGTCCTGGAAAATGCTTCGCAGTGGAGACTATACCACTCTCCTTCAGCCCTCTAATATAGGCTGCTCCATATGTAGCTACTAGTTCGGGATCCTCACCGAATGAGCGGATACCAATGACGGGGTTCAGCGGATTTGAGTTAACATCCAGAACCGGTGCCCAGTTCAGCATGAAACCTAGCTCGTGAAGCTGGCTGCCAATTAATCTTCCGCTTGCATAAGCGAGCTGTGGATCATTCGCCAGACCGATCGCTCGATTGCCGGGAACGTCCGTGTAAAATTCTGTGAAGTTCGCGAGTGACCCGCCTTCTTCATCGATGGCAATCATGAATGGTTCCGGTAACAGTAGGTTGCTCTTAGCCCAATAATTCAAGTCGGACATTATGTTCTTCAATTGTATTTCATTCTCGAAATTATGTGGGAACAGTCCAAGTCCACCATAGTGTCTGCTGGTTAATGTCTTCTTAACTTCCTCGGTCACTTCGTTCGAGGGCATACCCACAACGCACATAAGCCCCACTTTTTCTTCCAAGGACAGTGCCTTCACTAGCATTCCCCTTCCAAAACAATAAATATTGAACTATCAAATATTTAATTCGTACACTTTACAAATTAAATATACAATCAACTTTACATGTTGTCAAACAAAAAATTAAGGCTGTTTTCAAGGTCATTAATACCCCTAGAAACAGCCCATTTAAATCAAAAATAATCTTCAAATACTTTGTGCAGCATAAGTATTGATGCCCCAATGATGAAGTTTCTCTCTTCAAAAGTCGCGGGTACCACTCTATTCTGTTCGAAAGGCAGCGGAAAAGGAAACGATGCAAGTCCCTTCTTTAGTTCATTCATAAACTTCTCGGAATGACACATCCACCCATGCAGCACAATAAGCTCGGGACTGATAAAGTTTATAAATACGGATAACGTATTTACGAGCAAGGAGCAAACTTTAGAGACCACCTCTTCAGCAAGCGCTTCCCCTGCTTCATACCTTCTTAGCAATTCATCAAACGTCTGTGGAACGTTATCTATATTTCTCAGAATTGCCAGTGCTTCCGCTCTTGCCAAAACAGCAGGTTCCGTAAGCACCATCGCTATGCATCCGTTTTGACCGCAATCCTCACATCGCTGTCCCTCAGGGTCAATGAGCATATGCCCGATCTCACCTGCTAATCCATTGTATCCGGAATAGACTTTACCATCTATGACTAGTCCCATCCCAATGCCCGAATCAATAGACAAGAATAACAAATTATCTGTTCTTATTTTCCCTTCAAAATACTCAGCATAAGCCGCTGCCTTCAAATCATTGACCACGATGACCGGGTATTCAAACTCCCTGCGAAGCATTCTCTTTATTTCCAAGTTATCGATTCTAAGAAAGGTGGACTTGACGATGACCTCCCTCTGATCGTCGATCACGCCGGGGGTAGAAATTGCAATCCCTTTTACCTGCAGGGGGTCTTTGACCATTGCGGATTCGAGCAATCGGTTTATCGCAGTGACCATGAATGCTAGTACGTCACTATTTCCTTTGACGACTGGCTCCGTAAATTCAAAAACGATCTCATTTCTGAAATTCAACAGCGCTCCGTGGAAGTAATTGTTGCCGAGTGCAATGCCAATGATATAGCCTTTGTCTCGACTAATCTCTAACGCAATCGCTCTTCGACCCGCACCAGGCGACGACTTCTCCCCAACCTCGTCGATAAGGCCTTGCTTGATCAGTTCATCAACCAATGAAGATACCGTTGTTGCGCTCAGTTTCGATTTCTGAGCTATTTCAGCTCGGGATAAACTACCTTCCCTAAGCAACATATGAAGAATAAGGGAGCAATTAATTTTTTTCATCAATTGTAAATTACCTTTTTGAGCTTTCATACTCTGCATTTTCCTTTCAAGATAAAGATTGTTCATCCCATCCATTATGCCTGACAAGGTCTCTATAATTAATAAGGACTCTTTAATAATATCCACAAACTCTCAAAATTTCAACCTGTTACATTGTATAGACTAGACAAACTGATCAATTAAGTATTGACAAGTAAAAGAAAAATGAATTATTTTATTAATTAGTACAGTGTGCTTATTAATTAATTGTCTTGCAAAACACGACGAAAGGATGACCGTTATGAAAATGAAATCGTTTCGCACAAGCCTCATTTTGACGCTAGCTATCGTACTTGCCACTACCGTTTTTGCTTCTGAACAGCGCGTGCACGCAGCAGCCGCACAGAACATAGCTGCGGGTAAAACCCCTACCTCCAACGCCAGCCTTGTGAATGCCTCCCTTGCAACCGATGGAGCCAGCAATAACAGCAATGCTTTCACGGAAGCAGGAACGGGTAAGAAATACATCCAAATTGATTTTGGAGGAAGCTATTATGTAAACAAGATTATGTTATGGCACTATTTCGCAGACAGCCGAACATACAAGGATGTCATCGTTAAGCTTTCAGAGAACTCCGCGTTCAGCAGCTCTACTACAGTGTTCAACAATGATGCGGACAACAGTTCTAGTCAAGGCGCCGGATCAGATGCCGAATACGCGGAGAGCGCCGCAGGCAAAACGATTGTATTTAATCCTGTTAAAGCACGCTACCTCCGAATCTATTCCAACGGTAGCAGCATCAATGCCTACAACCATTACGTTGAAATTCAAACATGGTCTGTTGACAACTCCTATCGCGAAAACAACGTCACCTTTACCAATCCAGAATGGGTCATGTCACCTCAAACCGATGCTTTCATTCAAAACGTTATTAGCAAAATGAACAATTACAAAATCAAATATCAAATGATAGACGCTGGTTTCTTCGATAGGGATTCCACTACAGGTCAATACGAGGATGAAGACAGTCAGCCCATCGACGGAACGATGAGCTGGTACGCCTACGATGAACTAGAAAATTGGGTTAACAAATCCAGGCAGTACGCTCCCAATATGAAGCTGATTGGCGTCGTCAACGGTAACAAGTGGCTGCATGTCCAAGGCGTTCCATATACAGATAGAAACAATGTTCTGCACACACCAGCCGTTTCTAAGTCCGCAATGCACGATAATATCGCGGCGCATTGTGCTTTCCTTGTCAATTACTACGGTCTTGATGGTATCAATCTCGACTTTGAGCCTGTTAGTGCAGGGACGGCGAGCATCGATTACAGACAGCTGATTCAAAAAGTAAGAGCTGCCATAGGTCCGAATAAACATCTTTCTATCGACGGCAATCCTTTCTCCAATAATATGCCCGATAATGAAATCGCTCAGTTTGGCGCATTGCTCGATATGATTGTAATGATGAACTACGATACAGCCGACTTGACCGTTTCAGCTTATCCAGCTAACCCTTCTACAACAAACGCTGCTAATTATAAGCTTGCTATGAAAGAAAATATTAAAAGAATCAGCAATGCTCTGCCTGCATCCTGCGCCTTCATACCACTTGGTCCCGGCGTTTACAATCTTACCGATTCCCATCAATCTTACGAGAATGCTCAGAACCATTCCGTTGCCGTCAACGATGCGATCTTGGAGGGCGCTCGCGTCGCTGGATCCGGAGTTTGGTGGTTTAACGGCTCGATGAACAATGTAGCCGAGACGCAGCAATTTACGGACTACTGGATTAATGGCACACCTTAAAATTGACTTCACAGGAGGCACTTCCATTGCATTATCAACCCAGCAATCAAAGATACGAAAACATGAAATACAACAGATGTGGCGAAAGTGGCCTAAAACTTCCTGCCATATCACTTGGCCTATGGCATAATTTCGGAGACGGCTATGTTTTCAACAACAGCCGTGAAATGGTGAGCCGAGCGTTCGATCTAGGGATCACACACTTCGATGTCGCCAACAACTACGGCTGGCCAGGCGGTTCCTCCGAAGAAACCCTCGGTAAAATATTAAAGTTGGACTTTGCATCTCATCGCGATGAAATGATCATCTCGACCAAAGCAGGCTGGGATATGTGGCCGGGACCATACGGGGATGAAGGCTCCAAAAAATATTTGGTGGCGAGCCTCGACCAAAGCTTAAAACGTTTAGGACTTGATTATGTAGATATTTATTATCATCATAGACCAGATCCGAACACGCCGATTGAAGAAACAATGGGCGCACTTGATCTTCTCGTTCGTCAAGGAAAAGCCTTATATGTTGGTATCTCATCCTACGACGAAGCAGAGTCTAAAGCAGCTATAGATGCACTCAATAAGCTTGGAACACCTTGCTTAATTCATCAGCCTTCTTACTCCATGCTTGATCGGACAGTTGAAAATGGACTTCTTAACTTGCTTGAGGATGAAGGAGTCGGAAGTATCGCATTTTTCCCTCTGGCGCAAGGACTTCTAACGAATAAATATCTGACGGGGATCCCTGCCGATTCAAGAGCCGGAAGCGGAGTCAGATTCCTAAAGCCGGAGCATATTACGGAAGATGTTTTGAATAAAACTCGCCAATTAAACGAAATTGCTGCATCAAGGGAGCAATCCTTGGCCCAAATGGCCATCGCCTGGGTTCTGCGCGGCAACCGTGTTACATCTGCGCTTGTTGGCGCAAGCAGAGTTATCCAGATTGAAGAAAACGTTGCTGCATTAAATAATTTGGAATTTACTTCAAGTGAATTGATAGCCATTGATCAAATCTTAAATGCGGAATAAGCCTATACAACAAGTGGCCCAACCTTTAAAGGTTGGGCCACTTGCACTGTAGCAATCTTTTTAGAATTATAACTCAGCCATTTACTTCGCTACAACCGGTTTATCTTGAGATACGGCAAGCTGATGCAGATAAATGCCCGTTCCATCTCCAATGGCGTAATTGAGTATACGTTTATTAACTGGAACGATAACAGCGCGATACAGCGTTGGAAATACAGGAATATCTTTCACCATCAGCTCCTGCCATTCCTTGTAGATGCCTTGACGTACCTTCACATCAAAGGCCGCTTCTGAAATCCCTTCTTTAAGCAATCTATCCTGTTCGTCACTAGCATAACGCGGGAAGTTATAGATCGCATCGCGCCCATACAAGCCTGATGGATCGACGTCAATGCCTACGCCCCAAGCGCCTTGATACACATCTACTGTTGGATCATCTTTTCCTGTGCTTCCGACACGATCATAGAAAGTGTTGAACTCCACCATTTCCAGATTTACATTCAAGCCGATTGCTTGCCATGACTGTACATAATACTGGGCCAGCGGCTGTGCAATATCCCCGCCTGTCATGGAAATAAAGTTAATAACTAACTCGCTGCCATCTGGATTTGTACGGAATTTGCCATTCATTTTGTAACCGGCATCGTCCAAAATTTTGTTAGCTAGTTCTTTGTCAAAGGCAAGGCCTTTATTAGTAGCATCATGGTATTCAGGGTGGGAAGGCGGAATAAGTGTCGTCGCATTCCAGCGCAGGCCGTGATAGAATTGTTTGCCGACCTGATCGTTATCAACCGCATGCCACATCGCTTTCCGCAAGTTCACATCGCCCATTTTGGCTTTTGCATCAGGAACGACCTTGCCAGCCTCGGCATCCCACTTGCCTAATTTAAAGCCAATATACGTATATGCACGATCAATTGCACCTAAGAATTCAAGATTAGATATATTTGCATTATCTGGATATTGATCTGTCGGGAATGCATCAACAAGATCAACTCCGCCGGTTTTTAATTGTTGAACGACAGTCGTAGGACTAATTACTTTCAGAACAACCTCATCCAAGGCTGGCTCTCCGCGCCAGTAATCTGTATTTTTTTCAAAAACAACAGATTCTCCTGGAACGATGCTTTTCACTTTAAACGGCCCGAAGCCGATTGGTTTCACACGAACCTCTGGAGAAGCAGAAATCTTAGCAACGTCCATATTGCCGAATATATGTTTTGCTAGCGGATAGTTCCACACACCACCAGTCAAAAGGGAAGGTGAAGATTGAATATAGGTAATTTTCAGCTTCTTCTCACTTAATACTTCAATACCAGATATCGTTTTTGCTTTACCTTCATGGAACTCCGTCATCCCTACGATATTAGTGAAATTTGAATCATACCGCGGTCCATCATATTTGGGATTCCCGATGACTTCATGAGCGAACAACCAATCCTCTGCAGTTACAGGCTTGCCGTCATGCCAGTTTACATTATCGCGGATCGTAAGCGTAAATGTTTTGCCATCCTCAGACACTTCATACGTTGCTGCTCCATCATTTGTATAAACATAACTTTTATCCCATGTAAGCAGCCCTTCATCAAACCAGTTTAGCACTTGTGAATCCGGATCGCCGGAATAAAAGTTCCAGTTCAGCGTCCCTTCAAATGGCGTATCTGATACAAGGCCAAATGTAATGGAGCCCCCCTTAATGGCTTCACCCTCATTTTTCTTCACATTGCTGAAATCCGAAATAGAATAAAGACCATCGTCAGGAGCAGGCTTCTCGGTTTCCGCAGGAGCGGTACTCTCTGTCGGCTTCGCGCCATCAGTCGGACTCGGAGTGTCTACTTTTCCATTGTTAGATGAACAAGCTGCAAGAAAGACTAGTAATGCGAGCATAAGCGGTAGAAACAAAGACCTTGATAACATTGTTTTCTTCTTCACCATCATTTTCCTCCCTTATCATCCTTTTCTTTGTCTTGCATCCGTCGCACGCTTTAGCGCTTGACCGACATTGTTTATACTCAACATCAGTACCAGAATCAGTATCGATGCAGGTAACCATATCCACCATCTCATCTCTAGCGTTTGCGGGTCTCTAGCGTAACTGACTAAAGTACCTAAGCTCGGCATGCTCTCTGGAAAGCCAAAGCCGAGGAATGAGAGCCCAGATTCTAAACCGATATTCGCCGCCAAATTCAAAGTCATCGTTACAATAATAATGGAGCTTAAATTCGGCAAAACCTGTGCCATCATAATTTTAAAGTTAGACGAGCCTAACGTTTTGGATGCCTGAACATAATCAAGCTCCTTCTCCTGCAGCGCTTTCGAGCGAATCAATCTGGCAATCCCCATCCATAAAAAAGCGGTCATAATAAACGAAAAAGACCAGATATTATATTTGGGCACAGCTGTCACAAACGCAATAACGATCATTAAAGTCGGCAATATCATAAAAAAATCCACAAAACGCATAAAGATGTTGTCTACTTTTCCTCCGTAATAACCGGAAATGAGTCCTATAAAAATACCAATAATACCTGTTAATACAGTAACAATGAAAGCGATCGTTAATGAATTCCGAGTTCCGACAATTAACTGCCCAAACACATCGCGGCCTCCATAATCCGTACCTAACCAATGCTCGGATGACGGCGGCTTCTTCAATGAAAACAAATCCACCGTTACAATCTGCTCCTGATTCAGAACAGCAGATATTCCGTATACAGATAAAATAATTAAGCTTATGAACAGCAATGATATAAAGGCTATTTTGTCTCGAATAATTTCTCGCCAAACGATTTTCCACCCTGACGGACTTTTGTCCGACTCTTGCAGCGCGTTTATAGGAATGCTCGTCTTTCTCATTTCTTTCACCTCAACGTTTCGAGTTCTTATTTAATTCGAATACGCGGATCAACGATACTTAATACGATGTCAGAGATTAATGCTCCGATAATAGAGGCTACTCCGTACAATAAAACAAGCGCAGTAACGACACTGAAATCCCTCAGCGCGATAGAGTTTAAGAAAAGGTAACCCATACCCGGATAACTGAAGATGCTCTCTATGAACACCGAACCTCCGATGAGACCCGTAATTTCATAACCAAAAAAAGCAGCGATCGGCAGTAACGAATTCCGTAAAATATGGCGATTATAAACGCGGGATTCAGATGCCCCCTTTGCTCTTGCCGTTATAATAAAGTCTCTTTGCTTCGTATCGATAATCTCGCTTCGAAGATATTGTACAGTTGATACTGTGGCGATAAGCGCCATCGATATGGCTGGAAGCAGCAAATGATAAAGTTTGCTCATAAAATGTTGGAAAGTACCAGGCACCAGACCCGGTGCAACGCTTCCTCCCGTCGGAAACCAACCAAAATGAAAGCCAAACACCCACAACATCAATAAAGCGAAAATAAAAAGCGGGGCTGCAAATCCAATATAGGTATACCCGGTTATAAACCGATCCGCCCATGTGTCGTTATATCGTCCGCTTGTAATCCCAAGCGGTATCGCAATCAAGTAAGTAAGTATTAATGTTACAATGGATAACCAAATGGTGTTCATCATACGCTCGCCAATTAATTCAGACACCGGCATTTTGAAGCGAAACGATTGCCCAAAGTCACCTTGAACAGCCTTTGTAATCCAGTCCCAATATTGCACATACCATGGGTTGTTGAGCCCCAGCTTCTCACGCTGGGCATCAAGCGCAGCCGGATCTATGCTCGGATCAAGCAGACCCGTCAGCGCGTCCCCCGGCATAGCCTTGGCCATTATAAAAACGAGAACGCTTAATAATATAATTTGAGGAATCATAATGACTATTCTTCGTAAGACTGTGCGCCACATCGTCCTCACCCTCTCCCAGGCAAAGCCACGAAATGTGTTTCTGAAACGGGTTTTAACGGATAAGCCAAACCATCCTCGTCAAAATAATTCTCATAGGCTTGTTCATATTCCACCTTAACCGCCTTCCGAAACGAGTGTTTTTCCTCTCGTTTCGTTGGATCAATGTCAGGAATAGCCGAGATAAGACGCTTCGTATAAATATGCTGAGGTTGATTGAATATATCAGCTGTCGTTCCTCGTTCAACGTAACGGCCTTTGTACATAATGCCAATATGATCGCACATATGCCTTATAATGCCGAGATCATGACTAATGATCAGATAAGTAAGGTTTAACTCCTTCTGAATATCCTGCATGAAGTTTAGTACCTGCGCTTGAACGGATACGTCCAGCGCAGACACAGGTTCATCGGCTATAATCAGCTTTGGTTTTAAAGCGATGGCTCTCGCAATTCCGATTCGCTGCCGCTGGCCTCCTGAAAATTCATGAGGATATTTATAAATCGATTCCGGGCTCAAGCCCACTTGCTCCAGTAATTGTTGTACACTGCGCTTCTCTTCGCCAGCAGACTGCTTTTCAAAATTTCGCAGCGGCTCAGCGATAATATCAAGCACGCGTTTCTTAGGATTCAAGGAGGAATAGGGATCTTGGAAGATCATTTGAATATCTCTGCGGAAGCCTGCATGGCTTCGAAGTCCGCCAGCAGCAAGCTGCTGGCCTTGGAAGAGAACACTACCTGATGTAATTGCATTTAAGCCTATGATGGCCCTGCCTGTCGTGGTCTTGCCAGAGCCAGACTCGCCTACTAGTCCATAGGTCTGTCCCTGCTCCAAGGAGAATTGTATACCGTCTACCGCTTTGATCGGTGGACCCTTTTTACTGAAAAGACTCCCGCGATTCGAAAAATGTACCTTTAGATCGCTGATCTCAAGAAATGACATGTTGATGATCCTCCTTCTCGTCAGGGAAGTGAAAATGCTTGTAGCAGCTGCATCTGACGAAATGGCCCGGAGAAATCTCATGCATTTCCGGGTTCGCTTCATGTGCAGCCTCAGCAATCCAAGG
Organism: Paenibacillus sp. MCAF9; assembly: GCF_052114265.1. Classification (NCBI taxonomy): domain Bacteria; kingdom Bacillati; phylum Bacillota; class Bacilli; order Caryophanales; family Paenibacillaceae; genus Paenibacillus; species Paenibacillus sp. MCAF9. Next base: position 380,738 of record NZ_JBFREL010000002.1, read on the forward strand.
CGTCCTTAATCGAAAACGACAGCCCTGCCTCGGGAGGTTCTGAAGAGAAGGCACAATTCCCTGAATAACATGGAGCTTAGACTTTGCTTCATTGACAGTTGGTATCGATTGCAATAATGATCTAGTGTAGGGATGCTGCGCTTTAGCAATGATTGTGTAGATATCGGCAATTTCAACAATTTGTCCGGCATACATAACAGCGACTCGGTCAGCCATCTCGGCCACAACGCCTAAGTCATGCGTGATTAAGACGATGCCAGCCTTGCTTTCATCCTTCAATCGCCGCAGCAATTCAAGAATTTGCAATTGTATCGTTACATCCAGCGCTGTAGTCGGTTCATCTGCAATTAATAGCTTAGGATCATTGGCAATCGCGATGGCAATAATGACACGCTGCCTCATCCCGCCGGACAATTCATGGGGGTAACGCCCGTATGTATGCGCTGGGCGAGGAATACCCACTTTAGTTAAAAGCTCGATCGCCCTGTTCGCTCTTTCCTTGCTAGAGAGTTTGGGCTGGTGCAGGAGAATAACTTCTTCAATCTGAGAACCGATAATCATAAGGGGATTTAATGCGGATAATGGGTCTTGGAAGATCATGCCTATCTCTTTCCCTCTCAGCTTATTTAGCGTGGAGGGCGACATTTGGACAATATCCTGTCCTTGGTAATAAATATTTCCTTCTATCTTTGCTCTCGTATGGAGGCCCATGATGGAGTAGGCCAGCGCACTCTTGCCGGAGCCCGACTCCCCCACTATGGCAAGAACCTCATTTTCTTTTACCGTTAGCGTCACATCATCCACTGCTGCGTAATAACGATCCGCAATTCGAAAAGAAGTCGTCAAATTCTCAATTTTCAGCAGCTCTTTTTTCAATAGAATCCTCCTAACGTAGTGATTCTAAACTTACAATATTCATAATTTTCCGAATTTTCAAACCATAGATTTATCATATCTAATATAAGCATAAAACAATTTAACTGCAACTATAATTTATAGCATATTCAATATATATATTCTTGTTTTTGGATTTCATTACTCTAATGGATCATATACTAATGTCTATAGTAAACGCTGTCAAGCTTTAATGTGATGTATTACATTTTTGTGGTAGTTATTTGTTAGGTTTATACTGTTATATAATTACATTTTATAAAATATGTATTTTCTTTTTGTAAATATAATCTCCGTTTTACTCATTACTTCAATCATTACTTTAAAAATATTTAAGAAATTTTCAGCAAACGAAACTCTTATTAACTATTTTTCAATATTAGTTTACGAGTTAGATTCCTCTCTGTTTTTATGCAATAATATGTACATAATCTTTTAAAATGAAACAGAAACAGAAAAGATTTCCCTTAGTCTAAACGAATTTATTAATGGCGATAATAATATTCGATACTAAAAACAATTCATAGCAGATGGAGTGAGCGCCCTGATTTCTTTAAACCGATTTATTAAAATTTGTTTCGCTGTTATTTTAGTTCTTGCCATTATTTATTTAGCTTCACTTGTCGATTTTATTTTCAAGCCCTTCGTTTCTTTGTTCAGCATTGTGATGATTCCGTTGATGCTCGCCTCTTTTTTCTATTATCTATTACGCCCGCTTGTAAACTGGATGGAGCGGCCTAAATTAAAGAGACCTTGGGTTATTCTCATCATTTATTTAGCAGCAGCTGTGCTGTTTAGTTTATTTATCGTTGGCGTATTTCCTTCGCTTCGCACTCAGTTTTTCAATTTAGTAAATAACGCGCCTAATCTTTTCAATACGTTGGGCAAGCAGCTGCAAGATCTGGAACAGAACGGGTTTTTAGCAGACATTTTACCTGAAGATGTAAGTCCTTTTTCAAAAATAACCGAATACCTGAATAAAGGATTTTCATTGTTGACTAACTATTTAACGGGGATGTTTTCTTTTATTTCTAATTTCGCACTCATTTTGTTCACCTTCCCTATTCTTCTTTTTTACATGTTGAAGGAAGGGGATAAATTCGGCCAGAAAATCGTCAGCTTCATGCCTAAGAGATACCACGCTGAAGGTGAAAAAACGATGCAGGAGATTGATACGGCTCTAAGCGGATTCATTGTGGGAAGAGTCGTTGTAAATCTGGCGCTCGGTGTTCTGATGTATATCGGCTTCCTTATCATCGGTTTGCCCTATGCTCTTTTACTGACTGTCGTTGCTGTTATTATGAACTTTATTCCTTTTATAGGTGCCATACTGTCTGCTGTACCGATCGTCATTATTGGTTTAATTGAATCGCCATCTGTTGTGATTTGGTCATTAGTGGTCATTCTGCTCTCACAACAAATACAGGATAATATTATTTCACCTTATATTTTCGGAAAACAGCTCGATATTCACCCTATTACAACTATTCTATTGGTGCTGGTGGGCAGTGACGCTTTTGGAATCATAGGCGTAATCATTATTATACCGGTATATATGATGCTGAAAATCGTTGTTACCAAGGTATATCAGCTGTTCTTCAAACAGAAATGGGAAGACGCGTAAGTATTAAGCTTTACAAGCAAAAGGGGATCACATTGATGTGGTCCCCTTTTGCTTACCCGTAGCCATTGTTGATTTCTGTTTTTGCCAAAATCGTATTGCCGTCATCCACCACCAATCTCGATTCTAGTTTATTCACCCTCATATATTCTATGATAATTAATAGATTTTGGTGTTACAAAACATCCCTATTCTCGATATGCCGAACCGTTGACCAGGCGATCGCTACGCCAAATACTGCTAAAGCAAGCGGAATGTAAATGATGGTTGCCAGTGAGAAGACAGGATTGCTCGAACTCGTCAGCATGACGATTAGGAGTGAAGAGAGAATAGTTGCTGGGACCGAATGCTTGCGCATGCCGAAATAAAGCGGCACTAAACTTGCTCCTGCTGATGCAAAGGCAAAGCTTACGATGCTTGCTAGCTGCGCAGCATAATTCATCGGTACAGGCGCTTCCTCTATAATATGAAAAAAGTGATTTATGCCAATAAGCATAGACAATGTGAAAATATGCGAGATGACGATTGCAACAAAAGTAAGGATAGCTACAATTGCCAGCTTGGAAGCAAACAGCTTTTTGCGACTAACCGGGTACATAAACATAACTAGAATTGTCTTTTTCTTATACTCATCAATAATTAACTTGCTAATTAGAACGGCAGCCATGACGATAAACGTCGATCTAACCATAGCGCCAGCTATAATATACAGCTCTCCAATATTTGCAATCTCGTTTTTAACTTCTACACCCTCAAAGTAGCCGATCATGAACATTAGCGTAACAATTACGACATTCGCTATGATCGCTGCCTTCATATACCAGCCTAATCCCATTTTCGCTATTTCCAGCTTCATAAGTTTAATCACGGATGCTTCACCTCGTCCCCTTGAATCAAATCGAGGAAATACTGCTCCAAAGAAGTGTACTTCTTGTTCAGCGACTCGATATTCACATCGTTTAGTGCAAGCGACTTTGAAATCGTCGTCTGCATCGCTCCCGATTCAAAGATGCGAATCATATTGTCATTTATAATTTTAAAATTAGTGAGCCTCAGCTCATTGGCTAGCACAGCGCACGCCTTTGTCCGATCCGGCGTTATGAGCTCGATATATTCTGAATTCTGCCCCCTTACATCTGCCATCGACACCTGTTTAATGAGCCTGCCTCCGCTGATCACGCCAATCGTATTGGCCATTTGTTCTATTTCACTGAGCAAATGGCTCGATATGAGAATAGTAACTCCATAATCTGTACTTAGCATTTGAAGCAGGTTACGAATTTCTTTAATGCCGGCAGGATCAAGCCCATTAATCGGCTCATCCAATATGAGCAATTCAGGCCTGTTCATAATCGCTCTAGCGATCGCCAGTCTTTGCTTCATCCCGAGCGAGAAGTTTTTGACCGCTTTATCATCCACGTTACGCAGGGCAACCATGCCGAGCACCTCTCCGATAACCTTGTCATCATGGCAGCCCATGTACTCGTTATGCAGCTGCAGGTTTTGTTTGGCAGTCAGCTTGTCATAAAAAACCGGCATTTCAATGATGCTTCCCATTCTTTTAAATACATCATACGTGTTAGGCCTAAGCGGCTCATTAAACAATTCGATCTGCCCCGCAGTCGGCTTAATCAAATTCGTTAGCATTTTCATAACGGTCGTTTTCCCTGCGCCATTTGGGCCAAGGAAGCCGTATATTTCGCCCTTCCGCACGCTCATGCTTACATTGCTTACGACTTCTTTGCCCTCAAATGCTTTCGTCAGGCCGCTCGTTCTCAAAATATAATCCACTCGTTCTCTCCTTCTTTCCATGTTGTAACTAGTTCTCAGTTTATCGAACACCTTTATCTTATTTGTTGCTTATTTCTAACAAAAATCTTAAGTTGCTAATAGGTCATGCGTTTGAGCTTAACCGTGAACGTCGTTTTCTCAAACGGGATGCTATGCAATGTGATCTCGCCATTCATTTCCTCCACGAGTCTTTTCGTAATCGTTAAGCCCAATCCACTTCCCTGGAAATCCTTGTTTCTAGACTCCTCCAGCGTAAACATCCTTTCAAAAACAAGCTCCTGATTTCGAGCGCTAATGCCTTTGCCGCAATCCGAAACGTCAATCCTAACATGCGAATCGTCAACGCTCATAACAATCCCAATTCTCTTCCCATCGCTGCCGTAACGAATGGCATTGGACAATAAATTGCTGAGCACCCGCTCCAGCGCTTCCTCATTCCCTAAAGCATAGATCGCTTCTTCTGGAATTTGAATATCTGCTTCATAACCGCTTGCCTGCACCAGATCGTAAAAGGACAAAATGCTTTTTTTGCACAGCTCGTTCATATGTATTCGCGATAGCGTGATGTCGTTGTCACCCGCTTCTAATCTAGCTAAATCGAAAAAAACGTTCATCAGCTTAATGATCTCCAGCGTTTTTTCATGAATCAGCCGCAGAAGACGCTCTCTTTCTTCAAATGCCATCTCACGGCTGCCTTGTATCATCTCGGCATAGCCGAGCACGACGGTTAGCGGTGTTTTTAGATCATGCGAGAAGTTAGCAAGCATTTTCCTCATGGAATGGTTCGTTTTAGTAAACTGTGCCAGCTTATTTTGATTATCTGTGAAGAGGCGGTTTAACTCGACCAGCAGCAGCTTCAATTCGCGATCATCTGTCATGAGGAGCAGCATTTCCGAAGAGTGCTGCTCCAGCTGTCTGCTGATCTGGTTTGCAATATACCGTAAGTCGGAGCTTCTAGCCCGCTTCATTTGATACTGAATGACATTTAAAATGGCGAGTATGACAATGATACCTACTAAGCTATAAACCATATTAAAATTCTCCCAGCTTATATCCGATGCCCCATAACGTCTTTATATATTGCGGCGATGATGGATCGTCTTCGATCTTCTCTCTCAAACGGCTGATATGAACGTTTATTACGTTCTCATCTCCAAAGTAATCATCGTTCCATACCGACCTGTAAATTTGCTCCTTCGTAAACACTTTGGTTGGGTTCATCGTTAGAAGCTTTATGATCTGCCATTCCTTTGAAGTAAGCTTAATCGACTTGCCCCGTTTGTTTACATCAATATTGTCCGTATCGATTGTAAGCTCATGAACATGAAGTACACTAGGCGCTGCCTGATTCTGAACACCTGAGTATAGCGTTGCTCTGCGAATTGCAGCTTTTACTCTTGCGAGCAGTTCGATCATAGAGAACGGTTTGGCCAGATAGTCATCCGCTCCGAATCCTAATCCTAAAGCTTTGTCCACATCGCCATCCTTAGCAGATAAAATGAGAACTGGAAGAAGACTATGCTCCCTAATCTTCTTCAGAAAATCAATGCCATTCAGCTTAGGCAGCATGACATCCAGCAATATTAAATCATACGTTTCCTGAGAAAATAACCGCAGTGCTTCTTCACCATCTGCCGCATGTACGATATGAAAGCCTTCTAACGTCAAATAAGCCTCTACCATTTCGCTAATCGATCGATCGTCCTCTACGAGCAATATGCGTTGTTTCAAGCCGTCCCACCTATCCTATCTATGTAAAGTCATTATATATTTTCATTCTATTTCCTTACTATACCATAGCCTATTTGTGTCAGATGACAGGAACATTGTCCAATAACTAAAAAAAAGCCCGCGATTTTACGCGGACTTAAGATTCATTTATTTCACTTCAACTACAAAAGGGCTGATAAACGTTTTACCGTTTCGTTGAAATTGCCCCCAGATCTTATATACACCGGCACTCGGGAAAGTCGTCATGAATTTCGCATCCGGGCCTTTCGCTTTTTCCTCCAGCGGGTGTACATGCAAATACTGCTCTGTATCTTCGCTTAGAATCACAACGTGCCCAACTGCGCCTAGGTAAGGCTCTAAATCCGTTATCGGATCTTTGGATTTCGCATCCGAAAGTTTGAAGTTCAACTCCATTTCTTTACCGGCTTTCGGATGATTGTTTTCGAGTGTGATTTCTACTCCGTCCACGATTACGGAATGTTCATCCGATGGTTTAATCGGAACTTGTTCAGCGGCTAGCCCTTCTACCTTGATCCATTCAGACTTCGTTGTGGCGGAGCCGCCGGTAGGAATATAGTCGGCGAATAACTTATAGTCTCCACCGAAAGGGAACGATGTCGTGATTTCGAATTGCCCATTCCCTTTGTACTCCGGATGGATGTGGTCAAAGTAAGATAAATCTTTGCTGACTGCGATGAGATGGAGCTTCTTCTCGTGATTAATATCAAATGCCTCGATGGCCTTTCCGTCCGTATCTTGAATTTGTACGGTTATTACGGTTTTCTCTCCAGATTTCGGCGTTTCTTCTGACCATTTCCAAACGGGATTCGTCTCTAGCTTCTTCGTCTCGCCAGCATGTTCTCCTCCGTGAGCTCCGTGCTCTCCGGCACTGGATGCAGCGGGTGATACAGCTTGAGAATGCCCGCCATGAGCACCATGATTTTCTGTTTCTTGTTTATTTTGTTTTCCGCAAGCAGCAACAAAAACGAGTACAGCTAGCAATCCGATCAAATAAATTCGTTTCATCTTAGCCTCCAGGATATGAATAACTTTAAACTTTTGCCCTTTGTAGACGCAGCGCATTCAGCACAACGGAGACGGAGCTTAAAGCCATAGCTGCTCCAGCGAGCCATGGTGCAAGGAATCCAAGCGCTGCAATCGGGATGCCGATGACATTATAAGCAAGCGCCCAGAACAAGTTTTGCTTAATGTTTACCATCGTTTTCTTACTCATCGAGATCGCGTCCGGAATACTGTTCAAGTCACCGCGCATTAAGGTAACATCCGCAGCCTCCATGGCCACATCGGTTCCCGTTCCGATTGCCATCCCGATATCCGCAATTGCCAATGCTGGTGCATCGTTAATTCCATCTCCAACCATTGCGACCTTCTTACCGCTCTCTTGCAATCGCTTGACCTCGTTGGCTTTGCCATCAGGCAGCACTTCCGCCAGCACATGGTCGATTCCAACTTGGCTCGCAATGGCTTTCGCCGTACGTTCATTGTCGCCAGTCATCATCACGACTTCCAAACCGAGCTGCTTTAATCTGGCAACTGCTTGCTTCGACGTATCTTTAATCGTGTCTGCTACGGCTACCATTCCAGCGTACTTTCCGTTAACCGCAACCAGCATCGCTGTTTTTCCAACCGACTCCAGTCGGCTCATTTCCTCAAAAGCGGACTCCGCGTTCACGTTAGCTTTCGCCAATAACTTTCGGGTTCCTATTAGCAATTCGTTCCCTTGAACTGAAGCTTCAATGCCAAAACCAGGTATCGCTTGAAAGGAATCGGTCGATGGGAGAGAAATACCTTGCTCTTGAATGCCAGCCACGATTGCTTCCGCTAACGGATGCTCCGAATTCTTCTCCGCTGCAGCAATCCAGGACAAGAGCTGTTCCCGATTATAGCCTTGCTCAATCCGTACATCCGTCAATTCCGGCTTGCCTTTCGTTACCGTTCCCGTTTTATCCAATATAATGGTGTTAATGCGATGCGTGGATTCTAAATGCTCGCCGCCTTTGAACAAAATACCGAGTTCAGCGGATCGACCCGAACCAGCCATGATCGATGTTGGCGTAGCAAGACCTAGCGCACACGGGCATGCTATAACCAGAACGGCAATTGCCTTCTCCAACGCCTCTGCGAAATTGCCTGCATCAACAGCGAAGTACCAAATCAAGAAAGTGACGATCGCGATCCCTACAACGATCGGGACGAATATGCCAGAGATCACGTCAGCTACCCTTTGAATCGGCGCTTTCGAGCCTTGCGCTTCCTCTACGACTTTGATGATTTGGGAAAGCGCCGTTTCTTTTCCGACTTTAGTCGCTCTAACTTTAAGCACGCCATTTTTGTTCAGCGTTGCTCCAATGACTTGATCTCCTGTCTGCTTATCTACCGGGATACTTTCACCGGTTAACATCGATTCATCGACTGCCGATAACCCTTCAAGCACTACACCATCGACTGGCACTTTCTCGCCGGGTTTAACTAGGAATACATCTCCAGTTACTACGTCTTCTATTGGAATACTAACTTCCTGACCATCCCGTATGACGATAGCCGACTTGGCTTGTAAGCCCATCAATGCTTTAATCGCTTCTGAAGATCGGCCTTTCGCCAGCGTCTCGAATAATTTACCCAGCAAAATTAATGTAATCAGCACAGCACTCGTCTCATAATACATCTCAACCTGATGATGTGCGGATGCATTTATTGATTCGATCGTTAAGTAAACACTATAGAAGTAGGCGGCAGATGTGCCGAGCGCTACCAATACATCCATATTCGCACTGCCATTGCGCAGCGCCTTGTAGGCTCCGACATAGAAACGGCTGCCAATAATGAACTGTACCGGGGTAGCTAATATCAATTGAAACCATGGATTCATGAAAATCTCAGGCACCCATATCCATGACGTAAAGGAGAAATGCCCAACCATAGCCCAGAGAAGCGGCAAAGAGAGAATAGCTGATACAATCAACCGTATCTGCAGGCTGCGGACTTCCTTTTTCTTATGATCGCTTTCATTCGTCTGCTCGCTCTTTGGTTTAGCTTTATAGCCGATCTGCTCGACTTTCTTGATCATATCCGCAGCACTTGTCATGGATGGAATAAATTCCACATGCGCCGTCTCCAAAGCTAAGTTTACCGTCGCTTTTACGCCGCTCATTTTGTTTAGGCCCTTCTCGATGCGCGTGGCGCATGCTGCGCAGGTCATGCCTACAATATCGAAGTCAATGGACTCCTTTACCGTACCGTACCCCAGAGCTTGAATTTTCTGTTCCAATTGGGACATGTTCACTTGAGAAGGGTCAAAGTTGACGGATGCTTGCTCCATGGCGAAGTTTACGTTTGCTTGTGCAACGCCTTCCAGCTTATTCAGACCTTTCTCTATACGGCTCGCACATGCTGCGCAAGTCATGCCAGTGATCTGTAGTGTGGCTTGCCCGGTAGATACTGCTTGATTAGAACTGCTCATGATCATCACCTATTCTTCTGTCGTATTACCATCTTATCTATGCGACGTTTTTATTTCACGACATCGTAACCCTGTTTCTCAATCGTTTCGACAATGGCATCCAATGAGATTTCACTGTCGTCATACACCAATTCAACCAGGCCTGCGGCTCGATCAACAGTTGCTTTTGCACCGAGAGTTTCGACTGCACCTTCAATCCTACGAACACAGCTGCCGCAAGTCATTCCTTCTACATTTAACATTACGTTTTTCATTTTTAATTCCTCCGTCTCATTTGTTTCGTCAACATACAATACCCCACTATAGTATATTAACGACAAAATAATAAATTATTGATGGCTTCCTTGAAGTTGATTCAACCGACAAGCTTAGTAACACTTCCCTTTCGCAAACGGTTCACTTGTTCCAAGGGTGCAGCCTGCATACCCGATTTTATTAGAATCGACACTTCCAAGCCGGTGAATGCTTCATCCAGCCAATGAACGAATGGCATGCCCACTTCTTCCGCACCTTTATGAGAGTGGGGTTGCTAAAGCTGCTTTACGAAGACTCCAACACGATCTTTGTAATTAATGGTAACGATAAGTATAGAATACCCCCGTACCCTATATTTGTCAAGCGAAGTTGATGAATAAAATTTAAAAGCAAATGTGCAAACGCACATTTGCTCCGAACATCATTTCATTAGTTTATTTATTGTCGTCAGCAATTCATCAATGACTCCATGTTCGCCCGATTGAATTTTTTCAACGACACAGCTTTTCATATGGTTCTCGAGAAGTAATTTTCCGACGCCGTTTAGAGCCGATTGAACCGACGCGATCTGATTGAGCACGTCATCGCAGTACGTATCTTTTTCGATTAACCCTTTGATCCCTCGAATTTGTCCTTCAATTCGGTTCAGGCGACTGGTCAGGTTTATCTTGGTCTTCTCGGAGTGATGGCTATGTTGATGATGGTGATGATTTTCATGTCCAGCGGATGCAACCGTTAATTCATTTTCCATGGCTTATCCCCTCCCCTTATGCCCTATTATACCCCCTAACCCTATCTGATGCAAAGCTCTGATAAAGCAGCAAATCAGCCGTGAATAACACGACTGATTATTATGCTATCTCATTTTCAATTCTCTGACGTTTTCCCTTTACGGATAAAAATCAACGCGATAAGCGCACCCACGATAGCTATGATAGCTGCTCCAACGAATGCGGAGTGAAAACCCGTATTTAATGCTGCGATTTGATCGATCCCTTTATCTAGCTCCCCTTTTGTCCAGGAAGAGGATACGGCAACCATGACAGCTAATCCAATGGCTGAACCAATCTGATAGCTCATATTCGATAAGCCCGACGCCAAACCGGATTCTTCCGGCCTTGCCCCCGACAAGGAGGAAATTGTTGCCGGGATATAAGCCATTGACATGCCAAGTGCCCCGAGTAGAGAAGCCCATAGTACGTTGGTAACGAAGTTTCCATCCTCTGGCGTATTCCCAGCGAACAGCAACAGTGATCCTGCTAATATAAGCATACCAATGACGAGATTTCCTTTGATGCCGAACTTGCCGACAAGCCTTCCCATGACTGCGACCATCAAGATCATGATGAGGATCGTCATCGGCACCAGAGCAACCCCGCCCATGAATGCCGAATACTTCAAAACCTGTTGAAGATACAGATTTAAGAAAAACCAAAGCGGAATCCAAGCACCTGAAAGAGTTGCCAAAATGACATTGCTCGCAAGTAGATTTGGAGCTCTAAATATCCGTAGAGGTACGAGCGGATCTTTTTTCTTCGCTTGCACGATCAGAAACAGAATGAACAGTACAGCAGCAATGGCCAATAGACCAAATGTTTGCGCCCCCCATCCGTTATGCTCCGAAGTGACGATCGCATATACCGCCAGCACCAACGCAGCTGTGACCGTCAGTGAGCCTAAGATATCAATGCTGCCTTTGCTTTTTGTTCCTTTTGGAAGGACATACAGACTGTACAAAATAGCGAACAAACCAACGGGGATGTTGATTAGGAATGTCCAATTCCAACTGAGCCATTCCGTGATGACTCCTCCAAGGAAAACCCCGGCGGTTCCGCCTGCTGCTGCGGATGCTCCCCAGAAGCCGAAAGCTTTGTTTAACTCCTTAGGGTTAGCGGCAAAGAGTTGCATGATGATGGTCAATGCAGCTGGAGCGATTAGCGCAGATCCAAATCCTTGAATGGCGCGGCCGATATTCATCGACTCCTGGGACCAAGCTAATCCGGCTAACAGCGAAGCAAGTGACAAAATTATAAATCCGAGCATAAACATCTTGCGTTGACCGAATAGATCGGAAAGTCGGCCCCCTAGCAGCAATAATCCCCCGAAGAAAATGACATACGCATTAAATACCCATTGCAGGTTGTTTTGCGAGTAACCAAGTGCTTCTTTAACAGCTGGGAGAGCAACCCCGATGATGGATGTATCCATGATAACGATGAACTGAGCCAAGCATAGCAAAAACAATGCCTTCCATCTTAGCGGATTCACATTAGTCAAAGCTTTTGAATTTCCTGACATTTCGTATTCCTCCTTGATTTGATTTACATTCGTATAGTATACCCCCCTACCCTATGTTGTCAATAACTATTTCCATAAAAAAGCTGCTGACTTTAGATCAGCAGTGGCTTGATTTGATTTAAATCCACTATGGGATGAGTTGATTGATGGCGCCCGTTAACGTTTCTTTCGGTACAAATCCTGTCACTTTCCCGACTAGCTCACCCTTTTTGTAAATAAACAAAGCTGGTAAACTCATGACTCCCATTTGCTCTGTCACTTTCGTTTCCATGGCTACATCCACCATGGCCACCGTTACTTTACCTGCATAAGCTTGATCGATTTCCTCTAGAATCGGCTTCATTTGTTTACAGAGCGTACACCATTCCGCCCAAAATTCCACCAAGACGGCATCCTGTTCAGAAACCAACTTATCGTAGGTGTTGTCCGTTAAATTTAAGATAGTCATTGCTATATTCCTCCTCTTATGTAATTCACCCTGATAGGTACATAACCACCACACGCAACACACAGTTTATGTTGATGGAGAATCTTAATATACTTTTACTTCATAAAATTAGACAAACACTATAATAACTCAAATACCGCCAATTTAAAATTTAAGATAAAAATCTATTTGTAAGTTAACATGATCTCCGTCGGAATTGAGGCAATTTTGTCTTTATCAGCGGATCGACCTATTAGACTTAAGACGTAGCCGCAGCTCCGTCGCCAGCCGCTTGAGGCGGAATAAGCTTAAATGATACATTTTCATTAACAGTAAATAACGATGAAATTCGGAGGTAAACTGATGCGTGTACGAGGAAGTGCCGGTCGTTCGTGGTCGCTTGGAATATTGGCTTTTTTGGCGTTAGCGGTTGGGGCATACGCTTTGCTTTTGTACGGATCACCTGACGGCATTAAGGAGCAGGGCTTTGTCACAGAAAAAGGAAGCATGCCTGACCTATGGTACAGCGTTCTATGGGGCCATGCCGTTTCTGCTGGAATAGCGATTGCAATCGGCTGGTTTCAATTCATCAAGCGGTTTCGGCATCGCTCGCCAAAAGTACACCGCACGATCGGCTATATTTATGCTGCAATGATTGGAATTGGCGGCATCACTGGCCTGTATCTCGCTTTTTACGCGAACGGCGGGCTGGTCGCAAAGGTTGGCTTCGGCACCTTATCTATTTTATGGCTGTATTCCCTTTATCGCGCGTTAAAAAGCATTATCGCCCACCGGAATAAGGCTGAGCATGGACGCTGGATGGCGAGAAACTATGCTCTTACCTGCGCTGCAATTACACTCCGCTTGTATACTGCACTCGCAGCTGGTATTTGGAAAATAACGGATACGAATGAATCATTCTTCGTTATTGCTTGGATTTGCTGGGTACCAAATCTACTGTTTATTGAAATGCTAATGAGTAGAAAAAAGCGTATTGGCACGACGCATGAGACCGGTATATATCCAAAGATATAAACAGAAAATGAGCAAGGACGGCTAGAGCCCATCCTTGCTCTTTCCTTGTTATCGTCCTGCTTTTAAACGCGGTTATGATCCGCTCGCCACTTCGTAATCGATTTCTTGATCGTCCCGGAATTCATTCCCGCTTCAACAGCCTTCACGCATAATGCAGGAAAAGCATCATCCTCCGCAAAACGCAAAGCAATGATTTGCTGCACGCTAAGTCTTGTATCCAATGGTTTGCCTGTAAGCCTGAAATGCCGAAAATTCTCCTCGTGAACAATGCTGCGATCCTGCAGCTTCGTTGCGAACTGACGGACAACCGCACCCAATAGAACTGCACATACAGAAAGACCAAAAATTAATAGCGAAGAGAAGCTGAATTGCTCTTTAAATATATGAACAATCGACGCAACAAATAGGATAAGCGCAATGGGCGCCAGTATAAAATGATACAAAGGTGCATATTGCCCATGGTTCTCATAGCTTTGCGTTTTCACATTGCTCATAAATATTCCCCCAATATAATGACTAATTCATTCTTTTTTGAAAAACTGAATCACGCCAAATGCAAGACCTTCAGAGTCTTCGCAATAAGCAAAGTCGCCGACTTCAGCAATTTCCATCTTGGCGGAGGTAACTTTGCCGCCTGCCCGCTCGACCTTGCCCAAATATTCATCCAGATCCGCCACGGTAATTGAATTAACGGTTCGCAGTGCCTCTTCTGTAGAGCTGCGCATGAGCCCACCGTCAATTCCTTCCTCTCCATCCTCGCCCGTAATGATTATCCAGTACCCCTCCATCATCTCTTGGAACTTCCAACCAAAAACCTCTTCGTAAAATGCCATTTTTCCCTCTGGATTTCTAGTTTCTATTTCAAAATGAATAACGCGTGACATAACGTTCACTCCTCTTTTTGCAGTAGTCTGATAAGACTCTACAAAAAGAATAGCCATAAACCGTCAATTTTGCTTCTTCTAGTTTGCTATCTTTTATCCCTCCAGCCTATTTAGAAAAGCTTGAACGAGAACGGGAAAGGAAATCAATATAGGCGGATCATAAAACGTTGGAGGTCGAAGGGTAACATTGGATTCGCCTTTAGCAACGCCATCTGTTACAGTGATTTTCCCGCTTGCCTTGCCACGCCAAGAGTGCTGCGGATGCAGATACTCATCGAGAGAAGCATCCCATGAAAATGCGATAGACATGATATAGTACGTTCCATCGGGAACATTCGGTATCACGTATGCTCCTGACTCAAACACCATGGTGCATCCCACTGGCTTGCCCATAGGAATTGGCCTAGGAAACAAGCCGATACAAATCACGCCATGAAGCGATTCTGACGCCATAACATACCCCTCTACGGCCGAAAGAGTCTTAATGCCCTCTGGCAAACGAATGGATCGAAGTTCATTGAGCCCAAGCGACCTGCTCTCTATAAAATGTCTAAACTGCTGCGGCGAAAGCCCGATAAAACTTGAGAATTTGGAAGAAAAGGTGCTAAAACTGCTGTATCCCACCGTTTGACCAACATCAGTGGCTGATAAAGTAGATTTCAATAGCAGCTTTTTACTCCATTGAAAGCGAAGAGCAGATAAATACAGCCGAGGCGGAATGCCTGTGGTGGAGCGAAAGATACGATCAAAATGAAAAGGACTGTACGAAATAAGCTTTGCCAGCATCCCCGTCGAAAGAGTCGAATCTTCCATACGTTCTACCATCTGAACAATTGCTGCTTTTACAGCGGCTTCATGATCAGATTCCGTCGTTTGCTTCAAGCCTGCCGTCTTTTTTTCGTAAACTTCTTGAACGGAGTGACTCACACCATTACTCCCCCACCTCTGCCATGTAGTCTACCTATTAGAATCATTAAACATGGTGACGTTGAACACTTACAACATATGTAAATCATTATACATGATAACTTTCTATTGTCAGAAAAAAATAAAGTATTTTTAATAATGCTATCTGCATTTCCCTTACTGTCCATCCTGTTTTATGATTCTATAAAAAGGGAAGGGATTCTTCTGCCTATGGAATTATCCTGCTCCACGGTTTGGATCATGTTATTTTCTTTTATCCGCTGAGGTCTCTCATCGTTGCACTTATACTTATTTGGATTCTCACCAAAACCCTAAGGAAAAGGGGACGTATAAGGAATTTGACCTTATTTTGGCTGCTCTCATGAGGGATGCGTTCTATAATAATTTTGCCATTGGTGAAAACAATCTGACGGTTCGAAAGTTAATCGACCATATGCTCGTCAATCTTGAAAAACCATTCCAAAATCCATCAAACAAAGAGCCAAATCAAAATCTGGACCACTATATCGAAGCTCAGGTTCATGGTGACATTTCACTTAAAAAAGACGTTAAGACGCTTATTGCCGATCCATCATTTAAGGGCACGCATACAGGACGAATCTTAGAACAGCTATGTTTAAAGTATTCCATTGATCTTTACTGGCATAGGGGCTTTACCCTTTTAGTGGATGAGGTTCCTATCCATTTTAGAGGTCCTTCGATGCCTTCGCTAGCCAAAAGAATTGCGCAAAGTGATTTTATTGATGTCAATATGATTGGCGCAGCAGCTATGGACTTGAAACGAAATCCAAATCATTGGAGCGATAGAGGAACCTACAAAGAAGTTCTGCAAGAATTAAAATTACTCTGGCATGTTTTAGTGAGATATGGAAAGCCAATGGAAAAGTGAAAGTTAGCGTAATCGGAGGTTAACAAAGGAAAATAAAAAAAGAGGAGCCCGCAGCTCCTCCCCTCTAAACCCTATGTTCTACCGATTCTTTGCTCTGATCTGCATCTGATCTAACCTTGATTCGATATTCCTGCGGCGATATTCCCTCAAGCTCCTTAAACACACGAGAAAACTGCTTGCTGTTCTCAAAGCCAACGGCGCTGCCGATTTCCTGCATCTTCTGATTGCCTTCGAGCAGCAGCTCTTTGCTTTTGCGAATACGAATTTTTTTCAGAAACAATACAAAATTCTCGCCTGTATGAACCTTGAACGCTTCACTGAAATAGGAGTAATTAAGGCCAACATAATTGCTCACAACAGCCATATTAAGCGAACGATAATAGTTATCCTCCATATAATTAACCGCTGCTTTAATCTCTGAATGCTCACTATACGCTGAGCGTATGCCTCTGACATAGTCGTTCACGCTTGAGAGCAGCAGCTCCAAGCTCCGATAATAGTCGTGAAAGCTGCGGAAATTATCCATACTGCCCACTTTACGATACAGCTTCAATACCTCGATCGACTCTTCACCGTAAATACGAAATACTTCGTCCAGAACCTGCTCATTGATCATTTTGCCTACCAGCTTTAAGTAGCCAATATCTACATTTGGTATATCCTCGGTATGGAAAATTTGCTTCAGCAGCTCCTGAACCTCCCGTTCCCGATCGGTTCCGAGCATGTTGCCAAGCTTGCGAATTTCTTCTTCTGGCACCGGATAATACTGCCGCTTAGCTCGAATGTCTTCATGATGCAGCAGACGGCAATTCGAATAAATGAATGAATATTGCAGCGCCTCAGAAGCTTGCTTATAACAATGAAACAGATCTTCGATTTCATTCCCCTCGGCGCTTATCCCCATGCGCAGTCCATCCAGTTCCTTCCCGCCAGCCTGCCTAAACAATTCTTCGAACTGCAATGCTGGGCTGCCAATCAGAACGAGCTTGCCTTCACTATCTAGAAACGAGACATCCAGTACGCCTTTAATCGGCTGCATCATTTTCTCCACTAGCAGCTTGAATTCTTCTTTGTTCATGGAGTCGCCGCTCTCCGATTTATATTTCAGGACGGCAACAGTAAGCGGTCTAGTAAACTGCTCAAATCCGATTTTAGCTTCCAGATCATTTGCAAAATCGTAAGCAGGGTCATCCTGCCTGAACCATTCCTTCAGCCTGTTTATCCGCAGCTGTTCACGGTACGTATCGCTTACCGCTACCCGCTCAGCTAATTCAGCTTGCGCTTGCAGCGTGTGCTCGCTCTTTGTGAGTGATTCAAACAGCTCGTCCCGCCGAATCGGCTTAAGCAAATAATCTTTAACCTGGTATTCAATCGCAGCCTTCGCATAGGAGAAATCGTCATAGCCGCTTAAAATAATGAAGATCGGTTTCTGCTCAGGCTTAGGCTCCTGAGTTAGCTGCTTAATGAGTTCAATTCCATCCATCACCGGCATGCGAATATCTGTAATTACGATATCTGCTCGTTCATTGCGATATTGTGTTAACGCATCTTCTCCATGAATCGCCATTCGAATGTGATACAATTCGGGAAATTCTCTCTCAATCATTGTCTTGAGCCCTAAACGGATATTTTTCTCGTCATCTACGATCAGCATTGTTCTCATATCCGGAACTTCCTCCCATCAACAGTACCTTAGGAAGGGTAATGACTACTTCTGTGAATTGCCCTTCTCTGCTATATACCTGTAATCCATATGGCTTGCCATAATAAAGCCGAATACGCTGATGAACATTGCGCAGGCCGATTCCAAACGCTTGTTTTCCTTTTCCCGCTTCTTTCTCTGAAGAAATCCCGTTACTATTATCGGTGTGAATCATTTCATTTAACCGCTCCAAGCGGGCCGCTTCAATACCCATGCCGTTATCTCTTAGCCTGATGATAATGCCTTCATCCTCATCCTCAATAACATCAATTAATATTTTGCTCGTACTCTCTTCCACACCCGTCCACGCATGTTTTACTGCATTTTCTACGATTGGCTGCAGGGACATCTTAAGCACTTCAATCTCCAGCAGCTTCGGTGGTATATTTAGTTCCAGCTGAATCGGTTCGTCGAACCGAATATTCATGACGGCAATATAATTCTGAATATGGCGAAGCTCATCCTGTAAGCTTACATACTCGCCAGACCACTTGAAATTATAACGCATCATCCCGCCAAGCGAGGTGAGCGAATCGGATATCGTCCGCTGGTTTTCCATCTCTGCGAGCATCTTAATATTCTCGAGCGTATTGTACAAAAAATGCGAGTCGATCTGACTGTGCAGGGTGCGCAGCTCCGCCTCTTTCGTTAGCGCCTGCTTCTTAACTCCCTGGGCAATTAGCTCATTAATGGTATGAATTAATTTGTTAAAATGATGCGCTAGCTCGCCTATTTCTCCGCCTCCGCCCAAAGGAAGCCCCGTTGGCATTTCTCCTCTTCTTACTTTCTTCATTGCCTCTGTGAGACGACTCAGATTTTTGAGAATAAAGGAGTTCATTAAATACGTTATGAAGGACAATAGACCGATCAAAATAATATTAGCAGCGATGATTTGTCTCTCGGCTCTGGATACGCGTTCATCAACATTTTTTAACGACACCACATTAAGAATATGTGCACTGACTTGTTCCACAGGCGTGGAGACCAGCAAATAAGGATGTTTATTTACAGAAAATCGCTTTTCCTTAACCCCTTGCTCATTCATTTCACGGAACTCTTGCAAAATGGCTTGATGAAGCTCTGGATCACTGCCGACAAACGGTTGATTGTCATCCATAAAAATAGTTCCGTTGCCATCAGCAAGCATCATCTGTGACCCGTCATCCTTAATATTGGCAAACGCTTTAGGCGAGAACTGCTTCAGCAGCATTTCGACTTGGATAATCCCAATACGCTTGCTTCCGGAATTCACGACGCGCAGGAGTGAAACCTTCGGCATTTGCTCGTTAACATCCGTCACGTAACGATGCAAAATGTCGAGATCCTGCTCTTTGAATATCCACATCTCCTTGCCATCCAATTGATCCAGCTTGGCGTACCACGGCTCTTTTTGAATCCGGCGTTCATGGAAAATAATCGGCCAAACTTCGGACATATGATCATTGTTTGCAAACAAACGAAGATGGGCAATATTCGGATTATTGATTTGAATGTTGATCATGTCGGTAAGGGCGCCGCGATATAATTCGAGGAGCTCTTCAACAGGAAGATCTTCATCCTTTGAAATATAATCCAAAATTTCAGATTTCGATAGCGTGAGCTGGGCAGCCCGTTCCATAGCTTCAATCTGATTTAGAACATTCACTTTCTCCATTTCAAGCAAGTATTGGCTTTGCTTAAAGGTATCGTTAATATAACTATCCCTAATCTGATTAAAGAGATAGTTCGATACGCCGATGCTAGGGATTAATAATATGACGATATAAGCCGCCACAAGGCGGCTTTGCATCGATCGATGTCCCAGCCAATTCGTAGCAGACTGAAGATGTAACCGAAATTTTCTGCCCATAATGCTCTCACTTCCGCTCTGTATTTCATTAACTCGATTAACTTCTCCATCAAGCAAAAACAGCTATTCTTATATTGCACAAAAAGCACCCCAGACCGTTTCCGGTTCTGGAGTACCTTTCGCTGGGGTCTTCCCTCTAAGTGGTAGAAATGATTATATTATTTTGCTGCGTCCAACTTCGCAACATTTTCTTCGTATTTCTTTTGTTTGTAGGCTTGTACTTTGCTGAATCCAAGAGTCTCACGTTTCTTTAGGAAATCGCCCCAAATTTTATCGAACTCTGCATCCGATTTAGCAAGCACTAGTTTTGGCAACACTTTTCCAAACTCTTGATCTATCTTTGTGTTCATAATACCTTCAGCTGAAGTGCCAGTTGGGTTCAACTGGTCGAATTCCGACAAGCTCTTCGCCTTGCCGCGAGTCCAATCTTCCAATTGCTTGAATGGCTCAACAGCTGGCGGAGACCAGATTGGCGTTAGGTTCGTATCCATCATCATCCAGAACGTGTGGGATGCGCCAAGCTGCTTGTCGAAAGCGCCACGATCTGTATTCAATAGATTCAATGCGTCTGGCAAGAACTGATCTTTGCCATCAATGTTATCCCAAGTTACGCCTTGTTTACCGAAGAACGTATCATGCTGTCCTTCTTCCGAGATCAAATAGTCTAGGAAACGAATCGCGCGCGCTTTGTCTTTCACATCTTTGGAGATCAGAGTTACCGTCCAACCTGAGATCGATGGACCAGCAAGCGTCGGCTGATCAAGGTTAGTATTAGCAGGACCGTCTACAGCAATGTAGATGGAGTTCGGATCATTTGCAAATAGTGCATTTTGTTGGTTTGCAAGGTCAGATCTAGCGTAAAGCATTGCGAAATAACGGCCTTGTGCAATTTTTTCTTCCATTTGCGGGCGCTTGTCAATGAAGATATCTTTCGACAGCAAGCCGTCTTCGTTCGCTTGACGCATTGTTTTCAGCCATTTTACGTATTCAGGATCTGTATTGCGATCATACAGCTGACCATCTTTATCGTAAGGAATAGCAAGGAAGTTCTGAATATAATGTTGAAGCGACGCGTTGCCTGTGTCGCTGAAATCATACATGCCTAGTGGAATAAGCGGTTGGCCATTCACATCAGGATACATTTTTTTCGCAGCCTCAAGTGCATTCAAGAAGCCTTCCGGCGTACGCATATCCGGTTTGCCTAGTGCTTCGTACATATCTTTGCGCACAAGGAAGGTTTGCGTGGATGTAATGTTGTCTCCGAATTTCTCATAGTCCTTAGGTGATGAGGAAGAGTTCGGATAACCGTATACATTGCCGTTTTCTTGTTTGTACCAAGAAAGCTTAGCAGGGTCTGTTACTTTGTAGAAGTAAGGGTCATATTGATCAGCAAGCTCGTTCAGCGGAAGGACTAGATCGCCTTCGATCATTTTCTTAACCGCATCTTCGTACCAGCCTAGTGTAATAAAGTCAGGCAAAGAGCCCGAAGCGATCATTGTATTCATCTTCTCAGCTTCGTTGCCGGCTGGAACGATGAAGTTAATGTTAACGCCAGTTTTTTCAGTAATATATTTCGAAGTCGCATCTACGCCCCATTTGTTCGGGAACCAAGAGAAGTTGATGTACCAGTCGAACGTAATTGGGCTTTTGTCCACTTCCCAGCCCTTATCGTCCTGAGTAAGCTTCACTTGCTCAGCAGGAGCGCCATTGCCCTCTTCCTTGCCATTGTTTTTGTTGCCGCCTGAAGAGCAAGCGGTCGTAAAGACTAGAACCGTTGCGACCATCAGCATCAATACATTTTTGAGCTTAAGCTTCTTGTTCATGTTTGTCTTCCCCTTCTCTGTATGAATGATTATATATGCAATCCTCTGCTCAATAAAGGGCGGAAGGTACTGCCATAAGTTAACCTTTAATCGAACCGATCATCATTCCTTTTACGAAATACTTCTGCAGGAACGGATAAGCGATAACGATTGGAAGGGTCGTGACAACCATCGTAGCCAGCTTGATGGATTGTGTAGTAACGGATTTCCCTATACCTCCAGGGATAGCGGCCAACATTTGGCTAGAGCTGGACTGAGCAACAATACGGTACAAATAAGTTTGGATCGGCTGCATGTCCATGTTGTTCATGTAGATAACGCCGGCAAAATAATCATTCCATTGGTATACCCCGTGGAACAAAGCGATTGTAGCGATAACCGGCATCGATACGGGCAAAATCACTCGCACAAAGATCGACCAGTCATTTGCTCCGTCAATTTTGGCTGCTTCCTCAAGGCCATCCGGAATATCCCGGAAGAAGGTCATGAAGATAATAAGATCGAAGAAGCTGAACATGGCAGGAATGATATAGACCATGAAGTTATCCAGCAAATGCAGATCTCTCATAAGCAGGTAGGTCGGAATTAGACCGCCGCCGAAGAACAAAGTAACCGTTCCGAAGAGAATATATATTTTGCCGCCGATGAGGCCTTTGCGTGAGAATGCATAAGCAACCATCGCCGTAAAAAACACGTGAAGCACCGTGCCAAGCAGTGTTTTGGCTACGGTAATTCCCATCGCAGTCATGATGCCGCTGCTTTGGAATACCGCGTCGAAGCTCTCGATGCTGAAAACCCGCGGCCACCAGTAGATCCCGCCGCGCATGCCGTCCTGCCCTTCATTGAAGGCATTGACCAGCACATACCAAATCGGATATAGGGTCGCGAAGCAAATGAGCAGCATACCGAAATTGTTGAAGATATCGAAAAATGCTTCTCCTTTTGTTTTACGTTTAATATTAAACACGGTTAGTCGCCTCCGTTTCTAGAACAGTGAAGTATCGTTCATTTTTTTCGTTACTCGGTTTGCAATAAGCAATAGAATTAATGCGATTAAAGACTTAAACAATCCGACAGCAGTCGAGTAAGAATAACGTCCTTGCTGCATGCCCGTCTGATAAACATAAATATCGATAACGTTGCTCGCGCTCTCGTTCAATGAGTTGCGCAGCACTAGAATCTGGTCAAAGTTCGAGTTAAGCACGCCGCTCACTGCTAGAATGAACAGGATGGAGATCGTCGCCTTAATGCTAGGCAAAGTGACGTACCACATTTTTTGAAAACGACCTGCGCCATCAATCGTTGCTGCTTCATACAGCTCTGGCGATACGCTGGCAATAGCCGCTAGATAGATAATGGCGGACCAGCCAAGCTCTTTCCATATATCTGATGTAATGATGATGCTCCAGAAGTAGCTAGGCTCTGCCAAATAGGAAATCGGCTCATCGATGAAATTAAGCGCAAGGAGCACATTGTTAATGATCCCAACATCTGAAAGCCAAGTGGCAAGAATACCGCCGAGAATAACCCATGACAAAAAGTGAGGCAAATACGAAATGGTCTGAATCGCTTTCTTGAAGCCGACCGAACGAACCTCGTTTAGAAATAATGCAAAAATAATAGGCAGTGGAAATCCGATTGCAAGTTTGATAAGACTAATGCCGAGTGTATTTTTCATGACATCAACGAAGCTCTCATCCTGGAAAAACTCCTTAAAGTGCATAAAGCCAACCCAAGGCGCCTCGCTTATGGATTTAACAATGTTGAATTCTTTAAAGGCGATAATAACGCCATACATAGGAACGTAGTTGAATATAATCATCCATAGCACGCCTAGTAACGCCATAATTTGAATGTGCCGTTGGCTGTACAACTTTTTGAACCATTTGCTTCTTGCTGCCTTTGCGTCCGCAGCAGGCAAGGAAGCAGGCGCTGAACCTAGCTGTGTTTTCAAAATAATTACCCCCATGCTGTTGAAAATCTGATGTAAGCCCTTGCATCTCTTATACTTTAATTGTAGATTGTTGGCTCCTGTCTCGTAAGGCTTTAGATTTCGTATTCAGGTGACCATTTTTCGGTTTTGGGTGCAACTACCGTTTTTTTGCGCACAAAAAAATGTGATGCTGGCAGAACCTGCCTCGCATCACATTTTAGTTTTTTTATTTTATTTAGCAAACGAAAATTCAATCCAATCCAAATCCACGCTGCCGCTTAAAATACGGATAATGACACGAACTGCTCCAGCTGGTAGATGGATGTCCTTTAGTAGCAGGCTCTCCGTCCACTCCTCACCGTTTACCTCACAGCTCACCGGCTCTTGGCCTTCCAGTTTAATGGATAATGTCGCTTGTCCCGCAGCGGCTAGCAGGCGTGCATGCAGATCAAATGACCTTGCTTCAACGCACAAAGCATCATACGCGAGCCAATCCCCTTGATGCAGCTCTACACAAAGCGTATTATCCTCTGCCCAAACCTTGCCGCCCTCTGAATGATAGCTTGGCATCTCGGTCTTGCCCGTAATCATTCTCATCGGTACGCCATCACTTGCACGCAGCCCCGTCTTGTTCGTTTTTTTGTTCACGATGCCGAAGCCGACACCCTCGCCTTGTCCATAAAATTCAGCAGGAATCTGGAGCGGAAGGTGACGCAGCAGCGCACGGGATATGCCTGGGAACGCATCACAATTGTCCACTTTCAGATTATCGAGATATTCATTTAAGATCGCTTCCGCTGTTGCTTCATCCGGTTTAGCGCCGCCTTCCAAATAAGCCGTCAGCAGATTCCAGCCTTCCGGCATACGAATAGAATATGGAGAATTTGATGTGTTCATCTTCTTCCACGTCCAGAAATTCCACGAAATCTGATGGTCCTCGAACATTTGGAAGGCTCCGCTGTACCACTGTGCGTTATTTTCACCGCCTTCGCCCATGAAGATCGGCACATTCCACTCCTCGCGCTTATCTATATATTTCTGAATACTTTCCGTATCGGGGTTGTTCCAATACTTATGGAATTGCAGCATTAAATTATCATCAAATTTCTCTGTGAATACACTCCAATCAGTTGACCAATGCACCCCTTCAATAATGATCATATGACGCTTGTCCACTTCACGGATCGCTGCTGTAATTTCCTTGTGCAGCGGCTCTACAAGGTCGTTATATTGGTTAAACCAATCCGGAAGAGGTTCATTAAAGAGGTCATATCCGGCAATAATCCAATCGTCTTTATAGCGCTCTGCGAACATTCGCCAAATCGCAATCGTCAGCTCTTGGTTGCGGCGATCCGTAAACAGCTCCGGCAAATCATTTTCCGAATCATCAATGTTGGCACCTGTCTGCCCGCCTGGCGCCCCGTGCAAATCCAAAATGACATACAGCTTATACTTTCTGCACCATTCAATCACTTCATGAATTCGTGCAAGCCTCTTTTCATTAAAAATGATCTCTTCGCCTTGTTCTAGAATTCCGCGGGCATTGATTGGAAACCTCACGGAATTAAAGCCCTGCTTCGCCACTTCGCGGACATCAATCTCATCCACATAACGCTCCACATAACTATCCCAGAACTGTGCTGCTTTCTCTTCGCCGATTAATTCCTTGACCATCGCCTCGATTTTGCGCGGACGGTCTCCGCCTTGCGGAAACTTCCACATATAGCCTTCCGGCAGCAGCCAGCTTCCGAACCCAACGCCTCTCAGCACAATTTCTTTGCCGTCTCCATTAAGCAACTTTTTACCTTCCGCCCTAACGAAACCGCTTACATCATTGTTGTTGCTATACACGCTCATCATCGGATTGCCTCCTTATATGTATGGTTTGGAACTATCATTGTCACTCTCTCAAAATATAGCACAAGACCGCAGTTTACGGTGAGCATTCCGAAATACGGAGAGCATATCCGAAAGGCGCAGCCTTCTAGCAGCCGATTTGCGTTTTAGTTTGTATATAGCGAGCAATACGTCTAACTGCATTTGTATGCGAAAAGGTAAAGTAGCACGGCGAACTGTCCACCAGAAGTATCATGAGTATCAGTGAAGTGACAGCAAGTACCAGCGGTACTAGAAGTAATAGAGGTAATAGAGGTACCAGAGATACCAGAGATACCAGCAGTATCAACACTTCCAGCAGTTCCAGAGGTACCTTCATTATCTCTAACGAACCTGAGAAACGTTATTTGCCTACATTTCCGCTTTTAAAAAATATAACGAACACCAGCAACCTTATTTCCTTCAAAACATCCCTTTTCGTGATCAAATGTACCTATTAGCGTTGCTGTAATTCGTTAGCATCTTTAAACATCACTTTTCCGCAAAATAAGCTCTTTACGATTCGTTAGACTTTAACTCTTTCCAAATGGTTAATCCATCCAAATAATGCAACCTTATCAATCATTAAGGTGTCTATATGATTACAAGTAAATGTCGCAAGGCAGCATTATTATTATGTTGGGGGTGTACTATCGGTTATGTCGAAAATAAAACCAGTATTTTTCATTTTATTATGCATCATCATCTTATGCGGATGCTCCAAAGATACAAATAGCAAGGAAAATAAGTTTATTTTAGAGGATGTAATCAAAGCGGTTGAAGCTCAGAAGTTAGAGCTAATATCCTATGGGATAACAGGTTACCCGCCGAAATTAAATGACGTTATTCCCGAGGTCTATTCCGTAGGAATGCCACTAGATAAGAAAGAAAATGAACCTGAGTTTATGCATTTTTATATTTTTCAATCTGAAAAAGATCGTATTAATGGTGCTGAAGAACTCAATAAACAAACAGGAAATGCTGCTTCCAAATTATTCGCAAGATTATATCAGGAAGGAAATATTCTTATCGTTTACTGGAGTGACATCAAGGAGAACACACGGCTAGATAAACCTATTGAAGCGGCTTTAGAGAAGCTCAAGAATGCCTAATAATCTCATCCGCTACCGCTTGAGGCGGGGATGACAACATCGTGTAACCCTTTGTTTTGATCGTTACTCTTTCGCCGATCCTCAGGTCATTGTAAAGCTCTCTATCATCAACGCGAATAATCATCACATCGTTATGATCTTCGTTATTCAAAAAATCAGAAAGCGTCTTTGTTTTGGCCTCTTTTTTGGAAATGTTATAGACAACAAATAGGGTTGGAGCGTCATTGCTGTTAAGTTGTTTCTCTAGAATATAATCGCCTTTTTCGAATGGTTTGTTAATGCCAATGATTAACCCGCAGACTGCAACTGCGACTACCAAATACGCTATCCATTTTCTCATCTTTTTCCTCCCTATTTGATTTGGTTGTTATTTTATTTCCAGACTAAGCCACTCACAATATTTCAAGAAAAGCTTGTCCAATAGCTCAGCATTGACCATCGATAATTGTTTGACCAATGCGTAATTAAAGAAATCCAATAGATCAGCTTCAATACTCTTAAGTTGTTCAATCAATTCAATATCCAAAATGTGTTTGATAATGAAATACCCTCATGATATATTTAGCAATATTTAGGAGAGATTGAAAACAACGCGAATGACATAACTATTTCATATGACTAAGGAAGCGAGTGTTGTTTGGTGGAAAATAAAGCTGTCATACTTGGCTCAAACTTTTACACTGGTTTAAGCATTATTAGAGGCCTCGGCTCCAAGGGCATCTATACAGTAGCAATGGATTATTCCAAGCAAAATACATATGGCGCCAAATCCAAATACTTAAGCGAGCAAATTATTGTTCCTCATTATAAACAGCAGAAGGAACAGCTTCTGCACTATTTAATCGACTACGCCAAAAAGCAGGACAAGAAGCCTGTCCTTTTTCCGAGCGTCGACCCTTATGTGGAATTCGTTGATTCTTATTTGGATGAGCTCAAAAAGTACTACCATATTAATATGAACGTACAAGGCTTTTGGAGCAATATTATGGACAAGGAGTATCTCCATACTCTTACAACAAAACACGGTGTATTAGTTCCAGAATCGATCAGCCCAGCTGAGGAACGATTTGAAGAACGAGTCGTTGCTGAGATCGGCTTTCCATGTATCGTGAAACCTACGGATTCCCCAGCTTTCGTGGACTTCTTCCGAGCCAAAATATTCACATGCCATAACTTGGAGGAAATGAGAGCTGCAATCGAGAAATCGCGGCAAGCTAAACTTCAGGTTATTGTGCAAAGAATTATTCCCGGCTTCGATGACCATGTCTACACCTTTGATGCTTACTTGGATCAGAATTCAAAGGTTACCCACTGGATGACCTGTCAAAAACTACGGCAATTCCCGATTAACTTTGGCGCATCTTCCTTCACAAAGCAAAAGTACATAGAGGAGCTTTACCACATCGGAGCCCCTTTTCTAGAAGCGATTGGCTACAAAGGCTTCGCCGAAATTGAATTCAAGAAGGATGCGTTAACCGGCAAGTATTATTTGCTGGAGATCAATGCAAGAACGACTACACTGGACCCTCTCCTTCAAAAATGTGGCGTTAACTTCCCACTGCTCGCCTACAACGAGCTTGTAGGCAAGCCGATTGGAAGCTATGCGATTACAAGCGATACAGGGATCGCCTTCTGCTTTTTGTTTGAAGATCTTATTTCATCGCGCGATTATGTCCGAACCAAACAGTTAAGCGTCCTGCCAATCGTTAAATCCCATTTTGTCAAAAGAGCGCCTGCCATCTGGAGCCTAAGCGACCCAGCGCCTGGCGTATCATTCTGCTATATGGTATTCAAAAAAATAGTGAGGAAAGTCTCACAACGGAGGGTAATACGGCAGCCGTAGCTTTGAGGCAATAAAATCTCACAATAGGAAACCTCCTGTTAAAGCAGCTGAATCAGCTCAATTAACAGGAGGTTTTTATGAAATTATGCTATAAGTTAGGCTGTTCCCTCCATCAAGCTTCATTCCCTTTTGAATCTACAAAAAACCAATAAACGATAAATTGTAAAACACTCATCCAAAGGACGAACAGCAATGAATTTCCGTTTAGTGAATCAAGCACTTGTTTCAATAAAGACAAAGGCTCCGTAAACAAATGAATAGAATGAAAGCGTAAAAATCTTCCTATATATATCCCTAGGCCGCCGAGCAGCATAAATACAAATAAAATTAGTTTATTCCACTTTGTATTTATAAGAAGCAGTTGAATCTCTTTGATCATTACTATGTAAAAAAATAGAGCTATGAAAACCCCGCTGATTAACACAAAGAAGTTCCACCACTCATTAACGTGAAGTCCCTCCATATAATCAAACGAAAAGAAATTGAGATGAATCAGATCGGTTACAACGTAGAACACATTTGGCGAGAGCAGTATAAAAACGATAAAGAAAACAAAACTAACCAGCATATTTCTTTTCTTATGCGACTTAAATAAAGGCAGCAAAAAAGACAGCTCCAGTGCTGCAAAAGCAAGAAATAAATTAAAAATCATAAATGAATAATAGTTATCCAAAGTAAACAGAAGCGCTATATACGCAAAAAAAGAAATTCTCGCCTTAAAACGATTATTCATCCAAACACTCCTATTGGTATCCATTTTTTGATTCGCTGTTTCATCGGAATGACGCATTCCCTTGGGCTTTGATCGCTGGACTGGACTTGGTTCATACGTTCCGTTTATTAACGAATCGATTTCCAGTTTTGTTGCAGGTGCCTGCGTAATTTTATACCGACATCCCTCCAAAACTTGGCTTTCTTTATTCATATCGCTTTGAACCCTAGAGATAGCGTACATGCTGGGCGCACGCAAAAATGCCTTACGAATTGGGTTCGCAAGGCATTTTTGTAAGTACATTAATACAAAATTATACGTTGCTGTTCAAAAACAACTCCATATTCTCACAGCCAATTTTATAATTCACTAGTTTCCCTAATTGATTGTACACATAAAAAGAAGGTAAAAAATCACTTCCAAATCTAATAATCCATTTATGATGATTATCTAATAGCAGTGGCCCTTCAATACCTAGCTTATCAGAAATATCCTGAATAATAAGGTTATCCAAGTCTTGGTCTCCCATTGGAACATGAATGGATAACAAAGTGAAATCTTTTTTGTTCCTTTTATGAAAGTTAAGGATATCAGGAATAATCTCTTTACAATACCCGCAGCTTATTGACCACAAATATACGAATAGAAATTTTTTCTGCAACAGCTCATCCCTAGATTTATTAAGCCCTAACCAATTTTCATCTTCAGATATGCTTGGGAAATCATTCATATTATTATCCTTCATTATGAACCCCTTACTTTATTTTTGGAGTCTATTAGCTAATATTTTGCCTAATGCTTCTTCAGCTGCAAAAACTTCAATCGGGCTATCCGGTGTTTCTCGGGTAAGCTTCAACCTCTCAATTGATTCATCATTAATCTGGCTAGGATCAATGAATGACAAGGCCCAAGCCGCCCAAAAACATGCTTTTTCATTTTCACTACCAAGAATTTGCAATAAATGAGGAACGCTTGAACTACCGATTCTCGATAAAGTTAGAGCAGAGGCCATTCTGAGCTGCTCATTATCCTCCAGCAGAAGTTTCGAAACTTTAGAGGCAGATTCAAACGCGTCTGTGCCAAACTCACCTAGCACAACAACGATCATAGTACGTACAGAATCATCAGTAACATCCAATTGCTCGATTAAGGCAGGTATCACACGAGTTCCTTGTCTTTTTAAATCATTTATGGCATTGAAAGCTTCTTGAGTATTTGAACTGCCTAGCTTCATCATATTAGCATCAAACGGTATTAAGTCAGTCATCGTTTAATCTCCTTAATTTGAGATATATTTTTTTATACTTATTCCGCCATATGCAATCCCAATGAATAAAAACGCTAAAATATAATAAACAATATCTTTATGTATTAAAGTCTGCAGCAGGTAACCGGCTAAAAATATGAAGCAACTAATTCCGATACCATGAAACAACATTGTTTTATAATATCTAGCTGCACTCAAATTAGAGTCTTTTAAATAGGCCCATATAAAAAAGCCTACTCGAATGAAAATCAGCACAATAAATATGGGCGGCAGCCACATCAGAAGATATGCCTGCTTATAGATTAGATCAGAATCGAGCCATAGTCCAATTAGTGTATATAAAAATAAAGTAAAAAATGTTGGAAGTAAATCAACGATCTCAAGTAACAATATCTTACTCATCCTCTTCCCAGGGTGAAGGAAGAGATCTCCCGTTTGCGCATGTCGTATTAAACCTGAAAAGAACGCGCCGAATACCGCCGAAGCGAGTATGAAACCCTGCAATATCCAAAACCATGAAGGAGACCATTGAAGGATAACAACAATTAATCCTGCTCCTAAAGCAAATTGCCATAAAAGCGAAGTTCGATGCTTACGCCATAACAAAAACTCAAACCAAACAAACGAAAATATTCCTGTAAGCCATTTTCCTCCCCAATAACTAGGTCGGTCTGAACCCTTAACACTAGAAACTAAAGATGAGAAGCTATTAAATGAGGACCAAAAATCTGCTTCCTTCGTTAATTTTTCTTTTAGCTCCAGATTACAGGTTGCAAAATAGATAACAATAATAGCTAGGACGAGTAAAACAAACACCATACTAGTACCAATAACGTTAAAATTTCCAAACAGCAGGGTACCTACATTAAAAGCAATCTTTTGTACAAAGATGATTAAATCTGAAGAAGTATACATACCCTTTTGAAAGAAATAGATGGTTACTGCTAATGCAGCTAATATTAAGATGCTACTTGATCCTAATAGAAGAGAAATTCGCCACTTCCCTCGTGACGATGAAGAAGCGAATAGCCAAATGTCTAATAAACTAATTACACAAAAGCTAATAAACGCATGAGCAAATAAGTGATTATAGGACAGCCCTGACAACCATCTAATGAGATCTGCCAGTAAAGCTGATCCGAGCCAAAAGCTGAATCGTAAAACCAATTGATATACGATGCAAAACCAAACGATGTAATTCATTGACAAGGGGAGCGTGTATATCCACATAACATCAACCATACGTGAAGGAAGACGGTTTGATATCAGACCAAATAAAACAAAAAGGCAAAGCAATATTAAAGTGATCCAACCCGCATTTTGTGTATATGTTATTTCAGGACTTGTTACGACACTCATTTGGAAAACGGTAAAAGCAAGGAGAACAAGAAGCGGAAGAATGATATGCGACTTGAAACCACTATCACTTCGAAGCCATTGGCGCGTACTATTTTTAAGAAAAAGGATGGCCAAATAAATCATTCTTCAAATTTCCCTCCTAACTCTTTAATGACATCGGATCGCCATGGCCCTCTATCTAACTCTGTTATGGGAACCTTTTTCTCACCGATAAGCCTTCCGCTTTTAATAAGTATAATTCTCTGCGCTGTCTCCATTACAAACTCCAAGCTATGTGACGAAATAATAATTCCCTTCCTTCTATCCCTGCTCCTCCTTAACCAATCAGCTAGCCACTCTTTTGAGGGTATGTCTAGACCAACTGTTGGCTCATCGAATAAATATAGATCAGCATCCTGAATGACCGCTGCAGCCAGCATAACTCGCTGTTTTTGGCCTCTAGATAGATTGCCAGTAGGTCTGTCAGCGTACTGCTCCAGATTCACTTCCTGTAATGCGTACATTATTTTAGCTTTAAGATCAGATTTTGGAATTCTATAAGCCTTGGCTTTAAACTGTAAATGCTCAGCGACGGTAAGCATCGGATATAATGAAGGGCTGTCAGGAATAAAGGCAATTTTCCCTTGTGATTGCTTCTCGTCTAGATGATAGCCATCAATTTTTATTGAACCATTTTGCGGCTTGTACAATCCAGCAATGCATCGCAATGTCGTTGTCTTTCCGGCTCCATTTGCACCTAAAAAACCAACTATTTCTCCATGTTCTATTGAAATTTCAATATTATTGACACCATCGCCATTAGGATATAATTTCACTAAATTTTGCACATGAAGTAATTGTTTCATCTCATTTCTCCTCATTATTCTGAAAAGGATTTAGATAATTTAGAATCATTTATATGACGAGACTCATGATTTAACTGCAGCCTATAGTTAAAAATCGGCATATAAAGCAAAATGAAATTATGTACAAAATGGGCAATAACCACAGCAAGAAAACCAAACAGTAGAAATGCGTATCCTAAAATCAAACCAAATACGACTAACTGGAACCACCTAATCCAAGCTGGATTATAGCCGCTTCCTTGATGAAGAAAAGCCCAAAGAATAGAAGTAATTACAACAGCAATCAGTTCATTATTAAAGAACCATAACAGAGTGGAAATTCCAAGCAGCCGGAAGATTGTTTCTTCTATTATTGAGCTTTGCAAACTGATGCTTAAACATTGCTTGAGTCTAAATCCTGAAAGAAAAATAGAACGATCAGATAACTCAGGCGAAATACGGACAATATCGCGAGATTCAAGAACTTTGAATATTATGGCAAACAACCCTAGAGTAGCCATTGCCAAACTAATGCCAACTGATATTTGAGAAAAGGAATTGCTAAAGAGAACTAATGATTGTTTAAGAGCGAGCTTCATTCCTGCCAGCGAAGTTATGAATGCCATGCTTCCATAGGCGATACTCGCCATAATAGAAGAAACAATACCAATGAGATAGACAGATTTAACTGACAAACGAGAATCAAAAGCATTGACAATACTCATAGAAATATCGTCAACGGCTGTTAATAGAACTGCTACAACGATTACAAGAGCAATAAACAAGCTTAACATCGTGTCATGTTGCCCCTCTACATAGATCAAAAGCAGCACTCCTGCAATTGTAGAAAGGAAAGATCCAACAAATCCTGATAAATTAAGTGCAGAGTCCCGAAACTCTTGTTGAATAACTTGACTCATCGTCGAGGTTAGTATCTCTGACTCGCTTAAAATTCTTACTACCCGATTGTCTTGTGTTTGTACTGAAAGCTTCATTCTAATTTCATCTGATTCCACGGTATACCAATAAGTAATAATGTCAGAGAAATCTTCCTCGCGCTTACCTTCTCCAGTAATTTTAGCAGTGCTCCAAAGTCCTCCATACTCTAAATCAAGCATCTTTTTGATTTCTTCAGCAGACTTTCTTTCAATACTATCCGTTATGGTTGATCGTTTTAACGCACCTGCATCTACATGCAAAAAAGTGATCTCCCCTTTTGCATTAATGCCTACAACTGCTGATTTCCCACTGCTAACGAATCGAATTCTCCATGATTCCACTAATCCCCAACTATATAAAATATTTCTTAGACGATTAAGCATATTTAAATGATGCAGACGATTTACCGTCTCTCTGTCATTCCAATACATTCCGTAGTTTCGCCAACCCGTGACATCGAGTCCGCACAATATTTTTAAATAATTTGCTGCTACAGCTACAGCTCGTTCCTTAGGCAGCATAATCGAAGGATAAGCTCTCGGCCGATTTTTAATAAATAATATAAGACCAATAATAGCTGCTATCGATAATATAATAATTTCCAAAACAAGCTCCTCCCAAAATTGCGACTTCGTTTGTCATCATACAAAAGGCAAATCAGCTTCTTGTGGCAGCATAACTTTTGCAATGCACTTACAAGATTTAGCCTCTTTTTGAGCTTGTAATAACCTTTCTGGTGTTCCTATTTCATGAAACGAATCCCTTAATATATGTCCTAGGCTTCTATCCTCAATCTGACAGGGAGTAACCTCTCCATCGGCACGGATATACCACGCCAAATAACCAGGTGTACAAAAATCGTTACATCCCTCATTGCCATCGTTACTCCAATCGGTAATAAACAGTTGGTCACCAAAGCAATTAACAGCTTCTTTCAGTTTGCTATCCACGATGGTGTACTGCTCATCACTTAACTCAAAATAGTTATGATCCGCTCTTCCTACTGGCAAAGTAACACCTGCCCTAAAAGCTTTAGCTCCAGCTTTCACTGCGTCCTGTATGACACTCTCAATATCAGTATAGTTTACTGGATTAACAGTCATAGCGATTAAACAAGGAACACCATTGGAAGCTAATTTATGGACGGAGTTCATGGATTCAATGTAAGCTCCTTTCTTGCCTCGCAGCTTATCGTGGGTATCAGCTGAACCATCCACACTGACTTGAACAAAAATATTGCCAAGAGCGCTTATTAGCTCAACTTCATCGTCTTTCCAAAACAATCCATTACTAAATAAATGTACATTCGCAAATAAAGTACTGGCTGTAGTAATGATTCTCTTGAATCCTTTGGCAAGCCTAGCTTCCCCACCCGTTAAAGTAATATCCGTTACTCCATGAGCTGCAAGTTTCTGCAAAATCTCTAACCAATCTTCCGCATTAAGTTCTTTTTCAAGAGGCTTCCCAGAACTGGCATAACAGAATGAACAAAATAAATTGCAGCCATTAGTTAACTGCAGCGTACAGCTTATAGGCAAATATGATTTTGTAGATCCCGTTAAGCGTAGTTTATCCAGCACCCCATCCTTCCAGCTTTCTGTGAGTGGATGCATGTCTAACTCATGAATTAATTGCTCCTCTGAATATGTAATTCCATTCATATTAGCCCATATACTTGCTGTTTTTTTTAAGGATTTCGTCTTTGATAACAACAGCGCTAGCTGTGTCGCAACGCCGCTTAAGCGGTAATAATACATTGTGTTGCGTTCTACCAGCATCGCTCCGTCGGGTTGTAGATGAATGAAATAGTCGGGATTATAAGAAATAGACGAAACACTGCTCACGATACAGCTCGCCTCCTATTTTTATGACAATATTATTAATGAGGTTAAAAATGAAGAAACGAGAGTTTTAGCTCCCGTTTCTTCATTTTTGTATTATATGGCTAAATTAATAGGCGTTGGGGGTAAGCAAGCACGCGTTAAGGATATACTTTTAGCTCCCCAGCATGCAGCGCATCCGATAGATTTTACAAGCGATGTACCTGCGGGCTTGTCCAGTATTGAAGTAGATGATTCCCAAGTTGCATTAACGTTCTTTTCCTTTTCCTTCATTTCATTCATCTCCTTTTTTTGATTCAATCCAATATTAGCGCATCATTTTTAACGAATAGGAAAAACTAATTTGGATTGAATTAGCATTTCGTTACCACTACATTTTTCCATATATTGAAGCGAATTGTAAAATGGTATTTTCCGAAATGGATTTTGCGTAGCGCAAAATGACAAACCAATAGGTTCACTTATGAAGTCGAACCAATATTAGGATTGAACATTTGTTCATTAATGATTTTACATATGTTCAAAGTCGTGTTATTATAAGCGTGAAATTAAGCATTCGTATAAGGGGAAGGTGAACTGGCTATGTTAAATTTGTCTGGAATGATTGATCATACGCTTTTGCGTGCAGATGCAACAAAGTCTGAGATTACAAAATTAACGGCAGAAGCGAGAAAATATAGTTTTGCTTCCGTTTGCGTCAATCCAACTTGGGTAGCTTACGCTGCTGAGCAATTGGCAGGCAGCACCGTTAAGGTTTGTACAGTAATCGGATTTCCATTAGGGGCTTCCACTACGGAGACAAAGGCCTTTGAAGCTAAGAACGCTATTGCAAATGGAGCGACTGAGGTTGATATGGTCATTAACATTGGTGCACTAAAAGATGGCGACGACGACTTTGTACAAAAAGATATTCAAGCCGTTGTTGAAGCCGCTGCTGGTAAAGCCATTGTGAAAGTAATTATCGAAGCATCGCTGCTTACAGACGATGAAAAAGTACGCGCTAGTCAGCTGTCTGATCGTGCGGGTGCGGATTTCGTGAAAACATCGACAGGTTTTTCAACTGGCGGAGCAACTGCTGAAGACGTAGCGCTTATGCGCAAAACCGTTGGGGACAAGCTCGGCGTTAAAGCTTCCGGCGGCATTCGCAGTCTTGAAGATATGGAAAAAATGATTGCAGCAGGCGCATCAAGAATCGGTGCCAGCTCAGGCGTGAAGATTATGGAAGGCGAGCAATCGACCTCTTCTTACTAAATAGATATGATGGCGCTGCTCCAATTTGGAGCAGCCTTTACAGGAGGATTGTAGGATGAAGGAACAGTTAATTAAAGAAGCCATTGAAGCCCGTCAGCATGCTCATATCCCCTACTCGCATTTTGCAGTTGGTGCCGCTCTACTAACAGGCAGCAAACGCATTTATCGAGGCTGTAATATTGAGAATGCATCGTTTGGATTAACGAACTGCGCGGAGCGAACGGCTATTTTTAAAGCGGTATCCGAAGGTGAACGCATCATTGAAGCTATTGCAGTAGTGGCAGATACCGAAGGTCCTGTATCTCCATGCGGCGCTTGTCGACAGGTATTGGCTGAATTTTGTGATGAGAATACAAAAATCTATTTAACAAATCTCCATGGGCATACAGAAGAATGGACCATGGCACAGCTGCTGCCAGGTGCTTTTCAAGCCTCCGATATGAAATAGTAATCTGTGAATCTATTGTAAGCGCTTCATAGTAATTCTAAACTCGCACAATATTAACTAACTAGGAGAATGAACCATGAAATTTTTAATCGCTATATTAGGTTTGCTTGTTGTACTTGGGCTTTCTTACATCGCGAGCAATAACAAAAAGAACATTCGCTATAAACCACTCATTATCATGGTCGTCCTGCAGGTGATCTTAGCCTTCGTTCTATTAAATACGGTTGCTGGTGCTGTCTTAATTAAAGGCTTCTCCAGTATGTTTGAGAAATTGCTTGGCTATGCCCATACGGGGATTGAATTCGTATTTGGCGGCTTATTGAATGAAGGACAGTTTTCTTTCTTCTTAAGTGTGCTGCTGCCTATCGTGTTTATTTCCGCGCTCATTGGTATATTGCAATACATCAAGGTTCTGCCGTTTATCGTCAAATATATCGGTCTTGTCTTGAGCAAAATAAATGGCATGGGCAAATTGGAGTCCTATAATGCGGTAGCTTCTGCAATTTTGGGACAATCAGAGGTTTTCATTTCCGTTAAAAAACAAATCGGGCTGCTGCCTAAACATCGGTTGTATACATTGTGTGCTTCGGCGATGTCTACGGTGTCGATGTCGATTGTCGGCTCGTACATGCAAATACTCGATCCAAAATATGTAGTAACGGCGCTTGTGCTGAATCTGTTTGGCGGATTCATCATCGCTTCCATTCTTAACCCTTATAAGGTTGAGCCGGAAGACGATATTTTGCAGGTGCAAGAAGAAGAAAAACAATCTTTCTTTGAAGTGTTGGGCGAATATATATTAGATGGCTTCAAGGTTGCTATCATCGTCGCAGCTATGCTTATCGGCTTTATCGCCATGATCGCGCTCGTAAATGGACTTTTCAGCGGTATCATTGGCATCTCGTTTCAAGAACTGTTAGGCTATATTTTTGCTCCCTTCGCTTTTATCATGGGTGTTCCATGGAAAGACGCAGTTGACGCAGGAAGCATTATGGCTACAAAAATGGTATCCAACGAGTTTGTCGCTATGCTTGAGCTAGAAAAATATCCTAATTTGTCCGCGCGCGCTGTCGGCATTGTCTCAGTATTTTTAGTTTCATTCGCCAACTTCTCATCGATCGGCATCATTGCCGGTGCTGTGAAAGGCCTGCATGAAAAACAAGGTAACGTCGTGGCTCGATTTGGGTTAAAATTGTTGTACGGAGCTACTTTAGTTAGCGTCTTGTCTGCCATTATTGCCGGACTGTTTATTAAATAACAAGGAGCCTAAAACCAATGAACAAGTTTCAAAGAATTCACCTTGTTGTCATGGACTCTGTAGGTATTGGCGAGTCGCCGGATGCAGCCAGCTTCGGGGACGTTGATGTCGATACACTCGGTCATATCGCACGGGAATGCGGAGGTCTGGAGATGCCTAATATGGCTAAGCTCGGACTATCCAACATTAAGGAAATTGCTGGAGTGAAGGTCGCAGACCAGCCGCTTGCTTATTATACAAAAATGCAAGAAGCATCCAATGGCAAAGATACAATGACGGGTCACTGGGAGATCATGGGACTCCATATTGCAGTACCTTTTCGTGTCTTCGCAGACGGATTCCCGCAGGAATTGATTGCTCGCATTGAAGCTCATACCGGTCGCAAGGTCATTGGAAACAAACCTGCAAGCGGCACTGAGATTATCGACGAGCTTGGTGAAGAGCATATGCAGACGGGCGCGCTGATTGTCTACACCTCTGCTGATTCCGTGCTGCAAATTGCTGCTCATGAAGAGGTTGTTCCACTGTCCGAGCTTTATGAAATTTGTGAATTTTGCCGAGAAATCACACTGGAAGATCCCTACATGCTGGGGAGAATTATCGCACGTCCTTTTGTTGGTGAGCCAGGCCATTTCAAAAGAACGTCCAATCGCCATGACTATGCATTGAAGCCATTTAATAGAACAGTTATGAATGAGCTAAAAGATGGTGGATTTGATGTCATCGCTCTTGGTAAAATATCCGATATATACGATGGTGAAGGTGTTACGAAAACGGTGCGTACAGTGTCCAATGCAGACGGCATGGATCAACTTATCGCAACCCTTGACGAATCGTTTACGGGAATCAGCTTCTTGAACCTCGTTGATTTTGATGCGCTATTCGGGCATCGCCGCGATCCAAAGGGCTATGGACAAGCATTGGAAGAATATGATGCTCGTTTGCCGGAGGTTTTCGCCAAATTAACGGATCAGGATTTGCTGATCATTACAGCCGATCACGGCAATGACCCGACTTATCATGGTACGGATCATACTCGTGAATATGTGCCTCTACTCGCATACTCGCCGCGTTTTCAACAAGCTGGTCAAGCTCTGCCGATAAGCGAAACCTTTGCCGATATTGGAGCAACCATTGCTGAAAACTTCGGAGTTAAGATGCCAGAGCATGGCAAAAGCTTCTTGGGACAATTAAAATAACGATTTTAGAGGAGAATGTTGATGAGCGTTCATATTGCAGCCGAACAAGGCCAAATTGCAGAAACTATTTTATTGCCAGGAGATCCGCTGAGAGCCAAATATATTGCGGATACGTATTTGGAGAATGTCATCTGCTATAACGAAGTTAGGGGCATGCTAGGTTTTACAGGTACTTATAAAGGAAATCGCATATCCGTGCAGGGAACTGGTATGGGCGTCCCTTCCATCAGTATTTATGTGAATGAATTGATTAAGGACTATGGCGTTAAAAATCTAGTTCGTGTAGGCACTTGCGGCGCTATGCAGGAAAGCGTACATGTTCGTGAAGTTATTTTGGCGCAAGCCGCTTGTACAGATTCCAGTGTGAATCGCCATGTTTTTGGCGGATATGATTTCTCGCCCATCGGCAGCTTCTCCTTGTTGAAGGCAGCCTATGAGCGCGGTATTGAAAAAGGGCTAAAATTGCATGTCGGCAATATTTTCTGCTCGGATACTTTCTACCGCGATGATAAAACAATTGTTCAAAGACTGATGGATCACGGCGTTCTAGGTGTAGAAATGGAAACAACAGCACTTTATACTCTTGCAGCTAAATACGGCGTCAACGCACTAACGATTCTAACGGTAAGCGACCATCTTCTAACTGGCGAAGAAACGACTTCGGCAGAGCGTCAAAGCACCTTTAACGATATGATGGAAGTTGCTCTTGAAACCGTAATTTCACTATAATTTGATATTAAATAATCAATGAACAGCGAGGAGACACCAACATGAGAATGGTTGACCTAATTGAGAAAAAACGTGACGGCGGAGAGCTTACAACAGAGGAAATCAACTTTATTATTGAAGGCTATACGAAGGATGAAATTCCTGACTATCAGGTTAGCGCCTTGGCTATGGCTATTTTCTTCAAGGATATGACAGAGCGCGAGCGTGCTGACTTAACGATGGCGATTGTGAATTCCGGTGATACGATTGATCTGTCGGCAATTGAAGGCGTGAAGGTAGATAAGCACTCCACTGGCGGTGTTGGCGATACAACTACGCTTGTACTTGCTCCACTTGTTGCTGCACTGGATATCCCTGTTGCCAAAATGTCAGGCCGCGGCCTTGGCCACACTGGAGGTACAATCGACAAGCTGGAAGCCATTGCAGGATTCCATGTGGAAATCGGCAAGGATGAATTTGTGAACCTCGTGAACAAGGATAAAATTGCGGTTATCGGACAATCCGGCAATTTGACGCCAGCTGATAAGAAGCTATACGCTTTGCGCGATGTTACAGCAACGGTTGATTCTATTCCGCTCATTGCCAGCTCGATTATGAGCAAGAAGATTGCTGCCGGTTCAGATGCTATCGTGCTGGATGTGAAAACAGGCGCTGGCGCATTTATGAAAACAGTTGAAGATGCCAAAGAGCTTGCACATGCTATGGTAAGCATCGGCAATAACGTTGGCCGTAAGACGATGGCCGTCATCTCCGATATGAGCCAGCCGCTTGGACTCGCAATCGGCAACGCGCTTGAAGTGAAAGAAGCAATCGATACACTTCAAGGAAAAGGACCTAAAGATTTGGAAGAGCTTTGCCTTGCACTAGGCAGCCAAATGGTGTTTCTTGCGAATAAAGCTAGCTCTCTAGAAGAAGCCGAGGAAATGCTGAAGGAAGTTATTCGCAACGGCAAAGCACTCGAGAAATTCAAATCATTTATCGCTAATCAAGGCGGCGATCCTTCGGTTGTGGATCATCCTGAGAAATTGCCGCAAGCGCCTTATCTGATTGAAGTGCCTGCCAAAGCAGACGGCGTGGTCACTGAAATAATTGCCGATGAGATCGGAACTGCAGCGATGCTGCTTGGAGCTGGACGTGCGACGAAGGAATCGGAAATTGATTTGGCTGTAGGCCTCATGCTGAACAAAAAAATCGGCGATGCGGTTAAAACAGGTGAATCCCTCGTTACGATTCATTCCAACCGTGAGAATGTTGATGATGTGCTTAACATCATTTACGAAAACATCCGCATCGGCAGCAGCGTAACACCACCCGTACTCATCTACGGAATTGTGACAGAATAGTATTTCTAAAATGATCAAAAAGGACTGTTGCAGCTTGCCCTTCGGCAGCTACAACAGTCCTTTTCTTTGGCTCCTGCAACTATTGGCTGCCCTCTACCTCATTGCCTTCCTTACGCCAATATTCCATGCCGCCAAGCATCTCCTTTACCTTAAAGCCAAGCCCAGATAAACGAGCGGCACCTTTGGCAGCTCCATTGCATGCCGGCCCCCAGCAGTACACAACAATGACTTGTTCCTTTAAGAAGGATGAAGTCCTCTCCTGATTAATCATATTGGACGGCAGGTTAATCGCACCTGGAACATGGCACTCTTCATAAGCTTTTGCGCTGCGAACATCGATGAGCAGAAAGTCATTAACGCCCCGCTTCATATCATGACATACATCAGATACATCTGTTTCTACAGCCAGTTTGTTCATAAAATGACGATGGGTATCCTCCGGTGAAGCTGCTGGTGTTTCCAGAACAAGCGATACATAAGATTCGTTTTCCATTTCCGCTGCCTCCATTTGGGCTGTTATATTTAAGCCGTTCGATTTCTTAAATACAATGTAGCACAGCCTTAAACAATGGAGTTATCGATAGAAATCTATACTATACTTCATTAATTTTGATGATTAGCCCCGCCAACAAGCTCTAGGAACCCCGTAAACGCCTTGGATTTCCATTTCTTCTTGGCATAGATGAGCTGTGTATAGAACTTACAATCGGGGTGCGCAAAAGGAACAGCAATCAACTCGCCTTTCTGAACCGCATCAGCAACGACAATACGCGGCAATAAAGCAATTCCAAGACCGTACATCACACACTGCTTAATCGCTTCTAAATTGCCAAACTCATACGATAATGTATAATTCACATGGTTATGTTGGAGTACCTTAACTGCCCCATACGATTCTTCAAGCTTCTGAATTTGAGTCGTAATACTCGACTGCGCATAACCCAGAGTTTCAGCAGCTCGTGTGAAGCTCCCCCACTTTGCTACTTCGCGAAATGTTTTTAAGTACGTTAATTCCAAGGCGCTATTCCCCTTTCTATAGGGAGAATCGTTCCCCCTATTGTAGCTAGGATTTAGCTGTTGTTCATTCGTATTTCACAACATTAAATACGTCCTAACATGATGCGCAAGCCGACTACGATCATGGTCGGCACTAATAATTTATCGCTTTTTCCCCAAATTGGAGATGTGCTATGTGGCGACTGTATCTCGTAATTCTTTGAATCTGCAAATTCCTTCAACCGATCTTCCAATGAGTCCTTTTCATCATTAGGATATCCAACGACGACCTGCCCATTTTCTACTTTAGACGCCGTTATCCAGCTTGGGGAAAGCAATTTAAGATTAGGAGGGATGTCAGATAAGAAAAAGACGTATTCTTCACCGGATTTGAACTTCATAGAAAAATCAGGACATGCATTTCCAGCTGGATATTTGCTTCTATTGTCTATCGTTTCTGGCAAATAAATCGTCTGCGGCGCTTTGCCCGGTCCAGCATATGAAGTAACAGCCAGTGTAACTTTTCTTCC
Organism: Paenibacillus sp. MCAF9; assembly: GCF_052114265.1. NCBI lineage: Bacteria > Bacillati > Bacillota > Bacilli > Caryophanales > Paenibacillaceae > Paenibacillus > Paenibacillus sp. MCAF9. The sequence continues at coordinate 423,804 of NZ_JBFREL010000002.1, forward strand.
GTCCTCACTTATATCAGCCACCTTGCCATAAACCATAGCTTTCGACTCATACGCCTCTTCAAAGTTCCATGGGATAGGTGAGCAAGCATGGACAAAATTAGCGTTCACTACGATAAACAAACAGATGCAGCTAAGTGTTAGTAATAGTACTTTATTTCTCATGTTCATCACTCCCATTCATTCTTATACCCTATAACGATGGAATGGAAATAATTGTTGCTAATCTGCTGCCGACTTCAAAGCAATAACCGCAGTCGCATCTGATTTAAGTCAACGGACTAATATCTTTTCGAAAATAATAATGTTTGCTGCCTAAGGGCGCGTCTTCAAAAACCGCCACTTCTTTATAACCGTTTTTCTTATAAAATTCCGGTGCCTGAAAACTAAACGTGTTTAGCTTAATGAAGGTGCATTTCTTCTCTTTAGCTATTTTCTCTATTTGGGATAGCAGCTGGCTGCCAAGACCTGTGCCTCTAAGAGCTTGATCTACCCACAAAATATCGACCTCTATCCAATTCCAGCAAAAGACGCTTAATAGTCCGCCAAGGATTTTACCTTCGTCATCCTTTATCGTCAGATTTATTTCCTCATAATTGTTTTTCAACTCATCAGGGACATGCCCATGATTATACTCGATCAGTTTTCTTTTCACGTATTCGCTTTCTTCTTTGCTTCCATAAGTAATTTCAGCTGACACTAGTTTCCACCGCCAAATAAGATAATATAATGATCACTTTCCAATTATAGTATATTGCACATTCAAGATGAAGCGTTTTGCTTAATCATGGAAACGGCTGCGGAAGCTGCTAGGCGACTCCCCCGTCCAGCGCTTGAACTGCCTGCTGAAGTGCGCAATATTATGGTAGCCAAGCCTCGCCGATATCGACTCTACCGTTGCTTCGGGATTCATCAGCAGCAGCTTCGCCTTTTTCAGCATCAATGAGGACAAATATTGTCGTGGAGATACGCCATACACTTGGGTAAACATGCGATTAACCGATGACATGCTGTAACCAACCGAATCCGCAATTAATTTTATCGTCTCCACCTCATCCTCCTTCTCCCCCCTCTCAGCCGCGCTTTCAACCGTACGCTCCAGCATGGCTGCGATTTGAGAGGCTGCAGCAGATTTCCGTGCGCCAGCTGCACCGCGATTAAGCTCAGATAATGTGCCGCTCAACCCGGCAAACAGCTCAAATAGCGCGGACAAAATATTCATGCGAGACTCGACTCGCACGACTGACTCTTCGGAGGTTAATGCCATTAATTTATCCAAAGCTGGCTTGATTGCTACTGCCAGCTCACTGCCAGCTTCGTGAAAACAATGGCTATTGCGAATAAGAAGCTCACGGAAAGACCTCTCATCGACGTCAAAATGCAAGCAGTAATAGGTCATTTCATCATTACAAACGACAGAGCTTTCATGATTGTCCCCCGGATTGAGCAATATAAGATCACCTGGACCTTGCTTGTAGGCATGTCCGTTAACCTTCATCTCCTGCGTTCCCGATAATACGAGATTCACTTCAAATAGAGGATGCTTATGAAGCGGATATTTCCAATCCGGGTCCACTGTACGCCAGTGTGCCGCAAATACACGGAAGGTCGAGTCCATATCAGGCAGCATAAATTCCTTTCTTGCCGGTTCTCGTTTTGCTTGCATACGTTGCCCTCTCCTTCCGAAATTGCGAGTCTAATAAACTGATTGATTTGGGTAAATATCAACATGGTATGGATATGGGAACGGGTTAAAATCATTGCTATGATATAGATAGTATAGATTACAATTCATTTCCTAAAAAGGAGAAAAGATATGACTGCCATCCAAAATCCGATTTTACCTGGCTTTAATCCAGACCCCTGTATTTGCCGTGTAGGAGAAGACTACTATATTGCGGTTTCAACCTTCGAATGGTTTCCCGGCGTTGGCATTTACCATTCTAAGGATTTAAAAAACTGGAGGCTTGCCGCAAGACCTTTAAGCAGGCTCAGCCAGCTGAACATGATGGGCAATCCTGATTCTGGCGGTATTTGGGCTCCCGCACTATCCTATAGCGACAATAAATTTTGGCTCATCTATACCGATGTGAAAGTAACCGAAGGACAATGGAAAGACTGCCACAACTATTTGGTTACCTGCGACACGATTGATGGCGAATGGTCCGAGCCCATTCATGTGAACAGCTCCGGCTTCGATCCATCGTTGTTCCATGACGAGGACGGCAAAAAGTATTTTGTAAACATGATGTGGGATCAACGGGTCGGCCATCATAACTTCTATGGTATTTTGCTGCAGGAATACAGCGCGAGTGAGCAGAAGCTAATCGGAAAACCTGAAATTATTTTCAAAGGAACCGATATTAAGCTGACCGAAGCTCCTCACCTCTATAAAATGAATGGCTACTATTACTTGCTTACGGCTGAGGGCGGCACCAAATATGAGCATCAGGCGACCATCGCTCGCTCCAAACAGCTTACCGGGCCATATGAGGTGCATCCGGAAAATCCGTTAATCACATCGTTCCATGCACCGCGTATTCCATTGCAAAAGGCGGGCCATGCTTCCATCGTTCAAACGCATACGGGCGAGTGGTTCTTAGTGCATCTAGTTGGACGACCTCTCTCCAGAGAAGGCCAGCCGCTGCTTGATCCGCGTGGATACTGCCCGCTTGGCAGAGAAACAGCTATTCAGCGGCTCGAATGGCGCAATGATTGGCCTTATGTCGTTGGCGGCAACCAGCCTTCCCTTGTCATTGAAGGACCGAACATTCCCGAAGTGCAATGGGAGCGCGATTACCCAGTTAAGGACGATTTCGATAGCAGCACGCTAAATCTGCATTTCCAAAGCCTGCGCATCCCTTTAGGAGATCAAATTGTTTCGTTGACCGATAACCCTGGACATCTTCGTCTATACGGCAAAGAATCATTGACCTCCAAATTTACGCAGTCATTTATCGCAAGGAGATGGCAGCATTTCAACTTTACAGCTGAAACAAAAATCGCATTTCATCCGACGTCCTTCCAACAATCAGCTGGGCTTGTGAACTACTACAACACGCAAAACTGGACATCCTGCCAAATCTCATGGAATGAGGAAAAGGGAAAAATTTTGCAGCTTGTTGCATGCGATAATTTTTCGTTCTCTGAGCCGCTTCAAGGTAGCGAAATAGCAATTCCAGAAGACGTTGCCTATGTGCATATCCGTGTTGACGTAGAGAACACACTGTACTACTACTCTTATTCGTTTGATGGCAAGAGCTGGTCTCGTCTGCCTGTAAACTTCGAATGCTACAAGCTATCGGATGACTACATTCAAGGCGGCGGCTTCTTCACAGGCGCATTCGTCGGCATGCAGTGTCAGGATACATCAGGACGCAGCCTGCACGCAGACTTTGATTATTTTATATACGACAATCATTAATGAAGCAAGAAAGCTATTGGGAGCTGAGCATCGTTCCTAAGAGCTTTCTTTTTTTTATCCTTTGCATAAACGAAAGAACCTCCATAACCACTGCTGTGATTGGAGGTTCTTGTACGATTCAGATACTGCCAATGGACGACGTCCCATCATCAGCTTTAGCCTTTGACTGAACCTGCCGCTATACCTTCAACGATACGATCGCTTAAGAATAGGAATGCAATCAATATTGGCAATATACTAATCATTAATGTAGCCCCGATTGCGCCCCAGTCCGTCGTATACTGCCCGATAAAGTTTTGCACGCCGACCGTCAGCGTCTTATAGGCATCTGAGCTTATAAATGTATTAACGAAAATAAATTCATTCCAATTATATATCATGTTAATAATGCCTGTCGTTGCGATAACAGAGCCTGTCATCGGCAGTACGATTCGGAAAAATATTTTGTTTACGGAGCAGCCGTCGATAACCGCCGCTTCCTCTACCTCGCGCGGCAAAGCATAATAGAAGCCAAGCAGGATCATAATCGTGATCGGCATATTGAACGCTACATAAGACAAAATAAGCGACAACGGATGATCAATGAGATGTATTTTGTTGAAAATGCTGAACAACGGAATGAGCGTCGAGTGAACCGGAATCATCATCGCGACCATGAATAGACCGAGTACAAAAGAGCTTCCTTTCCACTTCAGCCTTGTTATCGCGTAGGTAACTAGGCTGCCTAACACAATCGTAAGCACCGTTGCAACAACCGTAATCCATACGCTGTTGAAAAAATAAACATCAATATTTCCAGCGCTCCATACCTTCTCGTAATTTTCCCACCTAGGATTCATTGGCAGTGACAGCGGAGGAAGATTGAATACTTCCTGATTGTTTTTAAGCGAGAAAAACAACAGCCATACGAGCGGGAAAATTTGCAATATGGCAACGACCGATAACACGATATATAGTACGGAATATCCCAGTTTGCTTGCTATCCAAGCGCCGGAGCTTTTGTTTCCGTTCCTCAGCTGTCCTGCAGTTCCGGGCATCATGAAGCTTCCCTCCTTACGAATATTGAATCGTATCTTTTGTAGCAGTCAATTTTCGGATTATCCAGGTTACGATGAGACAAATGATAAGCAGGAAGAAACCAATGGCACTGCCATAACCAAAGTCATATGCCCGGAAAGCTTGGTGATACATGTACGATGCCATCACTTCACTGGAGCCATTTGGCCCACCATCTGTCATGACATAAATCAGATCAAAGTATTTAAGCGATCCAACAATCGCCAGCACGATCGTTACTTTAATGACCTCCATCGCCAGCGGAAGCTTGATCTTGTAGGCGATTTGAAAGGCGTTCGCGCCGTCAATCTTCGCCGCTTCCTCAAGTGAAGCTGGGATGTTCTTAAGCGCAGCGTAATAAATTAAAATATAAAAGCCCGCATACTGCCAGAGAATTGGAATGAATAGAGCAAACAATACCAGTGAAGACTCAGCCAGCCATGCGGGAGGATTTGCAAACCCAATGGATTCGAGAAAGCTGTTCAGAATCCCATTCGTTGGATGATAAATTTTCAGCCAAAGCTGTGCAATCGCTACGGACGACAGCAGCATCGGAATCAAATATATTTTACGAAAAAAATTGACGCCCTTTAGCTTGGCGGACAACACCATAGCAATAACTAAATAGAGAATGAGACTAAGTGTTGAAAAAACAGCTAACATAAGTGAGTGACCAGCGCTGTTCCAAAACATTTTATCCTTAATTAGAGCTTGATAATTATCCAAACCAATAAATTTCATCGCTCCAATGCCATTCCACTGGTTTAATCCATAATAGCCAGTCAGAACGATTGGAATGTATACAATAGCTAATATCAGAAGCAGGGAAGGCAGCACATACAGCGCAATTATTCTTTTGTTCGACATGACCTTATCCAAATTAGCCGACTCCTTTCTCATTCTCAAGCAGTAAGCGTTTACCCGGCATCCTCTGCCGGGCAAACGGCTTCCCTGCTCCCTATTCTAGAAGCTGTCAGTTTCCTTTGGAAATGGCCGCATCATGCTCTTCAGAGAATTTCTCTGGAGTCACTGCTTTGCCGAATAACGCTTGAATTTGGTTGAGATGCGTTTCTGCGGCATTTGCTTGCATTTGTACATCTGCAAACAAGGTAATGCTGCTAGCTTTGTTCATTTCATTGAACAGATCTACATATAGCTGAGGCAGCTCAAGCTTGGAAGTATCCACCTTCGTTGCTGGAATAACACCTGCTCCAGTAACGGATTGCTCTCCCCATTTTTCCACAAAATATTCTACGAAAGCTTTCGCTTCTGCTTTGACGTTTGAGCTTTCTGAAACGAACAATCCAACGCCTGGTCCGCCTACCCAGCTGTTGATATCGCCTTTGCCGCCTTCAACCGTTGGGAACTTGAAGAAACCAACGCTGTCGCGGAACTCTTTAGGAATATCTTCATTTGTTGTGAAGTTAGGAAGCTCCCACGTACCCATCATGTACATAGCTGCTTTGCTGTTCAGAAACTCTGATTTTGCTTCTTCGTTGGACAAGCCGTTAAAGCCTTTTACGAATGCGTTGCTGTCTACTAGCGATTGAACCTCACTAGCCGCTTTTACTAGGTTTTCATCCTTGAAAGAACCTGACCCGCTAATTGCTTTGGACAATGCTTCTTGTCCTGCAAAACGATCTGCAAGGTACATGTACCACAGTGATCCAGTCCAACGATCCTTGTTGCCAAGAGCGATTGGCGCGACACCGTTTTCAGAGAGCGTTTTCACAACTTGCTTAAATTGCTCGTAGGTTTGCGGCACTTCCAGCTTGTATTTCTCAAAAAGCGCTTTATTGTAATATACCGGTGAAATATTGAATTCAAGCGGCAAACCATACGTTTTACCGTCTACAGCATAAGCCTCTGTTGTGCCGCTGACGAATTTGCCATTAAGATTTCCGCTTAGCAAATCATCCAGCGGTGTGAACAGCTTGCCCTCAACATACGGTTGAAGGAAGCCCGCTGCCCAAGTCACGCCTACATCCGGCAGTTGGTTTGATGCTGAAAGCACTTTCAATTTATTTTTATATTGTTCGTTATCCAGCACTTCTTGTTTGATCGTAACGTTAGGGTTCTCTTTTTGATATTCAGAAATAATTTGATTCACAATTTTGTTTTGTCCAGCCGATACTCCCTCAGGCCATAAGTGCATAAAGTTAACCGTTACTTTCTCGGAACCGCTTCCATTTTCACCATTCTTTGAACCCTCTTTACCGCCATTGTTCGAATTTTGACCGCAGCCTGCTGTAACAACTGCAAGACATAGAGTCAATAGGAGAATCGTCCATTTCTTTTTGAACACGTTTACAACCCCTTTTCTGCTGGTGATAGATTTGAATCTTACAAATCCATTTTATCAACACGATGTCAGCATCGTAAGGGTACATGAATTGGGGAAAATACTACTTTTATTGGATTGTCTCCTCGGAATGAGCGATCGTTCTTCGGTATTGACCCGGGCTAGTTCCTTCGAGCGAACGAAACACTTTCACAAAATATTTCGCCGTTTGATAACCGACTTGTTCAGCAATATCTGCAATCGCAAGTCTTGTCGTAGACAGTAATTCCTTAGCTCTTTGCACCCTTTTTCTCGTCAAATAATCGCTAAACGTAAGCCCCGTCTGCTCCTTAAAGAGCACGCTGAGATAGCTTGCATTCATATGCAAATGCTCTGCTGTATCGCGCATAGTGAGCGGCTTCTGCAAATTGTCTTTTAAATACTGAATCGCTTCTTGCACCTGCGGGCTGTAGCTGTCTTCTTCCTGCGCAATATCCAGCAGCTTCGGGTCCATTAGCTTCTCCATGCGCTCAATCCGGTGTTTGCTTTCTTCTCTCTTCATAGCAAGCTCTACCGCTTTAATAAGTTTAGTTTTATCCAAAGGCTTGAGCAGATATTCGACCACGCCAAACTGCAGCGCCTTCTGCGCGTAATCAAATTCAGGGTGACCCGAAATAATGATGACGACAGGAGGATGCAGCAGCTGCTCGTTTATTCGCTCCACTAAATCGAGCCCGCCGATTTCAGGCATGCGTATATCGGTGATTAGCAAATTCGCCTCGTTATGCTTCAGCCACTCCATCGCTTCTATCCCATTGGATGCGGTCTCTATCCGATATTGTCCAGCCGACCATGCTTCAAGTACTTTGCGTACGCCTTCCCTCGTTCTCGGTTCATCATCCACGATCAGTATGGTTTTCAATTGGAATTCCCCTTCCATGTTCATTCGGTATCTCAAAGGCGACGGTTGTGCCACTGCCGATCTCGCTCTTAATTTCCAAGCCTTTGGTTTCCAAATGATAATAAAGCAGCAATCTTCGTTCCACATTGCTTATGCCAACTCCAGTTCCTTTGGAGGAAGCTTGATGCTGACCTTTGTCCATTGCTGCGTATAACGCCCGAATTTTCTCCTCATCCATGCCTGGTCCATTATCCGTTACAGCGATGCGAGTATAACCCGTCCGCTCAGACGGCTCGACCCGAACAACAACGGTGCCTGCCCCAATTCGCTGCTCAACGCCATGCAGAATAGCATTTTCCACGAGCGGTTGAATAAGAAGCTTAGGAATCGGCACACTGCGGCAATTTTCATCTGATTCAACCTTCCATGTCAGCCTATCGATCATGCGCATATCCATTATTTTTAAATACCGCTGCGCATGCTCAAGCTCATCACCGATCGTTACCCATTCATCCTCATCCGCGTGTGAAATGACATATCGGAACAAACCAGACATTGCAATAACAACATCCGCCAGCTCCTCTTCGCCTTTCTCATCCAGCGCCCAATAAAAGGCTTCCAGTGTATTAAACAAGAAGTGCGGATTAATTTGCGCTTGCAGCGCCTTCAGCTCCGTCCGGCTTTGAACAATCTCCTTCTGATAGACAACATCAATGAGCTCATTCAAAGAGCCAACCATCTGATTGTACGTATTATTAAGCTCATTAATTTCCATCGTTTTGGACGTAACCGGTATCGGCTTCAAGGTTCCAAACTTCGCATTGCGCATCACTTTAATCAAATTCAATATTGGGCGAGTAATCATCGTTGATAAAATAAAAGTTAAAATAAGAAATAACATGCCGCCTACTAAAATCGAAACAATAATAACGGTACGCAAAATCGAAATGCCTTCGGCAGCATACTTTATCGGCGTTAAAATAATAATTTTCCAGCCGGTCATTTCCGATTTTTTCTCAATGGCCATGAACCGTTCTTTGTCCAGCGTTACCGTCTCATCTCCTTTATTAAGCATCTTCTCAACGTCTACTTCCTTCGAAAAATCGGAGGTAATCGTCTGATTCTCGGCATCGAATAAACCCATCATTTCGCTGGAACCATTGTCAGCGTTTCCATTCGATTCGGTGAGCTCAAAATATTTTTTATCAATTTGCACCATCAAATACCCTGCATGCGAGAAGGAATGGTCAATAAGCCGAACATGGCGAATCGCAATGATGGAATCGGGGTACCTAGGGTCCATCCCGAACCAGACCAACCTGCCTCTTCCCTTGTCCACAAGGCTAAGCCAGTCCATAGATACCCGGTTGTCCAAGCTTATATCCGTGAGAGGGAACAGCATCCGATAGTCCGTTGTGTACAGCTCCAATGAGCGAATCCCCGTTGCATAAGCTTCTTGCTTTCGTATCTCCTGCTGAAGGGATTGACGCTCTTCAAAGCTGATCTTTCGTCCTTGCACCTCTTGTGCCATCAACCGCTGGATCGTTGCGCTTGTTGCTACCTGCATCGTGAACGTATCGATCTGCCGCAGCAGCACATCCAGCTTGCCTGTCGCTTGAACAGCCGTTTGTTGAATATGTTTTTCCGCATTGTTGCGCAGCAGAACCGAAACTTGATCATACGTAAAAAAGCCGACCGCCCCCAGCACGATAACCATAACGAGCATGAAGCCAAGGAAAATTTGATTACGCAATGTATTCATTTGTCCGAAACGATTCATGCCTACACTCCTTGTCCCATTCATTTCGTTTTTACTATACACAATTAAGATAATAAAAAGAAAGCCCTATCATTTCCACTGCTAATATATTAATTAATTAGATTAATAATCCATTGTTCACTGTAATCAGATATAATGATCATAAGCTTATGGCTATCAGAGTATCTGCTTACTAATCATTTTAGAGAGGGGAATTCCGATGACCGTCGATTTCCTAGTACGCAATAACGTAAAGGTTTTAGGCAAAGGTGAACAAACGATTGTATTTGCTCATGGATTCGGCTGCGATCAAGATATGTGGCGCTACATCGTCCCGGCCTTTGAAGATGATTACCGCATCATCTTGTTTGATTATGTAGGTTCTGGAGAATCGCAAATCGATTATTATGATCCCGAAAAATATAGTAGTTTACATGGTTATGCGCAAGATGTCATTGAAATTATGGATACGCTGCATGTAAAGGATGCTATATTTGTTGGCCACTCCGTTAGCAGTATGATTGGGATGCTTGCATCCATTCGCAATACGGAATATTTTAAACACATCATTATGCTGGGTCCTTCTCCGCGTTATGTAAATGACCTTCCTGATTATTATGGAGGTTTCCATAGGCATGAAATTGATGAATTGCTTCATATGATGCAAATGAATTTTATTGGCTGGGCGAGCTACCTTGCGCCAATCGTTATGCAAAATCCAGAACGCAAGGAATTAACTAGCGAATTGGAAAAAAGCTTTTGCTCTAGAGATCCCCATATTGCAAGGCAATTTGCTGAGGTAACTTTTTTATCCGATTGTCGCGCTGATCTCAGCCATGCAACCGTCCCTGCCCTCATTCTTCAATGTTCTGACGACAGCATTGCTCCTATTGAGGTTGGCGACTATTTGCATGCTCATCTTAAAAACAGTACTCTTCAGCATATGCTCGCAAAAGGCCATTACCCGCACTTAAGTCATCCCGAAGAGACGACGCAGTTGATCAAACAATATCTATCGAGCAACTAGAACTTGAAGAGAGGCAGTCGTTACATGGATACCCAGTTAAATTATGCCCCCTGTGGATTTTTCACTATTTCAAGTACAGGGGTAATTCTAGAGTTCAATCAAACGCTGTTAAACATGCTTGGTTTTGACCGGCAAGAACTGCTGAACCGACATCTTGAAACCACTATGTCTCTTACGAACAAACTGTTTTTTCATACCTATTTTTATCCGTATATCCAGCTGTATGGGCATGTGAATGAAATGTATTTCTCGTTTAAAACGAGAGACCAGCTTGATGTGCCTGTACTGTTAAACGGTATTCGTCACGAACGGGATGGCGAAACTGTTATTGATTGTGTCGTTGTGGAAATGCGCAAACGCATTGAACATGAAAACGATATCCTGCAAACCAAAACAAAGCTGGAGGAGCTTTATCGGGCAACCAATGAAGCGAACAAAAAGCTTGAACTTCTGCATGAAGAATATGAAAGCAAACAATCGCAATTGCTAATTTTGAACCACCAGCTGGAAAAGCTAGCCTCAACCGATCCTTTAACAGGGCTCAAAAACCGAAGGTTTTTTCAAGAGAGCTTGCTCGCGTATATCGCATTATTTCAACAAACTGAGCTGCCATTTTCCCTTTTAATTATCGATATTGATCGTTTTAAAAGCATTAACGATACCTACGGGCATCCGGTCGGTGATTTGGTTCTTACAGAGCTGGCACAATTACTCGTATCCGCGTCAAGAGAAGACGACATTGTGGCTCGATTTGGAGGAGAGGAATTCGTCATTATTATTCCTAATACCAATCAGGAGAATGCCATATTAGCGGCCGAAAGGTATCGCAGCAAGACTGAAACAGCTCATTGGGGAGAATATCATGTGACGGTTAGTATTGGCGCAGCAACGATTACGCAGGAGGATACCGATCAATCCTTGCTTCAAAAAGCTGATCAAGCGCTCTACAACTCCAAAAAAAGCGGGAGAAACCGGGTTACACACTACTCCAATTTGGAGGAGGTCTAATCGCTTGTTCTCCATTTTAAAAATAGGAAATAGACCGAGAACCACATTATCGAATGGTTTCGGTCTATTTTGATTTCTAATTATTACAAAAAGTGATCATACTCAATTCGCATTCTATATAAATTCAAAATTCGAATTTGTTCCTCACTTAATTGTTCATGATTCCAATACATATGCATCAAGTTGTATTCAAACAGCTGTTTCAATTTCAAAAAAAGAGGCAATGTGTCAACCATCTCCGGAGATAGCTCGTGCTCTTCTCTATACCCATCAAGGAGAGCTGCCGTAATGGACTGTCGATAGTCCTTGATGTTCCCTCCGCCTGAGAATGAGTATTCCATAGCAGAATAGATGGGGACAGCTAAATCAAAAATATTAAAATGTTTTTCACAATCTTGGAAATCAATCATCGTAATTTCAGAGCCGTCCACTAAGATGTTTTCTAGCCATAAATCACCGTGGATCAGTCCGTAGTTTGAATTATTTTTAGGTAAACCCTTGATCTTTGTTAAAAGATGATCCGCCATTTCTCGTATCGCTGTTTCTTCCTTCGGGATATGTGTGAGAAAATCGTATTCCTTGTTTTCATACCAATCCTTAAGATGTGCCGTAGACTCACGATAGGACTCGGTTACACGATGCATCTTACCTATTTGCTTTCCAACCTTTTTAAGTACGGATTTGTTCCACTCCGCCCGTGGCAAATGAATGCCCGCCGCAGCTTTATATACAACGGCCAGCTTTTCTTCATCCAGCATGATCTTTTCAATATATTGATGATTAGAAGAGTGGACAGCTTCAGAAGCGCCAACGCCTTGATGGCATAAAAAATTCGTCCAGCTCACTTCTTCTGACTGCTCGTGATAGGTTTTATAATTCGTTATTCGAACATAAAAGGTGCCCTGCTCTGCAAGACAACGATAGATTTCATTGGTTACCGTCTCCACCTTATAACAACCAATAGAATAAGCTTCCTTAAGAAATTTCAATATTTGTTCTTCCATATTTGTATCCGCCTCGTTATAGATAGTTATCTAAACCACTTCTTTAGTTTACCATTTATAAACTTCGGGCTCCGATAAAATACAATTATACTTGTTCTTGGCATGGCCGAACTTATTGCATCTATTTTCTATAATTTATAATGCGTGAGCGGCTAGAAGCAGGCGATTCGCAGGTGACTGCGCTTGTACGCCAAGCAGGTCAATATTTGGGCTACGCTTTAACTAACCTGCTTCATCTGTATAATCCAGATGTCATCATGGTTGGCGCTAGAGAGTGGATAAGGAAACTTAAACAATAACCATATTTGCGTAGCTTAATTTATTCATAAAGAACAGAAAAGCCGGACACCATTCGATTCAATGGTGTCCGGCTCTCTTAGAACTGCTCCTTATGCTCATTCCCGCTTCCAGGAGCAGCCTCTATGTCATTGTCCTTATTTCTTGAAAAACACTTCAGCTTCATCCAGTGCCATCTTGTTTCCAATGGCTGAGTAATCCAGCCAAGGCTGCTCACCGATGACGTAGACATGTCCGTTTTTAACAGCCTTCAATCCTTTCCAGATCGGACTGCTTTGCATCTCATCATAAATTTTCTTAGCGTCTGCCTCCACATTTACAACGACAAAGATTGCATCTGCATCGAAGTCAGGCAATACCTCTTGAGATATTACTTCGTAAGGAGCTGAGGTAATCTTCTCTACACCGTTTGCAGGCGTGAAGCCGAGATCATCGAATAAGATAGGTCCCATTGGACGAGGCGTACCAAATACGCGCAGTTCCTTCGCTGTTACTCGAATAGCCATTGCCTTCGGGTTATCGCCCAGTTCCGCTTGAACCAGACCTTTGACGCGCTTAAGCTGCTCTTCATAATCCGCAATAAATTTTTCAGCTTGCTGCTTGCGACCTAGATCAGCAGCCAGCAGCTTCAAATGATCTCTCCATGTGCCTTCATCCAGATCGAACATTTTGACCGGGGCAATCGCCTCTAGCTTAGCCGTATCTTGACCAGCAAATTCTTTATCGGCATAAATAACGTCCGGCTCAAGCTGCAGCAATGCCTCCATGTCTACTTCCTTCGCTACACCAAGCTTCGCTGTGTCCTTCAAGCGATCAGCGACATGTGAAAGAAAATCCTTTGCTTTCCCGCCCAAAACACCGCCAGCCGCTGTTACATCCAGAGCAAGCAAATTATTCGTAATATGGATCGATAACGAAGCGATTTTGGGTACCTCTGCCGTCTCAGGTGTATTTGTCGCTGTGTTTTGTTCTGGTGCAGCAGTTGGAGCCGTATTGGCTCCAGACTGATTATTATTTTTTTGACCGCAGGCAGAGAGCACAAGCACCAAAGCCATACAGATAAGCAGCAAAACATTCATTTTTTTAAACATCGTTATATTCAACCTCAATTCGTTTTGTTGGGTGCTGCCAGCAGTAAATAAAGGAAATAGGGTGCGCCGATAGCCGCAACCAATACGCCAGCAGGAATTAAACTTGGTAAAAATAAGGATCGGCCCGCTGTATCAGCCATGACTAGAATGACGAGTCCAAGCATCCCGGATATAGGAATAACGTATTGGTGCGAAGAACCAACCAGTCTTCTCGCCAAATGCGGCGCAACAAATCCGATAAAGCCGATCCCCCCCGCCATCGCAACGCTTGCGCTTGAGAGGGAGACTGCCGCTATAATGAGCCAAATCCTCTTACTATGAAGTGATACGCCAATACTGACTGCGGTGTCGTCTCCTAATGCAAGAGCATTCAGCGTTTTAGCATGCAGCTGCGCAAATACACCAAAGCCAATAATCCAAGGAAACAACGCATACACATGAATCCAATCTCTGCCCCATACATTTCCGACAAGCCATCTCGCAGTAAATGTGTAGGTTTCGGAATCAAGCCTAAGCGATAAGAACAAAGATAATGCGCTGAACCCAGCAGCGATTGCGATACCAACAAGGATGACCCTGGCAGGCTGCAGCCGTTGACCCCGCTCATAGGATAACAAGCCAATAAGCAGAGCGGTAAGCATCGCCCCGCAGAAGGTGAATAACGGGATCAATAGCGCGGACATTTTCTCCAGCGTTTTAAAGAAGCTGACAAACACAATAAGCCCAACAGCCGAGCCTGCATTAAGCCCAACGACACCCGGATCAGCAAGCGGATTGCGAAATACACCCTGTAGAATGGCACCCGATATACCAAGACCAATCCCAGCCAGCATCGTAATCAAGATTCGCGGCATGCGATAATCGAACAGCACGGTCGCTTCCTTCGTTGTGCCAAGTCCCATCAATGTTTTTAGAACCTGCATAGGAGACAGCTTAATCGTCCCTGTATTCAAACTAAAAATCAGAACCGCCATACATATAACCATTAACACAAATCCGACGAAGAGCGCCCGCCTTGTCTGCTTGCTCTCGGAATGCAACGATTTCACTCCCATTATAAATTCCTCTTCTCTTTCCTAGCCAAATAGAGGAAGAAGGGAACTCCGAGAAGCGCTACCATAGCGCTTAAAGCAAATTCTCTAGGCGGATTAACCATCCTTGCCGCCAAATCCGCAAGCACTAGCAATATCGCGCCGAGAATTGCAGAAAGCGGAATAATGCCCCGATAATCTACACCGATCAGCTTACGGACAATATGAGGAATGACAAGGCCGACGAATGAAATGGACCCAGCAGCAGATACGGATACACCAGCAAGTATGACGCCCGCTGTAATGGCCAATATTCTTGCACGTTTTATGCGGCCGCCTAAATTAACGGCTACCTCTTCCCCAAGTGAGAGCAAAGAGATTGTTCTGCTCAGCGCAAATGTAAGCAGCAGCGCCGCTATAATAATGGGAACAAGCAGCTTTAGGTGCAGCCACTTGATTCCTGCAACCCCGCCAGAAAACCAGAACGCCAAATCCTGGCTAAGGTCATAATAGATAGCGATGCCTGTGCTGATCGCTCCAAGCATAGCTGCCACTACCGATCCGGAAATCGTCAGCCTAAGCGGCGTCATTCCTCCCGGCACCCTTGAGCCTATTGCAAAAATAAAGATGGTGCTAATCATAGCCCCTGCGAATGAGCATCCGATTAGTCCTAAGTAAGGCATATTTGGTGCAAAAGCAAAGCAAAGCGCTACAACGAAGGTGGCGCCAGCATTCACACCCAAAATACCTGTATCTGCAAGCGGGTTTCGCGTAACCCCTTGCATGAGCGCACCAGCCACTGCAAAAGCGGCACCAACCACAGCGGCACCAATGACCCGCGGAAGGCGCAGCTCATGAATGACCTGATGGCTGGTTAATGTCGCATCATATTGAAATACGGCTGTCCATATTACAGAAATTGAAAGCTCCTTCGCTCCATACGATATCGCTAGAAACATAGCAGCAAGAAGAGCCAGCAGCGCTAAAATAAAGATAGCTATTCGCAATGACAGCTTGGCGCTCCACGTTCTTTCCCAGCTGTTTTTACCGATATCCATTTCACCTCGCCCGTATACTGATTATCATTATCAATTATATGAAGTGTCATAAAGACCGTCCATGGCTTATTTTAAGAGTTTCTATTTKGAATATTCTTAGATTCATGTATTATCGCTCACCTATTAGTTTTTTAACCGCCTCGTCCAACTGACTCTGGACCGACGTAGGAGCATAGACGATCCACTTATCCCAGTCCAGAAAATGAACCTGACCGCGGCGAACTGCTGCATGCTGAAGCCACGCTTCCTGTGACTCTAATTGACGCAAATACTCCATCGCTTTCACATCCGGACGAACAACGATAAATAAAAAATCCGAATCATATTCGATAAGCTGCTCCATCGCGATCGCTTTCCAATTGAAATGTTTAGGACCCGTGTGCTCTGCGATATTTTGCTGAAGCCGCTTAGACGGAATAAGCTCCAGTGATTGATAAAAGACATGGCCGATATTGCGTGTTCCGTAAATTCGCAGCCCAAAGTGCCCTATAACACAAATGGTCACTACAGCCTCTCCGATCGTTTCCTTCACCTGCTTACGTGCAGCTTGTACCTTACGAGCATGCTGCTCCAACCACTCGCTCGCTATTTCCATTTTGCCCACAATTCTCGCAACCTCATGAAACTGCTGGAACATATCTAGTGTCCCCCATGGAATCGTAATAATCGGAGCGAGGTCACCAATTAATTCTCTCGCCTTGGAGGTCACATTGTCCTTGCCTAATATCAGATCCGGTTTTGTCTCCAGAAACGTTTGCCGACTTACCTGCCATACATCCGATCCGTGAAAGGGAAGCGCCAGCGTCCGCGTTGTTTCTGGAATATCCTTGTACACTTGAGCAGCTACGGGTGTAATGCCAAGTGTCAGCAAATGATCCGTATAAGCATAAGACAAAGAGATAATATTCGGCTTTGGCTGTTGTTTGTACATCGTCGGTGCATAGCCGGCATATTCCTTGAAACGGCGGCTGAAATAAAATGAATCCTGATAGCCTACACGCCTTGCTACCTCGCTCATTTTGCGATTCGTTAACAGCAGCTCTTCCTTGGCACGATTCATTCGAATGTGCGTGAGAAATGTAATAGGCGACATATTCAGCTCCTGCTTAAACATTTGCGAATAATACGAGGGGTGCATCCCTGCCAGCTCAGCCAGCTTCTCTAGTGTAAGGTCAGAGTCATAAGCCTGATGCATATATGGAATGGTCATTTGTATAGCCCGTTTTTCTCCCCCAGGCAACACGGCAGGAGTACTACCCAGCAGCAGCTCAAGCAATTCATACATATATAATTGAGTCCGTTTTTTCCCTATACTGCCTGAATGTACATTCCGATAGGCTTCCTTTTCTTCCTCTGCAATCGCAAGGACAAGCCTTTGAATTTGATACTGATCCTGCTGTATATTACCCGTTATTGGAAAAAACAGCAGCTGATCAAACACTTTTCGCAGCGCGGTTGCTTCCGACAATTGATATAAATCAAAGGTAATCCTATAGAGCTTTGTATCCTGTCCGCTCACACTTTTAGCTTCTATTGTCATGCCTGGCTCAAGCATAAATGAGCTCTTGCGATTCAACTGAATGGGAACCCCATTTAATACAAAGGTACCTTGGATTTTCTCAAAATATATAAAGGTGAACTTCTTGATCGTTTGTGACTCCAAATGCCATTCATCGGAATCTGAAAAATAGTTAACATCCTCAATTTCAATGATAGTATTCGTTAAATCCAGCTGCTGTTTAAGTTCCAGCTCCATAACCTGCCTCCTTAAGGAGATATTCCGTCGTTTTATTTCTATTATAAACTAATTTACTTGTGATACACCTGAGACAAGCAGTCTCAGCTAGATTTAGCTGTTCAATACATGTACATTAAACATCGCAAAACGCAAAAGAAGAGGCTGTCCCATAAGCATCAAGCTCGCTGAGGAATAGCTCGCTTTGAACGGGAGTATTGGCAGCAGTACAGGAGAGCTATTCCTGTACTGCTATTTTTCTATTCGGTCTATGCTTGCTTCATAGGATTATGGGCAAGCGAAAGCCACCCGACCTCCAGACTTACCTTAGGTAAGCTGCGAAGCAGAAACGCCGGAATCCTTGGTTAATCTTTATCTGCCCTAAAACACTTTCGGGTTCAATCATTCATCTTACCGACAGCGAATATCCTTCCTCGCAGCTCAGTTTTCCCCTTGCTTGCTGCTTGTAGCGCATAATAACTCAGACTGACTATATCCAGCATCAGCGATGATCGTCGTATGATTGTAATGTGCGCGAACCGATAGGGAGAGTAAATAAGTGTAAAAGTGCACCTGTTTTTAACAAACAAGATTGGAATGTTGCAAATAGGTGTACTAATACCTCTAATTGATCAGATTTGAAGAAAATTTGATTAAATAAGTGCATTTCTGCACTTAGATGAAGATGCTGCAGGCGCTGCCGCAAAAGTCTTTGCATCAGGGAAACATCCCCGTTTTCAAATGAAAGGACTTCAAATTCCACTGAATAGTGGAGATTGAGGTCCTTTTTCTCGATGAAAATAAGTTCTAAGTAGTGCTCAAAAAATCGCAAAATGACTTTTGAGACAGCCTCTTCTCATTCAAAATACACTCTTATAATGTCGAGGCGACTTGACCGACTAACGATGTCAGTTGATCATAATCAACTGTATTCCCCTGTTTAAGTTTAATGGTTTTCCGTTCAGGAGGACCGTCAAACAATGGCTCCGGAAACGATAGTTCACTTGCGTTAAAGATCGTAAAGCTCACCGCATCCTATTTCTCCTTTGTAATTGAAATTCTACCTGACTCTATCATTACGTCGAACGAGGATTAACAAAATCGACAGCTTCATTAAAAAAAATCAACTTTTATTTAGCATGCCAATTTGGTCTCTCAAATCCGCTTCCAGTGCCATCATTCTTGAGCCTTGCAGCAATTTCATATCTTCAAGAAGCAGGCGGAGTCGATTTCGCCCGCAGCATTTACCCATGCTTTGAAGCGTGACGATTGAATCTCCATTAAAGCAACCAAACCATGCACTTCAGGCTCGGCGGGTGCAATTTCCGCAAGGATACGCCCGCCCTAGCCTTAGCGCTTCCTTGCAGAGCAGCGGTCGAAACCAACTGCCGCCGGAAGTCGCCGTATACTCCTCATTAAACATTAAATAGATCACTTCGAGTACAGTAGTGAGCCGTTCCTTGAGTTCATCGCCTACAGGAACCTCGAAACCAACTCGCAAGCTGCTTAACGTACGTTTCGCTCGAACAATCCGCTGTGCAATAGTCGACTCTGCTACAAGATAAGCATGTTCGATTTCATCCGTGGTCAATCCTCCAAGCAAACGCAGCGTCAAGGCTACTCTCGCCTCCTGAGATAAAGCAGGATGACATGTTGTGAAAATTAAGCGAAGGAGGTCATCTCCAACCTCTCCGTCTATCGCAATATGAATATCTTCCTCGGTGTATAAGACAGTTCCCCGTCCAAACTCCTCGTATTTCTGGTCGCGCAGCTTGCTCCTTCTAATCATATCTATCGCTCGACGTTTCGCTGCAGTCATAGCCTCTATGTCCGCCGCCTTCTGCAAAAGAGAAGGAGCGAGGCAAATAGAGGCTCTCGTGTCCGTTAACATATGTAATTTTATGCTTTTAACAATTAATCACATCAACAGTTTAAGTGGATGCTTTGCTTTTCATCTCGCTTAAATGAATGCCTTTATTTCACGCAGCATCCCACCTGCAAATGCCTCTAAAAGCTCACGATCAAACGATTGTTTCCCTGTAACTCCGGCGTATTCGTCTAGGCACTTTCCAATCAAGTCCCGATACTCTTTTGGAAGAGCTTTGACGCCCCATTCCCCTCCTTCTTTTTTGGACGATATATTCCCTTCTCTCAGGTAGAACAGCACTCTACACAGGTTCAAGGTAACATACATCGGTTGATCCATAATGTCTTCCGAAGCCCCTTTAATATCATGATAAATGGACGCTAGAAAATACGTTTTATCGATAGGCTCATACAACTCGTTAAGCGGCTTGCCATATAAGGCAATTCCGCGATAATAAGCGACAGCCAGCTGCGATGCAAAATCATGATCCTCGTACCCGCCGCAAACATAGTTTTCGTCTGAACGATATCTCTCCTTGTGGAAGTCAGAATAATGCATTTCACAGGGCGTAGGATAGGCGAAGGAAATCAGGTGCGATTCCAGAACCATACTAAACTCCATACCTCTAGCATTTGGCATTTCATCATCCAGTGCCAGCACTAACCTAGCCGTCCTCTTTTTGTTTTCCTCGGTCAAACTCTCTTTGATCACAACGATAAAATCGATATCGCTTCTTTGGGGATGGAAGCATCCCATAGCGAGTGAACCGTGTAAATAAATGCCCGACAAATTGTCGCCGAGCTCCCCTTTAAACAAAGAAACGATTTTATCCAAGTACAGCTGCATGCTTTTGCCTCCCCCAACTCATCTGTCCGCATTATTAAATCTAAACACCTTTTATGACCGTCAAATGTCATGCCAACCGCTTCTTCAAAATGGTTTTTTGTGTAGCTTGATACTGTTTTTCTCCAAAATTTTTGCCCTGTTATATTTTGCTCCATCGGGCTTTAATTTCAAAAGAAGATATATTTCAAACTTATACCAGCATGTAGCTGCACGCAAGGTACAGTTTGATTGTAACTAAACTGCACGTTTTTTCGGTGCTGCCTCTTCTAGAAACAAAAAAAGGTTCAGCAAAGACTAAAATCATCTTCGCTGAACCGGAACATATTAAATTTAGAGCTGTACCGTTGCTTTCGTTTCACTTGCCTTAATAATAGCATCTAAAATCTCTTGATTGCGGTAGCCATCCATAAAGCCAGCAATGCCATCCGGAATGCTTCCCTCAAGCAATGCCGTAAAATCAGCATACTGCGTCACTTTACAACTTGCAGGAACTTCGACAACCACTCTCGCAAGCTGACCAGGAGCTTCCTCACGAATCCAAATCAACTCATTCGGATTTAGCGTTGAAGCATGAAGCGTGCCTAAATCTCCATATATGGATACTTCGTGCTGATTGCCCGATCCAATCGCATTGCGAGTCGTTTGGAAGACGCCCATAATACCACCCTCCATACGAGCCTGGAAGCTTGCAAAGTCATCCACCTCGATGGTAACCATGTTGCCGCTCGCTGAATCTTGCCGCTGCGGAATAATGGTATGCAGCTGTGCCGACAGCTCTTCGAATTCCCCAAAGAGAAAACGCGCCATATCGATCATATGCGAGCCCAAATCGCCAAGCGTCCCCGTGCCGGTAATATCTTTGTTAAAACGCCAGATATAAGGGACATTATTTGGCGCTGCGCCCCATCCCTGCAAATATTGGACACTAAAGCTGCGAACCGATCCGATTTTACCCTCGCGCACAAGCTGCCGTACGTAACGGAATGCAGGTGTATAGCGATAGGTGAACGCCATCATTGCTGGAATGGGCTGCTGTTCATACAGCTGGAGCAATGACTCAGCTTCCTCAAACATGCGGGTAAAAGGTTTCTCCGCCATGAATGGCTTTCGTGCTTGCAGGCAAGCTCGGATAATGTCCGCATGGACGTTGTTCGGCGTAACGGACACTACGGCATCCACATCCGCATCTTCAATCAGATGGTTGTAGTCCAAGTAACGCTTGCCCTCAGCAACATCAAGCTGGTCGCCCACCTTGGCTAACGCTTCTTCATACACATCGCTTACCGCAATAATGTCAAAGCGGCCTTCCGCTTTCATCCACCGAATATGCTCCTGAGCCATTCCGCCCAAACCAATCAAGCCGATACGAAATTTTCTCATATTTCGGTTACCTCTCTCGAGTGCGGCTTGGATTTAATAGGCTCCAGCGGAGCTGCATTGCCATATACAGGCTCAGCCGTTTGACTTGGCACTGCCCATCGCACGCCGTTCTCGATTACCTTCTGGATTTCTTTATTGTAATAGGTCGGATAAGTCTCATGCCCCGGACGGAAGTAAAAGACTTTCCCTTGTCCGCGGTGGTAAGTAACGCCGCTGCGGAATACTTCTCCGCCTTCAAACCAAGAAACAAACACCAGCTGGTCTGGAGTCGGAATATTAAAATGCTCACCGTACATCTCTTCCTGCTGCAGCTCGATGTATTCGCCAAGCCCAGAAGCAATTGGATGAGCCGGGTCAATGACCCAAATCCGCTCCTTTTCATCCGCCTCGCGCCATTTCAGCTGTCCTGTCGGTGTGCCAAGCAGCTTGCTGAAAATTTTCGAAGCATGCCCTGAATGCAGAACGATAAGCCCCATTCCTTTCAGCACCCGCTGGTACACCATGTCAACGATACTGTCCTCGACCTCATGATGCGCCAAATGCCCCCACCAAATTAATACATCCGTCTGATTTAATACCTGCTCAGTTAGTCCATGCTCCGGCTCATCGAGCGTAGCTGTTCCGACTTCAAAGCCTGCTTTCGTCAGGAAGTCTGCAATAGCGCCATGAATCCCATTCGGGTAAATGCCGCCTACAACCGGATTGTTTTTCTCATGACGATTTTCATTCCATACCGTTACTCTCACCATTACGTACGAGCTCCTTTACAACAGTTACTTAACACTTGTGTAGCGTTTATAGGCATCACTGCGAATCTCAACCAATCGTTCAAGTCCCATGCCGTTCAGCTGTTTAATATACGCGTCCCACTCTTGATCGATGTTTCCTTTTATAATCCATTTTGCACGGTTCGTTTTGACGTAGCTGTCAATATCCGTAGTAAGCGTTGGAAGTTCTTTGAATTCTTCTACGTTGTACATAACATTCGGGAATGGCGTCGTTACATATTCACTTACAAGCTTGTCGATTGCAAGCTTCAGCCCGTCGCCTGTCGTTTCATCCAAAATAATATTTTTCTCAAAGCTTGGGCTTACATATTTTGGACCAAAATCACGGACCGATTGATCCCAGTACCAAGCATCCGCGCTTGTGCCTTCTGGAGGATTCATCAGCGCATAGCTGCCATCGCCTTTTTTATCAATAACGGTACCGATTGCGCCCCAGAAATTTTGAATGCTTGCTTCATTTGTGTAGAACTGATCTGCCCAGCGCGCAGCGACTTCCGGGTTTTCACTGAATGTCGTAATCAGCATTTCATTGCGTCTTAAGCTTAGTCCAACAGGATCGCCGGTTTGATAACGTTTGCCATCTGGTCCAGCAATGGACGGAATAGCTGCATATTCATCCTTCCACTTTCCAAAGACAGCATCCGGTATCCATTGATTCGAGAAGCCGATCATAGCCGCATCCGGATTTTGCTGTTTAGCAGAAGACATGGTATTGTCCTGAGTGAACAGCTCCTGATCGATCAAACCTTCTGAATACAATTTATGCGTCCATTTCAGCGCTTCTTTATATTCGTTTGAAGTCGGATAGAAAACGGGCTCACCGTCCTTGAGCATCATGCTGTTGCCGTTCAAATCCGTTATGCCAAATGGATTTAGAAAATCCATGCTAATATCTACCGAGCCGCTAAAAGGAATTTCATCCGCTTTCCCGTTTTGGTTCGGGTCCTTTTCTTTGAATCCTTTGAACACATTGTACAAATCTTCAATGTTATTAGGAACTTCAAGGCCGAGACGATCGAGCCATGCTTTATTGATTACAGGCTGCATCGTCGATAGAGGACGTGAAGGCAGCCTAGCAGGCAAAGAGTAAATTTTGCCGTCTGGGAATGTGCTGATTTGCTTCAGCTCTGGCGTTTCGTCCATTGCCGCTTTCAAGTTCGGCATATATTTGTCGATATAGTCATCGAGCGGGCGGAAATAGCTTAGGTTGTTGACGATATCGGAATCCGAGAAGGCATTGTCTCCAAAAATAATATCAGGAAGCTTGCCGCTCGCCAGCATGATCGATTTTTGCTCGCCCCAGTCATTGGAGGACATGACCTGCCAGTTTATTTTAACGTTCGTTGCTTTTTCAAGGTCCTGCAGCCATTTATTATTTTTGAATGTATCTCCCATATTGCCCCAGCGCACAGTCAACACGTCCAGTGTGATTGGCGCCGTTACGATCGGCAGCCCTTCTGAGCTGAATTCGGAGCCTGCTTGGGCAGGTTCCTTCTCCGTTTTGCCAGAAGCGCAGCCTATAAGACTGATTAACATGCTTAAGCTTAGAACTAGTGCAATGAACAATTTTTTCTTCATTTGAAAGTTCCCCCTAGTACTTATTGTGAATGGCAAATGGCTAAATTACTTCACAGCGCCAATCATCACCCCCTGATTGAAATACTTTTGAACAAATGGATACATACACATGATTGGAAGCGTCGAGACGATAATAACCGAATAGCGCATTAGGTTCGCTAAGCGCAGGGCAATAAGCGCCGCTTCGCCTGTTCCCATGCTTGACTGCATTTGGTTCGTAATTAATATGTTCCTAAGCACAAGCTGCAAGGGATACAAATCCTGATCCTTTAAGTAAATAAGTGCATTAAAATAGGAATTCCAGTAGCCAACGGCCGTCCATAAGGCTAAAACAGACAAAATGGCTTTTGACAGCGGCAGCACGATTTGCACATAATACTTCAGGTTGCCGCAGCCATCAAGCTGTGCGGCTTCCCACAAATCGCCAGGTATGCTGGACTGGAAAAACGTACGCGCCACAATGATATTAAACACGGCAACAGAGAAAGGCAGTACCATAACTAGAAAAGTATCATACAAATGAAAGTCGCGGATCGTCAAAAATGTAGGAATGAGACCGCCATTAAAAAACATCGTGAATATAAAAAATATATTGATGCTCTTGCGGCCTACAAGATCTTTTCTAGAAAGCGCATAGGCTGCCGAAACATTGATCGCCAAGCTAATAATCGTCCCTACTACGGTATACAGGAGCGTATTTCGGTAGCCGATCCATATGTTTGAATGATTCAATAATTCCTTATAGCCATCGAGCGTAAAACCTTTTGGCAAAACCCACATTTGACCGTTAGCGACGGCGGCGGGATCACTAAATGATGCGATGACGATAAAATAAATCGGATAAACGATTAGGATCAGCATCACAATCGCAAACAAATATAGCAACCATTCCATGGCGTCGAAGGAACGCCTTTTTTGTTTATGCAAAGCCGGTTGTGCTGCGGTTTCCATTGTGCTCATCCGTATCCTTCCTTTCTGTTACCACAGGCTGTTTTCGCTGTATTTTTTGGCTGCCTGATTAACTAGAATCAGTAATATAAAGCTAATGATTGTATTAAACAGGTTGATTGCCGAGGAGAAGCTGTACTGGCTGCTCAGCATCCCGATTTTATATACATAGGTAGCAATAACCTCGCTGGAGGAAATGTTCAAATTATTTTGCATCAAATAAACCTTTTCAAATCCGACACCTAGCAGTCCGCCAATTCGAAGGATCAGCAATGTAATGGCCGTCGGGAGCAGCATCGGAATATCAATGAAACGAATTTTTTGCCAGCGGCTTGCCCCATCCACCTTCGCTGCTTCATAAAGGCTTGGATCAACAGCGGATAACGCCGCAATGAAGATAATGCTGTCCCATCCAGCATGCTGCCAAACATCCGTCCATACGTAAACGCTGGTAAACCATTCCGCTGAGCCCATCAAGTTAGGAGCTTCAGCCCCAAACAAACGAAAGATATTGCCCATTAGCCCGGTGCTCGGTGAGGATAAAATGAGGATCAGGCCCACCATAACGACGGTAGAAATAAAATGCGGCATATAGGTTACCGTCTGAAATACTTGCTTAAACCGGTTCACTCGCATTTGATTAATCATCAGCGCGAGCATAATCGGTATTGGAAAAGTAGCTATGCTATAGAAGCTAATAATCAACGTGTTTTTAATTGTGCTGGAAAATTGATAGGAGTTGAAAAACTTCTCAAAGTACTTGAACCCTGCCCAAGGACTGTCCATAATTCCGAGAGCGGGACTGTAATCTTTAAAAGCAATCAGCACCCCATACATCGGCTTATAAGAAAAAAGCAGAAGCAGCACAACTGCTGGCAGCAGCAAAACATACAAGCCCCAATTCTTTATTATCCGGCCAATCGTTTGCTGCATATTCATGTTTAATTGGCTGGTCTTCAATGAAATTCCCCCATCCTTCATTCGTCTGCGTCCATGTTGTTTCGTCACACTCTCTCTTGCCTCTTTATTATAGAGGCTGCTTTGAGAACAATTCGGACTATTCTAAATCGCTATTCGGACTTTTCATCCCATTCATCTAACGGTTTGGCAGCAGGATGCTAGAAATAAAAAAAAGACTGACACTATCCAGACTTTCTTGCGTTTTTTTCGGACTTTCATATGAAAACGGGCTAGACCCGCCTCTCATTCTACTGCGTTTGCATTATAATTGGTTTTACTAGCAGACAGAAAGCCCGAAAAGAGAGGAAGCTAATGAGACCTATGACAAAACACAAACCCGGCAAATCCTATCCGATTAGGCACTACGTAAAAGTAATGCTCTTGATTTTAATCTCTGTATTAGTACTGGATTGCATTATTAGCATCGTCGCTATTTCCATGGTCAAGCAGCAAACGACACGGTATTTGCAAAACACCGCGAATATGTACATTAATCAAATCAATCTTGATTTCTCCAATATTAATCAATACATGGGCTGGACGCTTGCAAACGATGAAAACGTAAAAAAGATGAAGCAATTTCGCTCCACCGATAACGAATTTATTAAAGCAAATACAGAACTGTACAGGCGTTTCTCCGAGCTCCAAAAAAATTACGAGAAAAAGTATAATTTTTTCATCTATTTAGAAGATCAAAAATACTTTTTAAATTCCTCACCAACCAATGTGTTGTACCCTGATTATTTATCATTAAAAAAACAAATTGCAGCCTATGTACAAGATAAAAATTCGCTTGAAACCTATTATTCCAACTGGTCGCTTATCCAGCTGAATGCGAAATATTTTATCATTAATATCGTTCCGTTTCATGAAAGCTACCTGATTTGTCTCATTTCGGCTGATGAACTGATTGGTCCGCTCCAGCAAATGGATCTTGGCGGCAACGGGTTTGTATCCTTAATCGATCATACAGGCAATGTCATCAATAATCTGTCGACGGATAAGGGCACTGAGGTCCGTAACAACGAGCAAAAGAAAACGCTGCTAGGCATGATCCAGACCACAACAACCGTCAGCAAACCATTTGCAAACGCAACCTTTGGCGTGAAAATGTTCATCAAATTTGGCGCGTTTGAGAAAATTATGATTGCCCAGCTGCTCATTATGCTCCTTGCTGCTATTGTTGCCTGTGCCCTATGCGGCATCATGGTTTATTTCAATATTTTGATTCTAAGGCCGCTCAAAAACTTTTCATTCAGCCTGACGCAGTTTAATGAAGACAGCAAACCGCTCGATCTCAAGATGAATAAAATTGTTGAACTCGAATATGCCAATAAGCTGTTCAAAAACCTGCTGGAGCAAATTCGAATTTTCAAAATCGATATTTATGAGCATGAAATTGAAAAACAAAAGATTCAGCTCGATTATATGAAGTTACAGATCAAGCCTCACTTTTTTTTGAACTGCTTAACCAATATTCACAGCATGGCTCAAATGCAAATGTTCGAGGAAATTCAAAGCATGGCCATTTCAACGTCCAATTATTTTCGTTATATTTTTCAAAATGGGGAAGATTTCGTGAAGCTGGACGATGAAATTGATCATGTTCGCATTTATTTGGAAATTCAAAAACATCGTTACAGAGATGCCTTCTCGTATCATATTCATCAAGGCCAAGATACGGGCAAGATGAGAATTCCGCCGCTTGTGCTTCAGACCTTCATCGAAAATTCAGTGAAATATGCGGTTTCGCGTGTACATGAGGTTCAAATTAGGCTGGATGTTGATGTGGAAAGGGAATCCGAGGAAGAGGTTGCTGTTATTCGTATATCCGATACCGGCCCTGGTTTTGACCCGGATATATTGGAAAGGCTTGAAAGTGGACAGCCGCTTGATCAAGCAGACGGGAATCACATCGGCATCATGAACACGATACAACGTTTGGAGTACTTATATCACCGCAAGGCTAAAATTCATTTTTCCAATATTGATGCTGGAGGGGCTTGCGTAACGATATACCTTCCTCATCCTACGCAGGATGCACCGTGAAAGGAGTAACAACAAATGAATGTACTGCTTGTAGACGACGACTATTTTGTTGTGACCGCACTAGAAAAAAAGGTGAATTGGCAAGCACTATCGATTGATCATGTCTATACTGCTTTTAATATCGCCCACGCGCAGGAGCTGCTCAAGCAGCATCCGATTCACATTTTACTTTGCGACATCGAAATGCCGCAGGGCAGCGGGCTTGAGCTGCTCGCTTGGATTCGTGAAGAGAAATACAATATTCAGACCATATTTCTGACCAATTATGCTGATTTCAACTACGCGCAAAAAGCGATTGAACTGCAGAGCTTTGATTATTTTCTAAAACCAATTGAATTCGACAAGCTGACGCTAATTATTCAGAAAGCCATCTTCAAAGCTAACGAACAGCAGGGTGTCGCCAAGGCGGTTCAAGAAGGCTACTACTGGCAAAAAAATCAAAAAAACGTACAAGAGCATTTCTGGCGCAAGCTCGTGACGGGGAAAACAACCTATTCTACCCCCTCCAACATTTCCTATTTGATTGCAGAGCAGAATCTCCCTTACGCCTTAACAGACTTGGTACTGCCTGTCCTTATTCATGTCTTTCCTCATGAGGAAAGCCTAGAAAAAAAAGACAAGGATCTATTTGATTTTGCGCTTATGAATGTACTGCATGAGCTGTTCCAGAATAAACGTTTTACAGTCGAATCGATATTGGAGTTCAAGGAGTCCAATTGGATGGCGATACTGAAATGGAAGGACATTCCCGACAGCGGAATTATAGAAAGCATTTGCGCTACCTTCATCCAAAGAGCAAGTACATTTCTCAAATGTGATGCAAGCTGCAATATAGCAAGCACCGGAAAACTGGAGGCCATCCATCACGTCATGAAGGAACTGCTTAGCATGAATGAGAAGATCATTAAATATCGAAATCAAACCTTTTTGCTGGAGCATTTCAATCAGCAAGAAACTTCTTATATACCGCCTAACTTAACGCTTTTGGAGCAGCTGCTGGAGCAAAATAACCCAAGCTCCTTCCTTGCGGAAACGAGCTCATATTTGCACAATATCACCCAAAAGCAAATGCTGAATGCTTCTGTGCTGAGTTTGTTTCGGCTGGATATCGTTCAGCTTGTTTATGCGTATCTCAAGAGCAAAGAAATTCAAGCACATAAAATGTATACGGGAAGAACCAACGACCAAATGTTTATGCAATCGTTGAACTCCATAGAGGATATGGAGAACTATCTTCAATATCTAGTGAATACGGCGACAGAGTACCGGAATTTCACGGAGCAGCCCAAGTCCGTCGTAGAAGAAATCAAGCAGCATATTCACAGCCATTGCGGAGATGAGCTAACCAGAACGAGCCTGGCGGAAACCGTCTATCTTAATCCTGATTATTTGGCTCGATTGTTTAAGAAAGAAACGGGCATTTCATTAGGGAATTATATCATTCAAGTGCGCATCAAGGCCGCCAAGCATTTGCTCGAAACCACACAGTTATCGGTCAATACCATTGCCAGCAAAACCGGATACACGAACTACTCTTATTTTACCAAGCTGTTCAAGCAGGAGATCGGCTGTACGCCTAATGAGTTTAGGAAAATGCAAAATGAAAATAGATCTACAAAATAGGAAAAAAATAAATCTAAAATATAGATCTATTTTCGCCAAATGAGTCTTACTTGCAAAAATAGATCTAGATAATAGATTTATCAGCTTAAATCATCCAATGAGAGCTTTATATCATTAAAGTGGCCGATATACTCATGTTAAGAAACTCTGAATCTTCTCAAGCAGCCTATTCCATTCGATAGGCTTCGTATCAAAATCATCGCATCCCGCTTCAAAGGCCTTCTCACGATCACTTGCCATCGCATGGGCGGTCAAGGCGATAATTGGAATATGACTTGTCCCCTCAGCTGCCTTCAGTTCCGTTGTAGCATCCCAGCCGTCAATAACGGGCAAACTCATATCCATTAAGATGAGATTAGGCGTTTCCGACTTTGCCATCTCTATCCCTTGCAGGCCATCCGATGCCATGACCACTTGATAACCTTTGCGGATCAAGCGGCGCGACAGCATATCCCGGTTCATCTCGTTGTCTTCGACCAACAAAATTTTATACATGTTCTCCCCCCTCTGCGAGCGAGAGCGCAATCAAATGGCGTACTTCATGCAAGAGAGCCTTGCGATCCAGATGCCCCTTTTGCACGATGTTCTCTACGCAGCCATTAAGCCTCCGTCGATCTTCTTCCGTTATGCTCTTTGCTGTCACAACGACGACCGGGATCGCTCGCCATTCCTCGTGCTCACGCATCGCCGCAACAAACTCAAAGCCATCCATTTCCGGCATCATGAGATCTAATAAAATTAAATGAGGCGCTTCCTCTTGCATGCGCTGCAGTGCGTGATGCCCATTGCCTGCCCTTGTCACGCGGTAGCCTTCCCGCTTCAGCAGCTTAGTCATCATATCACTTGTCACCGCATCGTCTTCGATGACCAATACAGAATGCGACTGGCGCTCAGGTATATACTTATCTAATGTGGAGATCAATCGCTCCCGATAAATGGGCTTGGTTAGAAATTCTGACGCGCCAAGCGCATAAGCCAAATGCTGCTCGTCCATCATGGAAATCATCACAACAGGAATGTGCGCAAGCTCAGAATCATTCTTTAGTGCTGCCAGTACGTTCCAACCGTCCATTCCAGGCATGAGCACATCAAGCGCAATGACTGCCGGCTTCAGCGTCTTCGCTAAGCGGACACCCTCTTGCCCTGATGGGGCGAGCTGTACGTTCCATTCCTCATTCCCCAAATAATGCTGCATTAGGCGAAGCATAGCTGGATCATCGTCGATGACGAGAATCGTTCTAGCCCCTTCCATGGGAAAGCTTCCATCACTATGTATTAAGGCACTTAGTTGTTCTGAATCCGCATTCTCCAGCAGGGGAAGCCAGATGGTGAAGGTTGTGCCCTCTCCTACTACGCTGCTCGCGCTTATGTTGCCCCCCATCATATAGCATAGGCTTTGGCTAATCGAGAGCCCCAATCCAGTACCGCCATATTTTTTCGTTGTCGACGAGTCCGCTTGTTTAAACGCTTGGAAAATTTGATCCATCTGCTCCGCGGTCATCCCGATTCCAGTATCTTGTACCCGGAATACAATGCCAGGCAGCCCCGCCTCACTCTCAAATTCCACTTGCAGCGTTACCGTTCCATCCTTCGTGAACTTGCTTGCGTTGCTGAGCAGATTAAATAGTATTTGACGGAGCTTTGTTATGTCGGTTTTGATCGAGCCTTCCGTGCATTCTACCTTGATTTGATTCTTATTCACTTCCATCAGCGGATGTACGGTCGTTACAATATCATGAATAATGCTTGGAATATCACATTGCTCCAAGTACAATTCCATCTTGCCTGCTTCGATTTTGGACAAGTCGAGTATATCGTTTATGAGTGTGAGCAAATGCCTGCCGGCATTATTAATCTTGTTAAGATCTTCGGCAAAAGCAGGTTCGCCCATCTCTTCCATGTCTTCCTTCAGCATTTCGCTATAACCGATAATCGCGTTCAGAGGAGTCCGCAATTCATGGCTCATGCTCGCAAGAAATTGGCTTTTGATTTGATTGGCTTCAACCGCTTCATCGCGGGCTTTGGACAGCTCTAGCGTCCGTTCTTTTACAAGCTCCTCGAGCTGATCATTTAATTGCCTCAGCTCTTGATTCACATAATAGATTTCACGAGTTTTTTCCTCGGCAATCTTCTCGGCAGCTTGGCGAGCCTTCTTCTCCCGTTCAAGCTGCCTGCGGACTACATCTATATCATTCATGGCATGGCTCACCCCACTTGGGTTAATTCAAAACGGGCAGACGTTCCATCTGCCAAATCGATTCTTTTCACATCTATTGCTTCTCCATAGTGCGCCACGCAGCCTAAAATAAGTCCTTCAGCCAAATCAGCGAATGGCCGTGAGGAGTTGTACGTCATAATCAAAGTACCCGCTATAGAGGTGTCATATTGAAACGCAGGAAGCTCCGCTCCTGGATAAAGCTTGCGCACTTCTACATGGATATAGCTGTCGACCTTCTGCAAAAACTCAAATACAGTGCTATTTTCCACCATAAAGTCAGGATGCATATCTAGCAGCTGGCCAAATAAATATTCGCCAAATGTTCGAATGAGGTCAGGCACAGGGATCTGGGTTCGAGCGTTAAGCTCCACGATCAATTTAATCATTTCATGGTGGTCATAAGTGCCAACCGTTGTGTAGCTTCCTCCTGAAGGCAGCTCCGCTGCTTCAATAATTTCATCTACCAGCTTTAGGGAAAACTTGTTTTCTACCATTTCCAAAAAAGAAGTGAACACCATACCTTTCACAACTGAACACCCTCTCGTTCTCTCTCATCTTCACCGTTGCTTTCTATTACACGCAAGAAGGCCTCAACGACCCTAGGATCGAAATGGACTCCACTCTGAAGCTTAATTTCAGCAATCGCTTCCTCTTGTGTCCATGCCCGTTTGTACGGACGCTCATGCGTCAGTGCATCGTAAAAGTCAGCGATCGCTACGATTCTGCCGGCAAGTGGAATATCTTCTCCGCCAAGCCCATTCGGATAACCTGTCCCATTCCATTTCTCATGATGAGACAGCGCAATGCTTTTAGCTAATTGCAGAACCGGGAACTGGCTTCCCTCCAAAATGCTTGCGCCAATTTCCGTATGCTGCTTCATCATTTCAAATTCCTCCGGCAAAAACCTTCCCGGCTTCAGCAGAATGCTGTCTGAAATTCCGATTTTTCCGATATCATGCAAAGGTGCTGCCCGTCTAATAAGATCAGCTTCCTCTGCCGGCAACCCTAGGTCGCAAGCAAGTCTTCCGGCCAAATCACCGACTCGCTGCGTATGCTGCCCGGTCTCATCATCACGATATTCCGCAGTACGACCCAGTACGTTCAAAATTTCATTTTTGGCCCGTTCGATCTCTTTGGTCCGTTCGCGAACTCGCTGCTCCAAATTGTAGTTCTGCTCTTGAAGCTTCAAATGGTAATAGCGTGTCTTCAAAAAGTTCTGAATGCGCAGGATTACTTCCATTCTATCAAATGGTTTTGTAATAAAATCGTTGGCACCTTCATGCAGAACCCGCGTTCTGGCCTCGGGTGTCACATCCGCTGTTAGGACAAGAACCGGCAAATATTCGCCTTCTTGCTTCCATTTTCGCAAATGCTGCAGTGCCGATAAACCATCCATAACAGGCATATGTAAATCTAACAAAATAATATCGGGTTGATTGGCCCGGTACAGCGTCTCCAGCTGCGTGGCATCTGTGGTCGTGAACAAATTTGTATAACCCGCTCGTGACAATATACGCTCTAGGAGACTGATATTATATTCCTGATCATCTACAATCAGAAACTTTGCGGATTTCATCCATAGCTCATCCATAATTTATCCTCATTTGTTCGTCTGTTATTAGATAATCTTTCCATACTTGCTATCATTATAGTTCATCATTCGACATTAATCGAGAGACTTCTTAAGAGCCATTTTATTTTGAAAATAGAATAAGGAAGGGGAACTCTCATATTTTGTCGAAATGTAATCATTGCCATAATGAACCGAGTAGGAGTTGGTTAGCAAATGAATCATGCTCATGGAACATACGACATCGTATTGGTTATCTTTTCATATCTTGTAGCCGTCGTTGCTTCTTATACGGTGCTTGACTTGGTCGGGCGAATTAGTACTACGCATGAACGAAAACGATGGTTATGGCTCCTGTTTGGCGCTTGTGCTATGGGTATGGGCATTTGGTCGATGCATTTTGTTGGGATGCTCGCTTTTTCGCTGCCTGTCCCCATCGCATATCATATGCCAACCGTTATTCTTTCGGTCGTTGTAGCCATAGTGGCCTCTTTTTTGGCCCTTCATATCGTCGGTAGAAATCAGCTTTCGCTGCCTCAACTGCTGAGCGGGGGAATATTGCTGGCAAGCGGTATTGTGACGATGCATTACATTGGCATGGAAGCTATGATGATTGAGATCACATACGATCCTATCTACTTCTCGTTATCTATTATTATTGCTGTTGTGGCCTCAGTTGCGGCCTTGTGGCTTTCATTTTATTTTCGCAAAAGCAGTGAGAACAAGCGCGGACATATGTGGAAGAAGCTGAGCAGTGGATTGTTAATGGGAGCTGCAGTCGTTGGCATGCATTATATTGGCATGATGGCTGCGCATTTTGATATAGAGAATATCCATTTACACAGGGCGGATTCTGGGATGATTCTGAATCAGCAGTGGCTCGCTTATATCATTTCCGGAGGAACGCTGTTTACATTAGGAATGTCGCTTATTGGTATCTATATTTCCAATAAATTCTCGGTTAAAGACTCTGAAATACAAGATAAGTCTGATGAAATCCTAAAAATTAACCATGAACTGCGGCAGCTTAATGAGCACTTGGAGCAGATGGTTAAGGAGCGGACAGCACAGCTGGAGAAAGCCCATGATGAAGCGATTAAAGCCAATCGAATCAAGAGCCAATTTCTTGCCAATATGAGCCATGAGCTTCGGACGCCGCTGAACGCCATCATCGGTTATAGCGAGATGCTGATCGAGGAGGCAGAGGAGCTCGGTGAGCAGACGTTTGTAGAGGATTTAGGCAAAATCGGAAAAAGCGGAAGGCATCTGCTCTCCCTGATTAACGATATTTTGGACATTTCAAAAATTGAAGAAGGCAAGATGGATATACATGATGAGATATTCGAGGTTCACGACGTGGTTCAAGATGTAATTACAACGATAAAGCCGCTTATTGAAAGCAATGGCAACCAGCTGCAGACGCAATATGTACGAGGTGAAATGATGGCTGATGTTACAAAGCTGCGCCAGATTCTATTAAATTTGCTTAGCAATGCTAGTAAGTTCACCCATAATGGAGCGATTCAATTCAACGTCTATGCAGAAGATAAGGAAGGACAACCAGGCTTTAGCTTTTTTATCAAAGATTCCGGCATCGGCATGAGCCCTGAGCAGCTGGACAAATTATTTCAGCCGTTTACCCAAGCCGATGCTTCCACCACTCGCAAATATGGCGGTACTGGGCTTGGACTTGCCATAAGCAGCCGATTCTGTTCCGTAATGGGCGGACATATTTCCGTTGAGAGCGAGCCTGGGGTGGGAAGCATCTTCATTTGCTGGATTCCAATCTCGCGAGCCTAGAATTCGTGAAAGCTCAAATACAGAAGAGCAATTTAAGCTCGTCGTAAAAGGCTTGATCTAGGGCTAGAGACAGGGTCAAACAAAACAAGTTTAATAGCCGTTCTCCCTCCAGTATTCACTGGATGGCGAGCGGCTTTTTTTTCTATTCATTCCACTGAATCGTATGTTTAGATCTTGTATAGAAGCATAGTGTAAAATAACCATTGTTGTATGTATTTTGCCATTTAAACTGGTCTTTTTGAGCTACGTTCTATTAAATACTTCATTTTTTGGCGCTATGCACAAATTGGCAGTATATGCGAGTTGCATCCGGAGCATTTTGCATACTGTTGAAATGGCTGTTTAGTCCCATTCCACATGTTGGAACTTGTCGGATAAAATAGAATCAAGTTGAGAATAAAGGGGAAAACGTGCTTGAATCAGAAAATTACACGCAGCAATAACCGTCAAAAAGGCAGCTTTGTATCTTTGAAAAAAACGACTCTCATCATCTACTTGGCAATCGTCATTATTCTCATTGGAGTCTGCGGCGTTCTGTACGGCAAATATTTGAGTGTGCTTGATTTCAACCTGCAATCCGCTGTTGCTAATAAGCTAGAGCAATCAAATGAGCAAGCGCTCAATAATGAAACTGCTAACTCGAATTCAAGCAAAAATGCAAATGGCGGGCTTGAAACGATTACAGACGAACTTATCCCCGCAGGATCTGTAGACGAGGAAGAAAAACAAGAGTCAACTGAAGAGAAGCAGGATACCAATACGGGTTCCAAACCTGTTGAGACTAATAATCCAAATCCACCGGTCAAAGAGACCGTTAAAACACCTGACACTTCTAAGCCCGTTGTGACAGAAAAACCAGACAAGGTTGAAAAACCTGTACAAGAGCCGAAGGAGAGCGACAAGCCCACAGGCTCCTCCAATGAAACGATAAAGCTTCCAACTACCTATATCGTCCAAAAAGGCGACACCTTAAGCTCAATATCCGAGAAATTTTATCAATCGAAAGACCACTATGCACTGCTTGCAGAGCATAACCATATTTTGTTTATTAATGATATGAAAGCTGGAGATAAGCTAACTATTCCTGCATTATCCTCTGGCACTGGATCAACAGGCGGCAGCTCGCAAGGGTCAAAGGATTATTCCAAAATCACCCTGCCAGCAACCTATTTGGTACAGGCTGGCGATACCCTCTCCAGCATATCCAAAATGTTTTATAAATCCGCGGAATATGTAAGTTACATTGCGCAGGAAAACAAAATTGACAAAAACGCCGGATTGAAAGCAGGCAGCAATCTCATCATTCCTTCTCTTAAAAATTACAAGAAAGAGGAAGATGACAGCTCATGGGGCGTTTCTCCAGGTTTTGAGACAGTAGATCATACCGTTAAAAACGGTGAGACGCTTTACAGCATTTCCAAAACCTATTATGGCTCTAACAAATACGCAATGTTTATTGCCGACTTCAATCAAATCGTAGATATTGATAATGTAAAAGCCGGCACGGTATTAAAAATCCCTAAATGATTAGCTAAAAGAAAAACGACGCCCTCTTTCGCGAGAGGCGTCGTTTTTTTGTCTATTTCTTCCTTCCATATTGCTTGGCATAAGATGTAATGCGTCGATACATGCTTTTGTCCTTTAAATGCTTCAGCGGATAGAACTGCGGTCTCGTATTTACCTCAAGAATCCAAGCATTTCCGGTTTTGTCCAAGGCGACGTCGAGACCCAGCTCACGAAATCTACTTCCATGTCTATCAAATATACGTCCAACTGATCTACCAAGCCTCTTCAGTTCTGCTTCCTTTCTTTTTACTCTAGCATAACTGAACCCTGCTTTAGAAAGTGTATTCTTGAAATATCCGATCTGACCGCCTTGGTGATAGTTTGTTGTAACTTTCCCCCGCTTGCCAATTTTCGTGAAGAGCGCACTGCTCTTCCATATGCCGTTGTTCGTCTTTTGAACCATGACCCTTATGTCGAAAGAGTTGCCATTCACAGTGGCAAGATGAATACCTTTTTGCAGCAAATAAGAACGTTTCCTCGCATGCTTTTTCAATTTTCCATAAAGGGCGTCGAGCGTGGAGCAGTGATTTTTTTCGGAGTTGTGTTGGATCTGATAACCATTTCCCTGCTTCTTTATCCGTATAATATTAAAGCCGCCTGAACCAGTGGTCGGCTTGAAATAGACAGTAGGATATTGAGAAAGGATCATACTAAGATTCCTTCGGTTAAAGCGCAGCGTCTTAGGAACGTACGCTCTTACATCTGCATTCTTAAGCAGCCATTTCGTTTTTGTCCACTTGCTCTTTATCGTGGTACTCTTGTAGTTCATAATGTACATTCCCTCCTTATCCCTAACATATGAGGAGGTATGATTGTCTGATCGTGCTCTTGTCTAGTTGGTGATATTATCTATGCAGCTCACGAAGAAAATCTACCCGCTTTAACTTGTTCAAGCACTGTAAAAAATGCGATACATGTGTTTAAAGGATGAGGCTTGTATGGCATATCATGCGGCTGATACTCATAATCCTATAGTAAACAACTAAGAATCAGCGCACATGCATCAGGCTTTTCAACAAAAAAGTTAGGAAACCCCATTAAGGAGGTTATTTCTGATGAAGGCACTTAACGTAATTAGTCTTATTCTGATCATCCTAGGCGGCTTAAATTGGTTATCCGTGGGCTTATTCAATTATGACGTCGTCAGTGAGGTTTTTGGGGGAACAGAAGAGGTTGGATCACGAATTGTATATATCGTCGTCGGTGTCGCTGCGCTTTACGCTCTATCCCTTTTTGGAAAGGTAACAAGCGAGGACTAACAAACAACGGCAGTAACCACAGGCCACGCCTGGCTAAGCTAGGCGTGGCCTGTCGTTGTTTACTATACTCTTGTGACGATGTAGGAGATACTTGCACTTTTTTAAAAATTCGTTCTGCAAGCAAGAGCATCATCGTTCTTATCTCACTCGAAACGTTCTCGGCCCGTACCTGCGGACAAGCACTGGCGCAGCAGCTAAGTATATCAGCGTCAAAGCAGCTATACTCACCGTAAATGGCACTATCGGAATTCGCAAAAAGATACATGCCCCGCTAGCTGCTGATATCCCCATATTCACTATATAATATAGCGGGTTTTTCACATTCAGCTCTGTAGAATACGGTTGAAAAATATAATACATAAACAAATGATGTATGGTGAAAAACACGGAAAGCGAAATAACACAGATCCAAAGCATGAACAGTTCTCTGTTTAGCCACTCCCCGCCCGCTGCTGCGATAATTGCTGTTAGTGACACCCCAAAAGCAGCGGCAATACTCAGGTTCAAGCCCATCATTTTTTTTAGCCGAATGAGGAAATGACCAAATGCCGAGCCGCGATAGAAGCTATAACGCATTAGGCTAAGATCGCAGTTGTAGAACATGGCCTTGCAAATGTTTTCTCCAACGGACATGTAATACATAATTAGAACTAAGAACGGAAATACCGTTCCCACAGTCCATTTTAGACTCTGCAGCTGCTCTCGGAATAGGAAGGTAAGCAGAATACCCACCACACCAAAAGCACCAACGATAACTAATCGTTTGTTAACCGGGCTGCTGATTAGGCTGCGATGCCGGAGAAAAAATATAGCGTTCAAATAAGCATAACCTTTTTTGCCGTCTAACTTGCCTTGCTCATTTACGTCTATGATATAATCGCTATCCTTTGATTTGACGCTCTTCTTCTGTGACTCTGTCACCATACGACCCAGATCGAGCAAAGGGTCATCCCTCTTAGTTGCCGCATCAACTACTCCACTGTAACCGGTATAACGGGCCAGTTGAAATACAGCAAACAAGCCTACAGCTATAATGACAATACTAACCGGCAGACTCAGAAGAAGCGTACCTGTAAACGGAACTTTGCCGAGCAGCAGTGGGAGATACGCGCCGGCATAACCAATTAAAATAATCATCCATACCAGAGCTGTTTGTTTAATCAGTACAATCCCTGTTTTCTCAAAAAGCTTGAGATGTGCATACTCCGCAAGAACTCGCCACATTGTGACCATAATGGTTAGCAAAACCCCTTGCAAAATGGAGACTCCCGCGAGTGATCCGAACAAAAGCATGGCTGGCAGCAGATATAACAAAAAGGTTGTATAACGATAGGCAAGTGACGCCTGCATATATTATTTTCCAGACAACCTCATCAGCTTCACCGCTACGTACTTCTCTCGCTTTGGTTCGAGTACAGTCGCGCTGCTGATCGCTGCCACTACAAAGCTAATGATTGCAAAAATATGTACAAATTGCTGGTGCTTTTCTTCCTCAGACAATCCCACAACGATTTCCGCTATAGGCATGTAGATAAGTATCCCCAAATACGCGAATCGGAGTATGAATCCCCACAGCTGGGTAATGATGAGCGCTATAATAGAAACGGCCTTCTTGAGCCCCAAATTGGCGTAGAAGCTATTGTGCACCAGCTTGCCGAGCAGCGGCAGCTTCTGAATATAATAAATGAGCATGTTTGCCGTAATGGAGGTTCGAATGGCGAGCAGCGTATTAAGCGTTCTCAGCATGGGCTTCATCCTTCAGCAGGTTAATGACGGATTGCTCAAATTCCGCGCTATGCAGCAGCTCTGACGGTACGGCAGACAACTTCCCTTTGTTCAAAACAACCAGCTCATCGCATAGATCTGAAGCTAATTGCAAAATATGCGTAGAGAATATCAGAATGTGATCACTCTTCATCTCCCTCAGCATGTTCTTCATCTCCAGAGCAACAATAACATCGAAGGAAGTAAGCGGCTCATCGAGCAGTATAATTGGCGGTTTCGTTATGAGAAATAGCAGCATTTGCAGCTTATTCTTCATGCCGTGCGAGTAGCCTTTGATCAGCAGATGGCGATCCTCCTTTGTCATGCTCATCATGTCAAAATAATAATCAATGCTCTTATCCATTTGCAGCTTGCCTTTGTTAATATCCATAAAAAACTTCACGAACTCATAGCCCGTAAGAAACTCGGGAAGAATCGGCAGCGAGTACACATATCCGACATCCTGCTCGCTTAGCTTCCTCGTGTGGCCATCCACTTCCAACAACACTTGCCCGCCATCCATGTCCTTCTCTCCGCTCAGACAGTCGAATAGCGTCGTCTTGCCTGCACCGTTTCGGCCAAGCAGACCATATATTTTTCCTTTCTCAAAAGTAAATCCGGCTCCTTGGAGCACTTGTTTATCCTCAAATCGCTTGACGATATCTTCAATAATCAGACGCAATTACAGCTCCTCCATTCATCCCGCATTTTTCATCTCCTATTTTGTACGATAATGAGAACGAAAGGTCTCGAATTGTAAGGCTGCTGAAGGAAAATTATATGTAAATACGTAGAATTACTTGCGGGGAGTAAGCACAAAAAGAGCAGCCAGCCTCCCTTCGACGGGAGAGCCGACTGCTCCTCATTGCAAATTATAAGCAGCTGATAATGATTGGTACCTGTACACCGCTAGGCAGCCCTTCCGCCAACCTATTGGCTCAGATGCATACATTATCGTCCATTCGCTACTTGCTGATTTTTTCCTTCAGTTCGCCAAGCTTCTCCTGCGCAGCACCCTTCAGCTTATCCAACTTGCCTTCCGCCTGCAGCTTCTTGTTATCTGTCGCTTTGCCATAGCTATCCTTCATTTCGCCTTTGCTTTGGTTCGCAATACCCTTCACTTTATCTTTCAGTCCGTTTGTATTCATCTTCATCATCTCCTCGATAATTGTATGCTTCTTCTTACCTCCAAGGGGTGATTTTGAAACAGGGCTATATTGGAAGACGGTAGTTTTACGGATGAATTACCCTTTATTTAGTCTATTAAACACTCAAGATAAAGCTCGTTTACAATGCCATTTTTGATATCGATATAGAGATTAGTGGTGTGCGTGAACCGATAGTCGAGTGTAAATAAGCGCAGAAGTGCACCTGTTTTTAACAAACGAGATGAAAATGATTCGAATAGGCGTATAAATGCATCTAGTTGAGCAAAATTGAAAAATATTTAGTTAAATAAGTGCATTTATGCTCTTAGATTCAGCTACTGCTGACTGATGTGCACATTTAGCTAACCTGCTTTGCAGAGTTAAATTCATAAGACAGTGTCTTGGCAAGTTTTTTCATAAAGCGTAGTTGCTTATTTTCAACTGAAACCCTCTATTATATAGACCCCGTTTATCTAAACAATAATATTACACACGATAATCGTAGGAATGCATATTCAGCAAGCTGTATAACTGATTTATGCTAGTACTATAAGTTTGTTTGCAATATCGTTTGATCGTGCAGCATTATCCGCCTATTTTGTAAACCAATATTAAATAAATATTGGTTTTATTGCATTGTGTTCTAGAATCATGATGACTTCACACATTTAAGGAGGTGATTAAGAAAGAATGAAATGATGTGCAAAAATGAAAGCGCATTAATTCGAGGTTAAAACATCTGACTAGGAGGTTTTTTATGTTATCAATGAACGAATTGGTAAAAAGAAATCCATTCGTCATCATGTCTTTGGCATTTGTTTTATTGCTGTCGCAGCTTACGCTGTACCCCTCCGTATCTTCAGCCGCCGGAGGCCCTAATCTTGCTCTGGGCAAAGTTGTATCAGCCAGCGGCTATGCCGATGTTTATGTAGCGAGCAACGTTAATGACAACAACCAGGGTACCTATTGGGAGAGTGTAAACAATGCATTTCCACAATGGCTCCAAATCGATCTTGGTGCGAATACGAGCATTGATCAAGTTAAACTAAAACTGCCTGCGGGCTGGGAAACACGTTCACAAACCTTAGCTGTTCAAGGCAGCACAAACGGCACAACGTTCTCTAATATTGTTGGTTCTGCATCCTACACATTCAATCCAGCAGTGAGCAGCAACACCGTAACAATCAACTTTACAGCAACCAGCACCCGTTATGTTCGCTTAAACTTTACGGCTAACACGGGTTGGCAAGCTGGACAAATTTCTGAATTCGAAATTTACGGTTCCACAGTAACGCCAACACCTACTCCTATACCAACAGCTACTTCAACCCCTACACCTGTGCCTACACAAACGCCAACTCCTACACCGACGATTACACCTACACCTACACCGATGCCTACAATTACACCAACGCCACCTGCTGGCGGCAACTTAGCTCTAGGTAAATCAATCACTTCCAGTTCTACCGTCCACACATTCGTAGCAACGAACGGCAACGACGGCAATACGGCTACATACTGGGAAGGCGGCAGCAATCCTAGCCAATTAACCGTCGATCTCGGTTCCAATCACAACATCACATCGGTTGTTGTGAAGCTAAACCCGTCTAGCGAATGGGGTACGCGAACCCAAACGATCCAAGTGTTAGGCAACACCCAGAACTCTTCCACATTCAGCAGCTTGGTTTCCGCGGCATCTTACACGTTTAACCCCGCTAACGGCAACTCGGTAACGATTCCGGTAACCGCTACGGCGAAACAGGTCCAATTGAACATAACGAACAACTCCGGCGCTCCTGCTGGCCAAGTAGCCGAATTTGAAATCTATGGCGCTCCAGCTCCAAATCCGGATCTTACGATTACAGGAATAACTTGGACGCCTACAGCTCCAGTAGAGACGAATGCGATTACCCTTAACGCAACCGTTAAAAATATCGGCACTGCAAACGCCCCTGCGTCTACAGTCAATTTTTATCTCGGCAACGAGCTAGCAGGATCTGCTCCAGTAGCCGCATTGACGGCTGGCGCTTCAGCTACCGTATCGCTGAATGCCGGAGCAAAAAATGCTGGAACCTACGCCGTTAGCGCCAAGGTCGACGAGAGCAATGCAATTATTGAGCAGAACGAGACTAACAACAGCTATAGCAGCCCGACTGCATTAACCGTAGCTGCCGTGTCCAGCTCCGACCTAATCGCAACCGCCTCTTGGAATCCAAGCAATCCAAGTGCAGGCAATACAGTAACCTTTACCGTAAATCTTAAAAACCAAGGAAACATTGCTTCCGCTGGTGGTGCTCATGCCATAACACTAGTTCTTAAAAATGCTGCTGGTGCAACCATTCAAACCTTAAATGGTTCCTATAATGGCTCATTAGCAGTAGACCAATCCGTCAATGTCAGCCTGGGGACTTGGACCGCTGTCAATGGCAGCTATACAGTAACTTCCACTGTTGCAGCTGACACAAACGAAGTACTCATTAAGCAAGCTAACAACTCAAATACAACAAGCCTTTATTCCGGCCGCGGCGCTAATATGCCGTTTACCATTATTGAAGCAGAGTCCTCTTCCAATACAACAAACGGAACAAAATTAGCTCCGAACTTCAAGCCTGGCGATTATGCGGGTGAAGCTTCTGGACGCTCCGCCGTGCATCTTGATGCAACAGGCGAATATGTAGAGTTTACGCTGACTTCTTCTGCTAACGCTTTTGTCCTTCGCAACGCAGTTGCAGAAAATAC
The DNA here is from genome assembly GCF_052114265.1 of Paenibacillus sp. MCAF9. Taxonomy (NCBI): domain Bacteria; kingdom Bacillati; phylum Bacillota; class Bacilli; order Caryophanales; family Paenibacillaceae; genus Paenibacillus; species Paenibacillus sp. MCAF9. The sequence continues at coordinate 467,576 of NZ_JBFREL010000002.1, forward strand.
GACCGGAACGATTAGTATTTATGCTAACGGTGTGAGTAAAGGCAAATTCACGGTAACCTCCAAGTTCTCTTACGTATATGCAACACCAAGTACGCTTGGCCGCCTGGGTTACGACAATGCGCCTGGGGCAGGATTAACTGCTTACTGGCTGTATGAAGATTCTCAGTTGCTGCTTGATCAAGTGTATCCAGCAGGAACGAAGATCAAAATTCAAAAGGATGCTGGTGACGTTTCGGCAATCTATGTTGACATGATTGAAACCGAAAATGTCGCTCCTCCAGCCGCCAACCCTGACACGACTAAATATATTTCGGTTTCCTCCTCCAAATCCATAGAGCAAGCGCTTAATGAATTTAGACAGGATTCCACGAAAAAGGGGATTTACATCCCTGCAGGCGAATGGGTGATCAACAGTAAAATATTCCTTTATGGACGTGCAACCGAAATCATTGGTGCTGGTCCATGGCATACCAAATTGGTTGCGCCACAGAACCAATCCAATACGGATGTAGGCTTTAATATTGGCTCTACCGCTAACGGTTCAACGATTAAAGACCTGTCTGCATGGGGCAACTATGTATACAGAACTGACGGTCCTGGTAAATTCATCGATGGCAACGGCATGCAGAACGTAACCGTTCAGAACGTCTGGGTTGAGCACTTCATCTGTTTATATTGGGGCGTGAATTCCTCCAACAACACGTTCAAAGACAATCGTATCAAAAACACATTCGCAGATGGAATTAATATGACCAACGGCTCATCCTATAACGTGATTGACAACAACTACTCAAGAGGCGCCGGTGACGATGCCTTCGCCTTATTCAGCGCAGTTGATGCAGGCGGTTCCTACAATGTTGGCAACAAATACACGAATCTTACGGCAACCTGTGTAAGACGTGCAGCAGCTTTTGCCGTATACGGCGGCTCGGATAACCTATATCAAAACCTCTATGGTGCAGACACGTTGACTTATCCAGGCATTACCATCAGCAGCTTAAGCTTTGGTTACAACACATTAGGATTTGGCGATAAGGACACTGTAATTGATGGCGTAACATTAGACCGGACGGGTGGAGATTTCTGGACCAGCGTTGGTGCTGATGACAAAATCAATGAATATCAAAACTTCGGCGCCATCTGGTTCTTCGGAGGAGACAGAACCTTCAAAAACATTCTCGTAAAAAATGTGGACATTAATAATCCCGTGTACTTTGGTCTAATGTTCCAGACAAAATCGCCAGAGAACCTTGCTATGCAAAACGTTCGCGTAGAGAACGTTAACATCAACAACCCTTCCCGCTACGGCATCAAGCTCGTGGTCAGAGGAGAACAAGGCCAAGGGCCAGCTGTCGGCGGAGCAAGCTTTACGAATGTCAAAGTGAATAATCCAGGTGTCGCAGCCATTTATGGTGAAAGCGGCAGCCCGAGCTTTACAGTGACAAGAGTATCCGGAAACAACTGGTAATCTAGCGCAATGAAGAAGGAAACAGCGTACTTGGGTAACTGAGTACGCTGTTTTTTTCTAGTAATATACGATTCGAATGATTGCTGCGGCTGACGGAATGTAAAAACATTTTCAACAGAGTACACTACAGCATGTTTATTCATTGAATTCAGTGCATCGGAGCTATCGGATAGAAATACGCATCTTCTTCCGCTCCCGCATAACAAGGAAAACAATTAAGCATAAACTAACCGCTATAACGCTGAAGCTAGTCCACTGACCGGCTGTCCAATTAAACAAGTATCGCGGCGAATCTCCCCGCAGCCATTCCAAGTTAAAACGTCCGAATGAATACAGGATATTGTAAGTTAAGAATAATACCCCGGCTCCCCACTTCCTGCTTTTCAATAAGATTAGCAAGACGAATACGATGAGATCCCACTGTCCCTCCCATATTTCCGCAGGCCACAACGGTTGTGAGCCGTAAACGTCGTAAGCCATCGTTCCTTCTGGATAAACAATACCGAAGCCCGAGCTAGTTGGCGAACCATACGCATCTCCATTCAGAAAACAGGCAATTCTGCCAATCGACTGCCCCAAGACGATTGCTGGAGCCATTATGTCGGCCAGCTCCCAAAAGGATAAACGATGCTTCCTCGTATAGACGATCAAAGCCACGAAGCTGCCAATCAATGCTCCTTGAATCGAAATTCCGCCATGCCATATGTATATGATTTCGATAAGATGCTTCGAGTAATACTCCCATTGAAAAAAGAAAACATGCCAGATTCGCGCAGACAAGATTGCACCAACGAATAGATATGGAACCATGTTCAGTATATGCTCCTGATACAAAGTACCGGCAGCCAAATGACGAGCCATCCCCAGCGCTAGCAGAACTGCCAAAGCCACCACTACTCCGTAAGAATGTATTTGGAACTCTCCAATTGAAAATAAAATAACTCTCATTCACTTATCCTCCCTAGGTTCATATCACCATGACCTGTCGCCTTCCACAATACTACAACGTGTAGTATGATTGCGTAAAAAAATTTATGAATCTCCGCCCAACATAAATAGCAGCAGCAACGATAAAGAGGCAAGCAGTGGTCTGCGCAAGGCTATCTTTACCTTCACTGTTTTGTCAGGCTCTAGAACTTGCATGATGCGATAATGCATCGTTGTATTTGCAAAATGAACAGATGCCGCATGCTGCTTCATTCCCACCAGCTTTGACAACTTCAATAGTACACTAGCCAAATGCAGCTCCGAACCCATTTGGCGGATCGCAAAGCGGTCGGCGAGCAGCTCGGTCCATGTTTGATAATAGCGAAATATCGGCTTCATAATGGGCCAATACGCAAAAGCTTCCGTCAGCATGGTCATCAGAAACAGCTTGAAATTATCACGATTGAGACAATGATGCCATTCATGCAGCAATATCGCCTTTACCTCATCATCACTGAATATATCAAGAACCGCTGTTGAGACCACAATTTTCGGCCGTCGCATGCCGATCGCCAGCGCGACAAAAGCATCATCCTTCACCACGATGATTTCTGTTTTTAAGCTGCGATACTTATAGTTAAAGCGTTTCGTTAGTCTGTCATGTTTAATGGCATAAAACAGCTTTAGCCATTTCCTCGAAAAATACGTCTGCGTTATCATTCGCCAGATTACCCTTATGAGTGTATACAAGGCGACCATGATAAGCAGGACAAATGTCAAAGTAAAACCATGTAGCTTCTCGTCTCCCATTTGGCGTGCAACAAAAATCCCCATCTGCATGCTAAACAAAGCCATGCAGATGATCATTAATGCAAAGATCCATTTCAGCTTAACCGGAGGGTTCATTCTTTTTTTCCTCTCTTGATTTCGCTTAGTTTGCGTTCCAGCTTCGCGATCGTTTCCTGATCAACGTCATCCAGCGCATCGATCATATGGTTCACGACTAAACTGCCATACTCCTGTATAAGTCCCTGTGATACTGCTTTCGTCTGTTCCGATAAAAATTGTTCCCTTGACTGCACAGTGCTGAACTGTGCAGCTTGGTTTCTCCCCGTTCCAGTCTGCCTTTTCGTAAGATGGCCTTTGTCCAGCAATCGGTTCATCACTGTCATCACTGCGTTAACAGAAATCGGATTCTCCTGATTTAAAATTGCCTGTACCTCTTTGATACTCAAACCATCGAAAGACCATAGAATATCCATAATTTTAGCTTCAAGCGACCCAAAAAATCGATTCAGTCCCTCACCGCTCACGTTCAGTCTTTTTATTTGCATGCGATCACGTCCTAACACACTACATAGTGTAGTATGTTAGGACGTTTGTGTCAATATTTGTATCTTTATTCAAGGAGTATTCGGAGCAATGTAGTATTAGATCACTGATTCCATCTCGTTTATTTCTCCATAACTAACTAAGAGGCGCAGAATGAACCTAGGTTCATTCTGCGCCTTTATACCTTAATTGCTTTGTTGCAGCTTTTCTAGATGAACATCCAAGTTTTCAAACGTTTGCGTTATGCCTGGAATCATTCCCATATCAATCACCGTTTGCAAAGCTTCTGGCGATGCATATTTCGCGGTGTTAACTAGCTTCGTCTTGCCATCTTGCTCAATAAAATCGAGTGTAACCATCATTTGCGGCATATTTTCCGCAATATTGCCTTCCGCATCCGAGAAACAATCTCTATAGACGATCTGCTCCGGTGCTGTAATCTCCTGATAGAATGCTTTACCCCACGATTCCATACCGTAGAAATCGCCTTGGTTCTTATCTTCACACTTCATGCAATAATGCCAAGTTCCACCTGGACGGAAGTCGATGTTGCATATAGGTAAAGTCCAGCCTTTTGGTCCCCACCAATGTTTTAAATGCTCTGCCTCCGAAAAAGCTTTAAATACAAGCTCACGCGGTGCTTGAAACACACGCTCCAATATAAGTGTACTTCCTTCCACTTTCGATACCAATTGATTAGTTAGGTTAGGGTTATTCATATTAAACTTCCTCCTCATATTTGTATTTATATCATTAATCCGTTTATGTCTTATTGCTAATCTTATTTATCTGTTTCCTTGTTTTGCAGCTCCAGTAAATAATCATCCAGCCGATCGTAGCGCTCCTCCCACATACGTCGGTATGATTCAAGCCAAGCGTCTAATTCCTTAAACGGATCAGGACGCAGCTTGTAAATACGACGGTTAGCAATCGCCTGCACCTCAACAATACCGGCCTCGCTAAGGACACGCAAATGCTTGGAAGCTTGGGGCTGGCGTAGGCCAAGCCTTTCAGCAATCTCCCCAACCGTTAGAGGACTCGCTCGCAATAGGTCAACAATCTGCAGGCGGTTAGGCTCAGCCAAGGCACTCATAACGTTAGCATTCATAAGAAAAACATCCATTCACTTGATTTAATTAAATAAGCCTTCTCTAAAGCAATCATTACTTTATTGAATCCTTTAAGCCCTCCCTCCTTGTATTTCCTTTTGTTGAATCAAATATACCACAACGGGAATATTCCTGTAAAGGAATATTCAAATTATTTTTAAAGCTTGCTTATGTTCCATGAAATCAACCTAGCAGCGGATTTAAGAACCATCGATATCATCGATGTTCTTTTTCATCCTACATCGCCTCATCTAATTCAGTTTAAAGAAAATAAATCAAATCGCCGTTTTCACTCGCAGCTATCAGTTAAAATACTATACTTTCCGATATAACATTAGGAAGTTTTTAACAATATAAAAAACGGTACTTATTTGGATTCGGAAGGATGAATTTTATGTTTAAGATTAAGCGTATAGTCACATGTCTGATCATCGTATCTTCATTATTTTGGTTAACAACAACAGCAACTTTGCATGCTCAGGATCAAAAAGATGACGGAAAATACGATTTTCTCATTATCAAGCCCTATGGAATGAAAGGACACTGGGCTGAGCGTTTGTTTCAATGGGCTATGGCACAAAATATTATAAATGGATACCCTGACAGCAGCTTAAAGCCTGACGAGCCAATAACTGAAGCAGAGTTTTTAAAAGCTCTTTATAGAGCCTTGGGTATGGCTTTGCCATCCGCAAGTTCCCCTGAGGGTAATGATGATTGGACAGGCGGCCCCTATCGCCTGGCAGAGAGCTTTAATCATCCTACATCTGGCGCTTCGAACCATAAGCTGCGAATGGAGCCAATCACGAAGTCACGAGCTTCAGAAATCATTTGTGCCGTGCAAGGGGTTCATTTTGAAGGCGAAGACGCCGTTGTTTACCTTATTGGAAACGGTATGGCTAACAGTGAAGCTATAACGCCAGAGCAATTCAATGGACAGGACTCTTTTTCACGAGCAGAAGCCATTCAGTGGATTAGACAGCTCACCTTTAAAGGAGTACTGGATATAGAAAAAAGGCCAACCGCTCCATCGGATCGAACACTTCTACCGTCTTTACCATCTGCAGCCGTCCAGCGTATTCCAGATTTCAGCGCCGAACCCGTCACGAGAAATGACTTCAATTTATTTGGAAATAGTCCTTTTACTGAGGTGAAGATAGGAGACTCAAAAAAAACAATAGAGGAACTATACGAGGTTTCCGATGATAAGGATGTCTTTAATAATAACATTTACTCTTTATTCTCAGCACACTACAACAAAGATGGGCTGATTGATTCTTGGAAAATAGATCAAGACACTATTGAACCTGCCAATACAAATCCGTCATTACGTACATATAAGGGGATTGTCCTTGGAGAAAGCACCATGTTCGATGTCCTTCGCCTATATGGAACTTTTGGTTTTAATGCAGATCAATCAGCTACCTATTTCTACGAGAAGACGAGCGACGGAAATTTCCGCGACATTTCCATTCATGATAAGCTTAACAACCCTGATAATATGTATTCAATATCGTTCATATTCGATAAGGAGAGCCATGCTGTTGTGTATGTCTCGACTTCTTGGTTCCCCTATTCTTATTTTGGATGGGAAGATGTTTAAGGTTATACAACAAACCCAGTACCGATGCGGTACTGGGTTCGTTGTATAGGTATAACATTCGTTCCAGAACCCTAAACGAAGAGCATTTTTAAAAAAAGCATCCTTCTTATAGGTCCAATTCTGTTCACCGAAACCATAATTATAAATTATTCCTTTTTTAATTCCAGCCAACCCTTATGCTCTAACAGGTGCCACCTTATACGCTGCTCTACCATCTGAATCTCGCTCTCCCTCATGAGGGGATACTCCCCAGCCGAATGAAAGGACGGAAGCGAGGCGCTGTGCTTCAGCTTCTGACAAATGGGCGATGACCGCTTCGTTCTCCGGCTCCAGAATAAGCTCTGCTTCTTGCTTCAGTGCGACAAGTATCCAGCTGTGAATGCCGCGTATCGTGTTGTACTTGATTTGATAGCCGCTTGTTACAGCTTGTACGAAAGTATCTTGTTCCTCATTCGCCAAAGCGGTTAAAGCGGTGTATTCGAAATGGAACTTGCTTTCATCTGTCGGCAAATTGCCAGCCTGCACTTTGCTAATCAGTTCATCATTTGGCCAGCCGTAAGCCTTCAGCGATTCCAGCATCAAGGCATCCCATTGTGAAAGCTTCGTTTCGGGCTTCAGTGTGTCAGCCATTCGTATTCTCTCCTTTGCGCTCGCATGTGAGCAGTCCTATGTGAAAGAGACTGCCCCGGTCATCATGGATAACCGGAGGCAGTCTCTTGCCAATATTAAAAGTTACTTGCTTGCTTTGTAGGCGTTTAGGAATTCTTTCGCTTTCGCCGGATCAGCTTTCAGCTCCATGCCTGTATTCACAAGCGGGCTAAGCGTGGAAACGGCTTTGAACTTGTTGCCATTGTAGAAAGCCAAGATCTCATCCTGGTTGATGGAGTATAGAACTGCTTTCCGCAGGTCTGCGCTTTCCGCAACTGGACGGTTTTTTGTATTGAACAGCAAGTAAGAAACAGCATTGCTTTGTACGGTTTGAAGCGCCAGCTTGCTGTCGCCCTTCACAACGTCAAATTTCGTCTCGGATACGCCGTAGTAGATGTGAATCTCACCACTGCGGAGCGCGGACAAGCTGCTGTCTGCGTCTTTGATAAAACGGATTTTAATATTAGCGATATTCGGCTCATTTTCTGTACCCTTCATATACGCAGGGTTTTTGTAGAAAATGGCTTCGTAATCATTTTTGGAGGACAGGATGTAAGGACCGCTTGTAAACAATGTGTTGTTATACGCGCTGCCTTCTGTTACCGTATTTTGGTCGCCGTAAGGAATATCTTTGTTAACATCGAATTTAGCTACATCGTACGTGTTGATGCTCTCTACTTGTTTCTTGGACACGATACCTGCCGATTGGTGAGCCAAGTAGTTCAGTACTTGCGGGAAAGGCTCAGTAGTCGTAAGCTTAACGACTTGGTATTTACCCTCTTTGTTGTTCGCTTGCTTCTTATCCGATACGAGTGCGGATATTTTTGAACCAAGACCTTTTTCAAGAGCTGCTTTTACAGTGTCGCTGCCACCGGAAACCTTAACAGCATCTAGTGCTGCAGCATCCGTTACAAGCTCCACGTTATTGATATGCTCGTGAAGAGTAAACGTACGGTGGTCAGGTACAGAGTTTTTGTCCTTCGCGCGGTTCAGCGAGAAGATTACATCGTCAGCACCAACGCGTTCGCCAGTATCAACTGCGAGCTTGTTTTTGATTTGAGCAAAGTTGATATCGTCTCTTAGGATAAAGTAATAATCGGAATTGCCATCAGCAATCGCATGATTCAACGATAGGGAACCTTCGGAAGTGATTTTATCATCATCTGTTAGATTCACTAGACGCACATACATATTCGTATTAATAATGTTGATGGAGCCGTCGTTGCCTTTGATTGGATCAAGCGACGTCAGCGTCGGCATAGTCGATTGAAGCACTAGCGCATCTTTTGCACGCTTTGAAGTGTCTTTAAAATCAACATCTTCCCAAGGAAGGGAACGTGACTTCGAGATGCGTACGGAATCCTTGTTCAGTACGTCTTGATTCAAGGCCTGTGCTTTCAATGAGTTGTATAGCGGCGCGATATAAGCCTTGTCAAAGACAAGCTGCTGCTCGAATTGCTTGTACGTTTCTGTGTACTCTTCTGGCGTTTGAGCACCAGCCGCATCAATCAATTTATCGATTTCTGGATCAGCAAGGATGCTGTAGTCTCCGCCTGTTTTGAAGAGCGAGCGTACTGCATAGTCGGGGTTACCTGTAACGGTAGTCCAGCTGGACAATGCGATGTCATAGTTGCCAGCGTCCTGCTGTGATTTGAAGCTGCCGTAATCAGCTTGTAGATTCAATTTCACTTTAAAGCCGTTTTTTGTAAGCTGATCGCGAACAATGTTAAGGTCTGCCTCGTTTGAGCTCATGCCAAGCAATTCTATGTCTACTGGGTTACCGTCAACGACTGCCTCAGTTCCTTGCGTTGGTGCTGGTGATTCCTTCACGTCGTTCTTTGTTGTTAATTTGCATCCGCTGAGCATAATCGAAAGACTGATTAGCAACAATGCGGCGAATTTGCCTTTGTTCTTCATGATAGTAGTCTCCTCCTGGTTTATCTTTATCTTGTATGTTAACTCACATTCAGTTATCGCCCATTCCGGTCTCGTAACGTAGAAGTCGATGGAATATGAATGAGGTTAAGAAGAAACGACTTCGTCATCCTTGTTTAAGGACAAGAAGTTTCTCGCAAAATATAGGCGGAGTACAAATGTGAAGCTTATACTTTCCTATATTTTAAAAAAGGGATGAAATCTTTAATCCAGCTTCGGATCCAGCGCATCGCGCAAGCCGTCGCCAAGAAAGTTGAATGAGAGTACAAGCGCGATAATCGCAAGTCCCGGATAAACAGCCGTATAGGCATGCGTTTCCAGATATGCGCTTCCGAGCTTTAATATATTTCCCCACTCCGGAATATGCGGTTCGACGCCAAGCCCCAAATAACTCAAGCTGCTGGTCGAGATGACCGCAGTGCCAATCGTCAGCGTAGATTTTACAATCATCGGCGCGATGGAGTTAGGTACGATATGCTTGAACAAAATAGTTCGGTCACTGGAGCCGAAAGCTCTAGCAGCCTGTACATATTCCAGCGTAGATACGAGCATGACATTGGCTCTCATTGTCCGGGCATAAGTTGGAATCGCACCTACGCTTAATGCCAAAATGAGATTGACCGTACTTGCGCCAAATGCCGCAATAATTGCAATGGCAAGCAGAATGCCAGGAATCGCATAGAGGATATCTAATATCCTCATAATAATATTGTCCGTATGCCGCCCGTAATAGCCAGAGACTGCACCTAGAACGCCCCCAATCAAGACGGGGATGAGCGTTGACAACAAGCCGACAGCCAAAGAGATTCGTGCGCCGAAGACGATACGCGAGAACAGATCTCTTCCGAAATTATCCGTTCCTAGCGGGTAAGCCAGCTCAGGAGATTGAAGAATTAAGCTGTAGTTGTTCTCAACCGCAAGGCCGTAATCAAAGGTCAGGTAACTGGTTATGGCCAGCGTGAGCAGGAACAGGATAAAGAGCAGTCCCAGCATGGAAGTCGAGCTTCTCGACAGACGCTCCACAACTTCTCCAAGCTTAGAGCCGGATGAATACCCCTTGTCCCGCAGCTTCGCAATCAATAATAACCCTAGAAATAATGCGAACAAGTTGCCGGATACCGAAGTTAAAATAAGGATGCCAGCAACGATTCCCATCCAGCGCGGCATCACTGCTTGATCTGCATACTTAGCGACCAGCAGCAATGCTGCGAGCTGCAGGAGCGCGGCAACAATCAACAGAAACATACCAATCATAAACCCGTTAGCCACATAAGGCTTAAACAAGTTAAGGGCTGATACTGCGAATACGAGCAGAGTCGTAAGGAGCGAATAAACAGCCAACGTATACGCCGCGCTTTTTTTCTGCTTGATGAGCTGGAACGCCGTGGTTGCCACGAATACATTCGCTGTTAAAAGGCTTAACAGCAGTACATAACCAAGCATCCTTGTGGAACGTCTGATTGCGCCAAAGCGGATAAGATCGCTTCGAATGAGCGCCCATACCGCCAGCTCGAGCAAAGCGAAAGCAAAATATGCAATGCTTGCAATGAGTACTGCAGGCTTAAATGACCCGTCACCGGGAACATAACTGTTTAGCAGAAGAACAAGACCAAGCGCCAGGGATACGATGCCAGCGAAGCTTGCCTGACTGTATTCTTGGCTCGATTTCAGCCTGAACTTGACTTCTTGCTTGCTGATAGTAGGATTCGTCAAGAGTAGCACCTGCTTTAGTATTGTTTCATTTTCGAGCGGATTCTAGGATCAAAAAACGCATACATCAAATCGACGATAACATTCACGATCGAGATGGTAATGGCTGTATAGACGACCCCGCCCATCACGCTAGGAATGTCGGGAATGAACTGCTTATCAACGATATAACTGCCGATACCGCTAATATTGAATACTTTCTCTGTGACCGCCGCTCCCCCGAGCATACCGCCGAACTGCAAGCCAATGACAGTAATAATTGGGATAAGCGCGTTGCCAACGGCATGCTTCCAAATGACGCTTTTGCGGGCAAGCCCTTTGGCCCTTGCGGTTGTAATGTAATCCTCATGAATAACTTCTAACGTCGATGAGCGGGTCATTCGGGCTACGGCAGCCGTTAGCCCTGTGCCTAGAACGACAATCGGCATAATCGCAGACAGCCAGTTCTCAGGGTTATACGTTGCAGGCAGCCATGGAAGCTTAATTGAGAAATTCAAAATAAAAATAAGCGCCTGCCAGAAGTTCGGAATCGACAATCCGAGCAAAGCAATGAACATAAAGGTATAATCAAAAAAGGAATTCGGTCTCGTAGCCGAAATAATGCCGATTGGCAAAGCAATCAATACTGCGATCAGCGTCGAGATAACCGTTAACGTGAGCGTTACCGGAAATTTATTCGCGATAGCTGCAGTAACATTCTCGTTGCCTGCAAATGACTTGCCGAGATCGAATGTAAATATACCTCTAATTGTGTCCCATAACTGGACAAGATAAGGTTGATCCAATCCGTACAAATGGTTGAAGGCTGCGATCTGCTCGGCAGTGGCTGTCTCTCCTAATAAGTTAGCCGCTGGATTCATCGGCGATATATACAGGATTGTAAAAACGAGAAAAGCGACGCCCAAAATAACGAATACTGACATCACGATTCGTTCCGCAACGTATTTCAAGTAAGGCATCGAGTAAATGGCCATGAACACATACATTGGAAAACCGATAATGAGTGATAAGATGAAGAAAGCCGGATTCAAGGCTAACGTATGATACGTATCGCCAAATGAAAACTTCAGCCCGTTCTCGCTGGCAAGCCGTTTGTCCAGCTCATGGTTGAACGACTCGTTAAATTTGATTTCAGCCAACCGCTTTGCTTCTAGTTCGGTCTGCTCTGCACTTACGGTTTGCCCGAAGAAACGATGCTTGCGGACAAGCTGTTCTTTAGCCTCGATACGCAGCTTATCGAGGTGCCCGGTTGCAAGCAGCTTGCTCCTCGTCTCCGCGGCGATTGCTTTGTAGCCGTACTTAGACTTACGATATTGATGAACGCCATACACGATGGCAGATACAGGAGCTCCTAACAGCAATATAAGCAGACTGTAGGCTGGATGTAATAACATTTTGCGGTAGATGGCGGCGATATGATCAATAAAGCCATTACCCATAGCAGTTGCGTGCCCTTTCAAGCTAGTCCGCTTCCTTTCCATCTAGTAATTTTAAATTGCATTATTCCGATCAATATAGTAGATTTTATTTTATGGACTGGAATATGTCAATAACTTATAACTTTGTTACTTACTTTTTTTCATTATACATGATATAAGGAATATCAGGTATAAATAAGAATCTCTCTTTAAATTACCCTATTCTCAATTGGAAAACCACAGAATTGCAGGTGCATATATGGATACATTATTACAAGTTAACGATTTATCGGTTTCTTTTTTCGCCCGTAACAAAGAAATAGAAGCGGTACGTCACGTCAGCTTTGAGGTCCGTAAAGGCGAAACGCTCGGCATTGTAGGCGAATCCGGCAGCGGAAAGAGCGTTACTGCGCGTACAATTATGAGGCTTCTGCCCTCTCCCCCTTCCATGGTGAAGAACGGTGAGGTGCTTTTTCAAGGTCAAAATTTAGCCTTTAAAACCGATAAAGAAATGGAAGCCATACGCGGAAGAGATATTGGGATGATCTTTCAAGATCCCATGTCATCGCTCAATCCGACCATGCGGATCGGCAACCAAATTGAAGAAAGCTTGATCAAGCATCAAAAGCTGGACAAGAAGCAAGCCCGTACTGAAGCGATCGAGATGCTGAAGCTCGTAGGCATTCCGAACAGCGAAGCCCGCTATCATCAGTACCCTCATGAATTCTCTGGCGGGATGCGTCAGCGGGTCATGATCGCCATTGCGCTGGCATGCCGTCCTTCGCTGCTAATCGCAGATGAGCCGACAACGTCGCTTGACGTTACCATACAGGCACAGATCCTTAACCAGATGAAGGATATACAGAAGCAACTGGGAACCTCCATTATTTTAATTACGCATGACCTAGGTGTCGTAGCCGGCATGTGTGATCGCGTCGTCGTCATGAAGGACGGAGAAATCGTCGAGACAGGAACAACGGAGCAAATCTTTGCTAGTCCCCAGCATCCTTACACTGTTAAGCTTCTCCATGCATTGCCTCGTTTAGACGAGAAGAAAAAACCGAAGCCTATCCCTCCGATTATTCAGCGGGAAGAAGGCGTGCCTTTGCTGCAGGTCCGATCATTGAAGCAATATTTTGATATGGGCAAAGGGCAAATTGTTAAGGCCGTTAATGATATCAGCTTCGATATACAGGCAGGTGAAACTCTCGGAGTTGTCGGTGAATCGGGCAGTGGAAAGTCAACGACCGGCCGCACAATTCTTCGCTTAAATGAGGCGACGGGCGGCGAAGTGCTTTTCAAAGGAATACCGCTTCAGCAATTAAATCGCTCGGAGATGAAGACGATGAGACGCCATATGGGCATGATCTTCCAGGACCCATACGCGTCACTAAATCCACGGCTTCGCATCATTGATATTATTGGCGAAGCGCTTGACGTACACGAAATAACGGCCTCCAAACGGGATCGTCAGAAACGTGTCGAGGAGCTGCTTGAGATGGTTGGGCTAGATCCATCTCATGCCATGCGCTACCCGCATGAATTTTCCGGCGGCCAACGGCAGCGGATCGGCATTGCACGGACGCTTGCTGTAGAGCCTGAATTTATCGTCTGCGACGAGCCATTGTCCGCACTCGACGTTTCCATTCAAGCTCAGATTGTGAAGCTGCTCGAGGAGCTCCAGCAAAGGCTTGGTCTGACATACCTGTTCATCGCCCATGATTTATCGATGGTGAAGCATATTAGCGACCGCGTCGCGGTCATGTATAAAGGGAAGATCGTTGAGCTTGCCGAAAGCGAGGAGCTTTACGCGAATCCGATCCATGCTTATACGAAGTCGCTTTTGGCAGCAATCCCAGTACCCGATCCCAAGGTTGAATCGCAGAAGAAGCTGGTAGTGCATGAGGAAGCTGCCAAAGCTGATCCCTACGATCTAGAGCACTCCGAATTCGTTGAAGTGAAAAAAGGCCACTGGGTGGCCGTTGCAACCAGCTAAGCTGGCGACATTAAAGAATCGTGCCCCGTTAGATGAATGATCTTTCGGGGCACGGTTCTTTTTATTTTAGCCATTTTACCCTTAAGAAGGATACTTTGAAAAAAGCACACCTCTTGTGGGTCAGTTAAGGGCTGTAGTATTGGACTTATTCTACAAGATAATGGTTTAATATAAGCTGGTTAGGTAATATGAGGATGAACAATTCGAGGAGGAATGGCAAATGCCAACGGTTCAAGTAGAAGGAAGAAACGCCATTCAGGCAGTTGAGGGCACAAAGCTTGTGCTAATGTTAGAGGATAATGGAGTCGACGTCCTGCACCGATGCGGCGGGAACGTTAAGTGTACGACATGCGCTGTAGAAGTGATCTCTGGAGATGCAGGCGAGATGAGCGAGGCAGAAGCGACAGTTCTTCGCAGCAAAGGAATCGAGGATGCAGCTATTCGGCTATCCTGCCAAATTCGGCTGCATAGCGACCTATCGGTTCGGCTTATTAAGACAGCGACTTCTACTGGCCTAGAACCCGGCACTCGTCCCCAAGATTAATCATTTTCCCGCATTATATGGTGATGGAAAAGCAAGCTTCGATCATAACAATAAGAGAACTAACTCCATCTGGGTCATATCTACGGCAATAAGGGCTTCTAGCCCTTTTTTGTTTTTATTGGTAGGAATACCGAAAAAACCGTGATACCCAAACAAGCAAATGAACACGGCCTTCTTGCTAACAGTACGGTTGTTATATCCAGTGCGTACACACATTTAGCTTATGTTTTTCTGCATTTCCACGACTGTTTTCTCTTACACTTTCTATTGACTTTAACACCTAACTCTACAGCCGTTATAGAAGTTATTTTAATATATGCTACGACACCCCTTACATTAAGAATGACGCTGCCATCTGAAATGCCCAAATAAACCCCTACATGCGATGTTCCATCAAAATGAATCCGAACATTGGGTGTTCCTACACCGATTCGCAAAAGAATTTTTAAAATATTGCTGTTGCTTCCACTGCTTTTACTGCAGCAGCATTTATGGCCTCCGCTCTTGTTACCTTCATTTTTGTGGCCTTCGCTTTTATGTCCTTCGTTTTTGTGACCTCCACTCTTGTGGCCTTCGCTGTTATCGCCATGGCTCCGGTTCTTTGAGCATGTGCAGCCTGAGCTTCGGTCTCCTCCGCTCTTGCTTCCTCCTGTTCTCATCATTCCTATCATCTCCTTAATATTAGTAGAATTACTACTATCATATGGAGATTAATAGATTTTGGTGTGTATACAGCAGCTCAATGTGTTGGGACGGCATACCCCTGATAGATAACCTAAAAATCTTGTGACATTCACAGACATGCTGAATAGTTTAATTGGAAGGCATATAAACTGCTCATGAGGAGAATAAGACATGGGGAATAATGTTAAGCTTTGGAAACCATCATTCAACAATAACACCAAGATAAACAACGCCAAACGTCTTCCAAAAGGTCCCTTTAATTTATTCGCGCGCTTTATTAGTCCGAATCCCAAAACATCATTTAATCCCGTTGCACGGTTCCCTAAAATAAATCGGACGGCCTTTATTAGTCCATTTACGAGCGTTATAGGTGATGTGGACATTAAAAGAAATGTATTTGTCGCTCCCAGCGCTACTCTGCGGGCAGATGAAGGATCCCCGTTCTCTATAGGGGCGAACTCGAATATCCAAGACGGAGCCATTTTACATGGACTCGTTAACGAACGTATTCGTGTAGGGAATAAACGATACTCCATTTATATCGGCAAGGAAGTATCGATCACCCACGGAGCAATTATCCACGGCCCTTGTTATATAGGCGATAAAGTATTCGTTGGATTCAAATCGATTGTTTTTAATGCGATTGTAGGTCACGGATCTTATATTTCAATGAATGCCATCGTTACGAATGGCGTTCGAATTGCTCCAAATCGGTTCGTTCCTCCCGGAGCGCATATCGATACGCAAGCAAAAGCCAACAAGCTGCGTAGAGTTCCAAGGGATAGCAGAGAGTTCTCGCGCGAGGTTCGCCGTGCAAATCGCGAGTTCCCTCCATCCTATAACTCGCTTTTCGGTACTCATCGCTGTTCATGTGGGATCTCCTATGACCGCAAACGCTTGTTGAAATGATCTATCCTTACGAAAAGCAAAGGTGGGAAGCTTTCCGTTGAACTTGCCCTAATCTAGGCAAGATGAACGGCAAAAAGGGCTCCTAGCCCTTTTTCTGCATATACCGGCAGGAGAGTATACCCCTCGCTTCTTATTTGACAATGCCCTAAGTTTGATCAGTTGACAGGTGACACTTGTTCTCGATCCAATTTGATTCACAATCATCAAGTTCGTATTCTTAATCACAGCGGGATGTTCTTAGGCTTAGCAGCCGCCTCTCCAACATTCTTGACCTTCTGCACACTTGAAGCAATCAACATTTGGGCTGCGAAGTAAGTAGACATAATAAGGAGACCTGAATTAGGCACATCTGCGACAAACTTATTCCAAGCCAGTATCGAGTCAGATGCAATGAACAAGATCGCACCAACAATCGCAAACGCATTGCGGCTCATAATTGCCGTAAAGCACATCGCTCCAATAACGGTAATGTAGACAACGACGGGAATCCATAACCCGCTTAAGCTTTCATCCCCTGAAATTCGCTCATAAAAGCGACTGCCCAGCAGCACCGAGTAAATGACGATAATCAAACCCGCAAGCACACCGTACCAGCTTATAAGCGATTGCTGCTTAAACCAACGAGCAACCATTGCGGCCACATAAAACAAATGCCCCGTTAGAAACGCACCCAATCCGAACACAAACCACGGATCATCGGGAAGCAGCAGGAACGCATCTCCCAATAGGCTAAACAGCAGCCCTGTCAGAATCAGCTTCCTATAAACCGCTTGGCCGCGTCCATCTGGTACACTGCAAACAACGAGCGTAATAATGAGCGCCATTGGCAGAAGCTTGAATATCCAATGCAGCACCGTGCTGTCCACTGATAACGTCGCAAGATGAATTAAACCTGTACACACAATAAGTCCCAGCAGCCAACTTCTACGCATATGCGATCCCCCTTATTCCATCACTTTACCCGAACCTAGATACGATGTAAACGCTGACATAAACATGAATATTTTTGCTTATTCAAAGTAGAACAAAGGAATGAAATAAACGAAAATAGAGAAAGAGCAGCCTTTTTTTCGTAACTTATCGCCATTCCTTAATTTAAAAAAGGGCTGTCCCAAAAGTAGAATTACCTACGCTTGAAACAGACCCAGCTTTGTTATTCGATGGAGCTTACGCAGAAGGATGTCCTTCTCTTACCATACCAAAGGCTTACGAACCTTATAGCTCTTATTTAAACCATTTGAAGAGCAATACGGTTCGTTAGTAAATAATCTCGGGATGAAAACTGGATCAAAACAATGAAAGCTGCATCCTCAATTATCGTGATCTGAGCTTCTAGCTTCTATGCCACGTGAGGCTTTCATAACACTTCAATGTGTTCATCTTCGTCTTTACTCATTAGCTGCTGCACTTAATAAAATCTGCCCTTTATCATAAACAATATCCGATATAAAATCAGTTTTCTTCCTATCGAAATGAGCAAAATCTATTAGATTTGATATGTCTGCGCCATATAGAGACAGACTGCCGTCACCATGATCCACGAGGGTCATGTCCTTATTCATATTTGTGTAGGGTAAGGTTACAATTTCTTTGGTAGACGGGTTAAAATAACCCGCATGAGAGCGATGAAGGCCAGAACCCCATGAGTATGTAAAATACAATTCGGAATCCCCATCGTTGTCCATATCGGCTAGAGCCATACTTGTTACGCCAAACCCACCAAACCACTCGCCAAGCGGATA
Organism: Paenibacillus sp. MCAF9; assembly: GCF_052114265.1. Lineage (NCBI taxonomy): Bacteria > Bacillati > Bacillota > Bacilli > Caryophanales > Paenibacillaceae > Paenibacillus > Paenibacillus sp. MCAF9. Next base: position 485,598 of record NZ_JBFREL010000002.1, read on the forward strand.
GACAACTCCCTTATATAACAAAAATGATGCGGCAGATTTGTCATATTTGAAAATGCTATATTCAGAGTTTTCAATAATAGATTGCGGTGTGATGTTGTAACACTTATCTGAGTCGTAGCCTGAATTAAAATCCTTTTGCAAAGCTAAAAAAGCATCCACACCGTTCTGAGTTCCCACTATAGCTTCCGATTGTACTATTGCCTCGTCTAGCTTCGAAATTTTGTAGATGCTCCAAATATATTCACTCTTTAGAGTATTGACGTTATCCTTATATGTTTTTGCCAGCCATATCTCATCATCCAGCAGAAAAAGACGATATTCAGGATCAACGGCCGAATCGGTTAGTACATACTCATATCTTTCTTTATAACCTAAAATATTAGGAACATTAATGTTAGGCATAAAGCTTTCATTAAACTTTTGCACATCTAAAGCTTTCCGTTCATAAACAGCCTTCATTTTCTGTTGTTTACCGGCTCCGTCGGTTATAATAAGCGAGTTTTCGGTAAATGTATAGTACTCCTTAAACCCATCGACAGCTACAAACGAGCTCAGTAAATTCATATACACTTGTTCTTCAAAGCGATAGCTGCCATACGGTTCTCCAGTCTCTTGCAACGCCCCATTCACGATTGGATTTGTTGCACAGACGGCAACAGCGATTATACAAGCAGCGGCTGAAAATACAACCACACGTTTTTTGGGCGCCTTAAAGCGCAGTATATTTTTGACGCGCTCACGGATGCCTGTCTCTCCAAAGGCTAGCGGACTAGCAGAAGGTAAGCGGCGGTTTGCCGCAAAGGAGAGCAATGATGTGCAATAATCCTTCGCGATTCCCGAACCCGTCTCCGACAGCACCTTTTCATCGCAGCTCATCTCCATGTCTTTGGCCATTAATATAAAAGCAAGCCAAGCAAGCGGATTAAACCAATGAAAAGCAAGAACCACAAAGGCAAGCGGCTTGATTAAGTGATCTTTCCTCTTTATATGGTAGGCTTCATGCTTCAGAATGTAGACTCGTTCTTGCTCCTGAAGCCCAAAGGGAATATAAATTCGCGGTTTCATAAAGCCAAGAATAAATGGCGACCGGATGCTGTCGGACTCGAATATATGTTTATCCAAACGGACTGCTGTAGCCATGCGGCGTTTCAATCGGAAATAGGTCACCAAACTGTAAACAAGCAGCGAAAGGGTACCTAAACACCATAGAACTGTACCGATCTGTATCCATATTTGCAAAGGATTTACGCTAGCAGTCGGGTCCGCTTGCGGCAGCGTGTCGCTTATCATGACATTTACGGTCGGTATTCCTACCGTCATTCCCGGCGTCTCCATATAGCCGATGTCCGCTGGGACATAGCTCAGTGCCGCTTCGCCGCTCTTTTGCGCTGCGGTCATATCAAAGGGGGGAGCATTAAAGAGGCTGAGCTCAGAGGAAATAGACACCGGACAAACAAGGCGAAACAGTACAATCGCCCATAGCAAATAGGAATATTTCTTTGGTGCCCGTTTCAACAGCAGACGGATGAGAAGCACGGCGATAATGACATAAGACGCCGTGAGGGACATATTGAGTATTTTTAAAAACAACGTTTCCATACTCACCCCTCCTTATGCTCATCAATTAGACGCTTTAGCTCATCAGCTTCCTTATTGGAGAGAGCTTTATTGCCGAAAAAAGAGACGAGAAACTGGGGCAGCGAGCCTTCAAAAGTCCGCTCAATAAAATGCTCGCTTTCGTACGCCTGGATCTGCTCTTTTCGAATAATGGAGCTTACCATCGTATCCTCATTTTTAAGAAGTCCTTTTTCACACATTTTCCGAAGCATGGTATAGGTGGTTGGCTTCTTCCATCCGAGCTTCTCTGAACACAAAGTTACCAGCCTCCCGGATGCCACCGGCTCGCTCTCCCACACAACTAGCATAAAGCGATAATCACTTTCACATAGCTTCAAGTTACTCATAATAACCTCTCCTATCTGGTTTATAATCATAAACCCATGTAACGAGTTTATAACTATAAACCAGAATAGTCAATAAAAATAGGAGAGCAAGGCTAAACCACTTCTTCAACCGACACCAGGTACAATAAGCTTCCTTCACTGAAAAGCACTCGATTCTCTCGAAAATCCTGTGTTAACGGGACAAGCGGCTCGGCTTTTTCATTCAGAAAATGGATCCGGCACCCTGCGGATAAACTCCCCGGTTTTTCATTTTTCTTAAGAATATAAGTTCCGTGTTTTCCGTAACCGCCATCGAACAGAAAGTGATAACCATCCGTACAAAACCCCGAAGAGCCGGAAATCTCAGGATTTATAAAGGTGACCTTGGGCTGCTCGATTCCGCCGGAAATACAGCCCATCAAAAAGTCCGTATAATAATAAAACCAAACTTCCTCATCGCTAGCTGCATTGAGCGCATAACAATCAGCGATATCCGACACTTGGTCCTCATACAATTTGTTGCCGTTCTCATCCCAAGCCAGAAGACCTTGCGCACCTATAGGTTTATCCCAACCGTTGTTTCCAAACACGCCTTCGTCGAAATAACTGGTCCAAATAATCCCTTTCTCCGTCACCTGAACACTTTGAATGCCGTCTCCAAGCAAAAATTCTCGAATTGTATTTCCTTTAAAATCACACACTTTAGCATTCAGATCATACTTGCCTACGCCATAGTAAGAGCAGCGCGCTCCGACTAACAGTAGACGATTATGAAGCGGCTGAACATAATGATAATTGAAATGTTGATCCGCAAACACCACTTCATCAACATAATCTTTTTCTACGAGCAGCACTTTGTAGGTATATGGTTTCTTTAGAGTCGATGGGACGAACATGCCTCGTTCCCGTACAGGGATCTGGTTAATGAGCAAAACATACATGCAGCCATCGGAGCCAATCTGTGCCGAGACAATCTTGAACCCCTCCGTATACGCAGAAATATCAGCAAAAGGTTGAAGCGCCACCGTTTTATTAAACATGCCTATTCCTCCTTAAAGACAGTTATAAAACAAACTAAATTCTGTACTTATTAACTGAATTATGTCTGAGAAGAACGCTCCTGAACATGGCGAAAGTATGGCAAAGGAAAATGTGTTACATGAAATTATGCTGCATGATCCCTCTTGATAATAACTATGAAAATTAGACCTCACCTTAACAAAATTTGTTTTTTAGGCATCAAAAAATACAGCGCATATGTATCAAAGATCCATTATGCACTGTATTTTCAGTGTCTGACCTATGAAGCTTCTCAGCTCTTACTCTCATCATGAAATTGAGCACTCATTTTTCGGCATAGAAACGATGCTTCAAACCCAGACACGGCATCCAATTCGACGCGAATCTGATCGCCTTCATAGGCGAGACTCAGCTGCAAACAGATATTGCACTCCTCGGCAGTGCTTATTTTCTCATGCTGGATGTCTTCGAAATACAAAGCAATAGGCTGCTCCAGCCCAACTGCGGATGTATGTCTGATCGTTACAGACAAGTTTTTCTGATTGCTATACAATCCTGCTGCTTCCATACGAACGTTCGTTATTACATCGTAATGAAACGGGGGGAAGAAACCGAGCTTATCAATAACATTTTGGGCTCCCTCTATAGAAGTGAGCGGTGAGAATAGGCGTTCAAGCTGCCTTGTGTTCATTAGACTTGACTCATATTGGGGACTCGTATAAAGCAGGATGGAATCAGGACTGCAATCCACTACCGTTCCGATAAAAGCAGCCCAGTCGGGTCTACCTACATCGCCAACAGTCATTCGAACCTGATCCTGCGCACGCAGCTCTGCTGCCAGATCCATATTAACATATAGCCGATAGCCCTGTGCCTGCACCTGCCACTCCGTGCTTGGGGCAAAGCAGATTTCTTCCCGTTCCACAGAGTGAACACTAACGTTCCATTCCCGATTATCTAGCATCAGCTTCGATAAAAGGACAACACCCAGCATATGCCGTTCCGGTCGGTAACGATAGCCAGCAGACCGTTAAATGGAGCTTCGTACATTTCCGTATTCACTGTCCCGCTGGAGGCAAATTCATTGTAAATCCCTCGATAAGTCTCTTCCGTCTCGATTTTCAGAAAGACTCTTACATAATCGCCCTTCAGTGCTGGTTTCGCTGCTTGAGTATCTGCAAACTTAAGGATTGCATCCCCCACCTGCAGGTCCGCATTGAGTACCTCTTCCCCTTGCTTTCGTAGAATCGCAATCTCGCCGCCAAAAACGCTTTGATAATACTTCATTTCCTCCTTGCAGTTGTCCACTACGATAAACGGATATGCTATCATCCTTTACGCCCTCCTAAGGTTCGTTTGGTCATACGCTGCATTTGCAATTTCAATCGCTTATGTGACATTTTTCATTACAGCATTTCATCCTGCCTGCTCAGATTGCTAAGCACAACCTTCAACAGGCTTATAAATAGATCATAATCCTCATCGGAAATCCCCTGCTTGGTTCTACTCTTGACCCTGTCTAACGCTTCCTGTACTTTCGGTACCACATCCTGTGCCGATTCTGTCAAATAAAGCTGCTGATAGCGGTTATCCGCGGGATCAACTTCCCTGCGCACGTATCCTTCTGCTTCTAGCTTTGCAATCGCCTTAGCGGTAGTCGTCTTGTCAATAAGCAGCTTCTCGCTTAAAGCTTTTTGAGTAATGGGCTGCTGAGATGCTATGGCCATTAGGAAAATATACTGCCCGCTGCCGATTCGGTAAGGTGCCAGCTCTGCTGATATCAAGACTTGCATATGGCGGTAGATGGCAGAAATGTATTGTCCGTGAGATTCCGATTCATGCTTCTCAGCCAGCTTCCTATATTCGCTCAGTTTTCTCACCCCTTAAATAGTATGTCATTGCAACTAATATCAGTATATGAAATATAGAATGTTATTGCAACTAATTTTCTGCTGACTATTGTAGACTGTCATTTTTGTTGGTATACTATTGAAAAATAATTCCATTTTGAGTAATTCAAGGGCTATGCTTTTCTGGCAATGCTAGAGACAACCCCGCTACCTGTAGCGGGGTTGTTTTGTTTTCCAAATGAAATGGAGGATGCACAATGACTGGAAACGAAGAAACGAGAATGATTTTAACGAAAGAGGATTTAATTACACAGTTCAAAAACTGCGGATTAACGGAAGGGCAAACCATATTTGTACATACTTCATTAAAAAGCTTGGGATTTGTTGTAGGCGGGGCTGAAACATTGATTAGGTCACTTCTTGAAATCGTAGGAAAAGAAGGAACATTGATGATGCCTTCTCAGACATGGAAAAACCTTGATCCCTCTACTGGAGTTCATTGGAATGAACCGATAGAATGGTGGCCTATTATTCGAGAAAACTGGCCTGCATATGATAAAGAAATAACACCTGCGATCGGTATGGGTGTCGTGGCTGAAATGTTTAGACAGTGGCCAGGGGCAAAAAGGTCAGATCACCCGGCAAGGTCGATAGCAGCAGTAGGGAAACACGCGGAATATATAACAGAGAAACATGATTTAAGTAATATTTTTGGCAGCGACTCCCCTGTAGATAAATTGTATAAATTAGATGGACATGTCCTATTAATTGGTGTTGGCTATGACAAAAATACATCCCTGCATTTAGCGGAAACGAGAGCAAATTTTTCTTCCAAAAGATTTGCAGATGAGAGCAGTGCAGTCATGATTGATGGCAAGAGAACGTGGGTTACTTATTCTACTCAAGCAGTCGACGACGAAGATTTTAGCAGATTAGGAAACGAATATGATCAACAAAAAAATATGAAAATTCATAAAGTAGGAAATGCTGATGTGCGATTTATGGAAGTAAAACCCCTGATAGACTGGACCGTTTCGTGGATGGAGAAGAATAGAGCGTGACGGCCTGCGCCCACTAATCACTCTAGCTAAAAAAGGTACCCATACGCTAAACACTCTTTTAAAAGTGTCTGTTTGTATGGGTACCCTTTTATAAATACCAGCTGAGCTTCCGAGATGTGCTTTCAGGGATATGGGATCAAAATAAAATAAGTCCAAATCAGCTTTTTTAATTCTTTGCATCAATCAAGGTAAACCAGTTGGGATCACCATTATATGTTCCATTAACCTGATATACAGGCCGATAAAAGTCTTTTGAATCATACATATAGGTTAGTTCTATTCCTTTTATTTCTAGATGGTCACCCTTTTTTATTTCAAGCTGATCCTTTGTTAATAAAGCATTTCTTTTCAACTGCTGAAATTCCCCATCCTCTATGCGTTTATATACTTCGGCTGGAGATAATAAATCCAACGCCCGCACAAACTGATTGTGATTAATTCCGCTATTGATCGCGTAGATGCTGCCATCCTCTTTTAGGCCAATGGAGAAATCGCCTGACCAGTAATCCTCGCTCATTCCGGGGATCTGCGAGAGTGACCATGCATACTCACCGTCATCTACTCCTCGCAATTCAGCCTTCTCGGTAGGCAAGCTCAAATCATGCGCAATCGTTTTCGCCTTCTCTAACATAGATTCCGAATCAGTTAGCGAGGCTTGCCCTGGGACGTAATCATTTTCGGTTAACGACCAGTTACCCTCTTCGGATTGAAATAAAGTGAAGTGTGTACCGCTATTACTCGTTAACACACTTTCACGATCACTTCCCCACTTCTTGACGCTTAACTCGGTCAATGCTAGTTTTTGCCGCAGCAGTGCTGCAATTTCATCATTAGTCACGACTCTTTTGTATACCGCAGCAATATTTGGTTTTGGGCTAAACGTGAGTGAAGTGCTAAGCTCAACGCCTTTCATATTCCATTTGTGATACGAATTAATGGCTAGTTGACCAAACTCCTGCTGATTGTAGACGATACTCATTGCACAAAACATCAAACCGATTGCTATGGGTATGGACAGATTGCCCAGCAGGCTCTTGATCTTAACTTTTTTGTGCTTAATGATAGAAGCAGCAAGTCTGTATAACTGGTAGCCCATAATGCCGCCAAGTGTATTGTTAATAAGATCATCAACCTCAAATAGACCTGCGCCAGTAAGCGTCTGATACGTTTCGATAGCTAATGTTGCACATACAACAACAAGAAGAAGCCGTTTGAACGCTCTGAACTTGTAACTCAAACAAGGCAGCAAAATCCCCAATGGCACAAACATTAAAATGTTAAAAATGCCGTTCTGAAATTCTCTTAGCGAGTATTTTTGCCATGCTTCGATATAACCACCGAAAGGATACAGGTTCATTTCCAAGAAATGCGAAGTACCTCGGCCGATAACGGTCAACTGGAGAACAAAAACAATATAACCGATGAAAAGCGCACCTAGGATAAGCTTACTCATAGGCAGCCAGTGCTCTTCCTCTCGCCTTCTTTTGCGATAATAAAACGTATAATAACCTGCAATTAGAAGCAGCTCGATTCCAACTACAATGACCACTGGCAATCCCAGAAAGCGTAAGTAATTGAACATACCTGTAATGCTCACAATATTCCTCCTCATACCGAACACAAAATCGTACTGTCTTACTCTCTTGTGGTTTTTCATTATAACACGGCACTATAAATCATCTTTTGCTAATTCCTTAAAAAACCTTTAATAATATTTAAGGTTTATAATTTAAAAGATCTGTCTTCGACAGGGCTTTATTGAAAAATATAGCGATGAGCTTTCAAACGCTAAAATACATCGCCCTAGGAAAATACCTCAGAAGGCGATGTATTCTAATGTGATGTCGTTATGCTATTTTAAGCCTTATCCTCTCTTTCTGTAATCACTCCGTCGCTTATAGCCTTCTAATTTCGAGCGGTTTTCTTGATGTCATCCATGCGGCTATAAACAAGGCGAGAGCTACAAATATTCCCGATTCTCCTGTCCACAGCAGCACATTCTCACCGCTGGAAAATAAATCGAATGCATCCTGAATCACAGCATTCCATGAGGCATGCAGGAAAATCGCAGCCCATACGCTTCCCGTTGATAAGCGTAAACGACTAAGAATATAACTGAAGGAAGTAACAGAAATCATGAATAAAACAACAGACAAAGCAGGGTATGGTCCAGAATAATAATTCCCTACAAGCATGACGGGAAGATGCCATAAGCCCCAAATAATTCCGCTGGTAAGCACTGGTTTAGGAATGCGGGCGTCTATTAGTCGAGTAAGCATATATCCCCTCCAGCCAAGCTCCTCACCGGTACTGCTGAGCACACCTATTATCGTGCCAAATAACATTTGCATAAGTACAGTTCCCACAAATATAACTGCAGATGGCGCTTTAATGAATGTGTCCGGTGTAACGTATTGTACCAGCCCTGTCACCCAGGCTATTCCGTAAGCAAACAAACCAATGATGACTGGAAGCAGCAAAATCATCGGCAATTTCTTGAGTGTTTGCTTCCCTCCAATACGCAATGAAATATCCGATATCCCTTCACGAAGCACGATTCGAGCGAATATAGAGGACAAGCCCGGTGCCCACATGAGCAGTAGGACAAAAATTGGCGATGTCATCAATAACGCATAACTAAGTATAGAGAGTGGGACGAGCATAGCGAAGAAAACAAGAAGTCCTCGCCTAGCCAAACGAACACGCGCCTTCTCCTCGTCTGATCCGGTAGTTAAAATGTTGCTAAAGTATGTTTCCATGACAATAACCCCTTAATCTAAGTATGTAAGTCTGTTTAGAAGTATAGCAATCGGGCCGCCTCCATAGGAACTAACCCAAGCCCAGTCTTTGTCCCAGACCCAAGCCAAGTAAAAACAGGACTATAGTTTAGTGCGTCTGGGCCAAGTAGTCTTGGAGCATAAAAAAATACATCACCCAAGGCACGCGGCCTACATGGTGATGTATTCAAATCATTCATACTGTTATGCCTCTCTGCAACTACTCGTCGTTGGCTAGGCGCGCTTATGTCAAAAAAGACACCCCCACGGTGTCTTTTCCTCCTTCTATTCGTATGCAAAGCCAACACTTGAAAGGCGATGCATATTCGCTGTATTAAGAATTAGTTCGTGGTTGAGGTTAGTTCCTTGTTCGACGTCCGGCCAAGCAGATTTAGAAATTCCCGCATAAATCCAGGGAGATCAGGCCATGCGTGACCCGATACTAAATTTCCGTCTACATGCAGTGTCTCACTTGCATATTCTGCGCCGAGCGATTCGACTTCTAGCTTGCACGCATTGTATGCCGTTAACGTTCTGCCTTTGAAGTAGGAACGATCGGGCAGTGCCAAGAATACCTGAGCACCGTGACAAATCGCGCCTACAGGCTTGTCCGCATCCAGAAAGTGCTGGACAATTCGCGGAAGATCTTGATCGTTGCGGATGAACTCAGGAGCGCGTCCGCCTGGGATGATCAAGGCATCGTAGTCAGCAGGCTCCACGTCCGCAAAGGCTATATCAGACGGCAGCAGATGAGCTGGCTTCTCCGAATAAGTATCCCATCCCTCAATGAAGTCGTGGCATACCGTATTCAATGTCTTCTTTCTCGGCGAAGCGATCACCGCCTCGTAGCCCTCTTCCTTCAACCGATAGAATGGATAATAAACCTCCAGAACCTCTGCACCGTCGCCGGTTAGAATAAGCACGCGTTTGGACATTTTACCCTCTCCCAACTGTAAATTTATGTAACACCTTTTTCTATTATGGGGATAATCTGCAAGCACCGTCAATGGTCCTTAAGAACGGGAGGAAGTTGTCAAATTACGCAAAAACACGTCGTACCAGCAGGTAAGCTGCAGATACGACGTGTTTTTAATAGTTGAAACCTAATAGGATGAGTTAAGGCTTCACTACAGATACGAGAAACTCGTTTTCACCTGAAATAAGTGTAACTTCTGAAGACAAATCCAAATCCTTCACATAGACGGATTCACCGATATTCATACCGCTGATATCATATTCTATCACCGACGGCAAATGCCTTGGCAATGCTTCTACCTCAATAAACTCGGACTGAAGTTGTACAATCCCGCCCTGCTTCAATCCGATTGGCTTGCCTATGAATTTTACTGGAATCTTTGTGCATACGATTTCGTTATTCTGCACTTGCTGGAAATCAACATGAATCAAGTCACGCGTTACCGGATCTCGCTGGAGATCCTCAAGCAATACGGACACCGAATCTTTCCCGTCAAGCTGTATATCGATAAAACCAGATGCACCTTGCTTCAACCACTTATGAAATTCTATCGTTGAAATATGAACCATCTTATTTTCTACATTCCTACCAAACACAATACCAGGCAGACGACCTGATTTACGTAGATTACGAAGCCCTGATGTATTCAAATGTGTACGTTTCTCTGCTTGCATAAATGTTGTCATGCTTAACTCTCTCCTCTTTATTAAAAGATCTTTGCGCTCGTTTCTTAGTCGCTGAATCTTCCCCAATTGGGGATAAAGAGCGAAACATAGCATCACCACCTCCATGTTCTGCCGATTACGGCACTATACATTTAATGTAAAAACTCCGTAAATATACAGGAAGGCACCCCACTTCGGAAAGTGGAATGCCTATCTGTAAATCACACCATATCATAGAAACCTCACGTTGTCTAATCCAAGAAGCTGGCCAATTACGGGCGAAGAGCCCGGCATCTTTGCGCATTTAGAATGAATAAGAGCTTACACTAGGCTTCTGAAAATAATACATTTCACCATTCTAAATCCATATGTTGACCTCGTGTTGCTTCACGATATAAAAAAACACCGCCGCAGCTTACAAACTGCATGGCGATGTATTCATCTAATAGGTACTTCTATCCTTCTTTCCGTTCTTCTTCATCCCCGATGGCGATGGGGTTGTTAGAGAAACTAATCCAATCACTCCAGCTTCCTGCATACAAGCGCACTTTCGTGAAGCCTGCTTCCTGCAGCGCAATGACGTTTGGCGTGGCTGTGACGCCTGATCCGCAATACACGATCAGCTCGCCGTTCTTTTCCAGATCATGGAACCGATCGGTTTGAGCGGCGACGTCCTTCCAACCACCGGATTCCGTTAGACTCTCTTTCCAGAAACGATTAATCGCGCCTGGAATGTGGCCTGCGACGCGGTCGATCGGCTCGACCTCTCCGCGGTAGCGTGGAGCTTCGCGCGAGTCGATAAGCGTTACTCCCTCGCTGCCAAGCAGCTCCCTAACCTCATCCATTTCAACTAGCATATTGTGCTGCACCGTTGCAAGGTATGTCGTAGGCTGTACCACTTTCTTCTCGGTTGATAAAGGCAACCCTTCATTGATCCAAGCAGAGAAGCCTTTGTCCAGCACATAGACCTGCTCATGCCCCATATACTTCAGCAGCCACCACAGCCGAGAAGCCATCGCTCCGCCTTGATCGTCATACGCGACCACAATCGAATCGTTGCTTATGCCCGTCCTGGCGAACGTCACTGTCATTGCAAAAATATCGGGAAGCGGATGGCGTCCGCCATATTCCTCGACCTCACCGGATAGATCCTTCTCCAAATCCATATAAACAGCTCCCGATATATGCGACTCTTCGTACGCTCTGAGCCCCGCATCGGGATCGTCCAAACGAAAACGGCAATCCGCGATGACGAGTTTCGGCTCACCGAGTTTCTCTTTTAGCCATTCCAACGACACGATGTTATTCATTTTGACTCGCCTCTTTCGTTCATTTATGTAATCCATTATGGAACCTTTAGCCTTAGATTGCTCTATTAGCCTTCATATCTATAGTATATGGTGTGATTCCAATCTTCAATGGAGCGCTTCTGCCAATTATATAACAAAGACCGGGAGTCTCTCCACTTAGGAGGCTCCCGGTCTGCTATTCCAAATTCTAGATCACATCGTTATAATCTTGATTGTTTGTGCCGCACCCGATCTTACATAGATGCAGCCGACGGTTGTTATTATTTAATCATCTGAAATACTTGCTCGACATCTTTGTCTCCACGTCCGGAAAGGTTAATGATCAGGATTTGATCTTGATCCATCGTTGGCGCCAGCTTCTTGGCATAGGCAACTGCGTGCGCACTCTCCAGTGCAGGAATAATTCCTTCCGTACGAGAAAGTTCTTGGAACGCTTCCAGCACTTCCTGATTGGTAACCGTCGCATATTCGGCGCGCCCTGTCACCTTCAAGTGGCTATGCTCCGGCCCTATACCCGGATAATCGAGCCCCGCGGCGATCGAATACGTCTTCCGCGGCTCTCCTTCTTCGTCCAGCAGTACCAAGCATTTGAAGCCGTGAATCATGCCCGGAACGCCTTCCGTTAAAGTCGGTGCTTGATCGGGTTCAACGCCGATTAAGCGAACGCTCGGCTCGTCGATGTAATGAGCGAACGCTCCAATCGCATTGCTGCCGCCGCCCGCACAGGCTACTACCGCATCAGGCAAACGACCTTCCTTCTCCAAAATCTGCTGCTTCGACTCTTCACTGATGACCGCCTGAAAATGCTTGACCATCGTTGGAAACGGATGTGGACCAACCGCAGAACCGAGCAAATAAAATGTATTTTTATAATTGCGAACCAGATCGCCCAGCGCTTCGTCCACCGCGTCCTTCAGTCGACCCTGCCCCTTATCAACCGGCACAACAGTAGCACCGAGCAGTTCCATCCGGAACACGTTGAGCGCCTGGCGGCGCATATCTTCAGCTCCCATATAGATGACGCATTCCATATTAAACATTGCGCAGGCCGTAGCAGTCGCAACTCCGTGCTGACCCGCACCAGTCTCGGCGATAATCCGCTTGGCGCCCATTCGCTTGGCGAGTAGAATCTGGCCAATAGCGTTGTTAATCTTATGCGCACCAGTATGGTTCAGATCTTCGCGCTTTAAGTAGATCTTAGGCCCTCCCCAAGATTTGGACAGCCGCTCCGCATACGTCAGCGGGCTCTTGCGGCCAACATATTCACGCAGGTAATAGCTGAGCTCTTCCTGAAAGTCCGGATCTTCCCTGAACTTGTAAAATTGCTCGCTCAAATAGTTTAGCACTTCCTGCAATTCCGGTGGAACGAAGCTGCCTCCGAATTCCCCGAAGTACCCCTCTTGCTGCAACTGTTGGTCCATAAGTAAGCGCCTCCATAAATTAAAATGGTAATCTATCAGAACTATATTACCATAATTTTCTTTGATATTTTATATACGTATTGTGTTATCCGATAGAATGATAACACTCTAGCTTGCAGTCATGCTCTGAAAATGACTTCAGATCGTAAACTTGTCCTTAACCTGTTACAGCCTTCTTCTCTAAAGCACGATACTGAGCTTATCCCTAATCAAAGCAACAAGCTTTTCCGCTTGTGCATCTGATAAGGCGCCCGATGCGAGTTGTCGAGCGGCGACGGGAACGTACCAAGGGAATATTTCATCTTCTGTCATGCCAGACAGCTCGCAATATTCATCGACGAATATACGGTAAGCTGTCTGCCGCGAGAATTCAAAGAATGCGATAACGTCAGGCGGCGTTTCTGAGGGCAGCACAGCATACAGGATCGTCACGCATACTTCCGCGATATCCGCTGCCGGGTTGCCAATCACGGCATGCATCCAATCAATCATGACTGGTTTTTCTTCTCGTAAAATGAAATTATTGACGTTCGTGTCGCCGTGGCATAGCATTCGTTTATTAGGCAACTGATCCACATAAGCGTGGAGGGCAGTTATTTCGTCTTCCGTCAGCAAGGAGGGTCTACCGATGATTACTTTCAAATGCTCCTTTTGCTCAGTAACAATCCCGCTGATGTCTCCATTATGAATGTTATACAGGACGCGAGCAAATTTCCTTAAATCGCTGTCTACATCGTCAAAATCAATTTCATGAAAAGCATGCAGTTGTTCAAAAAAACGATTCACGAATGTCGATCCGACTACTTTCTCGAAGACGATACCAAGGCGGTTATCCCACACGACTTGCTCGAACGGGCGCGCTGCCGGTAGTCCGCTTGCCCAAGCAGCAGAGCTGTTCCGATATTCGAGCTGAACAGCTTCCACTGGTGTGCCAGCATGAAACAACTTTACTACTTTTCCCTCTTCGCCCCACTCATGCACCTCACAACTGGAGCCAATGCCTATGCATTTGCCTAGCATAATAAATCGTTGCCCCCTTCATTTAACATGACTTATGCAGTTCATCCCAACTGATGGAAAATCACCAAAAGTCAGTATATCGTTGAACAAATCAAGAAAAATCCCTTAACTTTTCTAAATCATCCCAATAATCACGAAGAATACCACTTCAACTGGGCATATCTTAGCGGATTTTAGGTGATTTTTTTGAAACAAACACTTGAACAGCCACGGTTTCGCGATCTTAATCTAAGCCGTTTGCATGGAGATCGTTTGGTCATAAACGTGTGGCAAGGCTTCAAGAAGATAGCGCTACGGCTCTAAAACCAGGTGACGTCATAAACTTGGATGATACGCATATTGCCCATCCCTACGCAAAAAATTACCTTTCTTATGCTGGTTGTTCGAGTTCAACCAAAACGTATAGCTGGTGTATGAATCTGGTGGACAGTTTATTCAAGCATAGATTCACACAATTTTCAATTAATCCAACGAACTGCATAAGTCATGTATCAAAACTATATTACCATAATTTTCTACTTTTTTTGTATACGTGTATTTTCATCCGAAAAAAGTATTAATAATCTGAATTACTAGATTTCATTCACCGGGATGAGACAAAGTCTCCTTGAGCCTGCAGGATTCAATGAGTTTCTTTTTATTGGGGATTGTCGCTGCTCCTATTTCTTGACTAGGAACGCTTCATTCTAAGAAAATTCCTAGATTTACATTTGGGACAAGAAATACACCGTTCAAATTCAATTGGATTCAAAGTATTAGGTATATTAATCATTTCAAGATATTCATATTCGCACTCTGGACACTGAACGCATTCATTGGGGTCTGCTCCTAAAATCTTTCCTGCCTCCACCCACTTCGATACCTTATCTTTAATCATCCTCACCCCGCAAATAACCTCTTAAATAATTGTTACAACTGCAATATTCTTTCCCGACCAAATATTGAAGCTATATCCTGATTCGAGTAATTGCCAAGGGGCTTCGTCAACTATAAAAGCAACATCAGCATATGTATCCCACGTACCATTAATTTGTTTTGTTATCCTAACTAGCACAGTCCATGTATCACCATAAAATGTCTTATCCTTAAGTTCACCGTAGTTTACAACAATATCACGTATCCATTCATTTTCCGGAAACTTACTCGGATCTTTTTTCCAAGTAATGAGGGCCTTTTTAAACCTTCTGTTTTTCACAGCAATCCTCCTTGTTTAGAGTAAGGTACGAGTTCTTAATCTCTTATTCCGCATTCAAGTTTAATTCCACTAAGAACCCAGCATCTCCTACTACTCCATGGACGGATTTCTCGAATACTTGTTACCTGCAACTGCAAGTTCGTTGATCAGAGGCCATCCCAACGGGTGGTCTCATTTTTTCACAGTTCCCAAAAAAAATTCCTTTTCGTTACATATATGTATTTACAAAACGAACTAAAGGTAATAATATGTAACTATACGGACGAAGGAGGTGTTTAAATGGCAGATTTACTAACAGTCGATCAATTAGCCCAAATGCTCGACATGCATCCTAGAACGATCAGAAGATACATCCGAGACAACCAACTAAAAGCAACAAAAGTTGGAGGCGAATGGAGAATTAGAAAGGAGGATGCAGAAATGTTTATTGGCAGTAAGGTTGATGAGTTAAAATCAGAAGCCATGAACGACATTCAAGGTTTCATTGACGGAAAAGACAGTGAGGTTGAAGGAAAACTTCAAGTATGTACTGTGCTTGACTGTTACGTTGAAAACCAAGAAGCGGTTAAAATCTCTGAAATCATCATGTCGTATATGAATCAACCGGACCCTACTCGAGGAAAAGCGAAGTTCCAATACTTTTTTGATGATACAGAGAAAAAAGGACGTTATATCATTTGGGGAACACCAACCTTTGTTGGTAAAGTTCTTTCAGCCGTTGGCGAATCCGTACAGTAAAATAACGATTTAACCAAGTTTTAAGAGTTGTGCCTCTTACCTAGCCCCCTCTACAAGGGGGCTAGGTTTTGTGGAGCTAGTGTTAATCCCGTATTGATTCTAACTTTATAAAATACTTATATTCAAGTTATAGATACTTTTAAAAGCCTCTCAACTATTACTCTTCCTCCGTCGCAACCACACCACCACCGAAGTCCAGTCACTCCAGCTAGTTACTGCCGCCAAAGTCTATTATATTTTCGTATAAACCTTTTACTGCGAACACTCCCCTATATGCTTCTCATAACCTCTGTAATTAAATCGTAAGCCATCTTCTCATACTATGACGAACCTATTGTCGTCATCTTTTTGCTTATCAATGACTATGGTGTCTTCTAAAATGCAGTATATGGTTTACATTTTGCCATGCACAAATTACAATAATTTCTAACCAACAACTAGAAAGTTCCCCTCGTAGCGGTCAGCTTTGCTTTTTAGAGTACGGTGATGACGGTAAGTGCAGTATATGGTTTTGCTTATATGAAGTGGATTTAGACCTATTAGGTGACAGATCAGCACAAATATTATCCATAACTAATCGAATTTCTACCGAGGGGAGATCCAATTTCTATGAATATAGCCGGCAAGTTGATGCAAAAATTCAAAGAGCGCGATACCCAGCATAAGCTGCAAGTCTATCAGGACAAAGTGGAGCTCATTAGGAAACGGAATTTGGAAGCATGGGACGATGGGCAGCTTCAAGAGGAATCCCTCCGGCTGAGAGAGAAAGCAAAATCGGGTACGCCTTTGGATGAGCTGCTTGTCGATGCCTATGCGTTAGTCTGTGAGACAGCGAAGAGAACACTCGGATTACTTCCTTACGATGTCCAGATCATGGCTGCCATCGCTCTTCACGAGAGTTTTTTGATCGAGCAGCATACCGGTGAAGGAAAAACGCTCTCTGCTGTTATGCCTGCTTATCTAAATGCGCTAACCGGCGAAGGCGTTCATGTGTTGACTTTCAACGATTATTTGGCAAATCGAGATGCGGAGTGGATGGGCCCGATCTATCGTTTCCTAGGGTTAACTATAAAATCGGTTCAAGCGGACATGAACCTGTCCGAGAAACGTGAAGCGTACGCCGCGGATATAACCTATGTTACAGCGAAAGAGGCGGGATTCGATTATTTGCGAGACACGATTGCACTGGGCGAAGCCGATACCGTACATCGTCCTTTTCACTATGTCATCGTCGATGAAGCGGATTCACTGCTTCTCGACGAAGCACGGGTGCCGCTAGTCATCGCCGGAGAGTCGGGTTCTTCCAGCAACGACGGCATTCGTTTCGCAGAAGTAGCTCGGCACCTCGAGCAAGTAGAGCATTACGACTTCGACGAGTTTGAGCGGAACGTATATTTAAATGAAGCAGGCTCTGCGAAAGCGGAGTCGCTGCTCGGATGCGGCAATTTGTACGATAGCCATAATAGTCATTTGTTAACGTCATTAAATTGCGCGCTGCATGTGGAATTGTTATTGAAAAAAGACGTCGATTATATCGTCCGGAACGGTAAAATCGAGCTGATCGACGAATATACCGGCCGCGTCGCGGAGAACAGGCATCTGCCGGACGGGCTCCAAGCTGCACTTGCGGCCAAAGAAGGGCTGCAGTCAATATCCGGCGGGGAGATTCTCGGGACGATCACCCTTCAACACTTCCTTAGCCTATATCCGAAGATTTGCGGAATGACAGCTACCGCGCACGCTTCCGCAATGGAATTCGAAGATATTTATGCGCTGCAGGTCGTACAAATTGCGCCGAACCGGCCGAACATACGGATCGACCATCCGTACCGGATTTATACACATAAAGAAGCCAAACTCAAGGCACTTGTAAAAGAAATCTTTTCCGTTCATGCGACGGGGCGTCCGATTCTCATTGGTACGTCAAGCGTCGAGGAGTCTGACATGCTGGCGAAGGCGCTAGCGGTTGCCGATGTACCTTGCCATGTTCTGAATGCAAAAAACGACGCAAAAGAAGCCGAGATCATAGCCAAAGCAGGAGAAATTGGCGCCGTGACGGTGTCTACGAATATGGCAGGGCGGGGCGTCGACATTCGGCTCGGCGGCGGCAACCCGACGCAAGCAGAAGCTGTCGCCAAGCTGGGTGGGTTGTACGTGATTGGCACACATGTGAACGAAAGCGTGCGGATCGACGACCAACTGCGCGGGCGTTCTGGCCGCCAAGGCGACCCGGGAGCTTCCGTCATTTTCGTAAGCTTGGAGGACGAGTTGCTGCTTCAGTTCGGCATCGATAAAGCGTTTCGCAATCTGAGGCAGGATGAGGCTCTCGAAAAGCCGGGGCTCCGCAGCAAAATCGCGCATATTCAGCGCGTTGCTATGGGGCAAAACTTTCATATCCGCCAGGAACTGAACTGTTATTCGGATATGGTGGAGGATCAGAGGCGAATTCTATACGAGGAGAGGCTCGGAATTCTGAAAGGCGAGAAGCCGATGAGCCCTTCGGAGCAGCGGGTACGACTTTTTTATATCGACGAGTTCTGGGCTGACCATCTGGCATACGTTTCTTACATTCGCGAAGGCATCCACTTGGAGAGCCTTGCTAGCCGCAATCCGATCGACGAATTTCATGTGCAAATCGCCCAAGCCTACGAGCAAATTTCGGCTAAAATAAATAGTGAGTCGGAGAATATGCTTGTAAGACTCGAAGGTTCGAATGATCCGGCGAAGTGGGAAATGTTTGGTCTGAAGAGCCCCACTTCCACTCGGACTTATATTATCAACGATCAATACATCCAGAACAAGCGCAGCTCTTGGACCCCAATGACGATAATGGCTTATTATATTCGCAAGATTTTGCAACCGGTATTCGGGTGGTCAAAAATTTGATATAGCGTAGCTTTGCGCCTGTTCGTGAATGGACGGAAGCAGTAGCGACAAGCGTTCAACAACCACCTGACCCGACTGCTAAACTATGGCTGACTCCGAACCTTATGCGACTACTCACTTCTCGCTTTGTTTGCAACCTGTTGAACGGAAAGCCCAAAGAGGGCCGAAACAGGTCACCAACCAGTAACCTGTCACAGCCCCCATCCTGCTTATTGATTAAGCAATTATTTTGTTATTTTAGCGGACTCCTGTTTACGGAATCGACGAGACGATGACTCGGCTCACGTTAGCTCCGCCCATGCCGCCGCTCACCCGAATAACGTTGCTGTTGCCTGTATTCAAATCGATGATGCGGCTGGCCCGACCTGTGTAGGAACTCCAGCCTCCCGTGCCAGGCAAGGTAAGCGAATAGCCGTTCCCCGACTGGTCGCCGCTGGCGTTCACTTTAAAGGTTGTTTGGGCGTCCGCTGAAGCATAAACCACGGTTAAAAGCTTCTGGCCGCCCGTACCACCGGCAACCCCAGTCAGCTCGAAATAGGAGCCTGGGATATGCATATTTTCAATATTTCCACCCGACTTCGTCGCCCCTCCCCCTACGGACACGTTAGCTGCGCTCATCGGATATTCAGCTTCCTGCGTCGTTTGCGGGATCAAGGATACGATGACGCGCGATACGTTAACTCCTCCCATACCGCCGCCTAGCCGGATCTGATTGTTCGTGCCCGAATTCAAATCGATTAGACGGTTCGTTCGGCCAGTATAATTGCCCCACCCTCCCGTGCCAGGCAGGGAAAGAAAATAACCGTCTCCGGCCTTGTCGCCGCTCGCATCTACCTTAAAGGCTGACCCGCTGTCCCCGGAAGAATAGAGCACGGTAAGAAGAGCCTTTCCGCCTGCGCCGCCGTTGATTCCATTCAACTGAATGTAGGAGCCTTGCGTATGCATATTTTCAACATTTGCACCCGATCGGGTCGCCCCTCCTCCTATGGATACGTTGCTCATGTTCATGGCATACTCCGTTTTCTGTGTATATGCGTCAAAGCTTTCGTTAATCAAATCGTAGTACTTGACCTCGGTAGCGGTGGAGCGCGGTCCAACAGCCGGTACACCTTCGGACGTCTGTATGACTTTTTGGATTGTCCCGTCGGAATTGAAATACAACCGATCCACAGCGACGGAACGCAGCGTACCGTTAGAGGAAATTTTCGCATTATGATAAAACATATACCAGTTCCCCTTGTATTCCACAACGGACCCATGCGAAGTTTCACTGCCGAATACCGGATCAAGTATGACGCCGCGGTTGGTCCATGGTCCAAGAGGATTGCTGCTGGTTGCATACCGCATCCGGTTCGCGCCAGGATTATTATCGGAGTACATTAAATAATAAACGCTTCCCCGCTTAAACACCCAAGTAGCCTCGTGGAAATCCTCCAGCTCGGTGAACTGCTTGACGGGACCATCTATCGACACCATGTCGCCACCAAGCTTCATCCCGTAGCTGGTACCTCCTCCCCCGGCATACAGGTAATAGGTTCCGTTGTCGTCGCGGAATACGTTAGGATCAATTAAATTACTGCCAGGAAGCCCCTGTATATACCCTTGAACCTCGAAATCTTCAGCAGGCTTGTCGCTTGTTGCCACGCCAATCTTCCAAGAGCTATTCCAATTCGTGTCGCTAGGATGCGGAAAATAGAAGTAGTAGGTTCCGTTCTTGTATGCGGCATCCGGAGCCCACATAAAGCCTCCTTCCGGCCGTCCCCACGGCACATCGTCCGCGCTCAGAATCTCTCCTTCGTCCACCCAGTCGACCATATTGTCCGACGAGAAGACGTGATATTTATCCATCAAATCGCTTCCTCTGGAAGGAAAGATATCGTGTGAGGCGTATACATAAATACGTCCGTCATTCCACACACGAGCAGAAGGATCGGCGGTGAAAATACTAGTAAAAATGGGATTTCCAGAAGTGATGATTGGATCCGCGGCTGATGTAGAGGGATTGAATCCGATAAGGACGGACAGCAGCATCGTTGCTGACAAAAACAAACTTAAAAACCTTTTACGCATAATTGTTACCTCCCATTTCTTAGGTTCGGCTTATACCATTAGCTTGCTTGGCAACCAGACAGCGAAGAGGATTCCAACATCACCCCTAAGTATTCATAATGGAAGAGCTGTAAATATAAGGACTACTATTAGCTTACCGTATGAGTAACCTAGTATGTAGTGAGACATTTTTAAACTTTTCCAGTCATTCTTAGCCTTTTGGAACCGTTTTCACGAAAATCGATGAGTGCTGTATCCCCAAAACAAACAGATTCCCCTCTACAGAACTCCAATTACTCCAGCTGCCTGAATATGTTATTACGTCTGTGCCCCTAAGGGAGGAACTCCACTTTCAAAAATTAAACCGAGAGCAGCTTGAGGCATTGTAGCCGATTCTAAAGGAATATCCGAATGAAGCGATCTTTGTTAGCGAAGAAGGTGCGGTAGACCCTATAGGGGTAACTGAGCTGTTGCTCAGCAAAGCGCGGGAGTACGGAGCAAAGATTCAGTTCGGCACTAACGTTACACAGCTGCAGCAAGAAGATTCCCGCTTAGTCGGCGTCCATACGTCCAATGGTTTTCTGGAGTCGGATGTCGTGGTATTGGCCGCAGGTACAGCCATACCCGAACTTTGCGACCCCTTAGGTTGTCACGTGCCGGTAACGTCGTCGCCGTCCATTCTAATTCAGATGAAAACGACGAATAAATTGATACGCACATTAATCTCAAATGCGCAATTGGAAGCGCGTCAACTGACAGATCATATACTGCTGGCTGCGGAAGATTATATCGACGAGTCGGAGGAAAACGGACCCGAGGCGGTCGGTAAGCGAGCGTTCGACACGCTGCGTCGCAGTCTGAAGGATGGGAATCAACTGGAACTGGAAAGCATAAAGGTCGGGATGAGACCCATGCCTGAAGACGGCTATCCGATTGTGGGCTTCCACGATCACATAAAGGGACTTTATCTGACGGTGATGCATTCTGCGATTACACTGGCGCCGTTGATTGCGCATCTGGCTGCAAGTGAAATAATCGATAAGGAATCAAGGAGTGAATTAGCCCCTTGTCGACTCTCCCGATTTTCGGACCACTCGAGGGATATTCCCGATGCTTCTCTGGCGTGACGTGGGTGCCAGAATGTAGAATACAAATTTCCCCAAAATAAACGTTACCTTTTTGTAAGCACATTCACCCCATTCGTTGACTGCGCGTTGGCTTCGATACTCCTGAGCACAACGCAAAAGAGTACATCGCCACATGAGCGATGTACTCCAAATTACATACTATATATCTTTCTACTAATTTTCCATTTTTGAGCTTGAAGCTTTGGTCAAGCTAATCACTGCATGTTTAGAACTGTTATTGAGCTGTATATCCACCATCAACGGTTAAGCTATTTCCAGTCATAAAAGAAGAGTCATCGCATGCCATGAAAAGTACAGCTTTTGCCATTTCTTCCGCTTTACCGAGGCGCTTCATCGGAGTGAGCCCGGCTAATGCTTGTTTACTTTCTTCGGGAATAATGGGTGTGTCAATGAACCCTGGGCATAATGAGTTAATGCGGATATTTTGTTCTGCATATTCAAGAGCAAGAGAGCGAGTCAAATTAATCACGCCGCCTTTTGCAGCATTATACGCTGCCGAGCCGGGCGAACCAACCCAGCCGTACATAGACGCCGTATTCACTATCGTACCTCCGCCTATTTTTAACATTTCGCGGATGGCTTCACGTGCTACCAGGAAGACGCCATCCAAGTCGACATTTACTGTGTTGCGCCACTCGGAGTACTCCAAATCATGCGAAGGATGAACGCGCCCAATCCCTGCATTGTTGAATACAACATCCACTTTGCCGAAAGCTTCAACGGTTTGTTTGAAGATATTGGCGACTTCTTCTTCACTTGTAATATTTGCTTTAACAAATAGTGCTTCAGCATTAAGCGCCTTTAACTCGTTCTCGAACGCCTTTCCTTTTTCTTCATTTAAATCAACAAGAACCACTTTGGCTCCTTCTAAAACGAATAAACGTGCTGTAGCCGCACCGATTCCGGATGCTCCCCCAGTAATCACAGCTACCTTGTTTTGTAGTTTGCCCATCGATGAATCCTCCAGTACAATATTTTTAATAGTACTATTTGCGTTTTTATTAATTAACATTCATTAATAAATATTTGTACTATTTTGTTCTCATCTTAATTGTAGTTTTTTGTTCACATTTAACAATCATTAAAGTATTAATATATGTCTAACTAGTAGACACTTACATCAAAATCGTCTTTTTGCGAGGAGATATTTTCATGAGTGATGAACCAAACGTGACATCTGAGCGAAGAAATCGAACAGAAGAACATCTAAAATCAGCTTTTATAAAACTAATAAAAGAGAAGGGTTACCATCTCGTTTCTGTAAAGGACATTGTAGATACAGCCTCCTATAACCGTAGTACTTTCTATGTACATTACCAAGATAAAATTAAATTAGCTGAAGATTTACTTACTTCTATGTTTCAGGGGTTGGAAGATTCCGTAGGAAAACCATATGTTCCTGGACACAAAGTATACACGGAAAGACTCAACGCACCGTCCTTTAATATCGTTTCCTACATTTATCAACACCGTGATTTTTTTGAGCTGATAAAATATGATGATACTTTACCAGGATTGCACACGGGATTCCCTCAAACCATTCTAAAGATCTATAAGGAACAATTTATTTTTGAAACGATCAATAACATCCCCGTCAACATGGATTATTTTAAGCGTTATACAGCCTATGGCTTTTACGGACTCATTCTGAATTGGATCAAGACTGATTTCAAGGAATCTCGGGAGGGATTTATCCAGGAAGTGATTGATTTAACGAAAACGCATATTTATTCGGTTAAGTATGTAGGAAAATAATAAAAAGGCACCCGACTAGGTGCCTTTGATACGGTTCACTGCACTGTCTGTAACGGCAAGATTTAAGGCCATCCTTTTGCGGGATGTCCCTTTCTTTGATCTCGATATGTTTTATCGTGATCTGTTAGCGCAATATTTAGTTCTTTATCCAATCATTGAAATGATCTGCTACAAATCGAATCTCGCTCTCATAGTGAGCCAAGTGTCCCTCATCAACCATTTTTTTAAAAGCAAGATTCCCTTCGGCAGCGCCATTTCTCAACGTGTCGCACATTGTAGTCAATCGTTGAATAATCCACTGACACAGTTCATTGGGGACGGGAGTTCCATACGATTCAAAAAACAAATGAATTCGTTTACGGCGCTCCGTAGCGTGTATATCCGATTGGTACTTCACCGTTTTTCCCGAAGAATGGTCAGGCTCGAAGCTCGCAAGTGGAACCGATGTATAGAGGGAATAAGCAATGTCCCACATACGTGGACCTGGACCAGCCATATCAAAATCAATCAGCCCCACAGGAATCCCCTTTTGAAAGACCACATTGTACAATGCAGCGTCATTATGGCATATCACTTCGTGCTCACGTTCGTTGACATAACTAAGCTGCCATTTGCTCTTCGTCATGAGAGTTGATCCTGCAGTCGCATCATGAAACTGGCGTAAAAGACGCGCTAAACCTACAAGCGTTTCATCCGACCACATGTAAGGCTCAAGCTCAGGGTACTCATTCCCTGGAACTTCCCCTGAAATGAATGTTAGTATTTCACGATCAGAATCGTCGATTCCGAGAAAACTTGGTGCTCCCTCAAAGCCTTGCTTCTCTAGATGTTTAAGAAGCTCATGAACACACGGGCTCCAATAACCTGTGGGACGGAGAACAGTATTTCCCCTACGGACAATGTGATTAACATTTCCGCCTTTTAACACTTCTTCCTGAGTCACTATGCCTCACCTACTTATTTCTATGATATTTCTCTCTAATCCTAGTTCACCAAACCAGTTATAGAAATTTTGGTACATATATCATATTCCCGACTTAAAACCCAGAACCCTTTTCGTGAACGTGAGTTGTGGTAAGGATGGTTGCTCCATGGTAGTCACTACGAAATAAGATAGTTAGCGTTTAAAAGGAGTGTGAACGATCAAAAGTGGAACAAACCAGCTTCTGTATCCGAATACCATGTGGACTTCCTTAATCAGCAATTCTTTGTACCAAAACTGTTGACAGTGGTACACTTGCTCATTTATTGTATAAATTGGAAAAAATAATCCTTTGGAGCTTATTTTAAGCTATTTTAAATTCAGAGAGGAGCACCGCCCTCATGGATCAACATATTAAACAAGCGATAGTCAGGGGAGAAACCTCGCTTGGCATCGAATTTGGATCCACACGAATGAAGGCTGTACTGATTGATTATAAATTTGAAACAATCGCTTCCAGCAGCTATGAATGGGAAAATCAATTGATCGATGGTTATTGGACCTACCATATCAATGAAGTGATTCACGGGTTGCAAGCAATCTATCACCAATTAAAGCAAGAGGTTGAGAATAATTATGGCGTAACACTGCAAAAAATCGGATCAATCGGATGTTCCGCCATGATGCAGGGCTATATTGCACTTGATCAAGCAGGGGAGCTATTGGTTCCGTTCCGGACATGGCGCAATGCCACAACAGGTACAGCTGCATCGGTGCTAACCGAGAAATTTCAGTTTAAAATTCCAGAGCGCTGGAGCATCGCACATTTGTATCAAGCCATATTGAACGATGAAGAGCATGTCACTAACATCAATTATATGACGACTTTGTCGGGTTACATTCATTGGCGGTTGACCGGCATCAAGGCACTTGGTATAGGGGATGCCTCTGGTATGTTCCCAATTGATGAATCTGCACAGCAATTTAATGAAGATATGATAAAGCAGTTTGCCGACTTAATTGCCGATAAAGACTACCCTTGGAATCTTAAAGATATTTTACCTAAAGTTTATACTGCTGGTGAACATGCCGGTTATCTCAATGAAGCTGGTGCCCGACTATTAGATCCATCAGGCACCTTGCAAGCAGGTATTCCCACATGTCCTCCAGAAGGCGATGCCGGAACAGGCATGGTCGCTACGAATAGTGTCAAAAAGCGTACCGGCAACATTTCCGTAGGTACGTCGATTTTTGCCATGATTGTACTGGAGAAAGATTTATCCACGGTGTACCCTGAGATTGACATCGTGACTACACCTGATGGCAGCCCTGTCGGCATGGTTCTTGCTAACAACTGCTCCAGCGATATTAATGCATGGCTCGGATTGTTCCGTGAATTTTATGAAGCAATGGGGCTGAAACCCGATATGAACCAGTTATTCAGCGTCCTGTTCAACAAAGCACTGGAAGCAGACGCTGATGGCGGAGGCTTGCTGAGCTACGGCTACTATTCAGGCGAGAACATTACCGGGCTTGCAAAAGGTCGTCCGCTGTTCGTTCGTTCTCCAGAAAGCCGCTTCAATCTGGCTAACTTTATGAGAGTACATTTGTTTACCGCGTTTGCTGCATTAAGGCTCGGGATGGATTGTTTGACACAAAAGGAGCATGTAACGATTGACCGTATTTTGGCGCATGGCGGATTGTTCAAAACGCCGCTAGTCGGTCAAAAAATATGTGCCGCAGCACTGAATGTTCCCGTTTCGGTTATGTCTACGGCTGGTGAGGGCGGCCCATGGGGGATGGCAATTTTGGCATCCTATATGGTTAATAAGGAGCAGCACGAGTGCTTGGCTGATTTCCTTGCCAATAAAGTGTTCCATGATGCAGAAGGACAAGAGGTTTATCCTGACAGCGCAGATGTGAATGGCTTTGCCTTGTTTATGGAGCGTTACACGGAAGGGCTGGCAATTGAGCAGGCAGCGGTAGATCATTTGGTGGAAAATTGGAAGGAATGAGAAATGAGAAGCGTGTACCGATTTCACACGTATAGCGTATGAAGCTCCGATCTGCAGGTTTAGCATGGAATCTTCAGCCTATGTACTCATTGGGTACCTGAACGGCGAATCGCTGTAAAGCCAAGCCTATATAAGAGGTTGCCCACGATGGGCAACCTCCTTTTAATAGAAAAAAATCCGATACAAATAGACATAAGTCTCTTGGAGAAAGATCCTCAACAGATTGCTATGGCCAAAAATGTGTTGAGAGAGATTTTTAATAATAAGTGAACCACTGACCACGGCAAGAGTTATCAAGAAACCAATCCAGTAAAAAGACACTGAGATTCTATCCATCAGTGTCTTTTTATTGATGCTTTTTCGCCAACATCATGTTTTATCGTTGAACTCGGACTCATTCACTTTAGCCATATTCTTGTAATCTTTTTAATCAGTGGGTTTTCATTTAAAGCAACTTAATCAGCTCTTCTAGCTCATCAACCAATACTTTTGCAAGTTCAAAATTAGTATCTTTTAAAGCCAATTCTATTTTCATTTCAACTGATTTTTTATTTTGTTCATTTTCTAGATAGTCTTTATCAAAATGACTAGCATAAATCATCTGTCTAAATTCTGGCATACTCATTTTTCTAATCGACTTATCGTCAATGATTAAAACATAATCCATACCATTTACAACTGTATAGAAATCGTGAGAAATCATGAGAATCGCGCCTTTATAGTCTTCAATGGCTTTCTCCAGTGCGATTTGTGTATAGGTGTCTAAATGGCTTGTCGGTTCATCAAGAAGCAATACGTTTGCTTTACTGGCTGAAACTTTAGCTAATTGAAGCAAGTTTTTTTCTCCACCAGATAAAGCTTCTATCTTTTGATTAACGATTTCTCCTTCAAAACCATAGTTTGAAAGATACGATCTAACCTCATCATACGTTTTAAACCCAGCATCGATGAATTCTTCTAGTATGGTATTAGAATCCTTTAGCATTTCGCCTTGAATCTGACTTAAATAAGCCACTTTAACATCAGCATTTATTTCAATTGATTCATGATTATTTTTAAAGATATCTCTGAGTAAGGTCGTTTTACCGGTTCCGTTTGAACCAATAATGGCTACTTTATCAGTCGATTTTATCTCAAAGTTAACATTGTCTAAAAGCAACTCATCAAAGGCAACACTATAATTATTAACATTTACAACAATGGTGTCTTCCATTTCATTATCAATACCAAAACTAATATTCGGTTGCTTAATAGCAACAAATGGCATTTTAATTCTACGCGCTTCCAATCTTTCTTGAAACCGAACTCTAGCTTTTAATGCTTTCCCTCTAGATGCATGTGAATTATAAGTTGCGATAACTCTAAGATTAACGATTGTTTTATCGTTTCTCTTAATTTCTTCATCATCAGCGATTGCGAGTTCTTGCAACTCAACTTTAGTCTGAAGTAATGAGAAGTTATAATCAATATATCGCCCATCAAACTCTTGGATTTCCGTGTTTTCAAGGTGTATAATTTTGTTGAAACAATGATTCAATAGATAACGGTTGTGCGTAACAACTAGCAGTATTCCTTTGTGAGCATTAATAAGATTTTTAAGTGCATTTAGGTTTTCAAAGTCTAAAAATACATCTGGTTCGTCCATAATCATTAAGTCTGGACTATTAAGCATTTCCTTCATCACTTGAATAAGTTTGAATTCTCCACCACTCAGGTCAGATACCCTAACATCTTTTAGCTTCATGAGGTTTGCTTGATTTAGTTTCTTATTAATGTTGCTTTCAAAATCATCCCCACCGATGGCATCAAATGCGTCTAAAGCGAATTGATACTGTTCTAATAACGAATCAATATCCGCTGATGTTTCCATTTCAGTACAAATAGATGTTATTTCATTTTGTATCTTAATAAATTTTTCCCCTATATATTCAAAAACGGTTGTTTCTTTCGTTTTGTCTAGTTGTGAAAATTGACTTACATACCCTATTTTGCAAGTCGGATCTATTTCTAATTTGCCCTCGAACAAATATCTTTCTGGATCCATCAGTATATCTATCAATGTACTTTTCCCACTGCCACTTGTTCCTATAAAAGCACAGTGTTGTGCCTCTTCTAACGTAAACGAAATGTTATTATATAGTTCTTTTTGCGGAAATGAGAAGGATAAGTTATCAACTTTTATCATAGTATTACCTTTCTTATAACTGAAATGGTGACTATTATTGGATGTATTGAAGAGCATAGATTTTGAGTTTACCTTTGTTAGAGTAACACTGTTTACAATCAACTACAATTGATTTGTATTCCCATCCCTGGGCGGGGGGGCAAAGTTCCATGTTGTACAATAAAAACTTGCCGTTACTTATGATACGCTTCAGTTTAACGGGGCTATCGGCGAAAATGCAAAAGGAGCTGCTGCGGCATGCTCCTCTTTAAATCACTTATTTATCACCTAGGCTAGCTTTATCCCCGCTATTCAACCTGTTATATACATGAAAAGTTACCTTTGTCCCTATACCTAACGTACTTTTGATATGAAGTCCTGTTCCGAAGTGCCGTTTTAATCGCTGATCCGTATTTATCAATCCGACACCTGAACAACTATTTGCTTTTCTTTCTAATATTCGTTGCAATTGAACTTCGTCCATTCCAACACCATCGTCTTCAACGGTTATCTCTACATGCGTCTCATAGACAGAAATCCGAATAAAAATCTTTCCCCCACGAATGCGCTTCATAACGCCATGTATTATCGCATTTTCAACGAGAGGCTGGATCGTAATAAATGGGACTTTTATTTCCTCGCAGCCATCTATCTCCCAAATAACCTGTAACCTTTCTTCAAACCGAACCTTTTCAATATATAGATAAGAACGCACCAGACTTAGCTCCTCTTCGATCGGAACAAGCCCATCCATATTTTGAAATTTAAATTTATTCCTCAGATAATTGCTGAACTCATCGAGCAAATTACGCATCTTATCCAAATTAATATCGCTTAGAGCTGTTACAGCATTCAACGCATTATATAAAAAATGAGGCTGGATTTGCGCTTGCAGCCATGCAGCTTCTAATCGCAGTTGTTCCCGAACAGAATGTTTAATCGTAGTTAGCGCCTCGATTCGCGATTTGATTTCTATTGCTTCCACTGGCTTCGTCACATAATCGTTAGCCCCCGCTATAAAACCGCTCTGAATATCTTTCGGTTGGCTTCTTGCGGTAAGGAGCAATACAGGGAGCTCCGTGAGTGTAAACCGTTCGCGGATCAAACGCGTCAGCTCATAACCGGACATCTGCGGCATCATGATATCGGAGATGACCAGATCCCATTCCTTTGTATTCAGTAAAGCCAACGCTTCTTTACCGCTCGTTGCCATCGTTACCTGATATTCGTCTGGCGGTAGTATGGATTCAAGCACTTGAAGATTGATAGGATCATCATCAACAATTAATAGGTGCGGACGATCGCGATCCATTTCTAGTAAAGTTGGTTGTTTCGCCGCTTGCGGGATTCCCACTTTGTCCAAATCGACCGAGGAGGCAATTTCTTGAATCGCCATAGACTGTAATGTATACGGTTTGAATGAGTTGGATACATCATTTTCTTCTTCCGCTTTCAAGTCTGCTAGCTTTAATGAAAACGTAAATGTTGAGCCTTCTCCTAAAGCAGAGGACACATCTAACGCACCTCCATGAAGCTCAACCAGTTGCTTGCTTATACTTAAACCTAACCCAAAGCCACCTTCAATCATGGTCTCACTCGCGCTCGCTTGCTCGTATGGGCGGAATAGGCGCTTAAGCATGTCCTCGTCCATTCCGATTCCCGTATCGGTAATAACGATATAAGCTCGTCCATCCTTTGCAAAAGCTTGAATCAAAACAACCCCATCATTCGTATATTTCACAGCATTATGAAGTAAATTGAACACGATTTGGATCACCCTATTCTCATCCGCAATGACTGGAGGGAAATCTTCCGAAATCTGATTTGCAATTTGGACAGACTTTACTTCTGCATTAAATTGCAGCATATTCATTACTCCGGTCACGATTGACTGGATAAATACGGCTCTTTTCTGAAGACGCGGATTGCCTTCCCGTAAACTCATCACATCAATCAAATCGTTCAATATCAATGTCAACCGACGTCCTACGGATAATACCGTTTCAAGCTCCTTAATGCTCCGTTCCTGCAATAAATGCTGTTCCCTTTTTAAAACGGATTGTGACATGTTAAGCATGCTATGCAGCGGATTTTTAAATTCATGCGATGTGTTTGCCAGAAATTGATCCTTATGGTCATTCATTCTTTGCAAGGTTGCAGCAAGCTCTTTGGTCTTCGAATGCATGATAAAGTATCCCTTAAACCATTCAGAGGCTAAACAACCCATCGCAATAATCATATCGAACGGATAGTAGACAAGACTCAAACTGCTGTCTATCAAGATAAACGACCAAAGAGAATGGTTCATCAACGCAAGAAGAGAGAAAAGCAGTAAAAGATTGCTCTTTAAACCTTTGATTACTTTTTTAAACATTGTAATCAACGTGATAACTGTAGCAATACCAATTAATAGATAATAAACCGGAAAGAGCATAATCACTTGAGATGGATCTAAAAACAAAGTGATGCCGACAGTCCCTAGATTCATTACTTTATAGACAGGGTACATCCTACGCCAATATGGAAGCTCGCGATGATTCGTACACTGGAGCAAAGCATAGGCTGCCATAATGAGAGCAATGTTCGTTATCCGAAAATCCCAAACACTTCCAATATAAAATATTTGGTGGAACAACTTCTCATCAACACTAAATACACTCGTGATCGTTACACATAATGCAAGCAAACTGAAATAAAGCAGCTTCTTTTCCTTATTTCCTAATAAATACAAAATAAGTGCATAGACTGCATGCATAATGAATATAATCGCTGCCAAAAGCTGCATAGAAACGGAAGCTTTCATCTCTTTGGCAATGGCTTCTTCTGATCCAAATTTAATGGATCGGACAATGCCCCCGCTTCGACCATCCACATAATTTGCCGCCTGAATGACGAGTTCGATTACACCGTTTTCGTCTGCTGTAAAGGTTGTAGAATAAGGTAGATCCTTCGAAATATATTCATCCTTTGTTGTCGCCACCTGTCCGGATTTCATAAGCAATCGACCGTTTACATATAATTCTGATGCAGTGCGTACGCTGAGTACACGAATACTATAATTAAGGTTCTTTGCCGGGTCTACATAAAGACGCAAACGATAAGAACCATACCCGTATGGAGATGGCTTGTCAGCATGCAAAGCTTCACTCCATCCTCCCGGTACCTGAATATGCATTGGCGCATTATCACCTAACAATTGTTGCCGACTACCATCTATTAACCATTGCGAGGGATAAAACTCCCATTCCCCATCAAGTAAGAGAATACTACCATCTTCTGCATTCCAATTGCGCAAATCGAATTGCCCATTATGAATTGACGCCTGCTTGGGATCATGAAACGTTCCCATCCATAAAATGCGCAAACCGGTTAAAACAACTAATATCAACACTAGCAATAATATAATATAGCTCTTTTTCATTTGATATTTGGATGAGTGAGTTTCCAAGAAGTATTTCTCCCCTAGTCATTTTCTTTTAAGACATTTAGTAAAGAACTCTCCATAACTTACCACAGTTAGCATAGCAGAGAAACGGACGAGAGAGAGGCCTTTATGTCTATTATATAGCAATACCTACTTGGAGAATTTTAGTTATTCAATTCGGATAGAAAAACAATGAACAAGGCATGTCATTCGACGATATTGATATTTCACAGGCTGATTTCGCCTTATTTGTAATACGGTTCACCTTGATTAATCTTAAAAGTATTTCATTCCATTTAGAAGACTAGTTAACTCTATGTTGATTAAACCCACACAAAATAAGGCTGTTGGCTTGGTGTGACAATGCAAACATAGCTCTGACAACACATATGCATAATTCTGAATCCGTCTATTTCTCCATGACTTTGTAGAGTACTTTCAATAATTAATTGTTGACTCCGTGTTGACTTCGACGCCCCCAAGCACAACGCAAAGAAGTACATCGCCACATAGGCGATGTACTCTAAGTTTCATACTACTATGCTGATTAAGCGTTCTATTCGCCGCCAGTGGCAACAGGATTTTCAGGACTGGAACTCCAATCACTCCAGCTGTCATCTGTCGCATGCAAATGGTTTCAAGTAAGGCACATCGAATCGTGTTCAGATACATGATCAAGAGTGATACGCATGCTTTTAACTTGTTGCTTCATTATATGTACGCAATGAGAGAAAAATACCCTTGCTCAAGGTCATCGCCACCAAACTCAAATTGCTTTGCACGCCAGCACCATTGATTCAGAGAGTGAGAGATGTGTGCAGAACCGACCGCTCCTATTCAACCTTGCCCTTGTTGCCACGTTGGCCAATTTGTCATACGTAAAAGGAGTAATGGTTGGGGGAAAGTTCGGCATCTCTCTGCGTTTGGATAGAAGACGTATCTCTACGTCCCCCTATTCGAATACAATGTACGAGACGTTGTCTAGATTTTGTCTGGATATACGGCTTTGTTTTGCCTAAACGCCGTCACAGCTTTGCATAGTACTTTCATGCAAGAAGCTCCGGTGAGTACGGTGAGCCGCATTCATTAGAAAATACTGAAGAGCGAAAATCAGCGTATAGGAGAGAAAGCTTGACAGCAAGCTGAACATTCGACCAAGTTGGTGCTTAGCTTTGATGATTTCGCCGATTTTTCAGTTGTACTGAACCTGTAATAGAAAAACTGCTCCTCCAATTGTTAGATGGTATCTAACAATCGGGGTGCAGTTCAGATTCGAAGCGGTTTCTTTATGCGAAAAAAGGTTTCTTAACGACAATTTCGGCCTACTAATATGAAATGATAGCTAAATCATGAGGCAACAAGATAAATTCCAGTAAGACTCAAATCGTTAAACGTTGTCCAAATTGGCTCGTACACTTTATAGGTTCCTGCTTCAATGCCGCTTTCCATGTCTGGTAACGTAACTACACCTGTATGGGTACCGGCTATATCGAATGTCCAGCCTTGGAGATTACTGTTATAGGCATAGTCCGTTAATATCGGCCCTCCGCTGTCACCGCCCATTGATGTATAGCCAGTAGCCATGACTTCATTATTTTTGTAGCCATATCCTTCTCCACCCCACCAAATATCAACGTTGGCATACTTGATTGTACCAGAAGTTGTTGTGCCACTATTTGCGCCTCTCAAATAGATGGTATCGCCCACCGTATCGTTTGTATACACACCTGTAATCATTGCCATATTGGTTGAAGTAGGGTACGGCACTCGTGGTCGCCCTAAATAATTAGAATTTAAAGTAATATATCCGGAATCGGAAACTGCAAATGAACCATCGCCAGGAGAAGTGGTTCGAAACGTATAATCACCAATCGTATTCGTTGCTCTAGTGGGCTGATGCCATGCGGACACTGTTCCAACAGTTTGACAATGACCGGATGTAACCAAAACGTCTTGTTCATCTGAATTTGTACCATAATATCCGCCTGTACATATGGAATAAATTGTTGATGCCGGATCACCTGGTTTAGGACGGTAATTGCCTCCAATTTTAGACCCCATTGGAATAAGGGCACCCCAGTTGGTATTGTCAGTTTCTACTTTAAGCGCCGAGGCTGGGAGTGTTGTAAATTCAAGCAAGTCCGGCTTCGTAAGCAAGGATGAAACGGCTAGTTTCTCCTTTAAATCCGATTTTTCATCTAAAGCAATAATCAGCTTGTTATTTTTAATATCCGGGATGAGTGCACGAACTGTGCCCGGTTTAACGCTTTTTTTAATTTTTTCTTTGGCATCTACAATATCCGCCCATGAGAATTTGCTCACGTTGAATTCGACTTTATCCTTATTTTCAATAGAATCCCTCACAAGCGATTTAAGCGATTCTGAATCCTCGGTGAGTTGAACGACTACCGTTCCTGTATCAGCGTCGTAATAGTGGCCAGCGAATCGGGAAGGAGCTTTTTCAATCAATTTCTTAATGGTAGGGATGTCTTTTTTCACCCGTTGTTTATTAGCATAATCGTAAAGAAATGTACTGTTTTTCAGTTCTCCGAGAGGTGCGGTAATGTCTACCGGATGCGGATAGGGTATTTCGTTCACCTCATTTTTTTGAGTCGCAGCAGCGATTTCCGAAATGGATCCTTTAAACACCTTCATCGTAGGAGTAGACGCATCCTCTGCACTCACAGAGTAAGTAGACATGGAGCTGGAAAATAACGAGCCAGCTAAAATAACGGCAAGCATAACTCTTCTCTTGATCATTCGGTTATCATCCCTTCACCCTATATAAATTTATGATATTGTAATCTGTAGGAGGAGTTCATAAAAAAGCAGACGACCGTATGGCTATGTCAGTTCCTTTCCGGTCTTTATTTTTGCTTTATTGTTGAACTACTCGGTCGTAGCCGATGGAGGTCAAGTTGCAGAATCTCCTGTCTATAAGTGCTACTATTATTTATAACGATGTTTCATCACCAAATCTTACGATGTTCCTAAAATATGTTGAAAAACGCTTTACAGCGTCAATGAAACTAACTGGCTGAAACAAAAACATAGTTCATAACGTCTGTAAGGCTGGAGGTGCTAAATTTGAAAATTCTGGTGATAATTCTGCTGTTATCTTTGCTTGGCTGTCAATCTTCAGAACCAGAGTCTGTAGCAAAGACACACGATCTCTCATCTACAACGGAAAGCACTGAAAACGATCTGTTTTCCGTTCATATTTCTGTTCCGGAGCTAGTTGAGACAAGTGAGGCTTTTACAATTGAGGTTGAATTAACAAATGAGGCTGAGCGAACAATCGAAATTATGAGCGGGGAGCCGGTTTTCTACTTGATCATACGGGACAGTACCGGGAATCTGATTAACACGATTGCAAGAACGGATATCGGGGTTATACGTCCTATGTCTGTGAATGAGGTTATATCAGAGAAACATCCCTATCAGTTTAAAAAGCCGGGTTTATATGATGTTTCGGCAGTTGCGGAATTTTCGCTTCAGGATGGAGAAGACAGCAAGGTCTATAAGTTGGAAACGGTTCAGAAGCAGATCGAGGTTGTTGAATAAGCATACCTATTTGTTTCTTACAGTACGCGGCTTTTTGAATAAGAAAATCATTAGACTTCGAAAAATAATTATTAGACTGGCCCCAATTGAAATTGCCAGTTGATGCCGACAGCCATATTGTGGTGTGTTATTGAGCAATTATTGATCGATGTAAACCAAGATCAAAACTCCATAGATAGTATAGTTAACTAACAAACTCCCATCAGAATCGACAAATTTTAAAAATCTTCTACCTTCCTTTACTGGTGGTGCTTGTGGGGCATCATTTACATATAATAAGATCATAAATAGATTAGGAAATAATCCTATTACTTTTTTGTAGGTATCTTCAGGTGTCGGGAATTAAAATACAGTTGCAATAAACGCCCACCGCATTTTTAATTATACGCTCTGTCTCATTAAATTAATTCATCTACATCTCTCCATTTTCTCAGAAAGTGATCATGCAGTTTTTTTCGTGCCCGAAATAACCGCTGCGAGAGAACGTTCTCAGAAATTTGTAATTCTTCACAAATTTCCCGATAGGATTTCCGTTCCATATAAAACAACAGCAGAACGGTTCGATATTCCGGTTTTAGTTCGTCAATGGCCTGACGAAGCAGATCGTTTCTCTCTTTGGTTTCAATTTCACTTGCGACACTGATTTCATTTACAGAAGCTTCATTTACACAAATGTAGGAAGTGTTTAACGTCTTACGGTTATCTTTTAATTTACGTAAATAATCAATGGTTGTATTCCGTGCCACGACCTTCGCCCAACCTGCCAGATTCGCATCTGGATGTAGCCTGGGACCATTGGCTGATATTTTGATAAAGGCATCTTGAATGATGTCCTCGGTCAAGGTATGGTCACGCATCATAAAAAATGTATCTTGATAAACGAACTGATAGAAGGATCGATAAACCCATTGTTGTGTGTCTATATCCAAGTCTTTAATTGGACTTCGCAGCAAGTTAAACCATTGTTTCATATTACTCCCCCGAGGTTTGTTATGAAGGGAGGGGCTAATAATGAAAGTTAAATTTCTTGGATCCTCTCCCCGTTGCATGAGTCATGACCTGACAAAGAGCATGTCACGAATACAGGTTCACCCTTTTAATTTTATTATATAGTTACAAATATGGATTATTAATCCTTTTATTGTTTCATACATCCCCTTTTTTTGCACCGAAAAATTTTATTGGTTTTTTGCGTGATTAATCTCCTTGCAAATAGGGATCTAATTATCAAAAAAGCTTATAAACGGGGACTTAAACAGCATTTCACATAACCCTAAAAATACAATTCGAAACTTTCTCATATGTCAACGAAAACATTATTAGTATTTTCCGAAACAAAATTTGTGGAATTTATAAAGCACGAATAATTTCAATAAATCTTCCAATGATTGTAGTAATGGAATAAATTCATTCGTTTATTTCCTGTTGATTGATTATTTCAAATACGGAAGTTGTTGATTTTACAAAAGAAATTTGATTCGGCTTGACAAGTAAATTGAATTTGTAAACAATTTCAATTCATATAAAACAGCGTCGGCCTTCTCTGTATAAAAGGAGGGGATAAAAGCGACAAGCGAGAACCTGTACAATACATCAAAGCCATACGAGCAGTCGCTCGATTTAGGGCACTCTGAAAATATTTTCAGGGAGCGAGCGTTGACTTCATTTTGACTTCGAACATAAAAAATACACCGCTCAAGGCACACGGCCCACATGGCGATGTATTCAAATCTTACAAACTATTATACTTCTCTCAGCTCTTATTCTTCACCCGTAGCCACAGGGCTCTCAGATCTGGAACTCCAATCACTCCAACTCCCCGCATACAGCTTCACATTGCGGAAGCCTGCGTCTTGCAAAGCGAAAACGTTCGGCGTAGCCGTCACGCCTGAGCCGCAATAAACGATAATCTCATCGTCCTGCGACAATCCGTTGAAGCGAAGCTTCTGCTCCTCTGGTGATTTCCAACTGCCGTCGGCGCGTTTGCCCTCGTTCCAGAAGCGATTGATCGCGCCTGGAATATGTCCAGCCTTAGGATCAAGCGGCTCTACTTCGCCGCGATAGCGAGGGGCTTCACGGGAATCGATGACCACCGTTCCCGCTTTGCCAACTCGTGCCTTTACATCCGCTTGGCTAACCAGCATCTCATCACGAACGTTTACATTAAAATTAATTCCTTCTATTAAAGAAGGGACATCCGTGCTAACCGGATACCCCGCCGCTTGCCAGCCTGCGAATCCGCCTTCTATTAGATAGACCTGTCCATCATGCCCAAGCCATTGCAGCAGTCAGCGCAGACGGGATGCCATCGCGCCGCCTTGATCGTCATATGCGATAACTGTCGTATGATTGCCAATGCCAATCCGTTCAAGAATATCTGCTAGCACCTGCGGCTCCGGCAATGGATGACGACCGCCTTCTCCGCTCTATTACTCCGACGGCCGCTGCAGCAGCAGCGCAAAAAACGCTCCCGTTATTTCAATCGCCTTCTCCAGATCATCCGTCGTCCCGGCAAAAGGATGCACCGCTCCGAAAGTATGGTTCGCTCCTTCCAGCGGTGAAAAACGATGCTGCGGAGCAGCAGCTTGGAGTAGATAGTATCCTGTTAGCAATCGCCCAGCATCCCCCGTTCCTTGAATGAATAACACAGGCGTTCGAAGTGACGCCGCTTTAGCTGTGATAGCGAAGCGCATTCGATTCCGATCCAAATCCTCAAAAAACGCAGCGTTGATCGGCATTTCCTGCTTTGTCCTTGCATTCGTCACATAGCCTATCCCATCCCGCAATACCTGCTCGCGGAATTCTTCTCCAAACAGATTGGCCTTCGCTATTCCGTTCCATGTTACTACGCCGCGAATTTCAGGATGCTCGGCTGCGAATATTACGCTATTTCCTCCGCCGCGGCTATGCCCTACTATGAAAATTTGCTGCTTATCCATCTGTTTATCAAGCGGAAGTTTGCCCTCGAGCAAGGCTGCAAGCACAGCTGACAAATCCTTTTGCTCCTGCGAGTAGGTGTTCATCCCGAACTTTTCCAGCTCGTCAAAATCATGTTCATTAACGCCGTTAAACGAAAAGTTGAACGTAATAACCGCAAAGTCCTGACCCGCGAATTGCTCGGCTGCATAAGGGAAGAACGCCCAATCCTTGAACCCTTTAAAACCATGCACAAAGAGGAGGACCGGCTTGCGTCCCCCATCTTCCTTCACTCTTATATCGCCTCTTACATACACTCCCGGATCCAGCTCCAACGTAAATGTCTGATGCAAAATACTCCCATTACTCAATAACAGCACCTTCCCCGTCACCATATTTCATTCTATAGAGGCTATTCACTCGGTTTATACCATATCTATCTACCCTGATCATATCACCAACGTGCATTATAGAGGCGGGATTACCTATAAAATAATACAAAAAAACTACACCCACGCATCGTTCGCATATCCGCGCGCTTCCCAGTACCCCACATGCTCGCCTTTAATCAGCTCAATTCGGTTTAACCATTTTACGGACTTATAGGCATACATTTTCGGTACAATGAGACGAACCGGTCCGCCGAGATCACTCGGGATCGGCTTCCCGTCATGCATGACCGCCACCATTACATCATCCATGTCGGCCTGCTCAAGTGTAAGGGTATCTGTATATACGCCATCACCCGAGTAAAGCTTCACCGTTTCCGCACCGGACTGCACACCCGCCATTTTCAGCAGCTCTTTAAGTGGAATACCCTCCCACGTGTTTTTGTAAACGGACCAACCGGTCACACAGTGAAAATCACTGACCTGCACCGTTCGCTTCAGCGCCACAAACTGTTTCCAATCCCACTTAAATGTCTTATCGACTAACCCGTCTATCGTAAAGTTCCAATCCGCATTTGTAAAAGAGGGAATCGGCGTTACCGTGTATACACGGAACTGTCCAACAGCTCCGCCACCCGTTGGCGGGGCTGAAGCAGGCAGCGGCTGCGGGGCCGGCAGAAGCATATTTGCATCATTTTCGATCAGCTTATCGATGCTCTGGCTTCCGCCTACACTTCCAAGCGAGTTCCCGAGCCATTTCAGAAAAGAAGGCCCGATCGTGACAGCCAAACCTATGCCAATTGCACTGCGAATGAACGCTTTGCGCGTATACACCGGCTGAGGCGCTCCCGCTGGATGGATGACGCCCTCTTCCTTTTGCTCGTTTTTGACGGTACGTCGATTCGGCTCCTTCAGCCATTTGACCCGCGTGATGGAATGATAAATGATATAAGGAAGCCCAACCCATGTAAGGAGATCATGGATGACTAATGCCACATTAGACACGCTTGGCCCGACGGCTCTAAACTGCCACAGCAGCACGCCCGATCCGAACCAGCCCAGTAATAAGCCTAACACGACAAGTACGTTAAATCTTTGCCATGGTTTTTGCTTCAGCTGCTTCCAATGCTTGCCCGCCAGCGCCAGATAATAGACTACAGGCAGGATGGAGGCTATACCAACAACGACATGCGCCCACTTGATCCAAACACGAACCTCCCCAAGAACGCCGCGCCAGAAGCCGCCCACCAGTATAAGCCCGGTTAATGCCAAAATTACGACAATCCAGCCGTTCCAAGCATGCAGCGAAACGAGCTTTTTACCATATCCCTTGCGAAGACGCTCCATCAGTCCACTCATCGGTTAAGCCTCCTCGTAACGTTTTTGTATTACATCTTATATCCATATTATAGCGCTGTTGAGACGCCGATACGACTCTAGCTTAAGCAATAGCTCCCTGTTGATTCAGAGCATAAAAAAATACACCGCTCAAGGCCTATTGCCTACTTAGCGGTGTATTCAAATCCTACATCGTATCTCCACTGTTTCCTTAATTCCCTCTTAAATCGATCCCAAAATAAAATAAAGCAAGAAGAAAAATGCGATGACATACATCGTTATCGATACTTCTTTCCTTCGGCCCGTGACCAGCTTCAGAATGGGGTAGGCAATGAAACCAAACGCAATCCCGTTCGCGATACTAAAGGATAGCGGCATAATTGCCATCATCAGATAAGCAGGAAAAGCTTCTGTAAAATCATTAAACGGAATTTCCTTAATGCTCTGAAACATAAGGCAGCCAACAATGATGAGTACAGGCGCAATTGCACTGTTTGGGATTATTTTGAAAAGAGGGATCATAAACAAAGCAGGAATAAACAAAATTCCCGTTGTAAATGAGGTTAGCCCCGTTCTCCCGCCTGATGCAATGCCTGTTGCAGACTCAGCTGCTGTTGTCATCGGACTGCAACCCAGAAGCCCTGCACTTATAACCGATACAGAGTTAGCCTGAAAAGACCTGCGGAACTTCGCCTTGTCTGGAAGCATCCCAAGCTGGGCGCCCATATTTTGAAAAATAATGACCATCGATAACGAAAAAACAGCTGTCCAAAAATTAAGCGTGCCGATCCCGCTAAAGTCCAAGGCAAGAAACAGCTCTCCGTACCCATTAAAGGAAATACTAAAATCACGTAAAGTTGAAAAATCGACGATACCGAGCAATGCGCCAATGCCTGTGCCTGCAATAATGGCAATTAAGAAGCTGCCTTTTACATTTCGCATGAAAAGCGGTATCGCAATCAATAAAGTCAATATCGTCGTTAGGGCATAAGGATCACTGAGCTTCGCTAAAGTAACGAAAGTTCCTTCGCTCGCAACGATGATCCCCCCATTTTTCAAGCCTAGAAAAGCAATAAAAAGACCAATACCGGCGGTCATGGCGTTAATCATCGACGTCGGGATCGAGCGCGATAGATAGTCGGCCCCTTTTGTTACCGCAGTTAACATAAATACAATACCCGCCAAAAATACAGCTGCAAGTGCTTGCTGCCACGTAAGTCCTAACGAGAATACCAATGTGAAAACAAAAAATGCATTGTCTCCCATCCCAGGCACGAGAATTAACGGTGACTTCGCCCAAAGTGCCATCAGCATACAACCGATAAAAGAGCAGATTACTGTAACAATCGTAGCTGCTTCATAAGGCATGCCGGCTAGCTGCAAGATGGCGCCATTCACCGCAATGATATAGGCAACCGTCATAAATGAAGTTGTTCCTGCAACTAACTCCGTACGTACCGTCGTGTTTTCTTTTTCAATATGGAACATTTTCTGCAATCGACTTCCCAAGTGTATAACCACCTTTATCGTTTCCCAACATCATAGGGTTCCCCTAATGCTTTGGGTGAACGAGCTTTCCCTACTGCTCCAATTAAAACGAGTAATGTTAAGACGTATGGAAACATATAGAAGAACTCATTTGGAATGCTAGCAGCAAAATCAAAGATTTGCAATTGGTCCTTTGCTGCTTGGGCTAAACCAAAAAATAGTGAAGCAAGCATCACACCTATCGGATTCCATTTTCCAAAAATAACAGCCGCAAGCGCAATATAGCCTTGTCCTGAAATGGTATTAAAAGCAAAGTTGCCATTTGAGGTAAGAACAATCGTTGCTCCGCCAAGAGCTGCAAGTGATCCGCTTAAAATAACAGCGATGTAGCGCGTGCGATTTACTTTTATTCCAACCGTGTCTGCTGCGCTTGGATGTTCACCAACAGAACGAAGCCTTAGTCCACCTGAGGTCTTAAACAAATAAGTAAATAGGATGATGACTAATGCAATGGCAATATACGTAGTCGGATAGGCATTGAAGAACACATTGCCAATGAACGGAATGTCGCTTAAATAAGGAATCGTCACCTTATGAAATACAGTCGTTAGAAGCGGTGTTTCTGCTGAGCCATCAAAAAGTAATTTTACGAAAAAGAACGTTGAGCTTGCAGCGAGAATATTGATAACAACCCCGCTTACAACCTGATTCGCCTTAAACGTAATGGAGGCGACCGCATGAATGCTAGAAAAGATAATGGTAAATAGGAAGGCTCCAAGTAAGCCTAACCAAGGGGAGAAACCGCCAAAACCCGCTATTTCCGCATAATGAGTCGTTATTGCAGAGAAGAAGGCTCCCGATACCATAAACCCTTCCAGTCCAATATTAATGACTCCCGAGCGTTCGGAAATGAGTCCACCGAGTGCAGCAAAGATAAGGGCAGTTGAGAATACGAGCGTCCCATTTAGTAAATTGCCAATTACCTCCATCTGTCACACCTTCTTCTTTGATTTTAGTTTAATCGTCCAGAAAAGCAACTTAACGATGCCTGGTGCAGCAACAAAAAAGATAATAAATGCAATAATCATCCGAATAATTTCGCCTGGCACCTCTGCACCAAAGCTCATGCCTTGCGAACCATAGGTAAGGCCCCCAATCAGGGACGCGGAGAGGAATACGCCAAGTGCGCTATTGCCGCCAAGCAAAGCTACAGCTATACCATCAAAACCTAGACCAGATGAAACCGAGTTGATAGCCACATAGTTGAACACGCCTAACACTTCAAAGGTACCAATCAAACCGCCAAATACGCCTGAAATAAACATGGTACGAACCATAACATTCGAAACCTTCATTCCTGCATATTTTGCAGCATCAGAATTAAGCCCAACTGCCCGCAGCTCATAACCCCATGTGGTCTTGGTTAAATAGATGTGGTAGAAAATTACCGCAATAATCGCAATCACAAATCCCCAGTGGATACGTGCGCCATCCATCAGCTCAGAGAGCCAGCTAATCTGAATACTCGCGGATTCATGAATCAAGGCAGATCGTTGTGTACCTGCTTGCGGCATGAACGTCCGAATAATGTAATTCGCCAAATAAAGCGCAATAAAATTAAGCATGATGCTGGTAATCACTTCATTAATACCACGTTTTGCCTTAATATAACCCACTAGCGCTCCCCACATCCCGCCAAGCAAGGCGCCAACTAGGACAGCCAGCAGCGCATGCAGCACAGGTGGCAGGCTAAACTGTGTGCCTACTATTAAGGCGCCGAGCGATCCCATAATAATCTGGCCGTCTACGCCAATATTAAACATGCCAGAACGAAAAGCGATCGCTACGGCCAAGCCGCTCATCATAAGCGGTACAATCGTACGCATAGCTTCTCCAAAATCGTAACGGCTGCCGAATATTTTATCGATTAGCGATTTATAGGCCAGCACGGGGTCGTAGCCGCCAATCCACATAATAATGGCGCCTAATAGCAAACCCATAACAATGGCAACAAGAGGGATA
The DNA here is from genome assembly GCF_052114265.1 of Paenibacillus sp. MCAF9. Classification (NCBI taxonomy): domain Bacteria; kingdom Bacillati; phylum Bacillota; class Bacilli; order Caryophanales; family Paenibacillaceae; genus Paenibacillus; species Paenibacillus sp. MCAF9. Next base: position 529,654 of record NZ_JBFREL010000002.1, read on the forward strand.
AGTGCAGATTCCCGTTTGAAAATACTCATTATTTTATTCATGGATGCCTTCTCCTTCATGCTTGCCTGCCATCATCATTCCTAATTGCTGATCATTGGTTGTTTCTGGCGTGGTTTCTCCAACAATTTGTCCGCCGAATAGGACCAGAATACGGTCTGCTACATTGAGTATTTCATCCAGCTCAAACGAAATCAGCAAAACAGCCTTGCCTTGATCTCGTTCTGCGATTAACTGCTGATGCACAAATTCAATCGCGCCTACGTCCAGCCCTCGCGTGGGCTGAGCCGCAATCAAGACCTGCGGATTTTTATCGATTTCGCGTGCGATAATGATTTTTTGTTGGTTTCCTCCTGACATCGAACGAACGAATGTATCAATGCCTGGTGTGCGTATATCAAACTCGTTCACTAACCGCGTTGCCATGTCATCCATCGTTTTCTTATTAATAAAACCATGCTTGCTTATTTCTGGTTGATAATACGTTTGCAAAATTGTATTTTCACTGACAGAAAAGTCCAGAACGAGTCCATGTTTATGCCGATCCTGCGGAATATGTGACATTCCCGCTTCAGAAATCGTACGCGGAGCAAGATTGGCGATGCTTTTGCCTTGCAGCCAAATTTCACCTGATCGTATGCTTTGCATACCCGTTAAAGCTTCGATTAGCTCTGACTGGCCATTGCCGTCTACACCAGCAATACCGACAATCTCGCCCGCTCTTACGGAGAAGCTGAGATCATTAACAGCGGCCTTGCCGTTACTGCCTGTAACCACTAAATTTTTCACTTCTAATAACGCTTTTTTCGGGTTAGCTGCTCTTTTGGCAGTTTTAAAATTAACTTCTTTACCGACCATTTTTTCCGCTAATTGCTGCGCATCGCTCGATGCTACTTCCACACTTTCAATTCGCTTACCACGCCGAATAATGGTGCAAGTGTCCGCTATTTCCATAATTTCTTTAAGCTTATGAGTAATGAGGATTATAGATTTGCCCTCAGCGACAAGACGTTTCATAATAGCCAGCAATTCTGTGATCTCTTGCGGAGTTAACACAGCAGTAGGCTCATCAAAGATTAGAATATCTGCTCCGCGGTATAGTGTTTTTAAAATTTCTACGCGCTGCTGCATCCCTACACTGATCGATTCGATGGTTGCCATTGGATCAACATCAAGCTTATAACGTTCAGATAGTTCTTTTACCTTTTTACTTGCTCCTTTAATATCAATCTTCATCCCCTTTTTGGGTTCCATTCCGAGAATGATATTTTCCGTTACTGTAAAAGGCTCTACCAATTTAAAATGCTGATGCACCATTCCAATTCCAAGCTCAATTGCCTTGTTTGGACTATCCATCAGCTCATGCTTCCCATTTACATGAATCTCGCCTTCGTCTGGCTGATATAATCCGAATACGATACTCATTAGGGTGGATTTCCCTGATCCATTTTCCCCGAGCAAAGCATGAATTTCTCCACGCTTTAGCTGCAAGCTAATCGAATCGTTAGCGACTACGCCGGGGAATCTTTTGGTTATCCCTTTCAGCTCTAACACGACATCTGTCTTAGTCATATAAGACCCTCCCCAAAATATTCGTCCCCTCACTCTATCAAGGACAATGATAGAAGAGGGGACGAAATCGCATTATTTTTCCGGTACGACGATCTCGCCATTGATGATTTTCGTGCGATATTCCTCGACCTTGGCAAGAACTTCCGGCGCTACATTCGTTTTCGAATTTGGAGCAATATCGACTCCGTTTTCTTTGAGGCCCATTAATGTCACTTTACCCGCCGGGAAATCGCCTTCAGCTAATTTTTTTGAGGCTTGGTAAACAGCCTCATCTACTTTTTTGATCATCGAAGTTAATGTAACATCATCTCCGAAGGTTAAAGATTGATCTTTATCCACGCCAATGACCCATACTTTTCCGCCCTTGCTGTTACGTTCCTTCGCTTCATTAAATACACCATTGCCTGTTAGTCCTGCTGCATGGAATATGATATCTGCACCATCGTTATAGATGGTAGAGGCTGCAGATTTCCCCATATCTACCCGGTTGAATAGCCCTGTATAGTTAACGATCAATTTTGCATCTGGATTTACAGCTTTTATCCCTTCGCGGAAGCCCGCTTCAAATCGTTTAATAACGGGAATATCCATGCCGCCGATAAAGCCGATTTTATTTGTTTTTGTCGTTAAACCAGCGATAACACCAACTAGGAACGAGCCTTCTTGCTCTTTAAAAGAGATAGCTGCTACATTCGGGAGCACAAGGTCAGAATCGACAATTCCAAACATCTTATCTGGATTTTCTTTGGATAGCTGTGTTACTGCATCAGCTAAAGTGAAGGCAGTTGCCCATGTTAAATCATAGTTTGCTTTGACAAATTGATTTAAGTTAGGAACAACATCGCCATCTGTTTTTGGTTCCAGGTACTTCACTTCAAAACCAAAGTCCTTCTTTAATTTCTGCAACGCTTCCCAAGCACTTTGGTTAAAGGATTTATCATTCACACTGCCAAGGTCAGTAACCATTCCGACTTTCAGCTTTTTAAGCTCTTGTTTATTATCTGTACCTGCAGCCCCTGCGTTACCCGTATCGCTTTTTTGACCGCATGCAGTTATGACTAACGTAAAAATCAGTATTAAAGGCAATAATGCTTTCATTGTTTTTTTCATTGTGAATTCCCCCTAATGTTTTATTCCTCGTTATTGGTTTGTTTTACTAACAAATCCAAGAAGCTTTCCCCGATAGCTGGTTTAGTGACCATGAAATTTTCTGCAATCGTTGCAGCTAAATCAGCAAATGTGTTTCTTATGCCAATAGAAACGCTATCCTTTGCTAACGATGGGCTGTAGATCAAGATGGGTACATATTCACGGGTATGATCCGTTCCTGGCGCAGTTGGGTCGTTGCCGTGATCAGCCGTAATGATAAGTAAATCATTGTCGCTCATTTGCTGCATAAGCTCTGGTACATATTGATCGAACTCTTCAAGGCAGGCAGCGTATCCTTTAGGATCGCGGCGATGGCCGTATAAAGAATCAAAATCAACTAAGTTTGTGAATAACAATCCGTGGAAAGGCCGATTCAGCAGCTTAATCGTTGCCTTGATGCCATCCAAATTGCTCTTTGTTGGATAGGATTCACTAATTCCTTGCCCTGTGAAAATATCGTTGATCTTCCCGACCGAAATAACATCGAGGCCTTCATTCTTCAGATGATCAAGCACGGTTTCTCCAAAAGGCTTGAGTGCATAATCATGCCGATTAGGTGTGCGTTTATAAGCGCCCGGCTCACCGATGTAAGGCCTTGCTATGACTCGGCCAACTACATAAGGATCATTCAAGGCTAGCTCACGCGCAATTTCACATGCATGATATAGCTCATTTAATGGAATAACATCCTCATGAGCTGCGATTTGGAATACGCTGTCTCCGGAAGTATAAACAATCCATGCGCCCGTTCGGAGCTGCTCTTCTCCATACTCGTCCAAAATTTCAGTTCCAGAAGCCGGCTTGTTTCCAATCACCTTGCGACCGGTCATGGCTTCGAACTTCTCAATCAATTCCGCTGGAAATCCATCGGAATAAACTTGAAAGGGCACCTTTACTTCGAGTCCCATGAGTTCCCAATGACCCGTCATCGTATCTTTGCCTACCGATACCTCCGCCATCTTGCCATAACATGCTAGAGGCTTAACCGCTTTCAAGATGGTAGCCAGTGGTGCAATATTACCTAGACCCAAAGCTGTAAGATTTGGTAATTTCATGTCTGGTACTTGCTCGCAAATATGTCCTAAGGTATGGCTGCCTTCATCTCCGAAAGCTGCAGCGTCCGGTAATGCACCGATACCAACACTATCCAGCACAATTACGCTTATTCGCTCGAATTTCATAAATACACCTCATTTCTCAAAAAAAAGCTAAGGCCATGCATTGCTATTTTCCACCCAATCCATGCTACAATACGTTTCTAGCCGTTTCGCAATCTCTTACCTAAGAGTTGCTTAAATATTGAAATGCGAAAGGAAAATTCTTATGATCGACAACATCTCAGACATCTCGATTTTCTCGGACATTCCTAAGGATGAATGGCAAAAAATAACCCCATTGCTCAAAGAACGACGGTTCAAGAAGAACCATGTTCTAATGTTTGAAAATGACCAAAGTGACGAGGTTTATCTTATTCGCTCAGGTATGATCAAGATTTATCGCATGTACGAAGGAAAAGAAGTCGTTCTGAGTATTACTAGTGCCGGCGATATCATTGGAGAAGTAGAAGCCCTCTCCAGCGATAATCATCGGATCTCATCCATAGAAGCCTTAGAAGACGTTAACGTTTGGCTGCTGTCAAAACGGGATTTCCTGCAGCTTGTGGATCAATATCCTTCCATCCTGCGAAACGCTTACAAAATTCTTGTAGAGCGAACTCGGATGCTCAATCGCATGATTCGTTATTTGACCTTCCATGACGTACGTGGAAAAGTAGTTAATCTCATTATGGATCTCTATTACAACTATGGAGTCGCCAGTGATAACGCATACAAAATCGATTTAAAAATTAATCAATCCTTGTTCGCCAACATGCTCGGAGTCACGCGAGAATCCATCTCCAAAACGCTGGGTGAGTTTCAAGCCGAAGGACTGATCGACATTCGTGATAAGTACTTATACCTCCTTGATAAGGAAATGATAGAATCGATCTGTAATGAAACCGAAGAGCTTCCTGCAATGCGTAAGTGGCATAACATTTAACGATGCCGTGCACCTAATAATACAAATGACAGCGCTTTATTTCCGTAACTGCGCTAACAGTTATTTTGTGAACCAGTTCACAAAAGTATAGTAATCCCTTTAACATAATGTGGATATCGAATCATGCTATGATTCTCGTGCATTCTTTTTTGTGATGCACGATAAGAAACATTGGAGGGAATTCACATGAGTTTTCATATTGAAGCAAAGATTGGCGAAATTGCAGAATCCGTCTTATTACCTGGAGATCCGCTGCGCGCAAAGTATATTGCGGAGACCTTCCTCGAAAATGTCGTCTGTTACAACAATGTACGTGGCATGTTAGGCTTTACAGGCACTTATAAGGGCAACCGAGTATCGATTCAAGGTACAGGAATGGGTATGCCTTCTGCGTCCATATATATTCAAGAATTGATCAACGATTATGGTGCCAAAAATCTCGTTCGTATCGGAACATGCGGCGCTATTCAAAATGATGTGAATCTCCGCGATGTTCTTATTGCGCAAGCAGCGGCTACCGATTCAGCTATCATTCGCAACCAATTCCCTGGGTTTGACTTCCCTCAGATTGGAAACTTTGATCTAATTAAGACCGCTTATGAAATTGGAGAGGCTAAAGGCCTTAACCTGCGCGTAGGTAACGTGCTGTCTTCTGATGTTTTCTACACGGAAGACAAAGATGCCGTGACCAAGCTAGGCCGCCATGGCGTATTGGCAGTAGAAATGGAAACAGCCGCACTTTATTATTTAACAGTTAAATTCGGCGTAAAAGGCCTCAGCCTCCTAACGGTAAGCGATCATATTCTTACTGGAGAACAAACGACTGCACAAGAGAGACAAACGACCTTCAACGATATGATTGAAGTCGCACTAGAAACTGTAGCTAAATAGATCTTTTACTAATAATCAGAAACCTGTCACAGCTCATCAAACTATACATTGGATTAAAAAAAGAGCTCGATTCCGAAGTGGAATCGAGCTCTTTTTTTATTGAATTTTTAATCTACCCTGTTGAAAACAAAAAACAGATCATCCTCCTAAGAGGAATGATCTGTTTTCTTAAACGGTCTTATTTAATGCCTTGCTCCGTAACATACGCTTGCCATTGTTTCGTGTATTCCGCTTGAATTTTCTCAAGGCCTGCTTGTTTTGCTTTTTCCATGAACGTTTTTACGCCATCTTCTACGTTTTTCACGAGACCTGCATTCAGCGGGAACAGGTATTGTTTCTCTACTTGCTCAAGTGCTGCTCTCTCTGCTTGGTAAGGTGTGTAATCCTCTGCGAAACCTGTGAATTTATCAGGTACTTGAATTTTATCAAGCTCATCGAAGATCGCTTTTACGCCATCATAGTTTTTGTCGAACAGCATGAACTCAGGGTTTCTCCAAGCCCAACCGTTCATTCCCTCACGAGGGAAGCCGTTCGAGTTCGAATCGCCGATCATCGAGTAATAACCGTCTTTTACTTCATAGTTTTTGCCTTCTACACCGTATTGCGTAAGCATGTTGTAGCGTTTGTCCGTAACCAGCTTCTCGTAGAACGCAAGCGCGCGCTCAGCGTTTTTACTGCTAGCTGGAATAGCGAAACCGTTGTGGATTGGGTGAACTGGCGTTGCAATTCCATTTGTTTTTGGGAATGGGTGGTAGCCGAGCTTCCAATCCGGGTGAGTTGCTTGAATTTTGATTACCATATCATTATAGCGAGTCGGGTTGTCCCCAATAATTGCTGCAGCTTTGCCGCTTGTGATTTGATCCTGCAGCGTATCTTTAACAGCCAGCACGTTTTTCACCATGTAGCCGTTATCCTGCCAACGCTTCATTACCGTCAAATCTTGAACTTGCTCATCTGAACCCCAGTAGGAATGTACTTCATTAGGTGTTGCATAGTCGATGCCGATACCGTATGGCAGCGCACCAACTGGAGAGTGGGAAATACCAATGAAACGATCCATTAGGTTTGTTTTCACATCCGAGTTCATCGAAAGCGGTGTAACCGTTGGTTCATTTTTCTTGATTCCATCTAGGTATTGCTCGAACGTTGCAATATCTACTGGTGTAGGCAGATTGTATTTCTCGCGAAGATCTTCACGCCATACAAAACCATCTGTTACATACTCCTTGTACGTAGCTGGAACCGTGTAGATTTGACCGTCGATTTTTACAGCTTCCCACATATCTGCTGGCACGTAAGAGTTAAGCGTAGGCGCTGCTACGGGAAGAATCTTGTCGAGCGCTTGGAAAGCGCCTTTCTTCGCATACGATTGGTATTGCGTCCAATCCGCTGTGAAGATCAAGTCAACCTGTTGGCCTGATCCAAGCAATAGTTTGTACTTTTGATCCCAATCTGTCCAAGAAGTATAGTTGAATTTAACAGTAGCATTCAAATCTTCCAATGCCATTTTGTTGACTTGCTCTTGAATAGAAGCGATATCTTTAGGAGCATCGCCTAACATATAAAATTGCAATTCCACTTTTTTCGACGTATCGATACCTGATTTTTCGCCGCCTTCATTCGTTGCGCCTTCGTTAGTTGTACCCTCTGTGTCTTTTGGAGCATCGGTGGCGCTACTGCCGCTGTTTCCATTGTTATTCGATCCGCAAGCTGCTAGTACTGTAATAAGCACGATGATGGATAGAAACATGGAGACCGCTTTTGCTGCTTTCTTAGTCATGTGAATCCTCCCTTTAATAAGTTCTTATCTATGTTAGCTAAACGCGGAATGATTGATCCCTTGTCTAGTTCTAACCTTTAACCGCACCAATCGTCAATCCTTTTACAAAATAACGCTGCACGAACGGATACAGGAAAAGGATTGGTCCTGTAACGATAATGGACATCGCCATCTTCGTTGATTCTGTCGGCATGTCGGAGCCTAGCGAGACGCCAGTTCCCGAGCCCATTTGCGCAACGAAGCTCATCGCATTAATCACGTTGTACAAGTAATATTGCAGCTGGTACTTCGTCGTGTCGTTAATAAACAACGAGGAAGTAAACCAGTCATTCCAATAATGAAGCGCCAGGAACAAACCTACGGTTGCGATACCCGGCATCGATAGCTGAAGCACAATCCGGCTATAAATGGTGAAGTCGTTTGCGCCGTCGATTTTAGCGGATTCAATAACCTCATCCGGTACTGCGGAGCGGATAAAGTTTTTCATCAGAATAATAAGGAAAGGCGTCATAAGACCCGGCAATATCAACACTTCAAGCTTGTCAGTCAGCTTCAAATACTTGGTCATTAGGATGTACCAAGGCACCAGCCCGCCGCCAAACAGCGTCGTGAAATAAATCATAAAAGCAAAGAAATTGCGATATTTGAAATCCTTGCGCTGCAGGACGTATCCAGCCATTGTCATCAGGAACAACCCAAGCGTCGTGCCGATAACCGTGGTTAGCGTGGTGACGCCATAGGCTTGCAATACCTGCTTCGGAAAACGGAACACCGTCGCATAACCCTCAAATGAAAACACGGTTGGAATGAGATGGTAGCCATCTCTTATAATGGCTTCATTTTGCGTAAAGGAAGCAGATATAATGAGCAGGAACGGAAACAAGCAGGCTACAGTTGAAATGAGGATGACTATAAAAGCGATGAGTCTAAACCATTTCATATAATTGTCGTCTTTGATTTTCATGGGTACCTCCTACAGTTAGCTGATAGCGATTGCTTCAGATCGTTTAGAACAATGCGTACTCGTCGTTGATTTTCTTGATGATATAGTTGACGGTCATGATGAGAACGAAGCCGAATAGCGATTGGTATAGACCAGCGGCTGTCGACATGCCGATATCAAACGTCACTTTCAGTGAACGGTACACATACGTATCGAGAATATCTGTTGTATTGTAAAGCACGCCGTTGTTGCCGATCAGCTGGTAGAACAAGTCGAACTGGCCTTTCATGATGCTTCCGAGTGCGAACAGCAGGAGCATAACGAATGTTGTCTTCAGCATCGGAACGGTAATGTACCAGATACGCTGGAAAATGTTCGCGCCGTCGATTTTGGCAGCCTCATAATACTCTTCGCTAATTCCAGTAATCGATGCCAGGTAGATAACCATGCTGTACCCGATATTTTTCCATAGGTAGAAGATGATAATGAGGAACACCCACACCCATGGCGTATTGTATACGTCCAATGATTCGTATCCGAATGACTTCAGCGTCGAATTCAGAAATCCGCTCTCATAGTTGAACACGTTGTAAACGATGACACTTAGAATAACGAAGGACACGAAATACGGTAGAAACATGATCGATTGCGTCAGCTTCTTAAACCATTGCAAGCGCAGCTCGCTCAGTAGAATGGCAAGCGCGATGGCGAGCACGTTTCCGAGTAGAATAAATACGATGTTATAGCCGACCGTATTTAAGGTTAGTCTTGCGAGAACCCCCGATTTCCATAAAAACTTGAAGTTGTCGAGTCCAACGAATTGGCTATTGAACAAGCTTGTGTTGAAGTCGAACCTTGTGAAAGCGTAGTAGATACCCACCATTGGAACATACGAGTTAATTAGGAAGAAGATAAGCGCCGGCAATAACATAAGGAAGAGTATACGATTCGTTACAAGCTCCCTAAGCACTCCATTTTTTTTTAACATGCAGATGATGTCTCCTCTCAAAGCGTTCTTTTCTATTTCGTGTTGTCTGCTGTTCTCACTGTACGCCGCCCCTGTTTTGGGAGAAAGAGTAAGATTGCAAAGTCAGTGAACGAATTAGCGAAATGAACAGTGAACGATTTAAACTTTTATGTATTAACAAGCCATTTCACACGGAATAGGCGTCAAAAAAACCACTAGATCGTCTGCTCGAAGTGTCATTCGAGACGAACGAAATCGTGGTTTTTAGAATCATTGCTTATGCTTTTTGCAAAATCATAACGCCATGCGGCTCTATTTCTACCGTCCCACTCACCTGACGATTAGTTAATAGGTCGAAATAGCTCGCATTTTCGAGAGAAATCGTCGATTGATGGCTGTTATGGTTCAAAACAAACGTATATACCTGATCCCCTTTGACTCTCTGCGCGAGTTCTACACCTGCTGCCGCTGTGAACGGAGCAACAATTTGATGTTTTGCACACAACGTTTGAATCAGATCCGCTAACAGCTTTTGTTCCGGCGCTGTAGCTACGTAATAGGCTTCCCCTGAACCAAATGAGTTTACCGTCAGCGCTGGCATGCCCGCGTAAAAATCTTTGCCATACGTCCCGATTGCTCTCGCTCCCTCAAGATGAAGAAGATCACATAGCAAACCACACTCATACGTTCCTGCTACATGGCCAAATGCCTCGCCAATGTCAACACTATTGCGCATCTCAGGCAGCAGGCTGTCAATCTCCTCCACCCATAGTCCCAGCAAATTGCGGAGCTTGCCCGGGTATCCGCCAAGCGTAACCAAGTCGTTCTCGTTGACGATGCCGCTGAAGAAGGTAGTGATGAAGGTGCCTCCATTTTGTACAAACGCTTCAATTCGCTCAGCAACACCTGGCTTTAACATATAAAGCACCGGAGCTACAAGTATTTTGTATTTGGAGAAATCGCTCAGCGGACTGAGCACATCGATCGCCACATTCTGATCGTAAAATGCTTTGTAATACTTTTGCGCTTGATCCAAATAATTCAGGTCAACACTCGGTCCGCTCGTAATTTCTACCGCGTTCCATGTATCAATATCGAACAATAACGCGACCTCGGCATGAACCTCCGAATCAAGCAAACGATCGCCAAGCTCATCAAGCTCATGCCCGAGCGCAGCACATTCACGAAATACTCGCGTATCCTCGTGACCGACATGCTCGATAACCGCACCATGATATTTCTCGCATGCCCCGAATGAGCGGCGAAGCTGGAAGAACATTACCGTGTCAGCGCCATGCGCAACGGCTTGATAGCTCCAAAGCCGCATCACGCCGGGACGCTTCAAGCTATTATATGGCTGCCAGTTTTGCTGGCTCGGCGTTTGCTCCATCAGCATAAAGGGCTTGCCGTCCTTTAAGCCGCGCATATAGTCATGGCGCATCGCCACATTGCCCATAGGCTCATTCATTTGCGGATAGCTGTCCCAAGAGACAACATCCATCGCTTCGCCCCATTTTTTCAGATCAAGACCGTTAAATAAGCCCCAAATATTCGTCGTAATCGGAATATCCGGCGTAACCGCCTTCAGCTCCGCATATTCAACTTGGTAGCAGCCGAGAATAGAATCGGACATAAATCGCTTGTAATCAATCGCCATGGGCTGGAAATTACGGTTATCTCCGTTTAAATTGGATGGCGGTACGATTTCCTCCCATTCGTAGACGGTGTGTCCCCAAAAGCTCATATTCCACTCCGCGTTCAGCCGCTCAATCGTCTCGTATTTCACCTTCAACCATTCACGGAATTCCGCCGCGCAGCTGCTGCAATAACAATGCGTGCCGTATTCGTTGTTAATATGCCAAATGAGCAGTGCCGGATGATCCTTGTATCGCTCGGCTAATTTACGCGCCAGCTGACCCGATAATCTGCGATAGGTCTTGCTGTTTGGACAAAAGTTCGTACGTGCGCCATGCGTGCGCTTCCTTCCATCCACATCAACAGGCAGCACATCCTCATATTTGCGCGACAACCATGCCGGCTGTGCAGCCGTTGATGTGGCGAGACAAGCATAAATTCCATTTTCCGCGATGAGGTTCAGCAGCTTGTCCAGCCAGCCAAAATCATACGCATCCTCCGATGGCTGCAGCTTTGCCCAGCTGAATACAGGAAGCGTCACTACATTAATTCCCGCTTCCTTAAACAGACGCATATCCTCATGCCATATCTCCTCTGGCCACTGATCCGGATTATAATCTCCTCCATACCAAATCTGCTTCAGCTTTGTATTAATCATATCTTCACGGTCCCTTCTGCCATCAGCGCCATATTCCGTGACATTCTAACGGATAAAGCACCCCGTTGTCATCCAACTTTCAGCGTTTCGCCGATAAGTTCACTGTGGTTTATATTGTTCACACCATAAAATCAAGTTCATTCACCTTCATTTATTTGGTTCATTGCACCAAGCTGCAAGTGAAGATTATAATGTTCCTTGTATCAGCGAGCTGACTAGTGAAATATTTAAACTAATTCCTAAAAGGCACACGAGCAACGTTTGACTAAATAGGGAAGCGCTTACGCTAATACAGTTAACCCTGTTAATTCCAAAATGTTCTACATATATAAAGGGGGAGCCAACATGCCAGCAGTTCAATTGAAAAACAACGGAAAACTATACAGTAAGCTGCTGTTCACGATCACTTTGTGCATCGTACTTACTCTAATGGTATCCTCCTTGTTTAATTTCTTCACTTACATGCAGATCGATTTGAAGAAAGCCTACCAGTCAGACGTCAGCAATCTAACCCAAACCAGTAAAGAAGTTATCAGCATGACCGAGAGCGCACAATCCCTCTCCTTCCAAATCTATCGAACCTTCAGTGTTTCTAAGCTAATGTTCTACAATGACCCTAACATCTATGATGTCACGGCAGCGATGAACGAATTGAACAACTATTTGAACTCTATGCCGTTCATTGAATCCATTTATGTGTACAATTCGGCCAATGGCTTGTTCTACACTGCCAGCCGTCAAGCCGAAGGGGGCACGTTCAATAAAGAGGAGCTTGCGGATAAAGGGATACTGGATATTCTCGATAACTACCAGGAGTATCGTCCATTCACGCCTATTCCAAGAACGTATAAAACGGTTAATCTCACCGGTGAGCAGTTAACGAAGGCTTATACCTATTTAGGTTATGATGCTATCGGTCGAACGCAGACGATTAATTCTGCTGTTATTATTAATATTTCTTCCGCTTGGATCAACAAAGACATTGGCGTGAATAAGAGCGACAGCGAGGGCAAGTCCTATATTCTCGACAATCAGAACCTTCTGTTATCCGGCGATACCCTTTTGCCTAAAAAACTAAGCAACGAGGATAGCCTCATCATTAACGAAAAAATTAAAAACAAGGAATCTGGTTACGTTGTTGCCGACTTTGACGGAAAGAAGTCTCTTATCTCGTATACTTCTCCCGATTCCTTGGACTGGCAATACGTACGTGTGACACCATACAAGCATGTAACTAAAGCTATTTATTCCATCCGAAATACAACGATTATGATTGCTGTCATTATTTTGGTCATCGGCTTGCTTATCTCGTGGCTGCTCTCTCTTATGCTATATCGCCCTATTCATCAAATTATGAATAAGATGAACATTCTCGAAACAGAAAAACGCAACAGTTCCTATACCATTAGGCAAAATATACTGCGCAGCCTTATCCAAGGCTCGCAATCGCTGCAAACAAACGCACAGCTGCAGAAGCTGATGGTCAGCGGAATTACATTCGACTTTCATGCGCGTTACCGCGTCGTCCTCTTAAAAATTGACGAGCTCGCGGCTCTGAAGCAAAATCGCGGCGACGATCTGCATGTTTATAAATTTGCCATTATGAATATCGCTTCCGAGATTGCTCATAACGATTATCGCGTAGAAACCGTCGACATGGATGCCGATTATGTCATCATGCTTCTAGGCCGGCCCGACGAATCCGATGAGCTTGATGACGAGATGCTTCGAAACATGCTTGCTAAAATTCAGCGTTCCTCGTTGGACTTTTTGAAAATTGGTCTCTCGATTACGTATAGCCCTGAGGCCTTTCAGGCACAGCAGCTCTCTACCCATTACAAGCTGGTGAAGGAAGCATCGCAGCATCGCTTGTTCTATGGTCTTGGCTCTTTAATTAACGGACAGGATATCATAGCTCTGAAATCGAAGGAATATATCTTCCCTGCTGACAAAGAGCGGAAATTGACCGATGCCTTAATGACCTCAAAGACCGAGGAAGCCAAAAAACTGTTTGCAGAAATCGTACAGGAAACGGCGCAATATCCGATCCATGTCGTTCAGCTCGCCATCTCGCATCTAACGATGACCGTCAACAATATCTTGTTTACGATTCAGAAAAACAACAGTCTGGACGTAGAAGCGAGCTTGAGCATCCATATTCCAACGCCGGATCATTTTGAAACGATTAATGAGCTTAATGAAGTTTTCTTCTCCTTGTTCGATGACATTCAAATGAAGCTTTCCATGAAGCGCTCCACCAAACAAGGTGATTTAATTCGCAAGATTAATGATCTTATCCAAAAGGAATACGCAAATCCGAATTTGAGCCTGAACTGGATTGCTGATGAATTAGACATGTCATCCATCTATTTGAGCCGGGTATATAAACAGCAGACGCTGGCTACTATTGTTGATGTCATTAATAATGTACGTATGGAACGTGCGAAGGAGCATTTGGAGAATACCGATTTGTCGATCGTGGATATCGCGGTAAAGAGCGGCTATACGAGCAGCTCCTACTTCCACAGAATGTTTAAGAAAAGCTTTGGCGTAACGCCTTCCGATTATCGTAAAACGAAGCTGGGCTAAAACTTTCTGCTCTCTGCGAATAATCGCGACGCAGTTAGATTATTTATAATGCACCCCTTTCCTTTGCTTTATATAGAGCAGAAAGGGGTATTTTATTATATTAGGCTAGTAATGCGTGATTTCAACATAGAGCAGTTGTGTAAAGCCAGGTTTATTGATAAATGAGTAAAGTTCAGTTAGCATGTTGGTGAAGGCTATTTTAGTATATGGGGGTACAATGGAATGAAACAAAATAAATATGATGATTCAACTTTTTTCTCACAATATAAGGAAATGGCTCGTTCCACCCATGGACTTGAAGCTGCGGGAGAGTGGCATGTATTCAAATCCTTACTGCCAGACTTAAATGGTAAAAGCGTACTTGATTTAGGCTGCGGCTTCGGCTGGCATTGCCTCTATGCTCGTGAACAGCAAGCAGGCTCAGTCGTAGGTGTTGATATATCCGAGAACATGCTGCAAAAAGCTCGGGAACAAACGAATGACGCCGCCATTACCTACATACAAATGCCGATTGAAGATATCGCATTCTCAGATTCTCAATTTGATATCGTTATCAGCTCATTAGCTTTTCACTATATCGAATCTTTTGATACCCTGTGCAAGAAGATACATGCTTGTCTAAAGCCGGGAGGCTCCTTCATTTTTTCAGTGGAGCATCCTATATTCACTTCCCGCGATGAACAAGATTGGCATTATGATGACCATGGAAACCGTCTGCACTGGCCAGTTGATCAATATCAGACAGAGGGCTTACGCAAAACCTCCTTCCTAACCGATAATGTGATTAAATATCATCGTACCGTTTCAACCTATATGAACGACGTAATTAGTGCTGGCTTTGAGTTAAAAGCCATTAAAGAACCAATGCCTTCAGAGGAAATGATGAATAACCCGCTGATGTTTGATGAGAATCGCAGACCAATGTTCCTGATAATCTCAGCGCAAAAGGCTTCCAACTAGCATAGAAACATTGCAATTATGATGCGACTCAATCGCCGATTGTTTCGATTCTTCGGTGTAATGGGCGCTTGAGTCGCGTTGACTTCACCCTAACCAGCTCAGATGGTGTTGAATACACAAAATAGCATTCAAACGTGTGGAAAATCGCAAAATAAGCGGTGCTGAGTTCGTTAGATTGGAAAACAGGCCGATTTATCGCAAATAAGGTGTCTGGTGTTCGTTACGCGATTGTAGAATTCAGAATTCATCTTTGAATGACGATGGTTGGGTCTGAAGCATTCGTTTTGCAGATTGCGTCGTGTGGTTTGTGGTTTGTGGTTTGTGGAGGCAATTGTTCCATCGGCAACAAACCAATTAAAAGTAAAATGGCTGCCTAACGGCAGCCATTCGTATAATTAGGTCAACCAGAATCTTATGGTTGGCCTTTTTAATATAACAATGTGCAATAGCACACTTGGGCATTATTCGTTCATTTTCTATGCTAACCAGTGTGCTGGACGAGTAAGGGTCGGAGGAATTTTGGTATCTGCATTCCCTTTGGCTGCGTTAAGCTGAAACTGCGTAAGAAAGAGACTTTTTGAGAGGTTTGCGCCACTGAGGTCAGCGTCTCGAAAATCAGCTCCGATAAGGTCAGCCGCTCTAAGATCAGCATCTCTGAGGTCCGCAGCAATCAGATAAGATCCCCTTAAGTTTGCTCCGATAAGATCAGCACCTCTAAGCTTAGCTCCAATGAGATCGGCGCCTCTTTCGTAGGTCTTCTTACGGCCTCGAGTGTTACTCTGCTTATTCGCACGAATGGCTTCCTCGCGTACAAGCTCACTTGCTTTAAGAAGCAGCTTGTTGATTTCCATACGATGTGCTGACACATTCAATTCCAACAGTGAATCTGGGTTCAGACGAGTGAACCGTTCTGTCTCTTCGAGCATAAATCTAAGCTCATCGTAAATCGATTGTGTCGTTTCCCGTGCAAGCGCCTCGTTTAAATACCAAAGCAGCTCATAGAGTTGCCGCATGACTCGGAATGCCTCGAACATTTGCTCCGCGGTATTTGGCATCTGCCGCCAATCTTGTCCGCCATAGGTCACCTGAGAAACCTGTTGTCCAGCTCCAAAACAATCGTAAACTGTACAACCTTTAAATCCCCGCTCCCTAAGACTATGATGAATACCGCAGCGAAAGTTCGATTGCAAATTGCTGCAGGGCTGACCCGCATCTTTATCGACTGCAAAGTCTATAGAAGCTGTGAACGGCAATGAAACACAGCATAAACCAAAACAATTCTCACAGTCAGCATGCAGGCTGCCTCTATTCCATTCAGGAATGGATTGTGAAAATTCGTGTATCACAGTCAATGTGAGACCTCCTAACCAATACTTGGTGCAGTTAAATGAACTTTCATCTATATAAACAGATTGTTTTTATCCCAGTTCTTATATCCTATTACTGTAAATTCCTTCCGTCAATACCGACAGCAGCACATGTGCACGGAAAAAATTATTTAAAATAAACTTTACCAAAATAGCAGAAGTTTCGTATCGAAAAGATATATTCTCACATGAAAAAAGGATACAGATCACGGCAACGTGTCTGCATCCCTTTTTATAAATTTATCCACTTATCATTTACCAGGCAAAAACTCTGTCGTAAATATCTCCTTGGCGTCGAACTTATTTTTGAGCAGCCCTAGATCAGCAAGCTGATTGATCAGCGTCGACCAACGCTCCTCTGTCATATAGCCAAATCCATGCTCGGCAGCATCCCCGCCATAAACAAATTCCTTCTGAGCTTGATCCTCAAAATCGATCGCATCAAGGTCAATATTCGGATTAGCTGCATGAATAGCGGCATTCACTTCCTTGGAAGTATCCTTATAAGACATCCAGCCCTCGGAGAAGGCAGCGACAAAATTTCCAACGGTCTCTTTATTTTTCTCTAAATACTCTTTTGTGACGAACAAGACTACATTGTATGGATTATAACCAGATTCGGAAATAAGTAGAGTTTTTGTTTTTACGCCTTCCTTCTCCATGAAGAACGGCTCTGAAGTAAGGAATGCTTGAGTGACCGATTCTGGATCAGCAAGAAAATTGACATGCTGGCCAGTGTAGGTCATTTCTTTTGCTCCGCTCAAATCATATTTGCTCTTTAAAAAGTCCCAATACGTAATGCCCGGCTGAATAAATACGGTTCTGCCATTGAGGTCCTCGAAGCTATTTACTTCCGCACTTTCTTGAAACATGAATGCTTGCGGACTGCCTTGAAGCGCCGCTGCTACGACAACCAAATCAATCCCCTGATTTTTGGCGATAACGATTTGGTCCGCATGAGCAAGACCGAATTCCGCTTTTCCAGAAGCGACGATTTGTACAGCTGAAACCTGCGGGCCTCCCGGCTCAAGCGTAACATCAAAACCATGCTTCTCAAAAATCCCCTGCTCCTTGGCCGCATATACCCCGCCATGCTGTGCCTTCGGGAACCAGTTCAGAACAAGCTTTGCTTTCTTCGTTTCTACAGGAGCTTTGGGCTCTTCTGTAGCAGCCGTTTCTACTGTTGGTGAATTCTCTGTTGTACTTGCCGGTGTGTTATTTCCAGACTTCCCTCCACATGCTGCGAACAAGACCATCATTAGCGTTAGCGATAAAGCAACTCCCCCGAATTTCATCCATTTCTTCATTTTGTCTCTCCTCCACTTTTTCTATTTATTTTCTTGTCTTCATCGCGGACTCATGCCATGAGCCCAGTACTCGCTTAGCGATCATACTGACGATGAGATAGAAGCTGATGCCTAAAATAGCTGAAGCAATACCGCAAGCAAATAAAAAAGGTGTTTTCATCTGTACAGCAGCTATCGTAATGGCGTAACCGAGCCCGCCTTTGCCGCCCCCGATTCCTGCCACATACTCCCCTACAATGACTCCGACAATCGATAGGGTACACGATATTTTCAAACCAGCCATGATGTAAGGCATTGCAGCAGGAAGGCGAAGCTTCCACATTTTTTGCCACTTTGACGAATTGTAAAGCGTGAACAACTCATCCATATTGGAATCCACTGAATTTAATCCCATTAAAGTATTGGAGACAACAGGGAAAAATCCGATTAAAAAGGAGATAACGACAATAGAATTGTAGCCGGCGCCAAACCAGATCACGACAAGCGGCGCTACAGCAACAACGGGAATGGTCTGAAGAATAATGGCGTATGGATAGATGCTTCGCTCCATAATGAGTGAACTGGCAAGTAAAATGGAGATAAAGATACCGATCACCGCGCTAAGCAAAAAGCCTACTACCGACTCCAAAACAGTAATGCGCACGGCTTCCCACAAAATAGACCAGTCCTCGATTGCTGCTTTCAACACATCCGTCGGTTTAGGGAAAATAAAAGGTTTCATGCCAAGCCAAGCAGGAATGAGCTGCCAGAGCGCCATGACAAGAACAAAAGCCACAATCGGTCCTAGATAATAATGTTTGAATGTATATCCGAAATTTCGGCTTGTTTTCTTCACAACAACTGGCGTCTCAAGCTTAGGCTGCAAGGTTTCGAATGATGAGATCGACATTACCCCAGCTCCTTCCGATGAGCACCATGCTCCAAATAAGTTGAGGCAAGCTCAACATATTTACCGAAATCCCGCTCGGTTCGCATGCCAAGCGTCCTTGGATAAGGCAGCCGCACATTAATTAAAGCAGATAATTTTCCTGGACGTGCCGACATGACGGCAATCTTGGAGGATAGCAGAACCGCTTCAAACACATTGTGCGTCACGAACAAAACGGTCATTTTCTCACGTTCCCATATGTCAAACAGCTCCATTTGGAGGGTTTGCCTTGTAATTTCATCAAGCGCTGCAAAGGGCTCATCCATGAGCAGAAGCTTTGGCTTCGCTGCTAAAGCGCGGGCAATGGAAACTCGCATTCTCATGCCCCCAGAAAGCTGCCTTGGATATGCTTTAAAATGGTCCTTTAAACCAACCATCTCCAGCACTTGTTTAGCCGCTTCTTTATTTTCTTTCATATTTCCTCCTCTGAGCTCCAGAGGTAAAATGACATTGTCCAGCACAGTACGCCAAGGCAATAAATTAGCTTCTTGGAATACATAGGCAATATCGTTCGACTCACGGATCAGCTGCTTCGGCTCCTTGCCATTTACCAGCACACCACCAGAGGTAGCCTCCTCCAGCCCCGCTACCATTCGAAGCGCTGTAGACTTTCCACAACCAGACGGTCCTAGAAAGCTGATAAACTCTCCCTCTTTTATGGAGAAATGAACATCACTTAACGCGATGGTTCCGGTATTATATATTTTACTTACATGGTTAAAGGCTACGATTTCTTTCCCTGCCGCATCATTCACATCGTCTCCCCCTTTTCCGCTTAACAATCGTCAGATGGTATTGGTTTTTATGTTAATTTATATGACATATTATCATTCGAAATACCTATGAACAATAGCTAAGTTAGCTAAAATTAGGCGTTCTTCATTGTGCATTTCAAATAAAAGTAACTTGAATGCGTTATATTTATGGTGAAAATAAAGTCATTTATGTTAGAAAACCTAACTTAAACTGACTATTTTTATAAAATGCAAACAAAAAAAGTGATCATCCAAAAAAATCAGATGATCACTTCTAAATAATTAGCAGCATTAACATGTTCACTATGTGCGTTGATTGTGGAGATGGACAAGCTTTCTTTTCCACTCCTCTTCCCGCTCGCGTTCCACAGATTAGAACTCTTAATCCATGACTGCATTGGGCATTATCATTGAATGCAAGTGGGGAACATTCAGCCAACACACGTAAATAGGCAAACTAAAAAAGCCGAGCAGCAGTTATATCCTGCACAGGCTCGACTTTTGATTATGGTTAGTTAAGATTAATATCATTATTCCCAGCGGGTCAACACGATTGGACCTTCCTTCGTAATCGCCACGGTATGCTCAAATTGCGCCGCACATGCCCCATCTCTAGTCCGAGCCGTCCACCCATCCTGTGCTATATATACGTCGGCTCTTCCTGCCGTAAGGATCGGCTCTATCGTTATCACCATGCCTTCTTCAAGCAAGATCCCCTGACCAGGCAAGCCATGATGCATCACCTGAGGAAATTCATGCATGCTTCTGCCGATGCCATGGCCAACAAAAGCTGTTACTACCTCAAAACCAGCTCTTTCCGCTCTTCTTTGAATCGCGTATCCGATATCTCCCAATCGATTGCCTAGCACAGCTTGCTTTATTCCATCTTTTAACGATTGCTCTGCTGCAAGGAGCAGCTTTTCTGTGGCCATATTCGTCTTGCCAATCGCATAGGTCCATGCTGAATCAGCCTTCCATCCGTCCAAATCAGCTACCATATCAATCGTAACAATATCACCAGCTTCCAGCGGCTCAGAGTCTGGAAAGCCATGGCAAACAACCTCGTTAACGGAGGCACACGTAGCAAATGGATATCCTTTATAGCCTTTCTGCGCCGGAGTCGCCCCTCGATCCAGCATGAACCGCTCAACAAACCGGTCAATCTCCTGCGTGGTGACACCAGGCGCTATCCGTTTCGAGAGCGCTTTGTGACAGGCAGCGACAATACGGCCAGCTTTGCGAATGCCCCGAATATGTTCCTTCGTCTTCAAATCCACTGCCATGTGTGTACGTACCTCCTCCAGGTTTTACGATAGTAAAATCCACTTCGAAAGCATAAGCCTAGGTTTTACGATAGTAAAATCCACTTGCAAGCGTATCCCGCCTATAACAACGAGTAGATTTGTCTATGTATAACTTATTCGAGAAAAGGGAGACACATGCCCATCAGATATGACGAAATTATGATCATAATTCAAATAAAACCTATATTCTCATCAATAATCGAGACGGTAGTCAATGATCTTGTTATTCACAAGCAGCTTCGTCCCTTCAACACTCCTGATACCATCAGAAGGAACAATAACAACGAGCACAGCAGAGTCAGCAGGTATCGCGATCATCGTTTCACCATTGCTATTTTCGCAGAAATAAGAATGAGTTATTGCATCATAGACATCACATGCTTCCGCACCAAGCTCCAAGCTCACATGTTTCTCTTCTTCATAAGGGTTATAGTACAGGTACGTTGGATAGGCATCATCTCCGAAATAATCCGTTCGCAAACAGTCCAAACGCAAGATAGCAGGAATATTCGTATAAGATATAATTCCTCCGAATATACCGACATGAGAGGAACCATAGAGACCGAGGTCGATGGATCCCCAGCTGTAACGAATGGCATCACCTGTCGCATAGGGACTTTGATGATCCCATTTTTTCCGCAATCCTTCATAGGCAATAACGTGCTTCGGATCACTTCGGAAGAAATGGCAGGATTGTTGAATGGCCGGCAAGGCGTCTGGATAAAACAACCTGGCATTATTGGCAGCATTCAGCATCCACTTCCCAATATCACGGGCAAACCTTGCATCATATCTCACAAGCGGAATCAAGGATGCCGCAAGAGAAAATGTATTCGCTGCAAATGCGTAACCGCTTGAATCCTCATGATATTCATTAGATGCATTATCCTGCATCTGATCCCAGCGCTGACCGAAGTCCGTCAAGCTTCCGCAGAGACCGTGAGCATCGTACTCTCCCCAGCGTTCGGAAATAACCCCCCAGCCAGAACGGCATGCGCTATCGCCGTCAAAGCACCAGTTCAGCATTTTTGCAACGTCGTATTCATAACCTAGCTCTGCATTCATCCGAGCTGCGGTGTAAGCTCCATAAGGCAATAAAATCTCATAAAAAGGATTATCGGTTGACCGCTGTAAAAAATCCATGCACCATTCCGCTGCTTGCAGATGACGAGGGTCTCCCCATTTGGCATAAGCTGTATACTGTATCCATGCAATGCCTGCCGCCGCTTCCGGCTCCTTCCACTTGCCATTATCGACTGGCTGCTGAAGCTTGAAATCATAAGATAAATGATTAAAATCAGCCGCTCCATCTTTACCGCCTAATATATAGCAAGCTTCATACCATTTATCTGCTGTTTGCTGCATTATGGACTCTAGCCTGCCAACACTGGGGTAAAAATGTGCGAGCGAGTAAATAAGAATATGAGGATAAACCTCATACCAGAAGCTGCTTCCCGAATTCGCATCGGTACGATTTAAGACTAAATTCTCACCGTTATCCGTATTGTAATAGCTTTCACACATTTCCACCCAATTTTGTCCGTTTTGGTCACTTTTATCAATCCCAGCTATCGTTGCACCCAGCACAGCAGTCACGCAATTGATCGCCTCATGATTGGAAGCCTCCCTTGAAGCTCCAATATAGGACGGGAGTGCAAAAGTTGCCCTTCCCGTGTTTTTACCTGTCTGATCCCACCAAATGAGTGGAAGAAAATCACCAGCGGCTTCAAAATTAAAGATTAGCTCGTCATAGTCAACTGCGACCTGTTTCCAGTCTCTCATATGGAAGGGGGTAGGCATGCTCGGCATATGTTCCACTTTTCGAATCATAGTGTTGACACCTTTCTAGGTAAAATTAATCAAGATAGCGGTTTTATCGTCTGATTTTTTAACACGCGGAAAACGAAGGCACTGTGGATCACCTTCTTCAAGCCCAATAAGATGCTGAATGTAGCCTTCAAGTCCCATAGCCGATACAAGACGTGCGGTTTCCTCCGCATTTGCCGGCTCGTGGCCGCTTGGCTTCGCCTCATATAAACCGTCTGACATAAGCAGCAGCGTTTTTAATTTAATATAATTTATTTTCCCACTCTCCAAAAATCGAGACAAAGCAGGATCACCATTAAGTACAGCATAACCTTCCTCCGTGTTAGCGGTATGACGACCGCTAACGATTTGAGGTTTTACGTAAGCCCATAAGTCTTCGCTAGATCGTAGACCAGCTTCAATTCCTTCCGCCCAAAGCGCTCTTGTCTTATTGTCCACATGTGCGAGTTGATCATGCGTGACGGTTCGAACTGAGCCATCCTCATACTCCGCTATCAGCATACAATCGCCTGCTTGCGCGTATTCAATGAAGTGATCGTCCAAACGAATCAGAATGGCGCATGCTCCCCACAATTCTTCCTTACGATCCGCGTCAATGCCTTGCCTCGTCATTTCTTCGCGCAACTTACGATTTGCTTGCAGCAACGCTTCCTCCGGGCTCCATTCTTTGTTCGGGAGGTTTTGCATGCCTTGTAAATAATCAGATATGATTTGGGCAGCATAATAACCGCCAGTCTCGCCGTTCTCACCCTTAAAGGGCACAAGCGAGGTTGCACCGTCAATGACTCCATACATATTTAGTGAAGGATTTAAAACGAGCGCATCCTCGTTCCAAGGGCTGCTGCCTTTTACAGATATCTTAGTTAGCCTCACGACTTTTTTTCCTCCTCATCATAAATCCGAGTACAAGACCCCCTGCTACCACAATAGCTAGGATTGCATACAGCCACATAGACAGACTGTCGTCCTCCTCATAAGAAAGCTCGAATGAACGAACGCCCATATTCGCCTTTTCAGTGCCTTCCGCAAGAAACCACAATTGCATTTCCACCGTTTCATCTTGCTTAAGATCAGGATAAGCAGCCAGTATCTCATCTTTTAATTGGTAGGAAACCGTGCCCGTTTCTTTTGATGGAGCTTGGATACTCACCCCTTCGGGTTTTCCGCGTAAATAAAGCATAAGTGACCATTGATCCGTAACGTTCGCTATGTCAACCGTTAAGATTGGATTTTTGGAAACATCGACTGTCATGAACGGTGAACTGATACCGCCTCGATTAAGGATACTGTCCTCCTGAATAATCGCCGTTTCTTGATCAATAACAACGCTGCCTTGAAGAGAAGGCGCCGCTTGCCAGTCTATCATTGAAGCTGCGTCTTTCTGACCCGCCCATTGCTCTTCATGAAGAGGTGCATCGTCTTGATAAAACATATCTACACGTTGGAATTCAGCTTTTGCGCCTTCCTCGCCCGCAACAATTAACCACATTTCTACATCCTGGATCCCCAAATATGCAAGATCCGGATGCATCCGGCGCATTTCCTTCATGACATCCAATATAAAATGACCGGTTTCCGTTCCGTCCGGCTTCACATAAAAACCCCACGGCTCATCTTTCACATGAATTTGCAGTGCCCATTTTGAACTGACATTTTCAACATCCACAATCGCAAAAGGTTTTCTGCTAAAATCCAACTGGAACGTCGGACTAGTTATTCCCCCGTACCCTCCAGCTTCATTATTCTCAGTTACCATAACCTTGCCTTGCTCAGCAAACGCAATTCCGGGCATGGCTTCAATAGGCTTCCATTCCGCCAAGCTCTCTGGTCCAGCCGTCAAAATAGATTCGCCGCCTTCGTTGCGAACAAACAACTCAACCTCCGCTTTGTCGCTTTTGTTAGCAGAACTCTCAAACACTGCTTCAAGTCGGTGGAAGCCGTTCGCAAAAGCGGTAGTATCCAGCTCAAAAGGGACTGGCAGCGCAGCTCCGCTGAAGATCTCCTTGCCTGCGAATGTGAGCGTCAGTTTTTTTTGAGTTTGCTCCATTGGCACGGTGGTTTCCACATCAAGCTTTAGCTTGCCGCTGACAAGCTGCTGCTTTTGCAACGTACGAATATTAACCGCTGGTTTGGCTGCAGGCGCTACGAAAACGTCATTAATGCGTGTCTGCTGCTCCTTTGATGAAATTACTCCACCTACTGGAACGATAACGATGACTGCTGCCGAGTCGCCGATCATGCTAAGCGTCGTCTTCTCCTTTACATCACTCGCCACAATACTTCCTGTAACCGAGTCATATAGATCAACAGGCTTGCTGCCCAAGCCGGCGATTTCGACCTTCTGTTCCGTCTCATAAGGATTATAATACAGAAAAGTCGGGTATGCCTCTTGATGGAAATAATCTGTTTTCAATACATCGATTTTCAAAATGCCTTCCACATTCGTTTTCTCGATTAAGCCTCCTAGATATCCGGCAAATGATCCGCTATAGAGTGAGAAATCGGTATTCCCCCATGCATAAACCGTCGGGTCGCCGCTTGCGTAGGGTGATTTTCCTTTAAGCTCTTTTCGCAATCCCTCATAAGGAATGACATGCTGCGGATCTCCCTTCCAATCTGATCCGGATTGAAGCTCTAATGGAAGCTCATCTGCATAAAACAATCTCGATTGATTAGCTGCATTAAGCATCCACTTTCCTATATCACGAGCATAACGCGGATCATATCGAACAACCGGAGCAAGTGCCCCGAACGCTGCAAATGTGTTCATAGCAAAGGCATAACCGCCATTATCGTTAAGACTGCCTAACAAGCCATGGGCGTCATAATCTCCCCATTTCTCTGTAACTGTCCCCCAGCCATTCCTCGCCTTGCTGCCGCCGTCGAACACCCAGTTAATCATTTTGCTGACATCATATTGTTTGCCCTGCTCCGCATTCATCTTTGCGGCTATGTATGGAGCAGAATAAAGCAAAACCTCATAAAGCGGATTCTCCTGCTGCCGCTCCAAAAAATCCATACTTAGCTCTGCAGCTTTCAAATAACGAGAATCGCCGAATTTCGAATAAGCCATATACATCAGTAAGGCTGCTCCTGCAGCAGCATCCGGCTCCGTCCATTTCTCATTTCGGAATGGCTCCATCTTGTGAAAATCAAAGGCCGTGTAATTAAAATCCGCTCTTCCGTACTTTCCGCCCAGCTCTTGAATGGCCGCCTCCCACTTATCCGCAGTGCCTTGCATGATTTCCTCTGCATTCTCGACTTCAGGATAATAAGAGGTCAAAGCATAAAATAATACATGAGGCAGCAATTCATACCAAAACGTCTGACCGCTTACTGTTTTCGGATTGTTCAAAATAACGTTTTCGCCATTGTCCTTATTATAAAAGGTTTGCAGCATTTTAACGTAATCATGTCCGTTTTGGTCACTCTTGTCGATGCCGACCAGCGTTGCGCTCAGCACCGCAGCCATCATGTTTATCGCTTCCTGTGAACCGTCCGCTCCCTGCGAGAATTTGCCTACATACGACATAAGTCCAAACGTATTTCCATCCAAATTATGATGTGTTCGATCCCACCAGCCTACCGGCAAATACGGCCCTTTTTTCGTAAAATCAAATACGAACTCATCATATGCGAGTGCTGTCTTCCTCCAATCCTTCATTAAGTAAGGCTCTGGAATATTAGGCATTTGATCAATCTTATTTATCCGCTTTTCTACCATGCGAGGAGACTTCTGCTCCTGCTTCTGCTCCTGCTTTTGCTCACCTGCTGCGCGTGCGCTCTCCCCCCCTATTTCTCCCAAACCTATGCTTCCTATCAGTATGGCTAATGCCACAACTAAACCTTTTCTCAACATGAATAACTCTCTCCCTTCACCCTTCTTATAAAAAACACCCGCCGTTACAGGAGTGTTTCCACTCCATTGGCGGCAGGTGTTTCTTCAAGTTAATCCTATAATTGAATAAAATTATTTTACAATCGTGTTAATTTTATCGATAGTACTCTTCACGGCTGTATTCACGTCTTCACCTTTTTCGATCGCTTGGGTCAACTTCTCCCAAATCGCCCCATCAATTTCACCCTGCTTCGGTTGATTGTTGAAGCCCCGAGCTACTTCAGATGCTTGTCGAATAGTTTCAACTGCATATTCTTTTTCTGGGCGGCTTGTTTTAATAAGATCAAAACCGCTTTTTGTAGGCGCTACTACTTTCCATTGATGAATGGCATTTGTCATATCTACTAATGCTTTTGTCGCAATCTCCGGGTTTTTCGTGGAGCTTGCCATTGCCGTAACTCCGATCCAGCTGAAGGTTACTCTCTCTGTTCCTTGTGGAGGGACAACCATACCGACTTTGAAGGTTGACGTTTTTTCGAAATCATCGCCTGCACCTCCTACAAACATAGCTACTTTTCCTGTTTTGAACATATCGCCGTTACCCATAGAATCAGCTTGGGCACGCGCTGGAGCTATACCTGATTTGATAATGGATTGATACATTTCCAAACCTTTAATCGATTCTGGAGAATCCAAAGTGATCTTCCCTGTTTTATCAAAGACATCGCCGCCATAAGACCACGTGTACATCGCAGTTGGGATATTGTTCAGCAAAGCGCCCCATTCACCGTCTTTTGTCAATTGTTTGCCGGCTGCAATAAAGTCATCCCACGTCCAGTCATTTGTCGGAAGCGCAACGCCTGCTTTTTCAAACATATCTTGATTGTAATAAAGCATATACGGTTGAGAAATCCACGGCAGTGCATACAATTGATCTTTGTATTGGCCTACATCAATTGTACCTTGGAAATAATCGTCAGCTTTATAATTGCTTAATCCAGACAAATGCTCATCCAGCGGAGCGATAGCGCCTAAGCTCGCATATTGAGCAATATATTCTTGGGACAACCACATGAAATCAGGAGCCTGTTTACCTGCAATCATCGTTTGCAGCTTCTGATAGTAGTCTGCCGGAATGCTTTGTACTACGATTTCATAATCTGTCGCGCTTGTATTCACCTTCGCTACCAAGTCTTCAAATTCTCTGAGCTCTTCCGCTCCTGCCCAAGTCGCTACTTTCAGCTTTACTTTTCCAGCAGGCTGATCGGTGCTTGCTGGTTCTTTGTCAGGAGCGTTGCTGTTATTTGAACCGCCGCATGCAGCCAATACAACCGATAATGCCAGCACCATCGCGAGAAGAAGTCCAAACCTTGCAGTTACATTCTTTTTCATGTGTAAGTTCCCCTTAATTTATATTTGAAATTGATTCCGACAGCTTCGTCTAGAACCAAGCTTCATTCTGATCACCAATGTTTACCCCTTAATACCGCTTAATTTCACGCCTTCTACAAAATGCTTTTGAGCGAGGAAGAAGACGATAAGCACCGGAAGAAGAGCCAGTATCGATCCTGCCATAAGCGGCCCCCATTCAACCTTCATAACCCCTTTGAACATAGATAGACCAAGTGTCAAAGTGAATTTATCTACATCGTTCAAATAAATCAACGGACCAAGCAAATCGTTCCAGCTTCCTTGGAAAGAGAAAATACCGATCGTAACTAATGCTGGAATAGATAAGGGAAGGAAAATTTTCAGAAAAATAGTAAAGCTGCTTGCCCCATCGATAACAGCTGATTCCTCCAGATCCTTCGGAACCGATAGGAAGAACTGACGGAGCAGAAAGATAAATACCGGTGCCCCGCCAAAAAAACCAGGCACAACAAGCGGCAGAATTGAATTGCTCCAACCGATTTCGCTAAAACCGATAAACACCGGAATCATCGTTACTTCGCCTGGAAGCATGATTGTGGAGAGCACGAGCATAAACCATATGTTCTTACCTGGAAAGTTGAACCTTGCAAACCCATAAGCTACGAAGGCAGAAACAAATACATTAGACAGCAGTTGGAAAATTGTGATGACGAGCGTGTTCTTAAAAAGAACAAAAAAGTTGATTTCTGTTATTGCCCTCGAATAGTTTTCCCAGTGAAGCCCATTCGGTAAAAACTGAGGTGGGATTTGAAAAATGACATCTCCTGATTTTAATGATGTAGAAATCATCCAAATGAGCGGAAACAAGGTGCTAATGGCGAAGAGCCCGAGCAAGAGGTATAACACCACACTTCGCAAAATCCTCTTCTTCTTTCTTCCTATCCCGTAAGAGACCATTCATTTCACCTTCCTTTCCGCTTTTTTGTTTTGGCTTCACTCTCATAGTAAACCCAAGCTGAGGATGACTTAAATGCGATCAGCGTAAGAATCATGATAATGACGAACAATATCCATGCCATTGCCGTTGCATAACCCATTTTGAAAAACTTGAACGCATTCTCATAAAGGTAGATCATATAAAAGCGTCCCTCGTTGTCTGCCCCGCCGATAATATAAGCATCACCGAACTTACGCATCGCACCAACTATACCCATAATGAGGTTGTAGAAAATGACCGGGGTCAGCATCGTTAACGTAATATGCTTGAATTTCTGGAAGGCATTAGCCCCATCAATATCAGCAGCCTCATACAAATGTCCGGGGATATCTTGCAGACCGGCTAAATATGTAAGCATGCCGCCTCCCGCGCCCCATACCACCATCATTAAATAAGATGGCATAACGAGCGATCCTTCTGTTAACCAGCCAAGCGGAGCTATACCGACCTTGGAGAGCAGGAGATTAATAAGCCCAAAGTCCGTATCCAGTATCCATTTCCACAGCAAGGAGATAGATACCCCAGAAACGATAGCCGGCAAATAGAGTGCCGTTCGAAAGAAATAAACCCCTTTCACTTTTGTATTGACCAAAATTGCGATAAGCATTGAAGTCGCAATGCCTAATGGGACGGAAATGATAGCAAATCTTATCGTCACCCACAACGCTTTGCGGAAATCTTCATCCTTGAACAAATCTACGTAGTTTCCAAAACCGATGTATTTTGGTTTATTGAACGTATCCCACTCGGTTAAGCCAACATAAAAAGCAAAGATGAGCGGTGCGACTGTAAATATAAGAAATCCAATGATCCACGGAGATATATAGATATAACCCGTAAATTTTTTTGACCGCACATTCTCTCCCCCTATAAATCATTTATTCGGGTCAGCATGACAGCTAACCAAACAAGATGAATTGTAATGTGAAATGTAAACGTTTTATATCTATATTTTAGATTACTTTCTCGTTTTGTCAACATTATTTTATTGAAAATAATTACTCAATACAAGCGTTTGTAATGTAATTTTGTAATGTTTAGTCATGTACATATGACTTTATTAAGTAGCTTTATCTTATTTTGAGTAAAATACAAAGAGAAAATAATAAAGAAAACAGTCTGTTCGACTGTCCTCTTCCTTCATTCTTCATTTACTCATATACGAGGCTGTCCAATATTTCCTGTAGACTGAGCTCAGCGCAAGCCATTGAAGTATCAGCTACGCCATAATACATTCTCACGATATCCCCGTCCACAACAACCCCGCAGGAAAAAACGACATCTCCAAAAAAGCCTTTCTTTTCATAATCAGCCTCTGGCTCCAGAACAGGCGCTGCCGAACGCGCGATCACCTTCTCTGGATGCTCCAAATCAAGCAGCACAGCTCCCATGCAATAACGATGTTCCATCGTCGCTCCATGATATAATTCTAGCCAGCCTTTATCTGTTTTTATCGGTACCGCCCCTCCGCCGATCCGACCGCTATCCCACATGCCTTGCCTCAAGCCAAGCAAATGCTTGTGATTTCCCCAATAAAGCAAGTTGTCCGACTCTGCAATCCAGATTTCCGGCGTGCCGATGCTCTTCATCGTTGGACGATGAAGCGCGTAATATTTGCCGCCAATTTTTTCGGGAAAAATAAGCACATCCTTGTTGTCTGGACTAAAGATCATCCCGTGATGAGTAACGTTACTAAAATCTCTGGTTGAAACCATCGATTCACCAATTCCTTTTGGCGAAACGACTGAGAAATAAATATAATAATCTTCTCCTATTTGCGTTACGCGAGGATCTTCCACTCCAAAAATTTCTTGTTCATTGGATGGGTAGATAAATGGCTCATTGTCTATCGTAAATCGGTGTCCGTCCTTGCTTCGTGCAATGCGCACATATGATATAGAAGTTAAATAAGCAAATGTAGCATTTTGTGTAACGTCTCTAACGACACGAGGATCTGAAAAGTCGTATCGCTCATCTTTCCGATCCAGCTCGACAAGATCAATTTTCCCAGTGCCCGTATTATATACGGGTGCCAATACTTTATTCGGATCATCGCTTATTGGTTGTTCAGCAACTCTCAGAAGCAGCAATGTTTCGCCGTTATATTCAGCAACACCCGCATTAAAGGCTCCAATGACTTGAAAGCCCTTATGATATGGCTGTATATCGGCTGGCGTTATAATCGGATTTTCTTCATAGCGGTAAATATTCATCCCTCGTCCACCTCAAGCTCTTCAAATTTTAGAAAAGGATCTGGAATTGTAATTCTATGAGCCTCTGCATCGCTGATTCCAGCATATAAGTCAGCCATCCCATCGTTCCGTCTTACAAGTCCCCCACTGAAAACGACGTCAATCAAATCCGTTCTTTTGGCATCGCCTGGTAAAAAATTATCG
Organism: Paenibacillus sp. MCAF9; assembly: GCF_052114265.1. Lineage (NCBI taxonomy): Bacteria > Bacillati > Bacillota > Bacilli > Caryophanales > Paenibacillaceae > Paenibacillus > Paenibacillus sp. MCAF9. The sequence goes on from NZ_JBFREL010000002.1 coordinate 560,925, forward strand.
CGAATTGCAATTAATTCAATATCGGACAATTCACCCGTCATTGGATTTATAGCAAATACCATGGGGTAATAATGACGATCCTCTGCTTCATCAAAGCTAGCGATATGACCCAAAATTCCGATTAGTCCATTTGAAAGTACATGGATTTCATTTGCGCCTCCCCACTCTGCTTCAATAAATTGCCCTTGCAGAAGCGGGGCTTCTTCTACTCGCTTAATGGTTAGCTCCTCTAAAGAAGCAGCCCGAACGAATCCAATTTTGCCGCGTCCACCCTTTTCACCCTGAGGTCTTGTAAATATGGCGACGCTTCCATCTGACAGCTGTGCTATTCGAAGATCCTTCATTCCATTAGGACCAGTAAAAAACAAAGCTAAATTTTGAAGAACATTGCCTTTGTACATTACCGTTCTCCATGCAAGCGCGCCCACATTGACAGGATGAGGATACACCTGTACACCGCCTAGAACAATTTCACCATCGATTCTCGTATAGAAGGGGTCTTGAAGCGTCAGCTTCGGCATTCCTTCTTTAGGCACCCATGCCCCATCCTGCTCTATGAAAAACATAACCTGAGAATGCTCACTGTCTCTGGACTCTACACGTCCAGCAATCACCAGCTCCCCTTGGTTTTCAAAAGGAGCTGTAATGTTATAAACATCACGTTCTCCAACGCCCGAAAAACGAAGCTTTACCGCGTCCTTAACCTGCTCATTTTTGTTTAAATATTCATTTAAGAGCGTTGCACAGACTTTAACACCATTTTTAATCAGCTTGGTCACACTATTTTCCCCTTTGCATGAATTTAATTTTTCCCTGCCCTAAAAATACAATTAACATTACTTATTTGTTTTGTAACGTTATAAATACAATTACTTAACATCGTTTAATTAATTTACACCCATTATTAACGACAAGAAATAAAAAGTCAATTAAAACTGAAAAAGTGAGAGATCCTTATAAAAACAGTTCCTTTTTCGTGTGGAGTGAGATATAATTTGTAACGTTACAAATTATTTGCATAATAGAGTATTATGCAATGGGAAAGGAACGGTGCTTTTGAAGCAGCAAAAAGTGACGATGCAAATGATTGCTGAAACTTTAAAAATCTCTAAAAACTCCGTATCGCAGGCTCTAACGGGGAAAGATGGGGTCAGCGAGGAAACCAGGCAGCTGGTAATACAAACAGCAGAACAACTGGGATATTCATACTCCGAAACCCGAAAAAAAAGACAATCCGAGCGGAGCGGAAGCATCGCTTTGATTGCATCGGACTTCGCTTTCTCACAAAGAAGCTTTTTTGGAGAAATTTATTTAACAATAGAGCAAGAATGCTCAAAAAACGGAATGACATTACAGATCCAGCCCATAAATCCTCATACCCGAGATCATCTTATTTTGCCGTCCTTTCTGCAAAACCAGACCGTTGACGGCGTACTTGTTCTCTCACACATTAGTACGGATTATACGAATGCGATCTTAGCTACTGGCATTCCGACCGTACTAATTGACCATCATCATCCGAAAATCCATGCGGACTGTATCTTGACCAATAATCGCTTTGGAGGGTATGAAGCGGTACACCACTTAATCAATCTTGGCCACAAAAAAATTGGGTTCTTAGGAAACACCTCTTTCTCACCTAGCTATCACGAGCGACTGGAGGGCTACAACCTAGCTATGAACGAGGCTAATCTGGATATTAATCCGGAATGGTTGATAAAGGATATTGTCGAGGAGGCAATTGATGTAACCGACAAGCTATCAAAACTGTCTTCAATGCCAACAGCTTGGTTTTGCGTCAATGATGGGTTAGGATTTTTATTGATTTCCTCCCTGCAGCAAATGGGATTCAAGATTCCCGATGATTTCTCCGTTTGCAGCTTTGACAACGGGCAACTATCGCGGATCAATACGCCTACGACTACTACAATCGCTGTGGATTTAAGTAAATATGGCCGAAAAGCGTTTCAACAGCTCCTTTGGAGAATGAGCAATCCCGCAGAACCCTTCATCGAGATTCATCTTCCAACCACCTTGATCGAACGAGAATCGACAAGCCGGCTTTTGGACCATGATCGCTAAATCGCATTCTAAATACTAAAACAGCTCTTTTACGGGAAGGATCGCGTAAAAGAGCTGCTTTGGTTATATATTCATTAATCCATTAGTTGTTATTGGCAAGCAAAAACGCCTTCGGCGTCCTAGATTCTTATATTTCAATAAAAAAGCTTTGCAAGCTGTCTTATATGACAGGCTGCAAAGCAATTATTCATGATGAGTCTAGCTGACCGAGGAGTTGATTCTGCACAATTCATTTTCCACCAATGTCGTTAATTCATCTTCGTAGCCCCCGGTAATCCGGTACTTGCGAATATACTCTTTAACAAATTTACGCGGGTCCTTGGGTTGAAAAATTCTCGTGAGTTCTTTCAGGCTTTCCTTGACTTCATTCTGGCTATGCTTCGCCATGAAATCTCCTCCCCTTTACGTTGGATGGTCGTCCTAAACAGCATTATACGAGACCGCATGCGGCGGTTACACCGCAAGAACCCCCACTCGGTGCAGGCAACTCCATGGCCAATGAGTCACAATGTTCGCATTTTTCTTACTATTATAACATTTAGGTTCAGAATATGAAAGTTAACAATTATTAATCTCTTGGCGCGGCTTTTTTGGATTTGGGCGGCTTCTTATGCTCAGAATCCCTTGCGGTTGTTATGCTAATTACGTTTGGAGGCGAGACATCAGCTGACTGGTGAGACGTAGATGAAAGCCGATCTTTACGAAACATTCTTAAATATGCGATCACGCCAATAATGGCGACCAAAATTCCGAATGCTAAAACCAATGTCGTTACCCAGCCCTGAACCATGTCCTCGCCTCCTTCCCCTATTACTTTTATCGGTATATTACGCTTAATTATTAGTTCTGTTCCACTCGATTTATTTTTCCATAATTAGGTATTATTATATCGTACCAGAAGCAAGCAATCAACTTGCGAAAATGTGAACTAAATGATCCGATACGCACCAATTCCGCAAACGAGCAGCTTGCCTGCGTCATCCTTGACCTGCGCTTGCAGCGTCAGTGTACGTTCTGTTCGGTGAACCAGTTCTGCTTCGCAAAGCAGCACGCCGCCCTTGGCGCTGGCGAGAAATTGTGTGTTCAAATTTGCTGTTACCGCGCTTTTCTCAGGTGCTGCTAGCATCACCACAAGTCCCATCGCATTATCCATAAGCGACATCAGTACTCCGCCGTGAACGATGTTTAGCAGATTAAGGTGCCGCTCAGTTGCATCTAGGCAAATGGCTGCTTTGCTTGCGTTTGCCTGAACGATTTCACAGCCAAGCAATCCCCAAAAGGTGGCTTGCGCACGTTCTGCGAGCCTAGTCAGATGACCGGCTTGATCTGCCTGTTGAACAAACCAATCCTCATCCATACCGCTCACTCTCCCTTCTTTTCCGCCTTTCTCGCCTTTTCAGCTTCCGCCTCCTCCTCCTGCAGTTTTCGACGAAGCACTTTGCCGACCATCGTTTTTGGAAGCGTTTCCCTAAAGGAATAGTGGTGTGGCACCTTATAGGAAGCGAGCCGCTCTCTGCACCAACGGTCAAGCTGACTGCTTGATACTTGCCAGCCCTCCTTAAACACAATAAAAGCTTTTACCGTTTCGCCTCTGTACTCATCCTTCACACCAATCACTGCCGCTTCCCTTACGGCCGGATGCTCGAACAGTACCTCCTCCACTTCACGCGGATAAATATTAAAGCCGCCTGCGATAATAACATCCTTAATTCGATCCATAATTGTAAAATATCCATCTTCATCCATCGTAGCGAGGTCGCCAGTATGAAGCCAACCATTCCGCAATACCTGATCCGTTTCAGCGGGCTTATTCCAATATCCTCGCATGACCTGTGGACCGCGAACAATTAATTCCCCAAGCTGGCCGCTAGGCAGTGTCTCACCACTCTCAGGATCGATCACTGCCGCATCCGTATCCGGAAAAGGTATGCCGATCGTACCGATTTTGCGTTTCTCCCATACCGGATTGGCATGTGTGACGGGAGAAGATTCCGACAAGCCATAACCTTCAACGAGCCTTCCGCCAGTTAAAGCTTCGAACTTCTCCTGCACCTCTAGCGGCAAAGCCGCTGATCCGCTAACACACACATTAATAGAAGAAAAATCGATTTTTGCAGCGGACTTATGATGGATGAGTGCGACATACATCGTTGGCGCGCCTGGAAAAATGGTAGGTTTCTGCTGATTAATCGTTTGCAGCACCGTCTCCACTTCGAAGCGCGGAAGTAATATAAGCGTTCCCGCACGCAGTACCGACATATTCATTAATACCGTTAATCCAAACACATGAAACAGTGGCAGCGCCGCTAAAAATCTCTCTTTAGCATCCTCCGCTTTATAGCACCAAGTAGATATTTGTATCGTATTGGCAACGAGATTGCGATGAGTCAGCATCACACCTTTTGGCGTTCCTGTCGTGCCGCCTGTATATTGCAGCGCCGCGAGATCAGACCCTTTTGCCGAATCAGGCAGGCTCATATCCGTATGCTTTGCTGCAAGCAGCTTCTTATAAGAAACGACACCAAAGCTGCCATATGGAATATCTGCGCGAAAACCCTCTTTTCGCTGCTTAAGAGGATAAAGCAAGTTTTTCGGAAACGGCAGCCCATCCTTAATTGATGTGATGATCGCATGCTTCAGCTGCGGCAGCGGACCCGACTCCGGCTGCTTGCCTCGAACCCGAGACAAGCGTGCATAAAGCAGATCAACCGTAATGACAGCAACAGCCCCGCTATCTGCCAGCTGATGCTCAAGCTCCCGCTCCACATAAAGCGGATTCGTCTGAACGACGACGCCGCCTGCAAGTAGCACGCCATAAAAAGCAGCCACTGCTTGCGGGCAATTCGGCAGCATGATTGCCACCCGGTCTCCTTTGGCTATGCCAAGGGAAAGGAGACCATAAGCGAGATTAACCGCATTCTCGTGAAGCTCGCGGTATGTTAATATTTTGCCAAGGAAATGCACGGCAGGATGATTTGGATGATGATTAGCCGCATTTATTAAAAACTGGACGATACTCTGATCGGGATAGTGCAGTGAAGGAGAGACCTCTTTCGGGTAATGTTGAAGCCATGGGCGCGCTTGCTCTTCAGATTGAGTGGACGGTTGCTCGGGCAAAGACGGATCTTCCGGTCTGAGCGAATCCATTCATGCTCTCCCCCTTCACACGACATAATGCTCACTGTTAATGACACGAGCGGCAATTGTTCGCTTCAAAGCAACCGTATCTGAGATAGGCGCGCGCATCAGCTTTTTGAGGACGGACAGCTGCATCTGCAGCCCGTCTCCCGTCTCTAGCGCAGCGAGTGCCAGCTTAGCTAGTGACTCGACCCGCTCCATGGCCTCCTGCACAAAAACTGTCGTCATCGCTAAAACATTTTCCGTCTTTTCCGAAGCGGCTCCGCGGCTAGCCTTCCATATTTTTTGTGAGCGCAGCAGCGCGCTTTCCATAGCAAAGATGTTGATCATAAGATCAGCAAGAGAACACAGCACCTCTTGTTCCTGCTCCAGCCGCAATCCCAGCTTCTGAACAGCAAGCCCGCCGATGGCGAGGAAGATTTTTTTCGCTTGACCTACGCGGAACGCTTCTTTGCTAAGCGGCTTTTCAAGGGGCGGAATCGGCATCGGCTGCATCAGCTCTGCTTGCAATGAACGAGCTTTGCGCAGCAGCGGAAGCTCGCCCTTTAACGCTTTTTTCATCAGCGTGCCAGGAATGAGCATCCGATTAATTTCATTCGTGCCTTCAAAAATCCGGTTAATTCGCGAATCTCGATAAATTCTTTCCACCTTATACTCGCGAATATAGCCGTAGCCGCCGTGAATCTGCACCCCTTCATCCGCTACAAAATCAAGCGCCTCAGATGCAAAAACCTTTATAATCGAGCATTCGATGGCATACTCTCCGATTGCCTTAGCGACCGTCATGCCTTCAACTGCCGCCCCGCCTTCTTCCGTCGTCCGCAGCATCGAATCGATCCAGCCCGCAGTTCGGTAAACCATGCTCTCCAGCACATAAGTACGAATGTTCATATCAGCCAGCTTGGCGCCTATTAGCGGATAAGAGGAAATCGCCTTCCCAAATTGCTTCCGCGTATTGGCATAGGCCGATGCAAGCTCAATGGTCTCCTTCGACGAACCGAGACAAGCTGCTCCAAGCTTAAAGCGTCCTATGTTCAAAATGTTAAATGCGATTTGATGCCCTTTTCCAACCTCCCCAAGCACGTTTTCAACCGGTACCGCCACATCTTCAAAAAATAAAGGGCGTGTTGAAGAACCCTTGATGCCCATCTTATGCTCCTCCGGTCCAATACTGAACCCCGGCATGCCTTTCTCTACAATAAATGCTGTAAAATACTCACCGTCTACCTTCGCATAAACGATAAATAAGTCAGCAAAACCTGCGTTTGTAATATAGAGCTTTGATCCATTGAGCACGTAGTGCTTCCCATTTAGCGATAATCTTGCTGTCGTCTTCGCCCCTAGAGCGTCTGAGCCCGATGCTGGTTCCGTTAAGCAATAAGCAGCGATGCGCTCCCCCGTTGCAAGTGCCGGGAGATACGTTTCTTTTTGCTTTGGTGTTCCGAAAAAAACGATCGGCAGCGTGCCGATTCCCGTATGAGCGCCTACCGACAATGCAAACGAGGAGGATCTTGCCAACGTTTCTGCGAGCAGCGTCGTGCTTACCTTGTCGAGCCCCAGCCCGCCGTAAGCCTCCGGCACATCTGCGCCCAGAAGGCCAAGCTCGCCTGCTTTGCGCATCAGCTCTACGGTCAGATCATAATTTAAAGCTTCCAGCTCCGCATCGCGCGGCGTTATTTCCGCATCCATGAACTGCTGCGCCGCATCCGCCATCATTTGTTGCTCTTCTGTAAAATCCTCGGGCGTCACGACCGATTCCGGCACACTGTCTTCCACGACAAACCGACCGCCAAAACGTATCGTCTCCGTCATGCGCAGTTCTCCTTTCAGCCAACCGATTATTTTATTTCAGGATGCTGCCAAACTCCCTTATCCGCCTGCTGACCTTATTGGTCTGAGTTATACACTTCAATTACGCCTGCTGCTCCCATCCCTCCGCCTATACACATCGTGACAACGCCAATACCGCCGCCTCTGCGTCCAAGCTCATGAATAAGTGATACCGACAGCTTTGTTCCTGTACAGCCAAGCGGATGTCCGAGTGCGATAGCCCCGCCGTTCACATTGACGATTTCAGGATTAATGCCAAGCTCCTTAATGATAGGGACGCACTGCGCCGCAAACGCCTCATTAAGCTCAAACAGATCGACCTGCTCAAGCGTTATTCCCGCTTTCTTAAGCGCTTTAGGCACAGCTTCGATGGGACCGATACCCATAACCTCAGGAGCGACGCCAGCTGCACTAAAACCGCGGAATACGGCGAGCGGACGATAGCCCAGCTCCTCCGCACGCGCCCTGCTCATCACGATTACCGCAGCTGCACCATCGCTCATTTGGGACGTATTGCCCGCTGTAACCGTACCTTCTCTTGCAAAAGAGGGCTTGAGCGGCGCCAACGTCTGAACCGTCGTCTCCGGCCGGACGCCTTCATCTGTATCGAAAGTGATCACTTTCGACCATGGACGGCCAGCATCGTTCACGCCAGAGCGGCTGGTCGTTATCGGTACGATCTCAACTTGGAAGCGACCTGCTTCAATTGCTGCTGCTGCCTTGCGATGGCTGGATGCAGCAAACGCATCCTGCTCCTCACGCGTCACCCCATACCGGCGGGCAACCTCTTCAGCCGTATGTCCCATCCCCATATAAACCTCTGGCATCGCATCGACAATCGCAGGATGCGGCGACAGCCTGAAGCCGGTCATCGGCACATGGCTCATGCTCTCCACTCCGCCAGCAGCAATAACGTCCGCATCGCCAAGCCTAATTCGCTCCGCTGCATAGGCGATAGCTTGCAGGCCCGATGCGCAAAAGCGGTTAATCGTTACTGCTGGCGTCGTCACCGGCAATCCCGAATAAAGCGAGATCGTGCGCGCCATATTCAAGCCTTGCTCGCCTTCGGGCATTGCGCAGCCAATGATGACATCCTCTATAAGCTCGGGCGACAAGCCGGGCAGTCTCTCAAGCGCGCCTTGCAGAACAGCTCGCCCTAGATCCTCTGCCCTCGTCTCCGCAAGGCTCCCCTTCGATGCTTTGCCGACCGCCGTCCTCACCGCAGCAACGATAACGGCATCACGAGCGTGATCTTCAAACGGTGATGAAGCTGACATTTCACTCTCCCCCTTCGGTTTAGGCTAGTTGCGCAGCGGCTTGCCTGTCGCGAGCATATGGCTCATACGCTCCTGTGTCTTGCGCTCGCCGCATAGGCTGAGGAATGCTTCGCATTCCAAATCGAGCAAATATTGCTCGCTCACTTCAGCGCCCGGCTGAATGTCCCCGCCCGCGAGTACAGAACCAAGCTTGCCGGCGATAAGCGCGTCATGCTCACTAATATGGCCGCTAAGCTGCATCGCTTGCACCGCTACCTTAAGCACCGCTCTGCCTTCTCGTCCAGCAACGCGAATACGCTCCTCCGCTGGCGGCGAGTAGCCCGCCCGGTCCAGCTCCAGCACCGCCCGCTTCGCCTCGGCTATCCTTGCCTCCTGCCGCATAATGACCTTATCCTGCGGCCGCATCAGTCCCAAACGGCGCACCTCGTAGCCGCTGGTTGATGATTTGGCCAGCGCAATCGTCTCAAACAGCGCATTCAAATGCGGCTGCAGGTCTCCGCCTGGCTTGCCGCCATTCGCAATAAAGGCCCGTTCAGCTGCCATCGCAGCCGCTTCCTTGCAGCCCCCGCCCGCAGGAATAAGGCCAACTCCCGTTTCCACCAATCCAAAGTATGTCTCTGGCGAATAAATAATACGATCAGCAGGCAAGCATGCTTCTACTCCGCCGCCCAGCGTCATTCGGTGCGGAGCAGCTACGACAGGACGGTCAAGCCGCTTGAGGCCAAGCATACTGCTCTGGAAGAAACGAATAATATCCTCCACTTCATCCCATTCGCCGCTTTGCGCCTCCATTAATAGCAGCATCAGATTTGCTCCTACACAGAAATTGCGCCCTTCATTCGCTATCACAAGCCCGCGCCAATTTTGTGACACCTCCTCTGTGCTTTGCCGAATCGCCGATAAAATATCACCCCCAATGGCATTGTTAGGCGAATGGAATTCCAGCAGTACAACGTCATCGCCAATATCGATTAGACTAGCGCCTGAGGTGGACAATACCGTTTTTCCGGCAGCCTTTAATGCCGTTAAGGAAACCGAATCTGCTTCCTCTACCTCCCTCTTGTATGCTCCGCTTGCAGCATAAACCCGCTCTGTTCCCTCCACCTTATAGAAGCTTTCATGTCCGGCTTCCAGCCAAGCTGCCACCCACTCTGGGATCGCATCGCCCTCCTTTTGCATTTGCTGCACCGATTTGCGAAGCCCTATCGCATCCCACAGCTCGAATGGTCCAAGCTCCCAGTTAAAGCCCCAGCGCATTGCGCGGTCGATATCCGAGATTGAATCCGCAATGACACCGACTTGTGCCGCTGCATACAGCAGCGTTTTTTTGATAGTGGACCATGCAAATTTAGCGTAGCGGTCCTGCGGGTCTGTGCGAAGCAGCGCCTTCACTTTTGCCGCCGCACCCTTCGCAGCCTTAGACGCATCAATAACAGGGGAGTTGACTGACCGCTTAGGCCCATACTCGAGCGTATCCAGCTTAAGCGATTCAATCTCACTGCCTCCCTTCCCCTTCACCTTTCGGTAAAAGCCCGCACCCGTTTTCTCACCTAGCCGTCCTGATGCTGCAAGCTTCTCAAGCAGGGGCGGCCTTGCAAAAACCTTTTGCTCCGCTCGATCGCTGCTCCGCTCCCGCACATTATCCACGACATGCAGCAGCGTATCCAACCCAACCAAATCGAGCATGCGCAGTGTCGCCGTCTTCGGCCTTCCCATTGCCGGACCGGTCAAGGCGTCCGCTTCCTCTACCGTCAGCCCAAATGCCAGCGTATCCTCAAGCGTAACGAGCATGCCGTAAGTGCCAATTCGGTTCGCAATGAAGTTAGGCGTATCCTTCGCCAGTACGACCCCCTTGCCAAGCCGCTTCTCGCACACCTCCGTCAACAGCTGAATAACCTCGGAGGTGGTGTCTTCTGTAGGCACGATCTCAACTAGCTTCATATACCGCGGCGGGTTAAAAAAATGGGTTACCGCAAAATGCTGCCGAAACTCCTTGCTCCTCCCCTCTGCCATGGACGCCGCTGATAATCCCGACGTATTCGTAGAAACGATGCTGCCTGGGCGGCGTGCGGCTTCAACCTTTGCAAGCACATCACGTTTAATGTCGAGCCGCTCCACAACCGCTTCTACAATCCAGTCTGCCTCGCCCAGCAGCTCTAGATGATCGGTCATATTACCCGGCGTAATGCGTGATGACCAAGCGGGATCGTAGAGCTGGGCGGGTTGTGACTTGCCCATTTTTGCTATCGCCGCATTTGCGAGGCGATTGCGCACCTTGGCATCAGAGAGCGTAAGCCCCTGTCGTTCTTCCTCTGCCGTCAGCGAATGCGGAACAATGTCCAGCAGCATCACACGCATCCCCGCATTGGCTAAATGTGCAGCGATGCCTGCCCCCATAACGCCGGAGCCGATCACAGCGGCTCTGCGAATCGTACTTGAGTTATTTTGCGATGCTTGTGTCGTCATAGCCTCCTCCTCCTTTTTGACAAATAGCGGCTTATTCGCCAAAAACACTTTCGGCAAGCAGCTCAGCCACATCACGTGCGATTACCTTCTCATCCGCACCCAGCGCCTTTAAACCGTCCTCCATCATCGTTAGGCAATAGGGGCAGGCGGAGCTGATAACCGATGGTTTTACTTCAAGTGCCTGAGCGGTTCGAGCATGGTTGATGCGAGTTCCAGAATGCTCCTCCATCCACATGAGACCGCCCCCCGCCCCGCAGCACATGCCGTTTGAGCCCGAGCGCTCCATCTCTTCAATCGATACGCCTGGAATGGAGCGAAGCAGGCTGCGCGGCGCTTCATACGTATCGTTGTAACGGCCGAGGTAACAAGAATCATGTACGGTTACTCGCTCCTCAATCTTATGCTCCGGCTTCAATAAACCTTCCTCAAGCAGGCGAGAGAGCATTTCGGTATGATGCTCCACGATGATGCTAGGGCTAAGACCGAAGTCAGGATATTCATTTTTGAACGTGTTATACGTATGCGGGCAAGCGGTCACGATTTGTGTAATGCCATATTTGTTAATCGTTTCTATATTCTCGCGGCATAACTCTTGGAAAAGCAGTTCATTGCCGATTCGTCTAGCTGTATCGCCAGAGCTTTTTTCCTCCAATCCCAGCGTAGCGAAGCTGATACCCGCATGATCCAGCAGCCTAACCACATCGTACAAAACACGGCGGCTTCGCATGTCATACGCGCCCATCGATCCCGCCCAGAGCAGCACATCTGCTTTTTTGCCCTGCTTCTTCAGCTCCTGCATCGTCGGCACTTGAATGCCGGTTCTGCTCTCGCAATCGTTAATCCAAGCCGCCCGCTCGGCACGCGGCAAGCCCCAAGGATTGCTTTGCCGCTCGATGTTCTGCAGCGCGCGCTGCCCGTCAGACGGCAGCCTCCCTTCCATCAGCACCAAGTAACGGCGCATATCGATAATTTTGTCGACATGCTCATTGCCTACCGGGCATTGCTCCTCGCAATTCCGGCAGGTCGTACATGCCCACAGCTCCTCTTCGGTCAGCACCTCGCCGATCAGCTCGACCTCCTCTGGTTTAGCACTCTCTTTTATATTCCATGCCCCAGCCTGCGCAGCCATGGTTGGCGCTATGTTTGTGCCCCATTCGGATTCAGCTTCCCAAGCAGGAAGCACCGCTCCCATCACATGGGCATGAGGCTCACGAAATTTCGAATGCAGCAGGCTGGCTGGAAGCCATGGTGACTTGGACGTTATGGCAGCGCCTTTTTCGGTCAAATGGTCCCTCAGCTTCACAATAAGATGCATCGGCGAGAGCAGCTTGCCTGTGCTCGATGCCGGACAAACATTCGTACAGCGACCGCATTCCACGCATGCATACAAATCTAGCATCTGTTTTTGCGAGAAATGCTCCACCTTCCCTGCGCCAAAGGACTCCGCTTCCTCGTCCTCTAGGTTAAGCGGCACAAGTCGGCCAGGAGGCGTACTGCGTCTGAACCAAAGATTCACAGGCGCTGTCAATAAATGAAAATGCTTTGATTGCGGCACGTACACAAGGAAGCTAAGCAGAACCAGAAGATGCAGCCACCAAAACAATTCAAAGCCTGCATGGGCTGCTGTGCTCTGCGGCTGTAAACCTGCACTCTCAAGCATAGTAGCCAAAGGAGCGCTCACTGGTGCGAACTTCGCCTCAACGATGGCCGCAGTGGACCCAGGCGCCGAAGCCAATCTCTCGAATGCTAATGAGAATAAAACAGTCAGCATCAACGAGCCAATAAACCACATAACGAGTGAAGGTTTCCACCCCCGCTTAAGCCGCGGGAGCCGTTCCCCATAACGCCGGAAAGCACCGTACAGCACAGCTGCAAAAACGAGCGTAACGGTCATCTCCTGCGTCAGCGAAAACCAATTATAATAGGGCAGCGGCAGCGGTACACCTTGGTTCAGCCCTTTCCAAACCAAGTCCGCCGCACCAAACTGAAGCACAATAAAGCCATAAAAATAAACCAAATGCATCACGCCGCTTCTCACATCGTTCAGCAGCTTACGATGGCCTAGCACTTGTGAGGCAAAGCCGGATTTACTGCCTGACTTGCGTCGATACCGCGAAAAAACCGCCGGCACCCCAAGCCTCATATACAGGATGCGCCGCTGTACAACCATCGCGAACATGGTAATAGCAAACAGCACAACCACCGCGAATAATGCCCATCTTCCCCCTATCAACCATTGATCGACATTCCTAAGTGCCAAAAAAGATGGCATACGCCCCGCCTCCCTTATATGCCGGCTATAAAACCGAGCACCTACGCGCGCAGTAGTCGGACAAGTATTGAAGCGCTTACAAAAATAGCCGCGGTGCTCCATGTATATGAGCTTTCGGCCTTGAACATGCCGCACAGCAGGCAATTGCAGAGCGGTCTATTCAATTCCAAGACAGCATATCCTAGCACTGATGGACAGTGTCAACAAATTAGCGGTACAAGTGAGGGAGCTTCTATGCTGAAAATAGTTGTGCTTCTCAAGCAAACGTTCGATACCGAGGAAAAAATCATTGTAACACCCGCTGGCGTTGACGAAAGAGACGCCAAATTTGTAATCAATCCCTACGATGAATACGCACTCGAGGAAGCCATTCGCCAGCGGGAGCAGCTCGGCGGCGAAGTGATCGTGATCACCTGCGGTGCCGAGCGCTCGCAAGAGGCGCTCCGAACCGCTTTGGCTATCGGAGCAGATGAAGCTATTCGGCTTGATAGCGCAGATTTGTCCGATGACAGCTCAGCCGTTGCTGCTGCTCTTGCTGCCGTAATTAGGCCGCTCGCTCCTAATTTGCTGCTAGCCGGCTTGTTTGCAGTAGACAGCGGCGCTGGAAGCGTAGCTCTGCAAATTGCCGAGCTGCTGCACTTGCCTCATGCAGCTTCAGCAGTGAAGGTCACCATCTTGTCTGCGGAGGAGCTTGGCTCCCTGCCTGCCGATGGGCTTCTCAGCTCACCTACTGCTCGGAGCGCTGAGCGTTACGCATTAGTTGAGCGCGATGTAGAAGGAGATACCGAAACAGTATCGATACCACTCCCTGCGCTCATTACCGCTCAGCAAGGACTAAACGAGCCGCGTTATCCGTCGCTGCCAGGCATTATGAAAGCGAAGCGCAAGCCGCTTCGCACAATAACCGCTGCTGAGCTGATCGCCAGTGGCGAGCTTTCACTTGAAAGTGTAGCGCCTCGCACGACGCGTACGCAGCTGCTCCCGCCGCCTCCACGCGCAGCGGGCAAACGGCTCCCCGGCGACCCGGCCGAGCAAGCCGCAGCTCTTGTGTCTCTGCTGCGGGAGGAAGCGAAGCTTCTTTGAGTTCGTGACTATTTTATAGTTGGGCGCGGTTTAGAGGTAGTGGAGTTGGGCTGGGGTTTAGGTAGTGGAGCTGAGATGATCGCCAGTGGCGAGCTTTCACTTGAAAGCGTTGCGCCGCGAACCGTGCGCACGTAGATGCTCCCGCCGCCTCTTTGCGCTGCGGGCAAATTACTTCCCGGCGAGCCGGTCGAGCAAGCAGAGCAAGCAGAGCAAGCAGAGCAAGCAGAGCAAGCAGAGCAAGCAGAGCAAGCAGAGCAAGCAGAGCAAGCAGAGCAAGCAGAGCAAGCAGAGCAAGCAGAGCAAGCAGAGCAAGCAGAGCAAGCAGCAGCAATTGTCTCGCCACTGCGGGAGGAAGGGAAGCTTCTATAGGAACGCAACTTTTTATTATAGTTGGGACTGTTCAGGGGTAGTCGAGTTTGGCTGGGGATGTTGGATTTGAAGTTGAGCGCCAGTGGCGAGTTTTCACTAGAAAGCGAGTTTCGCCAAACACTGCGCACACGCAGCCCCCCCCCTCCACCTCCGTGCACTGCGGGCAAATGGCTTCCCGGCGAGTCGGCCTAGCAAGCAGCAGCACATGACTCGCCCCTGCAGGAACAAGGAAAGCTTCTATAGGAACATGACTTATTTAGTGTAGTTGGACTGTTCAGGGAAAGTGGAGTTGGGCTGGGGGATTTAGGTAGTGGAGCTGGTAGTGGATTTGTGCTGAGGCATGTTGGTATTGGGCAGGTAGTAAATTTGTGTTGAGGCATGTTGGTATTAGGCAGGTAGTGGATTTGTACTGAGGCATGATGGTATTGGGCAGGTAGTGGATTTGTGCTGAGGCATGTTGGTATTAGAGCAGGAATGATGCAGAGACATTTGACGAGAACTGAATAGTTACTGGTTACTAGACAATTTAGTTAGTTCTCTTGTTGATAGAGTGGCTCAAATCAAAAGCAGTGTTTGACCAACATTGGACTTTGGTAATTAATTAAACCTTCCCAATTAACGGACATCAGATACCTTATTTGCTGCAAAACCTTCTATTTCTCAATCTAACGGACATAGGTTCCCTTATTTCATAAAATATCGAACGTTTGGGTGCCATTTAGGGCAAATAACGGATCTCATGTCCGTTAAATTGTAATTTAGCCCTTAAATACAGAAATAACGGATCTCATGTCCGTTAGAAAAGTAACTTCGCCCTAAAACCCACAAATAACTGCTGTAATGTCCATTAAGACGATACCTAAACAGGTCAAGCACTGATTATAGAGTTGAATGCATAAAGAGCTACGCTTATTCGTAAAAGCTGTGGAAGAGGAGCTGTATCCTATGTCCAAAACCATACTCGTATTTGCAGAAAGCCGGAATGGCGCGCTGCGCCGAGTGGCGCTTGAGGCACTCGGCGCAGCACGGCGGCTCGCAGGCAAGGACGGCCATGTCCACGCCGTCCTTGCCTGCTTCGGCGGTGCGGCGGATGAAGCCGCCGCACTGATCGCGCGGGGCGCGGACGTCGTGCATATCGCCGACGATCCGGCCCTTCGCGCCTTTGCGCCCGAGGCGTACATCGCCGCCCTCGGCGCAGCCATAACTGCGGTGCAGCCGGACGCGCTATTGCTCGGCCACACCGCTTTGGGGCGCGAGCTCGCGCCCCGAGTGGCCGCTGCCCATGGCGCCGGCCACATTGCTGACGTCATTGCCATCGAAACATCTGACGATGGCAATGACGTCTTATTTACCCGCCCGCTCTACGCCGGCAAGGCGTTCGAGCGGCGCAGCTTTGTTTCGGGCGCGACGTGGGTCATCACGGTGCGCCCGAACAACCTGCCGGCGGCGGAACCGCTGGACGCCGCAGAAATAAAGGGCACCGCAGCGGAGCTGCCGTTCACGGTGCCGCCGCTTTATACCACTGTGCGCAGCCTTGTGCGACGCGCCGGCGGGCAGCTTGATCTTGCCGAAGCCGACGTCGTCGTGTCCGGCGGCCGAGGCGTTCGCAGCGCAGCAGGCTTTGAGCCGCTGCAAGCGATGGCAGCAGCACTCGGCGGCGCGGTCGGCGCCTCACGCGGAGCATGCGATGCCGGCTACTGTGATTATGCCCTCCAAATCGGGCAAACCGGCAAAGTTGTTACACCTCAGCTCTATATTGCCTGCGGAATCAGCGGCGCTATTCAACATCTGGCGGGCATGAGCCAATCTCGCGTCATCGTCGCTATCAATAAAGACCCCGATGCCCCTATTTTCAGCGTTGCTGATTATGGCATCGTAGGCGATTTATTCGAGGTCGTTCCGCTATTAACAACAGAGCTCCAACGCTCTCGCGCTTAATTGTTCTAGTCTTCATCTAACTGCCTCTCACCCGAATCGCGCTTAAATGTCCTAGTTCTCATCTAATTGCCTCACTCCCGAATCGTTCTTGAAATTTTTTCACCAAAGTTGATTCCATCTACAACCAACTAAATCATTAAGTTTCTGATTCAAGCACCTAACCCTGCCCACTAAAAAACCAAAAAAGGCGTCTACCCTGTTTCGGCCACATACAGAGCCGAATCAGAGATAGGACGCCTTTTTGGTTAACTACACTTCATTTTACTTAAGCAAAATCAGGACGAATTTCACGGATGCAATCCGGCGATTCGTACAAATCATCACGCACCGCATTCGTTACCGGGTAGGCGCGCATGAGATAAGTGTCCATTGCCTCTAAATGTTTCCGCAATCCGCTGAATTCCGTAATACGCGGATTGAGCCAATCTTCCATACCCTCTTCGTCCAAAATAACCGGAACTCGAGGCTGCCACACCGACATCGCTCCTGTCGAAGCTGCGGTTATCATAGTGAAGGCGCGCACTTCCTTGCCGCTCACGTTTTTCCAGCAGTCGTATATGCCCGCTATGCCAAAAAGCTGCTGGCTTGGAACAACGATATGCATCGCCCTCGGATCACGCTCTTTGCCGAATTGTTTCTGACCAAAAAAGCCGCTGCATGGCAGCACACATCTTTGTCTGCGAAGCATTCTTTCTAAGAAAGGCTTCTCGGACAAAGTCATATGATCTGCATTAACCGCGTCTTTTGCCCAAAAAGGAAACAGCCCCCATCTCGATTCCTCCATCGTCCGCTGATCAAATCGATCATTCATGACAATCGAAACCATCTGAGTCGGAGCTGCATTAAATCGGTTTGTATGCCCCCGAATTACTTTTCCTACCTGAAACATATCCACTATATCGCCAATATCTGCTGTTAACGAAAACCGTTCAATCATCGCGACCACCCTTTTCACGTTGTTGAATCCAGTTTTTGTTAAAGTCGCGATATTTATGCAACGTTTCTAGTCAGAATATTAGAAAGACCTAAACAGCAGTTTGCCAAAAATAGTTCCTCTACTCTTCAAAGTCCGCCCGTCTACATCGTAAATCGTTTTCGGAATTTAAGAGGAGGCATTCCCGTATGGGATGCAAACAGCCTTGAGAAATGCGGCGTCTGCCGGAAGCCTGTTTCCTCTGCTACTTTTGCAATGGTCCAATCTGTCTTAATAAGCAGCAGCTTTGCTTGATCGAGTCTATAATAAAGCAAATATTGCTGCGGCGTACAATCAAAAACCTCACTCATGCAGCGAGTAATATAATTCGTATGTAACTCCAGCACATCGCTCAGCATCGTGTTGCTGATTGGTGTACGATAATTCAGCTTTAAGTAGGCAGCCGCACGCTCTGCTACCGATACGGCAGCTTTAGCCGCATCCGAGCGCCAGCCTTCGTCCAGCATTTGAAGCAAATGCAGAAACCGCTGCTGCCGATCCCAGAACGCGCCATGTGACGAGCCTTTGGAAGCCTCATGCAATTGCGAGAAAATAAGACTCGCTTCATCTGTGTAGGTAAGCTTCATTTGTTTAGGCAGACGTATGGCATAAGTGTAGTAGTCCCCTCTAAGCGATCCGCTTTGATTGCCTACCGTCTCCTCCCAAGCGCCTACTGTTTGAAAATGAATCCAATCAAACACAGTCTCTTCCTCGCATGGACGTGTAGAATAATGCCAGCGGTCCGGCCTTAAAATAAGCACATCCCCAGGCCCGAGCGTCCATCTGCGATTATCCTCTGCTACATGCAGCGCTCCCTTGTTTACATACAACAAATCAAATACGCCGAGGTTCGTCCGATTCGGATGCTCCTCGCCCGCACGATAAACCAAACGGTTGGATTCTATGAAAAATGGCAATGGTGGTGAACGAAAAGTTAGTAATAGCTCCTCTGACAACCTAATCTCTCTCCTTCTAGAGTTTTGCATAGCAAAACTCACTTCGTAAGCATTAGCTTTGTTTTGCATAGCAAAACTTACTTCGTAAGCACTAGCTTAGTTTTGCGCAGCATAACTTTCTTCGTAAGCATGAGCTTGGTTTTGCATAGCAAAATCTTCTTCATACTCATAACCTTTGTTTTGCTCAGCAAAACTCTCTCCATAAACATTAATCTAGTTTTTGCATAGCAAAGCCTGCCATCCTAGCTTATGCTCAATTTACCTAGCAAAACTTGCCTCAAAAAGCATACGCTTACTTTTTTACAGTAAAATAAACTTCACAATTAATAATCATGTGTAAATGTGCAAAAAATGACTACTGCTCATGTTACTTGAAAACCATTTCATTTGTCTACAACAAAAGAAATCCCCCATCATTTCGCTTCCGGAAATGACTTGGGGGATTTGCAAATTTTGTATTATTTTCAGCAGCAATTTCACATAACTAGCTGTACATCTGAACCCGGATTAACCTTAAAGAAATCTACATCCGGCAGCAAGCTTTTGACCAAAAACATATAATCATAAGAAAGCTCAAGCGATTGCTCGTCAGGCACGAACACGACCTGCTTCCCGCTTAAAAGGGAGAACACCTCGATTCGGTCAGGGAGCTTCGCGAATGCGCTCATACAAAACACCGATGTCATATGAAAATAAAGATTAAGAGCATCTTCATCTGTGTCTACTGCTAGCTTTTGAACAATATAATGATCAAGCGAAGCCTCTTGCTCGGCAGAAACCAAATGAAAGATTTGTGAAATCTCCAAATCGAGCTCCTCTACATAAGTCGTCATTTGCTCATAAAATATAATCGGCATACTCGGTGCTCCCCCGCCAAGCAAGAAGGCTGCCAATTGCTCCTTAATGTTTTGCTTCATTCGCAAGTAATGCTCATCGGAATAGAACTTATAATTGCGATTTGTCCACCAATTCTCAACGGAAGTATGTATCGTTTCTACTCCGCGTGTCTCTTTGGACTGATGATAAAAGTCGTTTACCGTATGGCTGGCTGCATATTGAACAAGCTGCCGCCAATTCACGTCACTTTCCTGCTTGCGACCGGACTTTCTTCGAGCGAACCGTTCGGGGCAACGCAGCAGCTCTTCTAGCTTATAGTCTTCAACTCTCAAAATCGCTGGCAACTGCTCCATTACAAAGTCCGCCTTTCTCGTTCCACTATCCGGCTACCGCTACAAGACCCGCAATTTGGCGTCCTAATCTTCTTCCTTGCTCTTTCTCTTCTTCAGACGCGTTATATTCAAATTTAATGCACTCGCCCGCAATTTCTGCGCCGAGCTCCTTCAGCTTCGCTTCAATGGTATCTACAGCGCCGCAATAGATTGGGTATGAAGTATCACCTGAGCCAAATACGGCTGCTTTCTTGCCGCTAAGATCAAGTCCATCCATTTCTTCGAAGAAATCGAGAAATTCATCCGGCAGCTCACCGTCTCCCCATGTGTACGCGCCTATAATAATGGCGTCATAATGATTCAGCTCATCCGCGGTGGCATCGAAGGCCTCTTTAGAAACAACCTCCGCACCCGCTTCCTTAGCGCCTTCTACTATCGCCTCGGCCATTTCTTCTGTATTTCCGGTCATGCTAGCATACACCACAAGTATTTTGGGCATCTTTTTTCCTCCGCTTTCTATTTTTTGTCGTTAGACATTTATCGTTTGAATGCCTTGGAAAAGCGTAGCGAGATACAGATTTCCATCTTGCATATCAATATCTGTTACAGGATAACCAAGTTTAACGGATAGTAGAGTTACTTGATTACACAGATAAGTAAGCTGGAATAATCCGCGATCCGTACATACATAAACCTCATTGCCCTTCGCCTGCACTGAAAAAATAAATCGCTTGCCGAATCTTATCCGGTCAAACTGCCCTTTTTTATCGCCAATGAACAGCTCGCCTTGATCGCTTGTTCCAATTAAATGGCCTCTGAACACTGCTAAGCTTGTTACACTTGCACCCAGCTCAAAATGAGCCCAATCATCCATAAAACGATCATATAAAGAAATGCCGCTCTCATGCGAAATGATCAAATATTGAGGCAAATTCATAAAATCATATACACGTTTATCTTTGCATGCTATTTGCTCCCATTTGGAGCTGGCTTTGGACCAAAGCCCATATTCCGTTGCAACGTAGCTGCTTCCACCGATCTTGCGATACTGATAACTAGGAATCAATATGCCATCATTGACCCATGCTTCTCCGTTCCATTCATATAAGCCGCTGCTTGAGCAGGCATGCAGCAAATCATGCTGCAACTGCAGCCGATTTACATTAGTCTGGTCTTCCATGCCTTGATCAAGCTTCTTCCATTCTCCTTCAGCATCGATTTGGTATATCCCGTGACCGACTGAAGCCGCGAACAAGCTATCAGCTCCTGCTTTAACGGACGAGAAGGGAAAGAGCAGCCAATTCCAAGGCTTGCTCGTTTCAGTCTGCATGTCTCTCACTCCTATAAAAATAATCGTTATATCGTTATAGATTCACTGTTAATGCAATATGTTTCGTTTCTTATAAGGTGTTATTGGGGATGTCTATGCAAACTCTTTCATGGCAGTAGTAAAAGAACAATATTACCAAGTGATAATGATTATCACTTTCGTATACATGATAAACATTCTCACTAATAATGTCAATCCTGTTCTTCATTTATTCTTCATTCATGCTCTTCTACTTCTCTATCATTTAGTAGTTGATCATCCATCCCATACAAACATACATTTCCGCAAATATAGTTGAAGGTCTATGACCATAGCAGATAGATACCCAATCAATAGATAGAGTACAGCCGTATAATAAGGCATCTAACAAGGAGGTGTTTTCGCTGAGTCATTATTATTATAGAAAGCGTTGTGTCAGAAAACCTACTGCAGGCTGCAGTCCAAGAAGGAAGAAACACGATGATAAAATAATTGTTGTAAAGAAAAAAATTATATCTCAAAGAGTTAAAGTCGTAGCTGAGCGAGGAGAAGAGGGCCACAAAGGCAGAAGAGGACCGCAAGGACCGCAAGGACCTCAAGGGCCTCAAGGAATAGCTGGTCCTACAGGTGCAACAGGATCTGCAGGGGCAGCGGGTTCTACCGGCGCTACTGGAGTTGGAGTTACGGGAGCGACTGGCGCTACTGGTGCAAATGGTATTAACGGCGTAACCGGTGCTACTGGTCCAGCAGGTCCTACAGGACCCGGAGTAGGAGCGACTGGCGCAACTGGGGCTACTGGAGATCCAGGGGTTGCTGGTGCGACTGGTGCTACAGGGGCAACGGGGGCTGGCGTTACTGGAGCGACTGGTGCTACTGGAGATCCAGGTGTTGCAGGAGCGACTGGCGCTACTGGTGTTACCGGTGCTACTGGGGCTACGGGAGACCCAGGTGTTACTGGCGCTACCGGTACTGCTGGCGTTACCGGAGCTACTGGCGCTACCGGTACTGCTGGTGTTACCGGTGCTACTGGGGCTACTGGTACTGCTGGCGTTACCGGCGCTACTGGGGCTACTGGGGCTACTGGAGGTACTGGAGCTACTGGTGCTACTGGTATTGATGGTGCAGGCGCTATTATTCCTTTCGCTTCAGGCATTCCTACCGAATTAACGACAATAGTAGGCGGTTTAATAGGTACTTCGAGTCTGGTAGGTTTTGGCTCCTCCGCTGTAGGCGTTAGCATTCTTGGTGGTGTAATCGATCTCACAGGCGCTGCAGGAACACTTCTTAACTTTGCTTTCTCTGTGCCTCGCGATGGTACGATCACCTCTCTTGCCGCTTACTTCAGTACAACTTTAGCGCTTTCGCTTGTTGGCTCAACAGTTACTATTACTGCTCAGCTTTATCAGTCAACGACGCCAGACAATTCGTTTACCGCAGTTCCAGGCGCTGTTGTAACATTAGCTCCTCCACTTACCGGCATTCTGGCTCTAGGCACGATTAGCAGCGGCATTACTACAGGTTTATCTATTCCTGTTACTGCTGGAACACGCCTTCTTCTTGTCTTCTCTGCTACAGCTACTGGTGTATCACTTGTCAATCTTGTAGCTGGCTATGCTAGCGCTGGATTAGGCATCTCTTAAAAAACGAAATTATGAAAAACGACAGATTAAGGATTCGTCCTTAATCTGTCGTTTTCTTTTCCAAGATTCATCGTTCATTACAGCTTTAATTGAATTTGGAGCTTGAAACGAATTTTTATCTGATTATTCTCGAACTGTACATCTCTCACCGTTACAACATCCTGCGCTGGCAAATCTAGCGGAATGACGATCGTTTCTAGCATACTTAGCGGCAGCTGAATAGCTTTGACAGAAAGCGATTGGGGTTTAAGAATAATGTTTGGAGACTCCCAGTCCAGTGAATATACCGCATCCAATCTCGCAGGAATTTTGTTCTTATAGGTAATATTCATTTGTGCAATCAGCTTGTTCTCTTCGAGGTCAAAGTTTGCCCCCTCCAGATGAATAGCCTTCGCAAATTCTTGATCAGCGGATTCTGGTCTGCTGATGGCAAGCTCGTCTTTCATATTCATTTTGATCAAATGGTTGATATCGGATTCCGTCAGGACGAGCTCCAGCTTCATTTTTCTGACCATATCCAGCGCTTTCTCTTTCACATCAATCGGGGCGTAGCTCATGTCCAGCGGCTCGTCCGGTGCAATGTAAGACAGGAACCACCATAGTGCGCCGCCAAGCAGCAAAAGAATAACAATGAAGCTCATTAGAAGTCTTTTTAAGGTTTTTCCCATGTGAATCCTCTCCTTGCTATACAGATAAACGATTTCTATTACGCCAACTCATAATGATAGTGCTATAATGAATCCAATCATTTTTACTGTTGATCAAAAAAATGCCGAGAGGATGGTCACCTATGAACACAAATCCTATACCGCTGCATCGTATTGGGCTTGAAGAAATCGTTCAAGCTCAAATGCACTTAAAGGATATCATTACACGAACACCACTTCAACATAACCGTGTGCTGTCCGAGCGGTTTGGCTGTAATGTTCTTTTAAAACGAGAGGACCTGCAAATCGTTCGTTCGTTCAAAATACGCGGAGCTTACCATATGATGCGTTCTCTGTCACCAGAAACGCTCGCTAAAGGCGTTGTTTGCGCCAGCGCCGGCAACCATGCGCAAGGCGTGGCCTACTCGTGCCAAACACTTGGCATCCCCGGCAAGATATACATGCCCAGCACAACTCCTCGCCAGAAGGTGACGCAGGTTAACTTTTTTGGCGGCTCGCAAGTTGAGGTCATCCTTACAGGAGACACCTTTGACGATGCTTATGCCGAAGCAGTCGCAGAGAGCAACCGCAATGGCCTTGCCTTCGTACATCCCTTTGACGATCCCAAAATCATCGCAGGAAACGGAACGGTAGGACAAGAATTAATGGAAGCTGCGGATACCGTACCTGACTTCGTATTCGTGACTGTCGGCGGTGGCGGGCTTGCAGCCGGCGTCTCATCTTATGTAAAAATCGTCTCACCGACAACAAAGGTAATTGGCGTGGAGCCGGAAGGCGCGCAATCACTAAGAGCATCGCTTGATGCAGGTGAAGTCGTTACCCTTGATCAAATTGAGAAATTCGTCGATGGCGCAGCTGTAAAACGTATCGGTGATTTATCATTTGAGCTATGCAGAGACCTGCTTGACGATGTTATTTCCGTGCCTGAAGGAAAAGTGTGTACGACGATGCTCGATTTGTATAATGAGAATGCCATCGTAGCCGAGCCGGCAGGCGCACTGCCCATTGCTGCGCTAGAAGCTTATCGCGATCAAATTCAAGGCAAGACGGTCGTCTGTGTCGTCAGCGGCGGCAATAATGATGTTGATCGGATGCAGGAAATCAAAGAACGTTCTCTCATCTATGAGGGCTACAAGCATTACTTTATGGTCAGCTTCCCGCAGCGTGCAGGAGCGCTTCGTGAATTTCTCGACAGCGTGCTTGGTCCTAATGATGATATTACACGATTCGAGTACACCAAAAAATCAAACAAAGACAACGGTCCGGCACTCGTCGGCATCGAGCTTACGCACCGTGAGGATTACGATCCGCTCGTTGCTCGCATGAGCAAGAAGGGCTTCCAATTTCTTGAGCTGAACAAGGACCCTGTTTTATTTAACTTATTGATTTGATCGGCATGTTGAGAATAAGATACGCCCCGTATCCATGATTGGATACGGGGCGTTTGTCATTACCAGGCGTAGGCGCGCGGTGCATCTCCGCCAGGGCCAGGGAATATTTCATCAATACGTTTCAGTGCAGATTCATCTAAAGAGATTTCAACTGCGCGAAGCGAGCGCTCGAATTGATCCAGCGTGCGGACACCGATAATCGGAGCCGTTACTGCCGGGTTCGCAAGCAGCCATGCGAGTGAAACCAAATCTTCAGGCTCGCCAAGCTCGTCACAAAATGCAGCATAGGCATCTAATTGATCACGATGCTGCTCCAATCGTTTCGAATCTCCGCTGCGGCGGCCACCGTCTTTACGACGTTGATTGCCTGCAAGCAAGCCGCCGTCAAGCGGACTCCACGGAATAACGCCAAGTCCTAATTCCTTCGAAGCTGGCAATACTTCCAGTTCCGGCAAACGGCATAACAAATTGTATTTGTGCTGCTCAGATACAAGACCGATCGATCCTCTTGCCTTCGCTTCGCCTTGCGCAACTGCAATATCCCAGCCGGCAAAATTACTTGAGCCTATGTAGCCAACCTTGCCTTGGTATACGGCTGTTTCGAATGCTCCCCAAAGCTCATTCCAATTTGCACTGCGATCCACATGATGCATTTGGTACAGTTCGATATGATCCGTTTGAAGACGCTTAAGCGAGCCTTCCAAATGTCTGCGAATTTTATATGCGGATAGTCCCGCTTCACGGTTCGGACCGTCATGATTATCATGCATGTCGCCGTATACTTTTGTAGCCAGTACCGTACGTTCACGGCGTCCGTCGCCCTGCTTGAACCATTTTCCGATAATTTCTTCTGTACGGCCGGCGTTCTCGCCCCAACCATAAATGTTAGCGGTATCGATAAAATTAATGCCTGCATCTAGAGCTGCGTCTAATATACGAAATGATTCCTTCTCGTCTGTGTCCACGCCAAAATTCATTGTGCCCAAACATAAACGGCTTACTCGAAGTCCAGATCTTCCTAGTTTCGTGTATTGCACTCTAATCATCGCTCCTTCAATTTTGAAATAGGATGGATTGCGTATTCATTATACTAAAAATACACAAAGTAACCAAACGGCGTTCACAATCGCATAACAAATGTTCGTTACACTAACGGCAGGAGGTGTGTCTATGATACGTTTCGAGGAAAAACCGCAGCCGAAATTGTTAATTTTGTACGCTTCATATGGAGAAGGCCATCTTCAGGTTGCTCGCGCGATTAAGGGCGCTTGGGAGGAGCATGGCAATTATCGTACGGTAATGGTCGATCTCATGGCAGAATCTCACCCTTGGATAAATGAGTTTGCTAAGCGCTTTTACTTAAAGAGCTATACGCATATGCCCTCGCTATATGGCTGGGTGTATGATTTCACAAGGCTAATGAAGCATGATTCATTATTTGGCGGACTGCTTCACTCCTTTGGTACAGAAAAAATTAGGCGCATTCTTGCAGCTGAGCAGCCCGATATCGTCGTGCATACTTTCCCTAGCTTTGCTCTGCCAAAGCTTAAGAAACGTAAAAGCTATCCCCCCTCCTATGCTGTCATTACCGATTTTGATCTTCACAGGCGCTGGGTTCATCCAAGCGTCGACCGCTATTATGTCGCTACAGAGGACCTCCGATTAGAGCTTTCATCGCTGGGAATACCGGAGAAGGCAATTCAAGTGAGCGGCATTCCACTCAAACGCGGCTTCCGTGCAACAGCCGCCACAAGCGAGCTCTATGAGAGATATAAACTAAATCCTAATCAACCTATCGTCCTTATCATGGCGGGAGCTCAGGGCGTTTTGCCTGATGTATCGCAAATTTGCAGCAGCTTGCTGCAAAACGCTGAGGTTCAGGTTGCGCTCGTATGTGGACATAATCTGTTTATGAAAAATATTATTGAGCAACAATTTCAAGCACATGAAGGAGCTTCTCGCCTGCAGGTGTACGGGTTTATTGAGTCTATTCACGAGCTTATGGCTATTTCTAATTGCCTCATCACTAAGCCAGGTGGCGTTACATTATCAGAAGCGATCGCTGCCGAGCTGCCCATATTCATTTACAAGCCAGTTCCTGGACAAGAAAAACAAAATGCATTGTATCTTAAGTCCAAAGGCGCTGCTGTCGTTGCCTATGAGGTGAATGAGCTAACGGAACAAATTTTGAAACTCGTTCATGATCCATTACGTCTTACTAATAGCAGACAAACCACTAAACAGCTTCAAGCCTCACAAACCGCAGCAGACAGCATCGTTTTGGATATTTTATCCAACTTGCGTATAATGGAGAAAGCAATCACTTTATAATGGATAAGGGGCTTGCCCGTGATTACAAATCAGAAAAGTTGGTTTGGAGCGGAGATGCGACTTATCTCCGTTATTTTGTTTATTGTGGAGTTTGTAAGAGGTGCTGTTCTTGTTAGTTTGCTGCCTATTTTTGGGGCAAAGACTTTAGGTTTATCACCTGATGTAATTGGCGCTGCGATATCAGCTCACTATTTAACCGATACGCTGCTCAAAATGGCTATTGGCTATTTGCTCGATCGTTTCTCAACGCGGATCGTCGTTCAAGCAGGTTTAATTATTTCGCTGATCGGCATATATTTACTGCAATTCTCCGAGCTGCCATGGATGTTCATTGGTGCAGCCGCGCTATATGGCATCGGAATGTCACCGATCTGGATCGTATGCTTAACGAAAGTAACCGAGCAGCAGCGTGCAACCCAAATGGGAACGCTCTACACCATTTGGATGGTGGGACTAGGAAGCGGTCCAATCGTATGTAATATTCTGCTCGATTTCAGCGTATCTTTTACGTACAAGCTGCTTGTCAGCATGTCTGTGGCTGCATGCGTATTAACGCTTTTCATGAGCAAAGAAAGGGCTGCTGCATCAAACCGCATGCCATTTCGAACGCAGCTCGTCATTCTGAAGGAACGACTCGGCCATATGAAGATGCTGCTGCCGGGGATGATTTTGCAGACGACAGGCGCAAGCATGCTCGTTCCCATTTTACCAAGCTTCGCGAATCATGAGCTAGGTATCTCAGGCACGCAATACTCCATTCTTTTAACGGCGGGAGGGCTTTTTGCTGCAGGCGGACTCATTCCCATGGGGAAACTTGCCGATAAGCTGGTTAATAAAAAATGGTTTCTCGTGACTGGATTTGGAGCGTTTGCATTTGGTTTATATATGCTGGCATCAGGACTTTCGTTCTGGTATTGTTTACTAATAGCGGCTGCTCTTGGATTATCCTATTCTGCTATTTTGCCTGTTTGGAATGCGCTGCTGGCTGCCTATGTTCCACCTAATCAAGAGGGGCTTGGCTGGGGCGTATTATCCACCTTTGAAGGCATTGGCGTTATGATCGGCCCAGCTGCTGGCGGCTTAATCGCTGCTTGGAACGGAGAAGCATCCGTTTTTTGGACAAGCGCAATCCTCTTTGGATTGATCGGCTTATTTTATTTATGGTTCCCATTTCCGGCATTCGCTACAAATGTAAAAGCTACAAACAAGTAGAACGGGGTTAGATCTATGGATGATTGGCGCAACTGGCTTGAATACTTAAAACACTTGGATCTCGATTCAATCCAATGGACATTGGAAAGCTATTCGCAATGGGGGCCTTTTCCCGGCATTTTGCTTCCCATGCTTGAATCGTTTCTCCCTTTCCTCCCATTAATTCTTATCATTGCGGCTAATGCCAACATTTACGGCCTCGGCTTTGGATTTCTTTTTTCATGGATCGGTGTAAGCGCTGGTGCCTTCTGCGTATTTTGGATCAGTCGAAAGCTCGGACGTAATGTAAAAGGGAAACTAGAGCGAAGATTTCCAAAGTCGCAGCGGTTCTTCAATTGGGTTGAACGCCGCGGCTTCACGCCGCTATTCCTGCTGGCTTGCTTCCCTTTTACACCTTCAGTCGTCATAACTGTCGTATCCGGACTTAGCAAGGTGCCATTTCCTACTTTTATGCTCGCTACACTGCTTGGGAAGGCAGTTATGATATTTTGCATTTCATTGATTAGCTTCGATATTGGCAATTTAGTCAATGAGCCTTGGCGTATATTCGTCTCAATAACTGCTGTTCTGGTCATGTGGTTCGGGGGCAAACGTCTTGAATCCCGCTATCAGCTGAATGGGTGAGGTGATGGAGTATGTTTTCATGGACCATCTTGGCTAGCTTGCCTGTACATACGCCTCTCCCTCTCCTCACATGGTTTGATGCTTTGGCAACGACGGTCGTGCTGGTCATTGCATTTGCTTTGCTCGCTGGCATGTTTATGTTCATTCGAATTGTTACAGATGACTCAGATAAATTTAAGGACATGAAAGAGATGGTAGAGACGATCTTCGGAACGCCTGCCCATCTCCGTCCGAATCCCGAACAATCCTCCTCCATAAAAGAAGGCAAAGGCGAGCTCATACATGATGCCGCTGCTGCTAAAGCACCATTTTCCGAACCATGTCCCGCTTGCGATGAGATTGTCACTGAACGTGATTCGGTTTGCCCCTCATGCGGACTCCAGTTATTATAGATTGCTCCTGTTCTTCCACCTTGTACTCATACAATTCATCCTTTTGTGGCACACTGTTGAGGATCTTCTTCTGAAGATAAAGAAAATAAAAAAACGATGAGATTCTCGAGGAGGGTAACCACATGTCAGGCAAACAGCCATCCGATCAACAGAAGGCAGCAAGCAAGGCGCAATCCCGAGCAGACCGCAATCTAGCCAGCAAGTCGTCAGCGAGYGAACTGCAGTCAGATGCCGATCGTTCAGCTGTGCCGAAGCACGGATTATAAGGACAGGAAGGTTGGTTGACACCATATGAGCAATGATAATAACCATAATGAGATGAATCCCCTATCTGGTGAGCCTGTTGAAGTAAAAGGCACCTACCGCAACGAATGGGGACGTGAAGAGCAGCTCGAACGCGGAGATGTATTCCCAGCAGATCCAATGCTCGGAACAACCGAGTGGCAGCTCGTTGAGCTCTTCTTCAATAATCATCATGAGGGGCATACTGATCCGAGGCTGGTGCCGCATGACGATGACAATAACCCAGAGGCTCATATGCAGCATCCAAGGCGTCATGAAGGCAGCAACAAAACTGACGATGATCAGTAAACATTGAGCATGCTGTAATATAAGCAGAAAAACAGCAGGCAAGAACGCTCTTAAGCGGCGTTCTAACCTGCTGTTTTTGTTTTATTTGCTAAACTAATGAGCTAAATCCGTTCATGATGACTTTGGTCCATTCTCGGCCTCTTCAGCACAGCGCTTCGCGTTTTCCTCGCGCTGCGTCACTTGATCGAGCAGCTTCTCCAGTCGCCGCAAATGGTAGGCATATTCGAACAATGCCGAAGCGACAAAGACGAGACGTTTATGCTCGTCCGGATCTTCCAAAATGTACGCCGTCAATTCCTTCACAAATCGTGCTTCTCGTTCTTCCTCAGGCTCAATCAGCGCATTAGGCTTCATTTTCCCTTCAGCTTTCAACAAGATGTGCTCGTGATACTTCGATAAATCCTCAATTTGCCGATCGAAGCGCAGCGCCCACTCACTTGCACTTTGGGAGGAAAAATAATGCTCCTCCACCACATCGAGCAGATCAGCCCCTTTTTGCAGAGACTTAATCATTTGTTTCGATACAAGCAGTTGACGGGCATGGCTCGTCTTCGTCTTTGCAAGCACTTTGCGCTCCTCTTCGAATACGGTGTGGCGTTCCTCCAGCTTGTGCAGCGTATCGTGAAGCTTGTTCTTCTCTTGGCGGAAAACCTGCTCCTTCATCTCATTTGAAATGGCTGTGCGAAGCAGCAGAGAAAGCTGTGAATAGGCATGATGAACCTGTTCGGTAAATTGCTTCCTTGGCCGTGGAGGGAATACGAGCACGTTAACCGCAAATGATGCTCCAATCCCCGTTAGCACCATTAAAAATCTTCCTATTGCCACGTCCCAGCCTTGTCCATTCGCTTCCATAATGGCAACGACCGTAACCAGCGTCAGACTAATCGTGCTCTCCATCTTCAAGCGAATACTAATGAGAATGACTAGGATACATACAAGACCTGCCGCAATCGGCGTATGACCGAATAACCGAACGGCTACAATCGCCATTACAGCACCAAGCAGATTCGTTTGCACTTGATCCGCTACACGCTGCCATGAGCGGTAAATAGAAGGCTGAATCGTAAATATAGCTGCCACGGCAGCAATAAGCGGGGAAGCGAAGCCGAACAAGCTGCTCAAATAAATCGCTAAGGCAACAGCCATCCCCGTTTTTAAAACTCTTGCACCAATCGTCATGTTGATTCTGCCTCCGTCACCAGAAGTTCGGCTGAAGCCACCTCTCTTCCATTTACCCAAAGCGTTACAAGATGAAGCCCGCTATAATGCTTGCGCGTCGTTAAATCAGCAAAACGATGAGTGCGAACACTTGAAGCTGACGCTCCTCCGGCATACTCGCGATCCGATAGCAGGAAACGTTTCAATGAAGTTTTCCCTCCAGACTTCACGAATGCAATTCCATATTCGATACGCAGCTTGGCCGGCTCACCCTCACGCAGCTGTACGCGATAGCGTAAAGATACCTCACCGCCAATAGCAACCGTCTCTGGATCTGCCTCGATTGCAGCAAAAGCAACAAGCGGGTGTTCCTCCTCTTCTGCAGATGCGTGCTTCGCGTACCCAAACAATTCCATGATCTGCGGGCTTGATTGCTTAATCAGCGTACGGCAGCCATGACGAATGATCCAATCCGTCTTCGCATCATTGCCGATCCAAGCCTGCGCAAGCGATATGACAAGCTCGGGATGATCTTTCGCAATATCATTCAAGTTGTTAGCTACGCTCTTGCGCACATAAAGTGAATCATCACATTTGAGCTTCTCCAAAATCGGAACAATCGGCGATGGGTCTCGCTTAAAGAGCGGCAGCGCCTGCGCCCACGGCAGGCGTGGTCTTATGCCTTCGCTCGCGAGCCGCCTTACGTGCTCATTCGGATGATCTGCCCATATAAGCATTTGCTTAGCCATACGCTGTGGATCGGCAAGAATGAATGCTCTTATTGCAAATTCTGAGGTCGAATATTTCGTAAAGCGCTCCAGCGCGTCCAAAGACAGCTCCCAGTTTTGCGGCTCCAGTCCAAACACCTCGACGAAGTCCGGAAATATGATAAAAGGCAGCCCTGTGCATTTTTCATCTATTTGATATAAAACAGCTAGCGCTTTATCATATGCCTGCGGTAATGTAGCACCCAGCGCTTCTGTTATTTTTCGAGTTCGAGCCTTTAACTCTAATTGCTCCCAGTCACCATCCCTTACACGCTCTGCGAAAAGAACGGCGTCAAAAGGACTCCATGCTGACTTCAGCAAACCCGCAAATTTCTCCAAAAATAATCCATCGTACATAGCCTTAAGCGGTTCTGCCAAATTAATCCCCTCCTCCAGTTATTATACCGAAAAAACCGATTCGATCACTACTTGCATCCGTTATTCATTTATAACGGCGCTGCAAGCAGCAAAAAAGCTCCGAAACGCCCCTGCAGGAGCGCTCCCGAGCTTGTTTTATTTATAAAAATTAAATATAGCGCGCTATGATTCCAGACAACTGCTGCGCAATTGCGTTCGGCCCTGCTGAGAGCTGCTCATTCGTGAAGCGAGCCCGAACAAATGTCTCATCCATATCCATAGCCTCTGCAAAAAAGGATGATAACCCGCGTGCGCGCCGATCGATTTGGAGCACCAGCTCAAGCTCGCGATCCGATGGATAGAACATCACTTCCAGCTCGTCGAGCTGGCCTCGGAACTGCGAGGTCGGCACAAATTCCAGCTCTTGAATAAATGGCATTTTGCCGCCAAGACGGGAAGAGTAATCGCATTCTGCCTTGCGCAAACGGAAGCCGAGCACATTCAGCGCCTCCAGCACCGTGTTCATGGCGTGTGTCGGAACCACTTCGATTCGGTCATTATCACCAGGATCAACGCCTCCGCGAACGTCTAATTCCGTCTTCACCCATACCGGGGCGCGGCCAATTGTAAGCGGTGTTTGATGGGGCAGCTGAAAGGAGAAAGGCACCTCGCGATTTTCATTTGCCTGCAGTGTGAAGGGAGCGCTCACGTGATATCGTCCCACCACTCCCTGCTGCGTTATTTTACTGTCATTGCTCTCACGTATATATTCTGTCATGACCGATAGCTGTATCGTTTCAATTCGCTGCTCTACGTTGCCGCCTTGTATTTTGACGATACCTCGAACCTCTTCACCTGGTGCATAACGTGCTTTTTCTAATAGTGTATCAATCTTTGCTGAGCCAATACCGATGCTTGCCAAAAAACGATTAAACATCAAACCGACCTCCACTCAAATTATCTTCATTCCGAACTGCATAACCGTATTACGATGTCTTGAAAATTAAGTTTCAATTTCAAAAAGTCATCCTTCGGCGCGTGAAAAATTGTTGATTATGAATAGTGTGAACCCGTCTCTAATGGTCTGAATCATCTGATTGGCCTAGCTCGCTCTTTTTCTGATCCATCGGCAAATTCGGCTGCTCCATATACGGCAATTGGATGATGAAGGTCGTCCCGACTCCTAGCTTGCTTTCGGCCGTAATTTGTCCCTGATGATTATTAATAATTTTGAAAGTGACCATTAATCCAAGTCCGGTCCCTTTATCCTTTGTTGTATAAAAGGGTTGACCGATCTTCGACAGCTGCTCCGCAGGCATGCCTGATCCTTCATCTTTAATGCGTATCATTACTCCGCGATCAGGATCAAGCGACATATTAATCATGACAATGCCACCATTATGCATCGCTTCTATCGCATTTTTAAGCACGTTAATAAACGCTTGCTTTAATTGATTCTCAACACCGTATACCCACAATGGACGATAGTCAGAACGGAATTCAAGGATCACATTGTGCAAAATAGCTTGTGTCTCCAGTAAATTAACCGTGTCCGCCATTAATTGACGGCAATCTTTATGCACAAATTCATAAACCTGAGGCTTGGAGAGCATAAGTAGTTCGCTGACGATTGACTCGATACGGATGAGCTCTGTTTTCATAATGTCGTAAAAATGGTTGATATTGCCCCGGCCCGATGAAAGCAGCTGCATAAACCCTTTTAACGAGGTAAGCGGATTTCGAATTTCATGTGCAATGCCCGCCGCTAATTGACCTGCGACATAAAGCTTCTCAGAATTAATGAGCAGCTCCTCATTCTTCTTCCTCTCAGAAATATCCCGAATAATGACTTGTTCAATTTGTTTACCCGAGAAGGTAGAGCTCACCCGTACCATTTCTGTATGAAGCAGCGTCCCTTGCATGGACATCCATTGCAGCTCGATTGGCTTATTGGGCCCATCATCTCCTGCTTGGCCTGCCGTGAGCCATGCTTCCAGTTCATTATGATAGGGCTCTGCCAATAAATTATAAACATTCGAACCGATTATTTTATCCGCTGAATGCACTTCGAATAAACACAAGCCAGCACGGTTCATAAATTCCCATTTGCCATCGCTTATTAATGCTATCGTATCTATGGAATTCTCCACTAGAAGTTTATAACGCTCATTCATTTGAGTATATTTGTTGGATGCAAACCAGGTGGTAAGACTGAAGCTGAGGATAAATAAAGTAGATAAACCAAGTAAAGATGCAAGAATCAGCAAATGTTGGTTTAGAAGATCTGTAGATAAAACATCGCTATAATCAACCTGCAGCGCGTGCATGCCAACTTGATGAACGACTATATTAGACAATCCGAGTGAAAAGCAGCTTTTTATCTTATACCCTGACCCCTTTGTTTCCAGCCAATAAAAAGCCAAATATGCGCCAATAAAGTTGACTCCAAAGGAGATCCAATAAAGCGGCCAATCCATTTTTAGTATAACGACCGATTCAGAAAGCATCGACAAGTAATGAAGCATCGTAGCTCCCAGAGCCATTAATAGAGCTCCAACTAAGAAGCGTACCGATGAGAGATTTTTCTTTTGCATAACAACTAATGAGACATAAATGATAATGACACATGCGAATACTATAGGAAGCATGCTCCAATTCATAACCAATCTATAGTGGGATGCAAGCAACAAAACAACATGCATCGTCCATAGGCCTAGTCCAAATACGGCAGCGCCGCCAATAATCCAATTGAAGCCGTGTGTATGTTCATTTTGCAGAGGCTTTTCAATCATTTTCAGCATCGTATAGGAGGCAAAACACATGATGAAGAGTGATAAAATCAAATAGAATCCATTTCCGTTTATATCGAGGCCGCTCATAGAACTCCTTAAATAACCATTAATTTGCTTTCAAATAGTAAAATTCGACAAAATCCTTTAAAAACCTCTCTTTGTCCCGGCAATATTTCAATTTTTTGTAAGAAATCGAGAGTCAGTTTCTCTTCTGCTCATCTTCGGCTATTATGTTAGAATGACCTTAGTAGAAACAGGCGATAATAGTCTAATAGGATTGCTAGATTTGATCATTTCGCTTCGTAATAGCACGAGGCTTGCGTCAGACATTATTACTGCTTCTTAAAATGTGTAGGAGGAAAAGCAATGAAAATCATTAAAGAGTTTAAAGAGTTTGCAATGAGAGGCAATGTCATCGATTTAGCGGTCGGGGTCATTATCGGAGGAGCTTTTGGTAAAATCGTAACTTCTTTGGTTAACGATGTGATTATGCCGCCGATCGGTGTGGTTTTGGGAGGCGTCGATTTTAAGGATTTAAAAATTCCTCTTTATAGCAAAGAACACGCCGCCAGTGTCACCGCAAGCAATGGAGGCAAAATAGATGAAACCTTGCTGCCTACTATCAATTATGGCCAATTCATAAACGTTATGCTGGACTTTATCATCGTTGCATTCTGTATCTTTCTGCTTGTAAAAGTAATCAATGTGCTTCGCCGCAATGAGAAGAAGGAAGCTCCACCTGTTGAAGTGACCGAGAAGGATTGCCCTTACTGCTTGTCCAAAATCCCTGTGAAGGCTACTCGCTGCAAGCACTGTACATCCCAGCTAGAGGCTGCTGCACATGGCTGATGAGCTCTTTGACATTTATGACGAGCAGCTTCGGCCGCTGGGCACAGCAACACGCGCAGAGACGCATGCGAAAGGTTATTGGCACCGCAGCTTCCATTGCTGGCTGACGCGCCGTGAAGGAAACCGCAGGTTCGTGCGGTTTCAGCTGCGTCAGGCAGGCAAGGATACAAATCCGGGCTGCTATGATATCACGGCGGCCGGTCATTTGAGTGCGGGCGAAACGATTCGCGAGGCCATTCGTGAGCTTGAGGAAGAACTAGGGGTTTCCGCCTCATTTGAACAGCTCATACCACTTGGGCAAATCAGAGAAAATATTAGCGGTGAAGTAAATGGAATCCCCTTTATCGACCGTGAGGTCAGTGACGTTTTTGGCCTTGTGTGCGAGCTGCCTTTGACAGAACTTCTGCTGCAGCCTGAAGAAGTGGCCGGCGTTTATGAGGCTGATCTAGATGAGCTGATTGCATTGTTTGAAGGCTCTTTATCTGCGGTTTCTGCGTCAGGTGTTGAGCTCGGCGATCAGAATGAGCAGCTGACGATTGTCCAGCGCTCTGTTTCGGCGAAGCAATTCGTTCCTCGCGAGTTTTCTTATTATACGAGCGTACTTCAGGCTCTGCACGGTTGTACTTAA
The DNA here is from genome assembly GCF_052114265.1 of Paenibacillus sp. MCAF9. Taxonomy (NCBI): domain Bacteria; kingdom Bacillati; phylum Bacillota; class Bacilli; order Caryophanales; family Paenibacillaceae; genus Paenibacillus; species Paenibacillus sp. MCAF9. The sequence goes on from NZ_JBFREL010000002.1 coordinate 597,187, forward strand.
GGGATGCCCTGCTTTTGCTAGCTGGATCGCGAACGCCCATTGTTCGCTCCCAATTGCTATACCACTGGTCAATTAAGCCATGGATATTATAAAATTCAGTATGGCGCGGCGCTAGGTCAAAATCATTCAGCTCGGGCTGATTGTACAGCCTCGCCGCCATTTCATGAAAACACCCGTGAAGATTGTACTCAATAAAGCTGCCCAGCTGATCGGCTGTAGCGAATGAACGCGGATTGTTCTGTACTCGCTGCTCTGCGCCTGGATTAAAGCAGGAGGAACGCCTGATCTCCTCAGGCACTTGGTTCCAGCCAGCAATCCAGCTGCGGTCATAGCCCATCGAATCATGCCAGCTGTATACCCTATTAATAAAATCTCGATGAAATCGCAGAAACCGATCGCCATAACCCGGCGGCGGTATCGTTCCCGGAACCAAATGATTCGTATGATGCCATACGCGGTGCTCATCTAACAACGCTTGCGGAAAATTAGGTATTCGCGGCATCCTCTTTCCCTCCAAACTTATACATGATTCTCGTCTCTCACTCCTATAACGTATGCAGCCCATACAACTCCTGTGATATGCCTCCTTTTTAAATAACAAAAAGGACTGCCAACATGATATGCTCCCCAAATAGTAGACAGGTGAAATAATAAAAAACCTGTTGCTATGAGGGGAGCATTTTCATTTCTAAAATTAAATATTCCGCATCAGAGAAACGTACCATTATCGAAGAGATCAAAAGTGGCGAGCTTGGCTTTATGGC